>CACJCN010000001.1:0-67500 GCA_902591925.1 uncultured SAR86 cluster bacterium
CGCCAATGGTTTGAACTAATGCTTTTCTGTCATCTTCTAATGTGGACTCTTTAAGAGCCGTAGTTTCAAAGATTTTATTTTTTGAAATATATTCTTTTACCTTTTCACCAAAAGATAAAAAGTTTGCATCTTTTGCAGCGAAATCTGTTTCTGAATTTAACTCTACCAAGGTTGCATAATCTTCATTTACAGATACGACTAAAATTCCATCTGCTGCAACTCTTGAAGATTTTTTTTCTGCCTTAAGCGCACTATTTGATCGTAAAAGATCAAGAGCTTTTTCTATATCGCCCTCACATTCAACAAGTGCTTTTTTGCAGTCCATCATTGCTACACCAGTCATATCTCTTAACTCTTTTACTTGTGATGCTTTAATTTCCACTTTTACTTGTCCTCTTCATTAGTATCTTCAGGTGGAGTATCATCTAAAAGTTCTTGAACAGCCTCAGTTGATTCCTTACCAGCTTTAACTTCTTGTTTAGCTTTATCATCGGTACTTAAAACATCTGCAACTTCTTCTTGATTATCTTCAATTGTTAATTCAGGATCATCTTTTTTAACTTTTTGAATAACTGGTGTATCCGATTTAGGAGCAAATCCCTTTGCAGACTCAATACCTCTAGCGCAGGCATCTGCAATAACTTTTGTGATTAGCCTAATTGATCTTATTGCGTCATCGTTTGCGGGGATAACAGTATCAATACCATCTGGGTCAGAGTTTGTATCAACTATTCCAATAACTGGAATACCCATTTTTTTTGCCTCAAGCACTGCAATCTTTTCATACTTTACATCAACAACGAAAATTGCATCAGGCAAACCTTTCATATCTTTTATACCGCCAACGCTAGCCTTTAATTTTGTAAATTCTTTTTGAATTTCTACTGCTTCCTTTTTAATTAACTTTTCAATTCTTCCTGAAGAAATCATTTCTTCAATATCTATTAGTCTTCTAACAGAGCCTCTAATTGTTTTCCAGTTTGTAAGAGTTCCACCCAACCATCTTTTATCAATATAAGGTAATCCAATTTGAGATGCCTCTTCCTTAATTGTCTTGCTTGCAGACCTTTTTGTACCTACAAATAAAATTTTATTACCTTTTGAGCATATATTCTCAACTTTGGATGCAGCTGCACTCAAATGTTCTTGAGTAATCTCAAGGTTAATAATACTTATTTGTTTTCTGGTATCAAAAATATACTCATCCATTTTTGGATTCCAGAATCTTTGTTGATGACCGAAATGAACGCCTGCTTGAAGCAGGTCTTTTATTGATACTATACTCAATTTATATCTCCTTTGGGGTTATTCTTCGATTCTTAGTAAAGCAAACTTTAAAAGCACCCCACTTTACAAAAAATAGAATCTTCGTGATTAAAGTTTGTGTATTCTATAGAAAAATTATTAACATTTAAAGCTTTGATCTAATTAATAATATTCTCAAAAGTATATAAATCCGGTTGAAGCTTAATTACTTTCTTAGCACAATATAGAGCTCCATTCCCAAAAATATCCCTAGAGATTGCTTTATGCGTAAAAGTATATGTAACATCATTATCAGTAAAGATAACTTTATGTATTCCACTTATATCGTCTTTTCTGTGAGAAACAGTTTTAGATAAGCTAATTAGATTGAGTGTATCTTCATCTTTAATAAAATTTTCAATTTCGATTGCAGTACCTGATGGTTTATCTAGCTTCTTTAAATGATGAGTTTCTTCAATAGAACAATTAACTCTGTTTTTATTTTTTTTTATAAAGTTTTTTAAAGAATCTTTTAATTGATAGACACCGATACTCATATTTGCCGCGAGAACTATGGGCAATGTTTTAGAAGCAATATCTACATTCTCCAATACATCTTTATTTAACCCTGTAGTTCCAATGACCATAGGAATATTATGTTTTAAACAACTATTTATAATTTTTTTAGTGGACGAGGGATGAGAAAAGTCTATAACTACGTCTGCAGAGGTTAAATTATCAGTAACTTTAAATTCATCATTTGCATTAACTAAATCATTTATAGTTGTGCCCATCCTTCCAGAACTTCCATTTATATATAATTCAATCATTTTTGATCTTAGAAATTGCTTTTAAGAAGGTGTCTATACCAGGATAGTTCTTTGATTTATCTAAGGATGCGCTCAATTGATTTAAAAGCTTCATTTGATCTTTATTTAAGTTTGAAGGTGTCTCAACAACGACTCTACATAATATATCGCCTCTTCTTCTATCTCTGACCACCGAGGCTCCCTTTCCTTTAATTCTAAAAACTTTTCCTGTTTGAGTGTTTGCTGGGATTTTTAATGAGATCGATTTCTCTAGTGTTGGTATCTTGATAGAGCCTCCAGTTACAGAAATTTCAAATGGTATTGGAGCTTCTATGTACAAATGCCTTCCATCTCTTTCAAAAATTGGATCGTTGTTAACTCTAATGGCAACATAAAGATCTCCTGATTGTCCTCCTTTGGCCCACTCGCCTTCGCCTGAAAGTCTTACCTTATCACCATTATCTACTCCTGAAGGAATATTTACTGATAAAGTCTTATTTTCTTTAATCGCGCCGACGCCATTACAAGTTCTACACTTATCTTTTATAACCTGTCCTGTACCTGAGCAGACAGAGCAAGTTTGTTGAACAGAAAAGAAACCTTGTTGCATCCTTACTTGACCAGTTCCATTGCAGTTCATACATGTTACCGGACTAGTTCCCTTTGCTGCTCCACTTCCATTACAATCTGGGCACTCTCTATGAGAAGGTATTTTTATTTTTTTTTGTACACCTAGGACAGCTTCTTTAAGTGTCAGATCAAGATTATATTGAAGATCTGATCCTCTTCTTTGTCTTCTAGATTGTGATCTGGTGCCAAATACATCTCCAAAAATATCACCAAAAATATCATTGATGTTTATATCATTAAAGTTTGGTCCTCCACCTCCCATACCTTCAACACCAGAATGTCCAAATTGATCATAGGCAGATTTTTTTTGAGAATCTGATAGCACATCATAGGCTTCAGCAGCTTCTTTAAATTTTTCTGCTGCTTCTGGATTATCTGGATTTCTATCTGGATGATATTTCATAGCCTTCTTTTTGAAGGCCTTTTTTAATTCATTTGGTGAAGCATCACGAGAGACTTCAAGAGTTTCATAATAGTCTCTCTTAGACATGATAAATCTTTACTTTTCTTCTTCTTTTACTTCCTCAAATTCAGCATCTACAGTATTTTCAGAGGAATCGACTTCATCTGTATTAGTATCAGATTGTCCTTCCGCGCTTTCCTGTTTATATAGTTTTTGAGTTAGTGGTGTTAGAACATCATTTAGATTTTTTGTCGCAGACTCAATTGCTTCGATATCTTCAGATGATATTGCTTCCTCTAATCCTTTGAGCGCCTCCTCTACTTGATTCTTTTCTTCATCTTCAAGCTTATCCTCTGATTCCTCAATAGTTTTTCTTGTGGCATGAACCAACATATCGGCATTATTTTTAGTTTTTACTAATTCTTCAAATTTCTTATCATCTTCAGCATTTGCCTCAGCATCTTTCACCATCTTTTCTATATCTTCGTCTGATAATCCGCTAGATGCTTTAATAACAATTGATTGTTCTTTCCCAGTATTCTTATCTTTTGCTGAAACATTCAAAATTCCGTTTGCATCAAGATCAAATGAAACTTCGATTTGTGGAACTCCTCTTGCTGCCGCAGGTATGTCAGTAAGATTGAATTGGCCTAAAGATTTATTCTGAGCAGCCTGAGTTCTCTCTCCTTGAATAACATGAACTGTTACGGCAGTTTGGTTATCTTCGGCTGTCGAAAATATTTGAGATTTTTGAGTAGGAATAGTAGTGTTTTTTTCAATTAGTGGGGTAGCTACTCCACCTAGAGTTTCAATACCAAGTGTTAATGGAGTAACATCTAAAAGCAATACATCAGTTGTATCTCCAGATAAAACTGAACCTTGAATAGCAGCGCCAACAGCTACTGCTTCATCAGGATTTAAATCTTTTCTAGGATCTTTACCGAAAAAATCTGCAACTTTCTTTTGAACAAGTGGCATCCTTGTTTGTCCACCAACGAGCAAAATCTCATTTATGTCTCCCTTTGATATTTTTGCATCCTTGAGTGCAAGTTTTAGAGGCTCAAGGCTTTTATCGACCAAATCCTCTACAAGAGACTCTAATTTAGCTCTAGTAATCTTGTGGACAAAATGTTTTGGCCCAGAACTATCAGCAGTTATATACGGCAAATTAACTTCTGTTTGCTCAGATGAAGATAGTTCAATTTTGGCCTTTTCAGCAGCTTCTTTTAATCTTTGAAGCGCAAGAGGATCACTTTTCAAATCAAATCCAGATTCCTCTTTAAATTTATCAACAAAATAGTCAATCAATCTTAAATCGAAATCTTCACCGCCCAGGAAAGTGTCTCCATTTGTAGATAAAACTTCAAATTGATGTTCTCCATCAACGTCAGATATTTCAATAATAGATATATCAAAAGTTCCTCCTCCAAGATCATATACTGCTACCGTTGAATCTCCCTTGCCTTTATCAAGACCATACGCAAGCGCAGCTGCAGTAGGTTCATTGATAATTCTTTTAACATCTAAGCCTGCAATTTTACCTGCATCTTTCGTTGCCTGTCTTTGTGAATCGTTAAAATAAGCTGGTACGGTAATTACTGCTTCTTTTACTTCATGCCCGAGATAATCTTCAGCAGTTTTCTTCATCTTTTTTAGAACTTCTGCAGCAACCTGTGGTGGGGCTAATTGTTTTTTTGATGCTTCAACCCAAGCATCACCATTATCTGCTTTAACAATTTTATAGGGAACCATGTCAGCATCTTTACTAACAACTTCATCATCGAATGTTCTACCTATTAATCTTTTGATTGCATACAAGGTGTTTTCAGGATTAGTAACAGCTTGTCTTTTAGCTGGCAGTCCAACAAGAACTTCATCGCTATCTGTATATGCAATCACAGAGGGTGTTGTTCTTGCACCCTCAGCATTTTCAATAACTTTTTGTTGTTGGCCTTCAACAACAGCAACACAGCTGTTAGTTGTTCCTAAATCAATTCCTATAATTTTTGACATACTTTTTCCTCTAATTTTTAATCACAGTCACTCTTGCCGGTCTTAAGACTCTTGAGTGCAGTTCCCAGCCCCTTTGAAAAATATTTCCAACAAAGCCATCTTTCTTGTTTTTATCTTTCTCCATTGAAACAGCCTCATGTTTTTCTGGATTAAATTCCTCATTATCCGGATAGATAGGTACCATTCCGAATTTATCAAGAGTTGATTCAAAAGATTTTAAAGTTAATTCAATACCTTCTTTGTCCTCTTTTGAGGAATTCTCAGACAAATTATTTAATGCATTCTCTAAATTATCTATTATGGGCAAAAGCTCCATGAGTAGTCTCTCAGTTCCATATTTATGAGCTTTTTCAACTTCTGTTAATGTTCTTTTTAAAGCATTATCAAGGTCAGCATTAGCACGAAGTAATAGTCCTTCGAGCTCCTCTTTTTTATCAACAAGCTCCTCATATGTTGGTGTACCAACATTTTCAACTTCATCCTGAGAATCATCACTAACATCAGAATCTTCCTCAGATCCATTTAATGAAAGCTCTTCATCAAGTGAATTTTCTTCAACAGATTTATCTTTTTCACTCATAAAATATCCCTATACCACCATATATTGGGATATTAATTATCAGTTCAAGGGGTTTTAACTAATCTAATTTTTTAACGTGAAGCACGAGATTATGATCAACTAATTGATATCCAGCATCTTTGGCAATAGAGTTTAGCCTTTCAATTAATTCATTATCCTGAAATTCTAAGACCTTCCCAGTTTCTAAATCAACCATATGCTCATGATTTTCTTCTATTACTTCATAAACAGCATGACTGCCTTCAAAGTGATGTTTTTTAACTATTCCAGCAGCTTCAAATTGAGTTAGGACTCTGTATACAGAAGCAAGACCAATATTTTCACCTTTGTTTAAAAGTTCTTTATATATATCTTCAGCACTAAAATGTGCTTCTTCTTGAATAGCAGTAGATTCTAAGACTTCCATAATTTTTATTCTAGGCAATGTAGCCTTAAGACCTGCTTTTTTCAGTTCTTTTGTTTGGTTCATTTAACTTTAGTATAGTACAGTTTTCAAAATTATATTATGCTCTTGCATTACAAGAGATAATATAAGAGAAGTATAATCAAATTTTGTTATGAAAAGTATATTGATTAAAAGTTTTTTAAATAAGTTTTTTGCCTACTTTTTAGTATTAATAATTTCATCTTGTACATCATTGACGCCTTACAAGGTCCCTATTTTGCAAGGAAATATTTTTGATGAAGATGATATGTCCAAATTAAGTGAAGGTTTAACTAAAGAGCAAGTTCAGTTCATATTTGGAACAGCTTTAATTAAAGATCCTTTTCATTCAAATCGATGGGATTATTATTACTCTATTCAGGTAGGCGATGAGCTTTTGGATGAAATGAAATTATCTATAAACTTTAACAGTGATGGTCTCGTAGATAATTGGACTATTGAAGATCTATCGGAATAATTAAACCTTTGAGAGCTGATTCAAAAAGGCTTCTAACAAAATATCACAAAAACTGTCAATTGCCTTCTCAGGCAGCAAATTATTCAACAATATAGGAAGTTCAAATTCTGCACTGAATTCAATCAGAGTTTCATATTTATCTTTTTTAGAAATATCCCACACTCCTTTAAAGGAATTAAAAGGGCCTTCAATTTGTTCAATTATGATTTTATTTTCTTGCAAAATGTTCTTTGATCTAATTTCGTAATCCCTCAGCAAAAAAATAAATTCCAATTTGCCAATCTCAAATTGATCATTTTTTTCTATAAGCTCTGACTTTGAGCAGCCAGGTATATATGAAGAATAGTTTTCAAAGTTTGCGATTTGACCGTAAACTTTTGAAAAGTCTTCAGTCACTGACTTTAAAAAATGAATTTTACGGGGCACTCTAAAGGATCTGTGAAATAAATATTGAGGCAACGCTTATTGGAGCTATGAATTTTATAAAAAATCTCCAAAGCTTATAAATAATTTGATTAACATAACCTACTTCATTAGTAATAAGTTCTTTTTTCATAAACCAACCAACAAATATTGCTATCATCATCCCGCCCAAAGGAAGCAAAATTTGATTAGCAATAAAATCCATTGAATCTAAAAAATTTCTGCCAGGAGTGAGGTTAAATTCAGACAAAACATTAAAACTCAATGCGGTTCCAATACCTAAACTCCAAGCGAAAAAAGAAATAGCTAAGGCAGAGTATTTCCTTGATAAAAAACCTTCTTCAGATAAGTAAGCCACACCAGGCTCAAGCAATGAAATAGAAGAGCTTAAGGCTGCAATAGACAACAATATGAAGAAAAAAGCACCAATTATTTGACCAAATTGCATTTGGTTAAATGCAGATAACATTGATACAAAAACAAGCCCTGGTCCGCTATTTGGTTCTAAATTGAAAGCAAAAATAATTGGAAATATTGCTAAGCCCGCTAACATAGCTACCAAAGTATCTAAAGATGCTACGGTAAAAGAAGTTGGAACTACTTTTTGATCTTTGGGCATGTACGCTCCATAAGCCATAATTGAACCCATTCCCAAACTCAAGCTAAAAAAAGCTTGACCCATTGCACTCAAAAATGTCTCAGCCGTCACATTTGAAAAGTCTGGAGCAAATAAAAATTCCAATGTCCTAATAAATGCTCCATTAAACATTGCATATATGACCATAAAGATTAATAAAAATCCTAACATTGGCATTAAAATTTTTACCATCCTTCCAATACCATTTTTTACACCTGCAGAAACAATCAAAAAAGTTAAAAGCATAAAAACTGTATGCCAAAATAAAAGATTATATGGTGAGGCTATAACAGCACCGAACTGATCTGATGAACTTAAAGCATCGGAGGGTAATGCAGCAATAAAAATATAATTTAAACAAATGCCAGCAATAACACTGTAAAAAGAAAGTATTAGTACTCCTGCTGTAATTCCACTCCATCCAACAAGTTTCCACAGTGAAGAAGTGTTTGATTGCATTGCAGTTCTTTTCATTGCATTGATTGGACTATTGCCAGCCCTCCTTCCAATAATGATTTCACTAATCATGATTGGGACTCCTATCATAACGATACATAGCAAGTAGATTAGTACAAAGGCACCACCGCCATTCGTTCCGGCTTTATATGGAAATCCCCATATGTTTCCTAAACCAACAGCAGATCCTGTAGCTGCAAGTATAAATGTCCATTTTCCAATCCAGGCTCCATGAGATTTTAGTTTTTTTTCCATAATTATAAATAAGGGTTGCTGTATGGATTAATCCAATAACCAATTGATATTAAAAAAGATATACATACTAGTAAAGTTAAAATTTTTCTGAATTTCTGATAATCAATATCTTTTTTATTGAAATCTTCTGTAGATCTCTCAAACACGAAAAACAGATAAAAACTAATTATCGACAAAAATAGAGAAATTAAAATAAGCTTTAGATAAGTAAGAAGTAGAATCAAACAACCCAATAAACTAAAACCAATTCCTATAGATAAGTTTAATTTTTGATTTTTTTGATCATCTCTCCATCCCCAAGCAAAGCCGCCTAAAAAGGTAATTATTATTGCGCCATAGCCTAATTGAAAATATATAAGGGTCTTGCTGACCTCTCCACCAATAATCCACGGTATAAGGGAAAATGTAGCAAATGGAAGAAAGCCAACATAGCCATAAGTAGATTTGATATTGGTTATATTCAATTTATTTCTTTAAAGTTATTGCACTTAGTTCTTTAGAATACATAATAAAGTATGCCTAAAGAAAAACCTTCTTTAATTGTAAAGAATAAAAATGCTTCTAGAAACTATAAATTAGATGAAAGTTTTCAAGCCGGAATTGTCTTAGAGGGTTGGGAAGTAAAATCGCTTAGACAGTCTAAGGTTGATGTAAAAAATTCATATGTAAATATCAAAAAAGGTGAGGCTTGGCTTATTGGAGTAAAAATTGATAGTCCAGCATCTTTAAAACAAGAAGATATAGATTTGACTAAATCAAGAAAACTTTTACTTCATAGAAAAGAAATCGAAAAGATAGAAAGATTGAAGGGTGAGAAAGGACTTACGTGTGTTTTAACAAAAATTTACTGGAAAGATAATTTAATTAAATGTGATATTGCCATGGGTAAAGGCAAAAAGCATAGGGATCAAAGAGAGGATATCAAAAAAAGAGATTGGGAAAGAGATCAAGGAAGAATTCTTAAAAATTCAAAAAAATTCTCCTAATCGAATCAAAAAAAATATTCATGTATAATGCTTTTCCTTATGGGGGCGAATAGGGTTCGACGTTTCTACCGGACTCCGAAGCGCATGCCAAGATTGTAGTAATTCTTGTAAAACATACTACAAAAAAAATAGTTGCAAATAACGACAACTACGCTTTAGCAGCTTAATGCTAACCGATGCAAAAATTGACTGTGGTTTGAAGCATCGGCTAAACACACAGTCTAGCCAAGCTATATTGCTTGGATATAGTTTGGTAAAACTTAATCAAGCTAGCTTTTATGCCCTGCTCTTCGGGTGATAAAAGTTAAAAAATAATAGAATGAGCTATGCATGTAGAAGTTAGGCTGAAGGATTGACGGACGCGGGTTCGATTCCCGCCGCCTCCACCATTTTCATAATAATTCGTATAAATATAGACATATTGTCTATAGATAATTAAACTACGCATCTAAATTATGGCTAATTCAAAACAAGCAATTAAAAGAGCAAGACAAAACTCTAACAGATATAAGCTCAGACATGCACAACGCTCTGTTGTAAGAACCGCAGTAAAAGCTGTGAGAGCCGATATTGATTCTAAAGATAAGGCAAAAGCTTCAGAATCCTATAAAAAAGCACAAAAAGTTATCGATACAGCTGCTTCAAAAAATGTAATACACAAAAATGCAGCAGCTCGAACAAAAAGTAGATTATCAAAAGCTATTAAAGAATTAAGTTAATTCGTTCTCAGTATTTACCACTTCAGTTTCTAATTTCTTCAATAGGTCTTTTGTACCCTCTCCAGTAGCAGCTGAAATAAAAAATATTTCTTTAGATTTAATTTTTAAATCTTTTTCAATTTGTTCTTTGATTGACCTTAATTGTTCTTTTTGAATCAAATCAATTTTATTGCAAATAATCCATGTAACTTTTTGAGTTAGATCATCCTTAAATGAATCTAACTCATTCTTAAGTAAAGTAATTTGTTGCACAGGTGTAAGACTCTCGGAAGAATTTAAATCAACAAAAATTAATAAAAGTCCAGTTCTTGAAATATGTTTAAGAAATTTAATTCCCAACCCTGCACCTTCAGAAGCCCCTTCTATTAGTCCAGGAATATCTGCAATAACGTAGCTTGATTCATTTCCCTTTATTGTTCCAAGATGAGGCCTTAAAGTTGTAAATGGATAGTCACCTATTTTTGGTTTAGCTGATGATACGTTATTTAAAAAAGTTGATTTACCAGCATTTGGAAAGCCAACCAAACCAACATCGGCCAAAGATTTTAACTCTAATCTAATCGATCTCTTTTCACCCTCAAATCCAGAAGTAGATTTTCTTGGTGCTTGGTTGGTACTAGATTTAAATTTTGCATTCCCCAGACCCCCATCACCACCTTTAGCAATAATATACTCAGCGTCCTTCTTATTACAGTCAATAAGCTCTTCACCTGTGGAGTTATCGTAGACAACTGTACCAAGAGGAACCTCAATATAAAGATCATCTCCTGCGGCACCAAACTTATTTTTACCAGCACCCTTTTGACCATTTTTTGCATTAAATATTTTTTTATTTTGAAAATCTACTAGAGTATTTACATTAGTATTTACTTTAAAAAAAATATCTCCACCTTTACCGCCATCGCCGCCATCAGGACCTCCAAATGGAATATATTTTTCTCTTCTAAAGCTTGAAGCTCCAGAACCACCATCTCCTGCCTTAATTTCGAGATAGGCCTCGTCAATAAAATTCATTTTGTTTTGTTATTGAGGAATAACGTTTGCTGTCTTTCTTTTTTTTGGGCCTTTGTAAGTAAATTGAACAATGCCAGCAGATTTAGCGAACAATGTATCATCTTTACCAATACCAACATTTAGGCCCGGATGAGTATTTGTGCCTCTTTGACGAATAAGAATTTCGCCAGCTTTGACCAACTGACCACCAAATCTTTTTACACCAAGCCTTTTTGAGTTGGAATCTCTTCCGTTTTTACTTGATCCACCTGCTTTCTTATGTGCCATTATTTACTCTCTAATTTAATATTTTTAATTTCAACCTGAGAATGCTTTGCTCGATGCCCTATTTTTCTCATACTGTGCTTTCTTCTTCTGAAGCGCAAAATAGAGATTTTATCAGCTTTCACAGTATCTTTTATTTCAGCAGTTACCTTTACATTATCAAGGTATGGTTGCCCAACCTCAACATTATCACCGTCTACGTACAATAAAACGTTATCAAAAGTAATCTTTTTACCAACTTCATCTTTTAAAAGATCAACTGATAAAATCATACCCTTTTCAACTTTATGCTGTTTACCGCCTGTTTCTATAACTGCATACATAATATAATCCTAAAAAGCTCGCAAAATATACGCTTTAATAAAGAAATTATCAATACTTAAACAGAATTTTGTATGATAAATGAAGCAATATGAAGAAAAATATCAATATTAAAGAGGAATTAAAGGTTGTTGAAAAATATATAAAAAAAGACCTAAGCAAGGAAAAAACTATTTCAGGCTTATACAAATATATTTTTAGATCAAGTGGTAAAAAAATGCGAGCAAGATTAAGTCTTATTGCTTCATCTGTTAAAAATCACAAAGACAGATTTAAACTTGCATCTGTAATAGAGCTTCTTCATACAGCAACACTCGTTCATGATGATGTCGTTGATAATTCTTCAGTCAGACGAGGAGTCAAATCTATAAATAATGTTTGGACAAATTCGCATGGAGTTTTAATTGGGGACTATATTTACTCAAAAGCATTTATTCTTATGGTTGAAATCGGAAATAAGAATATTCTTGAAGAGCTTGCCAATGCAACAAATGATATTTCTCAAGGAGAATTAATTCAACTTGATGCAATTAGGAACATCAAAATATCTTTAAATAAACTAAAAAAAATTAGTTACTTTAAAACAGGCAGGCTTTTTGAAGCTGCAGCTAGGACAGGAGCAATGCTTTCCTCTTCAAATAGGAATTATGTAGACAACGTAAGTGAGTGTGCTAAGAATCTAGGAATATTATTTCAAATCCGTGATGATATGCTTGATTATTCTTCAGATCTAGAAATTGGAAAACCATCATATCAAGATCTTAGGGAAGGCAAAGTCACTTATCCGTTTTTTTATGCATACAAAAATGGTAACACTAGAGATAAAAAGAATTTATTTGAGCTTCTTGGAAAAAATAACTTAAATCGATCAAAAGCAAAAACTCTTGTTCAAAATTTGAATGGAATTAAAAAAACTCAGCAACTTGCTGAAAAATATCATGTCAAAACAGTCGACTGTGCTAATAAGATAAATGACCTATTTATCAGAAAAGAAATGATAGAATTAGCCGATATAGCACTTAAAAGAGATAAATAATGTTTAATCCTAAAAGTTCCTATAACAAAGAAGAACTAATTGCATGTTCAAATGGAGAATTATTTACAAAAGAAGGTGATGGACGATTGCCATCAGACCTAATGTTAATGTTCGATGAAATAGTTAATATTGATGATTTTTCAGGAAATTATAATAAAGGCTCAATTGAAGCTGTGCTAAACGTAAACCCTGATTTGTGGTTTTTTAAGTATCATTTTAAAGAAGATCCTGTTATGCCAGGATGTCTAGGTCTTGACGCTATGTGGCAACTTCTTGGATTTTACTTATTGTGGACTGGCTTGCCAGGAATTGGAAGAGCTCTTGGGGCTGAAAATGTAAAGTTCTTTGGACAAGTTCTTCCAAAAGCAAAAAAAGTTGTATATAAATTAGATATTAAAAGGGTTATCAATAGAGGTGCAATAGTTGGTTTAGCAGATGGTGAAATGTTTGTTGATAATAAAAAAATCTATAGCGCTGAAAAATTAAAGGTTGGTTTATTTAAAGATCCAAGTAATTTCTGATGAGAAACGTAGTCATAACAGGTGTAGGTATTAAATCTTGTATAGGTAATGACTATGCAGAAGTACTTGCTAATCTTCAAAATGCTAAATCAGGAATTGTATTTAATGAGAAATATTCAGAAATGGGATTTAGAAGTTGTGTCTCTGGATCTGTCAATATTAATCTTTCAGAACATATTGATAGGAAATTATTAAGATTTATGGGTGAATCTGCAGGATATGCTTACTTGGCAACTAAGGACGCCCTTAGAATGGCTGGAATTGATGAAAGTCATCTTGACTCACCAAAAATTGGGATTGTTGCAGGTTCTGGAGGTGCTTCTACAAGAGTGATGTTAGAGAGTGGTGATATTGCAAGAGAGAAAGGTCCTAAAAGAATTGGACCTTATGGTGTAACAAAAAGCATGTCTAGTTCTATATCTGCAATCGTAGCAACTGCACTCAAATTAAAGGGAATAAATTATTCAATATCTTCAGCATGTGCAACCAGTGCACATTGTATTGGTCATGCTGCAGATTTAATTAAAAGTGGTCAACAAGATGTTGTCATAGCTGGTGGAAGTGATGACGAGCATTGGAGCTCATCTTGCTTGTTTGATGCTATGGGAGCGCTTTCATCTAACTTCAATTCAACTCCAACGATTGCATCAAGACCATACGATTCAAATAGAGATGGATTTGTTATTTCAGGTGGAGCTGGAATGATAATTTTAGAAGATGAGGAGCATGCAAAAAAAAGAGGCGCAAATATTTTAGCAAAACTTTCAGGATATTTTGCAAATTCTGATGGTTATGACATGGTAGCTCCTTCTGGTGAAGGTGCGTCTAGATGTATGCAAGGAGCAATTGATAATTCAAAAATAAAAATCGATTACATTAATACTCATGGTACAAGTACTCCTGTTGGAGATGTAGCAGAAATAAATGCAATCAAGAATCTTTTTAATTCTGAAACACCAATGATAAGTTCAACTAAATCAATGACAGGACACTCACTTGGAGCTACAGGTGCTCATGAAGTCATATATTCAATAATGATGATTAATGAAAACTTTATTGCGCCATCTATAAACATTGAATCATTATGTGATGATGCTGAGGGCCTTGATATTGTTACCGAAACAAGGAATGTATCAATTAATAATATTCTTAGTAATTCTTTTGGCTTTGGTGGAACCAATGCAAGTCTAGTAATTAGCAGGTATTAATAAAGATTTAGTAAAGCGTCTTTTGTATACGGAATAACATCATTAACTCTGCCTTCCTTCATCTTTAATACCCATTCATGATCTGATAATAATGCTCTGCCAACTGCTATAAGATCATATTTGTAATTTGTAATATCGTCTATTGCTTTGTCAATACTTGTTGGTGTTGCTGGTGCAGTCATATCAATAAAATCTGAATCCAGTCCCACACTACCAACACCAATTGTTGGGATCTTTGTTATTTTCTTAGTCCAATAGGCAAGGTTTTCCTTTGAGCCTTCAAATTCGCTTTCCCAGAACCTTCTCATGCTTGAATGTAAATAATCCAAACCAGATTCTACAGGCGATGTAAGTATCGTTTTAAGTTCTTCAGGATTAGATGCAAGTTTAGCTTTAAAGTCATGTTGCTTCCATTGAGAAAATCTTAAGCCAACAATAAAATTTTCACCGACATTTTCTCTAACAGACTTAATGATATCCGAAACAAATTGTGAGCGATTATCTATTGAGCCTCCATATTCATCTTCACGAATATTTGTACCGCTCCAAAAAAAATTATCTATCAAATAACCGTGAGCTCCATGTATCTCAACTCCATCAAATCCAATCTCTTCACATATCTTTGCATCTGATGCGTAAGCATCAATTGTTTCCTTGATATCTTTTAAAGTCATCTCATGAGCTACTTTTTTACCAGGTTTTACTAGTCCAGAGGCTGTATAACCAGGTACTTCAGGATTTGGTTGCATACCTAGTTTTCTAAAACCACCACAATGCCATAATTGTGCAATAACTGCCCCATTGTTATTTTTAATTCCCTCTACGACCATTTTCCAAGCATCTTTAGCCTCAATGCTATCTAATCTAGGAACATTTGGATATGCACTTGAAGCTTTATGACTTACTTCAATTCCCTCTGTAATAATCAACCCAACTTCTGCTTTTGCTCTCCTTGAATAATATGCAATCACCTCCTGTGTAGGAATTCCTCCAGGTGACTGATTTCTGGTCATAGGTGCCATTACAATTCTATTTCTAAGGGTAATATTTTTAAGTTTGTAATTTTCAAAGATCATATTTATTCTTTATCAAACCTTGATTTTCTCCATGGGAAATCTTTTGGTAAATCAGAAGAAATCTTATTCTTAAAATCTGGTTGTCTTTTCTCTAAAAATGACATTACTCCCTCTTTTGCATCATCCGAAGCTCCTCTTGAATCAATTAACTTACTTTCAATAATATGTGCATTTTCAGGACTATCATCTGCCGATAGTGACCACAGCATGTGTCGAGTCATTGCAACTGATACAGGGGCACTTGAATCAAAGAATAAATTAGATATTTCAACAGCCTTATCCAGTAACTTATCTTCATCAACTAAATAATTTACTAACCCAATTTTTGAAGCTTTTTGAGCATCTATAATCTCCCCCGAATAACAAAGTTCAAGTGCATTTTGAATTCCCACAATTTTTGGTAAAAACCAGCTAGCACAACCATCAGGAACAATGCCTCTCTTAGCAAAAACAAAGCCAAATCTTGAATTAGTTGTAGCAATTCTCACATCTGCTGGCAATTGCATTGTTGCTCCAACACCCACAGCATCTCCATTGCATGCTGCAATCACTGGCTTTAGAGAATTATAGATTTTAAGGTTTAATATACCTCCAGCATCTCTCCTGTAATTGGATTCAAATTGCCCTTTAGTATCAAATTCTTTATCAAATGTTTTCTCTCCAAAAGATAAGTCTGCGCCAGCACAAAAAGCTCTGCCAGAACCAGTAATTACAAGCGATTTGATATTGTCATTGTTATTAACAAGATCGATTGCATCGAGCATGTCATCAAACATCTGCATATTGAAAGCATTTAACTTTTCTGGTCTATTAAGTTTTAATATTGCAACTGAATCAACTTCGTCAAGAAGGATGGTTTTATATTCTTTCAACAAATTTAATACTAGAATGGAATATCGTCATCTGTAAGACCTTCTCCACTATCATCCTCGGGGAAAGGTGTATCAGAAGAACTTTCCATTTGATTTGAGTTATCAGATGAGCCTCTTGAGCCAAGCATTGTAAGTTGATTGCCTAAAACTTCAGTTGTGTATCTATCATTGCCATCTTTATCTTGCCATTTTCTTGTTTGAATTTTTCCTTCAACATAAACACTCGAACCTTTGTCTAAATACTTCTCAGCGATCTCAGCCAAATTACCAAAAAATACAACTCTATGCCATTCAGTCTTATCCCTATTTTCACCACTTTCTTTATCCTTCCATGACTCAGTGGTTGCTATAGAAAGATTTGCTACTGCTGTTTGTGTAGCTGTATATCTCATTTCAGGCTTTTGTCCTAAATTACCAACTAAAATTACTTTATTTACTCCTCTGCTCATAATTACCTCTTATAATATGTAAAAGTTTAACCTAATTTAATTTTTTCATCACGGAATTTTTAATTCAATGGATAGTATTTTTATAAAAGGTGCGAGAACACATAATCTAAAGAATATTAATCTCGAAATACCTAGAAATAAAATCATAGTAATAACAGGACTTTCTGGTTCAGGTAAGTCTTCTCTTGCTTTTGATACATTGTATGCCGAAGGCCAAAGACGTTATGTAGAGTCGCTATCAACCTATGCAAGAAGATTTTTATCTATGATGGAAAAGCCTGATGTTGATCAAATTGAAGGCCTCTCACCTGCTATATCAATAGAACAAAAAGCCACATCTCATAACCCTAGATCAACAGTCGGTACTGTTACAGAAATATATGATTACCTCAGACTTTTGTACTCAAGAATTGGCACCCCAAAATGTCCGGATCATGATGAAGAACTGAGTGCAAAAACTGTATCAGAAATCTGTGATGAGATTCTTAAGCTAAAAGAAGGAACAAAAATAATGATAATGTCGCCAATCATTAGAGATAAAAAAGGCGAACATTTAGGAATATATGAGGATCTTCGTAAAAGTGGCTATGTTAGAGTAAAGGTCAATGATGTGGTTTATCCTATCGAAGAGTTTCCAAGCCTAGAAAAAAACAAGAAACATAATATCTCTGCAGTTATAGATAGATTAGTCATTAAGCCTGGGAATGACATTAGATCACGCATATCTGAATCTATAGAAACATCTTTGATATTGTCTGACGGTTTGATTGAAGTGGAAGAAATTAATTCAAATTATGTTCATTTATTTTCATCTAATTTTTCTTGTTCACAATGTGGATACTCAATTCCTGAGCTTGAGCCAAGAATATTTTCCTTTAACAACCCTCATGGAGCATGTCCCCGATGTGATGGCCTGGGTGTGATTCAATTTTTTAGTGAGAAGAAGTTAATTCAAGATGATGAGGTCTCGATTGCAAACGGCGCCATTAAAGGCTGGACAAGGAGGAATAGATTTTATTATTATCAACTAAGATGTTTGAGCAATCATTTTGATTTTTCACTAACTACCAAATGGAAAGATTATCCACAAAAAATTAAAGATATTATTTTATGGGGCACTAAAGAAAAAATTGATTTCTCTCATAGGTTCAGAAGCGGAAGCAGAATTATAAGAAAGCACAGGTTTGAAGGTATTTTACCCTCTACAGAACGAAGATTTAAAGAAACAGATTCTGAATACATACGAGAGGAGCTTTCAAAGTTAACCTCTGAGAGCATTTGTGATGAATGTGATGGATCCAGATTGAATACATACGCCCGTAATGTTTTTATAAATAATACTCAAATTCACAACATTACTTCAATGAAAATAAGTGATTGTCTAGACTTCATCAAAAATATGAAGTTAGAGGGATCAAAAGAAAAAATTGCAGAAAAAATAGTAAAAGAAATCAAAGATAGATTAACTTTTCTGAAAGATGTTGGACTTAGCTATCTTACACTTGATAGAAGTGCTGAAACATTATCAGGTGGTGAAGCTCAGCGAATAAGATTAGCAAGTCAAATTGGTTCTGGTCTTGTTGGAGTTACATATGTGCTAGATGAGCCATCGATAGGTCTTCATCAAAGAGATAACACAAAATTAATTAGAACATTAAATAATCTCAAAGAACTTGGTAATACTGTTATTGTTGTTGAACACGATGAGGAGGCAATCAGATCTGCTGATCATATAATTGATATTGGTCCTGGAGCTGGTAAGCATGGTGGTGAAATATGTGCTCAGGGAAATATTGATGCTATTTTAAAAAATAAAAATTCTATAACTGCAAAATATTTATCAGGTAAAAGGAAAATCAAAGTACCTAAGAAAAGATTAAAAATAAAAGACGAAAAAATAAAAATAATAGAAGCCTTCGAGAATAATTTAAAAAAAGTTTCTGTCGATATTCCAGTAGGTCTGTTTACGTGTATTACAGGAGTATCAGGATCTGGAAAATCTTCACTGATAAATCAGACTCTTTTGCCAATAAGCTCATTTATTCTTAATAAATCAAAGCTTTCAAAAGAAATAAAATGTGAAAAAATTGAGGGGCTAGAATATCTTGATAAGGTAATAAATATTGATCAATCACCTATTGGAAGAACACCAAGGTCTAATCCTGCAACATATACTGGGCTTTTTTCTCATATAAGAGATCTTTTATCACAAACAGTAGAAGCTCGTTCAAGAGGATACAAGCCTGGTAGGTTTAGTTTTAATGTTAAAGGAGGAAGGTGTGAGGCATGTCAAGGCGATGGCATGATTAAGGTTGAAATGCATTTCCTTGCCGATGTTTATGTTAAATGTGATGTTTGTGATGGAAAGAGATATAACGAACAAACACTAGAAATAAAATACAAAGATAAAAATATTAGTGATATTTTAGATATGACTGTTGAAGATGCTTTGAATTTTTTTGATGCGCATCCGGCAATAAAGAAAAAGTTACTAACACTCAATGACGTTGGTCTTGGATATATTACACTTGGTCAATCTGCTTTGACACTATCCGGAGGTGAGGCTCAAAGAATTAAACTCGCAAAAGAATTGTCTAAAAGAAGCACTGGTAAAACACTTTTCGTGTTGGATGAACCTACAACTGGATTACATTTTGCTGACATAGAACTTCTATTAAAGGTTCTTGGTCGCTTGAAAGAACAAGGGAATACTGTAGTTGTGATTGAGCACAATCTTGATGTTGTTAAAACAGCAGATTGGATTATTGATCTTGGTCCAGAAGGAGGTTCTGATGGAGGTGAAATTGTTGCAGAGGGAACACCTGAGGACGTTGCTAAAATAAAAAAATCTTTTACGGGTAAGTTTTTAAAAGATGTTTTGAGTTAAGCTGCTGTTTCCTCTTCCTTCAACTCTGGCTCTGTAGACTCTAATTCTTCTTCAAGTTTTCTATCTACAAGTTCAATATAGGCCATATCGGCTTTATCGCCAGGCCTGAATCCAGCTTTAATTATGCGAGTGTAACCCCCTTTACGATCTTTTGAGTTTACTGAAACTTCAGTAAAAAGCTTTGCAACAGCAGAATCGGATCTAAGTTTGTTAAATACGTGTCTTCTATTTGCAACTGTATCATTTTTGCCAATGGTTATTAGTGGCTCTATAAATCTTTTTAGCTCTTTTGCTTTTGGAAGAGTCGTCTTAATGATATCCCTCTCAATCAAAGCTATAGCAAGATTTTTGAATAAGGCCTTTCTGTGAGCTGAATTTCTATTTAATTTTCTTCCAGATTTTTTATGTCTCATTTTTTTATCCTACTGGAGGCCAGTTTTCAACATTCATACCAAGCGATAAATCTTTAGAGGCTAAAACATCTTTGATTTCGTTTAAAGATTTCTTACCAAGATTTGGAGTTTTTAATAAATCAAACTCAGATCTATGAATTAAGTCGCCTATAAGAAAAATACTCTCTGCTTTGAGACAATTAGTAGATCTTACTGTTAGCTCAAGCTCTTCAATCGATCTTAATAAGATTGGATCAAAGTCATTTTGATCTTTTTTAGCCTCTTGTTCAGCTATTGCATCTAGATCAACAAACGCACCAAGCTGCTGTTGCAGAATTGTTGCAGAGTGTTCTATTGCCATCTTTGGATCTAATGTGCCGTCAGTTTCAAGCTCTAAAACTAATTTATCTAAGTCAGTTCTTTTTCCAGATCTTGCGTTATCAACTGTGTAAGAAACTCTTCTAACAGGACTATATGATGCGTCTACTTTAAGAGCTCCAACTACCCTATCTTCGTCTTCTCTCAAGTCAGCTGGCTCATAACCTCTTCCATTTCTAACAGTTAAAGTCATTTTGAGATTAACCTTATCAACAATAGTTGCGACATGAAAATCTTGATTAACAAGCTCTACATTTCCAGGAACATCAAAGGATGAAGCTAATACATCACAAGGACCTTTTACATCCAATGTTACTTCAGCCGAGTCTCCTTCAATTAGATTTATAGGCATATCCTTAATATTTAGAAGAATATCTATTACATCCTCTCTTACTCCTTCAATAGTGCTATATTCGTGAGATATTCCATCAATAGCCACGTCTGTCACAGCGGCACCAGGCATTGAGGAGAGCAATATTCTTCTTAAAGCATTTCCGAGTGTATGTCCAAAACCTCTTTCCAATGGCTCAAGTGTTACCTTTGACAATGTTGGTGAGACATCGTCAACCTGAATTTCGGTTGGTACTAATAGATCTATTACTGATGTTTGCATAATTTTCTCCGCCTTTATACTTTTATTTTGAGTAAAGCTCAACAATAAGATTTTCGTTAATTTCTGTACTTAAGTCAGTCCTATCAGGAACTGATTTAAATACCCCTTTAAAATTTTTTTCATCTACCTCTAACCAGTCACATTCTTCCCTTGTAGCAGCAACCTTTAGAGCTGCTGCAATTCTCAAGTGACCTCTTTTTGATTCTCTTACTTCAATTTCGTCTCCAGGTTGAACTTGATATGAAGGTATATTCACAACCTTTCCATTAACCATAAATGCTTTATGAGATACCATTTGACGAGCTTCAGCTCTTGTTGAACCAAAACCCATTCTATAAACAACATTGTCTAATCTTTTTTCCAAAAGAGACAAAAGATTTTCCCCAGTATTTCCTTTTGAAGAAGCAGCTTTTTTATAATAATTTCTAAATTGTTTTTCTAAAATTCCATACATTCTTCTAACTTTTTGCTTTTCTCTTAGTTGAAGTCCATAATCTGACAACCTTCCCCTTCTAGCTCCATGCACGCCAGGTAGTGTATCCATGTTGCACTTAGATTCAATTGCTCTAACTCCACTTTTTAGCAAAAGGTCTGTTCCCTCTCTTCGCGAAAGTCTTAGTGATGGTCCTCTATATCTAGCCATTTATTTCTCCTTTATACTCTTCTTTTTTTAGATGGTCTGCATCCATTATGAGGAAGTGGTGTTACATCAGTTATGCTTTTTATTTTTAAACCACATGCATTAAGTGATCTAATAGCAGACTCCCTTCCGCCGCCTGGTCCTTTTACTTTTACATCAAGATTTATCATTCCAAACTCTTTAGCAGCGTTACCAGCTTTATCAGCAGCAATCTGAGCTGCAAATGGAGTACTCTTTCTTGAACCTTTAAAACCTGATCCTCCCGAAGTTGCCCAACAAATTGTGTTACCTTGTTTATCAGTAATAGTAACAATAGTATTGTTGAAGGAGGAGTGAATGTGAGCTACTCCATCAGTTACAACCTTTTTATTCTTTTTTCCTTTTGCTGCCATAATTATCCTCTCATTGGCTTTTTGGGCCCTTTTCTTGTTCTTGCATTATTTTTTGTATTTTGTCCTCTTGTAGGCAATTTTCTTCTATGTCTAATGCCTCTGTAACTTGCTAAATCTTGCAATCTTTTAATATTTGTACTGATGTTTCTTCTAAGATCGCCCTCTACAACATATTTACCTACTGCGGTTCTAATGTTTTCAATTTCATCTTCACTTAAATCTGATACTTTTCTTGTATAATCAATTTTAAGATCCAAGCAAATGTTTTGAGCTGTTTTTCTTCCAATTCCAAATATATGTGTCAAAGAAATTTCTATATGTTTATTCTCTGGAACATTTACGCCTGCAATTCTAGCCATAATTATCCTTGCCTCTGTTTATGTTTTTTGTCTGCGCTACATATTACGAACAGAACTCCATTTCTTCGAACTATTTTGCAGTTACGACAGATTTTTTTTACTGATGCTTTAACTTTCATTGTTACCTTCTATAATTTTTTAAATTTGCCTTTTTCATCAAAGATGCATATTGAGATGACATCATATGAGACTGAACCTGTGACATAAAATCCATCAAAACTACAACAATAATTAAAACAGATGTACCGCCAATTGAGATTGTTGGCGATATACCTGCAAAATTGATAAGTGCTAACGGAAGTAAGCATATCAAAGTTAAATATATAGCTCCAAATACTGTCAATCTTGCTAGAACTGAATCAATATAGTTTGCAGTTTGTTCACCGGGTCTAATGCCAGCAATGTAAGCACCAGATCTTTTAAGATTATCGGATACATCCTTTGTATTAAAAGTAAGAGCCAACCATATAAAGCAAAAACTTATTATTAGGCCAGCAAAAACTAAAATGTATAAAGGTTGGCCAGGGTTAAGAGCCAGTGAAAAACTTTGCAAGAATCCTAAAGATTCATACTCACCGAACCATGTAGATAGTGATGCAGGAAATAATAAAAACGTGCTTGCAAAAATCGCTGGTATAACTCCAGCCATATTTACTTTAAATGGAAGATGGCTTGATTGAGCTTGCATTAGCCTCCTTCCTTGTTGTCTTTGAGCATAATTTACTGTAATTCTTCTTTGACCACGTTCAATGAATACAACAACTGCAATAACTGCCATAGATAACAATCCAATACCAATCAACAGAAGAATGCTCAAGTCTCCTTGTCTAGATTGCTCTAAAGCTTGACCAATTGCTCCAGGTATTCCAGTTAAAATGCTTGTAGCAATTATTATTGAAATTCCGTTACCAATACCTCTCTCTGATACCTGTTCACCAAGCCACATAAGAAACATTGTTCCAGCAACAACTGAAAATACCGCAGATATGAAGAAGGACGTTCCTGGAACATAAGCAAGGCCACTTGCCGACAGCGTTACTGCCAAAGCAGAAGCCTGAATTAATGCCAATACAGCTGTTCCATATCTGGTATATTGAGTAATTTTATTTCTTCCAGCCTGTCCATCTTTTTTAAGCTCAATTAAATATGGGATTGAATTTGAGAAAAGTTGCATAATAATTGCAGATGATATGTATGGCACCACATTAAGCGCAAAAATACTCATTCTTTCTAGTGCGCCACCAGAAAATAAATTAAACATTTCGATTATTGTTCCTTGATTTTGTTGAAATAATGCAGCCAGTCTATCAGGATCAATTCCTGGAATAGGAATATGAGTACCAATTCTATAAACTAGAATTGCAAAAAAAACGAATCTAAGTCTTTTCCAAAGATCGCTCATATTTCCTTGCTCAGCCATTTTTATTAACTTTCCTCTTTACTTGTTTTTTCTTTACGAACAGTTTTTTTTGTATCAATGATTTTACCTCCAGCATTTTCTATTGAATGTTTTGCTCCTTTTGTACAAGCAATTCCTTCAACAGAAATTTTAGATTTTACTTCTGTGTTGCCAAAGATTTTTACTTTTTTAACAGATTTGGTTATTAATTTTTTTTCTTTAAGAGTATCTAAATTTACAAGTTTCATTCCATCAATGTTTTTAATATTAATTTCTTTAAAGTAGTTATTAACCCTTGAGGAAAAGCCAAACTTAGGTAACCTCATTTGAAGTGGCATTTGTCCACCCTCAAAACCTCTTCTAATGTTTCCACCTGATCTTGATTTTTGTCCTTTATGTCCCCTTCCAGCTGTTTTACCAGTGCCAGAACCAATCCCTCTGCCAACTCTTTTTCTGTTTTTAGAAGTACCAACGCTTGAAAGCGAATTCAAGTTCATTATAGTTTTTGTCTCTTCAGTCATATTAATTTTCCGTTATCTCTAACATATCTGAAATTTTATTAATCATCCCTCTATTACTTGGAGTATCTAAAACTGTTACAGTTTGATTGAGTTTCTTAAATCCTAGACCTTTAATACAAAGTTTATGGCTCTCCATTCTTCCAATACCACTTTTTACTAATTTAATACTGATTGTTTTATCTGTACTCATGATATTTCTTCAACTTTCTTACCTCTTCGAGCTGCTACAGTCTCGGGGGATTCCATTGCACTCAAAGCATTAATAGTTGCTCTGACCACATTCACAGGATTTGTAGATCCGTAACATTTAGCCAAAACATTTTGAACACCTGCTAATTCAAGAACAGCTCTCATAGCTCCTCCAGCAATAATTCCAGTACCCTCAGAGGCAGGTTGCATGTATACATTAGCTGATCCGTGTTTTGCTTTTATTGGATACCATAATGTTGTGTTATTTAATTCAACCTCAACCATGCTTCTTCTGGCATTTTCCATTGCTTTTTGTATTGCAATTGGAACTTCTTTAGCTTTGCCTCTTCCAAAACCAACTCTTCCGTTACCATCACCAACTACAGTTAACGCTGTAAATCCAAAAATTCTCCCACCTTTCACAACTTTAGCAACTCTATTTACTTGTACTAACTTTTCTTCAAGAGTGTCCATTTGCTGAGTATTCATTGCATTTTCTTGATTCATATATTAAAACTCCAGTCCTGTTTCTCTAGCAGAGTCCGCTAATGCCTTGATGCGACCATGATATTTGTAACCTGATCTATCAAAAACAACTTTTTTAATTCCACTCTCTAGTGCTCTTTCGGCTACTTTTTTACCAACAGCAACTGCTGCATCAAGATTATTAGATTTAGCATCTATATCTTTCTCCGCAGTGGAAGCTGAAACAATTACTTTAGATCCAAGATTATCTAATACTTGTGCATAGAAATGTCTTGAAGATCTGAACACAGTTAGTCTAGGAGACTCCTGAACTTTTATGTTAGCTCTTGTTTTCTTTGCACGTCTCAATCTTGATATATTTTTAATGTTCATTACGCAGCTCCTGCACCTGCAGCTTTCTTAGCTTCTTTTCTCTTAACCTGTTCATCAGCATATCTAACGCCCTTGCCCTTGTATGGCTCTGGAGGTCTAAATGCTCTAATTTCAGCAGCAGCTTGTCCTAAAATTTGTTTATTATGACTTTTAAGCACAATCTCAGTCTGCGACGGAGTCTCAACATCTACTTCTTCTGGCAGTTGATATTTTATAGGATGAGAAAAACCTAGAGTTAATTCTAACAATTTACCTGAGGCCTTAGCTCTATAACCAACTCCATTTAATTCTAATTTTTTTTCAAAACCCTCTGAGACACCAATGATCATGTTATTTACAAGAGATCTAGTCGTTCCGGCTAAGGCTACAGATTGTTGATTAGCTTCATTATATTTAACATTGATAACACTTTCCTGAACCTCAATAGATACGGATACAGGTAAAGTAAATTCAAGGTCTCCTTTATTTCCTTTGACCTTAACAATATTCTCATTAATGCTAAATTCAACATTATCAGGAATATTAATTGGACTTTTTGCTACTCTTGACATTAAAAAACCTCACACAGAATTTCACCACCAACATTTTTAGCCTTAGCATCTCTGTCAGTCATTAAGCCTTGATTAGTTGACACTATAAATGAACCTAATCCACCTTTAACCGAATCTAAGTCTGAAGCACTAGAATATTTTCTTAAACTTGGCTTACTCACCCTTTTAAGTTCTTTGATAACTGGCGATTCATTAAAGTATTTAAGTCCAACCTCTATTATTGGTTTGTTATTTTCTTCAGACTTATCACAAGATTTTAGGTAGCCCTCATCAACCAAAACATTTATTAATTCAAATTTTAGTTTTGAGTATGGAATGCTCACCTGATCTTTGCCTCGCATAAGACCATTTCTAATCCTTGTTAAACAATCTGATATTGGATCTTGAAAACTCATAATATTACCAACTTGATTTTACTAATCCAGGTATATCACCTCTCATAGCAGCTTCTCTTAATTTAATTCGACTCAGGCCAAACTTTCTATAAACAGCATGTGGCCTCCCTGTAACTTGACATCTTCTTACTACTCTTGATGGGCTAGCATTCCTTGGAAGCTTCTGAAATTTAATCCTAGCTTCATACCTTTCCTCACTAGTTAAAGATTGATCATTCATCATTTTCTTTAATGCAGCTCTCTTTTCAGCAAATTTTTCAACTGCTTTAATTCTTTTGAGTTCTCTTGCTATCATCGATTTTTTTGCCATATTTTGTACCTATTGTTTAAAAGGAAAATCAAGAGCTTTTAATAATGCCTTAGCATGCTCAGTAGATTTAGCCGAAGTATTAATACAAACATCCATACCTCTAATGTTATCTATATTGTCATAATTTATTTCAGGAAAAATAATCTGCTCTTTTATGCCAAAACTATAATTCCCTTGTTGATCAAAGGACTTTGGATTAAGTCCTCTAAAGTCTCTTTCCCTTGGAATCGCAATGTTGATAAGCCTTTCAATGAAATCATACATTTTGTTACCTCTTAATGTAACCTTGCATCCAAGTGGCCAGCCTTCTCTAATCTTAAAACTTGCAACAGACTGTCTAGCTTTGGTTACAACCGGTTTTTGTCCAGCAATCACTGTGAGATTTTCTAAAGCAGATTCAAGATGTTTTTTATCATTTGCAGCTTCTCCAACTCCCATATTGATAACAACTTTTGTGAGTTTAGGAACAGCCATAATATTCTCTATTCCAAGCTCTTCTTTCAAAGCTGGTCTAAGCTCGTTGTTATATTTTTCTTTTAAATTAGCCATTATTTGATTTCAACTCCATCTGACTTATAAAGTCTTATTTTTTTACCATCTTTATTAGTAGAGTAAGAAATTTTATCTTTTGATTTACTCTTTGGATTCCATATTGCTAAATTTGATAAAGATATTGCAGCCTCTTGTTCAACTACACCACCAGTAATGCCCATCTCTGGATTTGGTTTAGTATGTTTCTTAACCATATTAATGCCAGTTACTATTGCTTTATTCTTGCTTCTAACAATTTCTCTAAGAGTTCCTTTCTTACCAATATCTTTACCAGCAATTACAATTACTTCATCTCCTGATCTTAATTTTGTTGGTATTAAATTCTTGCTCATCTTATAAAACCTCAGGTGCAAGCGATAATATTTTCATATGCTTACCATCTCTTAATTCTCTTGTTACAGGTCCAAATACTCTTGTCCCAATTGGGGCTTTCTGAGCATTAATAAGAACTGCTGCATTTTCATCAAACCTTATAAGAGAGCCATCACGCCTTCTCACACCCTTTTTTGATCTAACAATAAGTGCGTCAACGACTTGCCCCTTCTTAACCTTTCCAGTAGGGATTGCCTCACGAACTGCAACTTTTATAACATCGCCAATATTTGCATATCTTCTCTTTGAGCCGCCTAGTACCTTTATACACATAACACTTCGTGCACCGCTATTATCCGCGATTTTTAATAGTGATTGCATTTGAATCATTATTTATCCTCCACGGTTTGGGGCATTTCATCAGATACTAATACCCAAGTTTTTGTTTTTGAAATAGGTCTGCATTCTTTTACTGAGACAATGTCTCCTATTGAAGCTGAATTATTTTCATCATGAGCATGAACCTTACTAGCTCTCTTAACGACTTTTCCATATAAAGGATGTTTTACTTTTCTTTCAATTTTGACTGTAATAGTCTTATCAGCTTTATTGCTGGTAACTACTCCAGTTAAAATTCTTGGATTAGTTGATTTCATTATTTTTCATCCTTCAATTTCATTTCATTAATTAGTGTCTTAATAACAGCAATTTTTTTTCTTACTTTCACTAAATCACTGACTTCATTTAGTTGGCCCGTTTTATGTTTTATCCTTAAACCAAATTGTATTTCTCTTGCAGACATAAGCTCAGCACTCAACTGTTCAACGCTTTTTTTTCTTAAATCTGCTAATTCTTTATTCATTTATAGATCCTTCTTTATAAAATGAGTCTTAATTGGTAATTTTGCTGATGCAAGCCTAAACGCTTCTCTGGCAAGTTCTTCTTCAACTCCTGCCATTTCAAACATTATTTTTCCAGGCTGAACAAGCGCTACCCAATATTCAACGTTACCCTTACCTTTTCCCATTCTTACTTCTAAAGGTTTTTTTGTAATTGGCTTATCTGGAAAAATTCTTATCCATATATTTCCGCCTCTTTTAATGTATCTAGTCATTGCTCTTCTAGCAGCTTCGATTTGTCTAGCAGTAATTCTTCCTCTGCCAGAAGCAACCAATCCAAATCTACCAAATGCAATAGTATTTCCATTTTGTGCAAGACCACGGTTGCGACCTTTATGCATCTTTCTAAATTTTGTTTGTTTTGGTTGTAGCATTTTACTTAACTAGCTCCCTGGTCATTCTTGTATGGATCTTCAGTAATTTCTCCTCTGTAAACCCAAACTTTTACACCAATAATTCCATAAGTTGTCAGAGCTTCAGCTGTTCCGTAATCTATGTCAGCCCTAAGAGTATGAAGAGGAACTCTTCCTTCTCTATACCACTCTGTTCTAGCAATTTCAGCACCATTGAGTCTTCCAGATACCTCAATCCGAACACCTTTTGCACTTTGCCTTAATGCACTTTGAACAGTTCTTTTCATTGCTCTTCTAAACATAACTCTTTTTTCAAGTTGCTGTGCCACACCTTCTGCTAAAATTTGTGCATCTAAATCTGGTTTTTTTACTTCTTTAATATTTATTTGTGATGGGCCTTTAACTATTTTTTCAACAGCTTTTTTCAGATTTTCTATTTCCTCACCACGTTTACCTATTATTATTCCTGGTCTTGCAGTGTGTATATTTACAATGAAAGTATCTGCAGTTCTTTCTAATTCAATTTTACTAATTGAAGAATTTTTTAACTTTGTATTCAAATGGTCTCTTACTTTAAGATCTTGAATTAAATTACTCGAAAAATCTTTACCTTTGGCATACCAATTAGCATTTTGTTTTTTAGAAATACCTAATCTAAATCCATTAGGGTTTACTTTTTGTCCCATTAGTTAGTTTCCTCCACCAATATGATTTCTATATGACATGTTGGTTTTATAATTCTGTCTGCTCTTCCTCTTGCCCTTGCTTTCATTCTTTTTAATCTCATTCCTTGATTAACAATTACAGATTTGACCGACAACTTATCAATATCTGAATTATTATTATTCTCAGCATTAGCAATTGCTGACTCTAATAATTTCTTCATTACTGCAGAACCTTTTTGTTTATTAAAAACAAGAAAATCCATAGCCTCATCTACACTCTTTCCTCTAATTTGATCAGCAACAAGCGCTGCCTTTTGTGGGGATAGTCTTGTTCCTTTTAAATAAGCTCTAGTTTCCATGATTAAGCCTTCCTATCTCCAGAATGCATTTTAAAAGTTCTTGTCATTGCAAACTCGCCTAACTTATGTCCTACCATATCTTCGTTAATAAAGACGGGTACGTGTTGTCTGCCGTTATGAACAGATATTGTCAATCCAACCATAGAAGGAATTATCATTGATCGTCTTGACCAAGTTTTAATTGGCTTTTTGTCGTTATTTGCATTAGCTTCATCGACCTTCTTTGAAAGAGATAAATCAACAAAAGGTCCTTTTTTTAGTGATCTTGGCATCTTACTTCTTACCTCTTCTTCTTATAATAAGGTCATTAGTTCTTTGATTTTTTCTTGTCTTATAACCTTTTGTAGGAACTCCCCATGGTGTTGATGGATGTCTTCCACCAGAAGTTCTTCCTTCACCTCCACCATGTGGGTGATCTACTGGATTCATAGCAACACCTCTAACAGTTGGTCTGACACCCCTCCATCTTTTAGCACCAGCTTTTCCAAGAGACTTAAGATTATTTTCTTGATTCGAAACTGTTCCAAGTGTGGCTCTACATTCCCATAACACTTTTCTTGTTTCACCAGACTGCAATCTTAAAGTTGCGTATATACCCTCTTTAGCAACAAGTCTTGCAGATGTTCCGGCGCTTCTTGCAATTTGAGCTCCCTTCATTGGCTTCAACTCAACACAATGGACATTAGTACCTAATGGAATATCCTTTAACTTCATTGAATTACCAACTTTGATCTCACAATTATCTGAGGATATTATTTCATCGCCAATTTTCAATTTTGATGGAGCTATAATATATCTTCTTTCGCCATCAAGGTATTTCAATAGTGCAATATGAGCTGATCTGTTTGGATCATATTCAATCCTCTCAACAATTGCAGGTATATCAAACTTATTGCGTTTAAAATCTATAACTCTATAGTGTTGCTTGTGGCCTCCGCCTTGATGCCGCACTGTAATTCTTCCATTATTATTTCTTCCACCACTTTTAGATTTAGGTTCAATTAGAGACTTGTGAGGTTTGCCTTTATACAAATCAGACTTAACTGAGATAAGACCCCTTCTACCTGGACTAGTTGGTTTTGACTTAACAATTGCCATTAGTTAATACCCTCAAATTGAATGTCAGAATCTTCGCTTATAGAAACAAAAGCTTTTTTGTAATCTGATTTTTTATAAGCCCCAAATCTATTTCTTTTTGTTTTTCCTTTCATAATAGAAGTAGTAACATTTAAGACTTCTACTTTGAATAATTCTTCAACTGCTTGTTTTATCTCTCTTTTATTTGCTGAAAGATCAACTTTAAAAACAACTTGCTTCATTTTTTCTCCAAGTTGTGCTGTTTGCTCAGTAATTATTGGTGATTTAATTAATGTATATAGTTTTTCTTTACCCATTAATCCACTCCTCTATTTGTTTTAAAGCTTCTCCAGTTACAGCAACTTTTTGAGGTTTTAAAAGATTAATTGGATTTATTTCTCTCACAGTTATCACATCGACATTAGGTATGTTTCTAGCTGAAAGATATAAATTCATATCAAGTTCATCTGTAATAATTAAAACTTTACTAAGAGAGAATTCATTTAAAAAATTAGCAACTTCCTTGGTTTTAGGTTTCTTTAAAGTTGGTTTTTCAATGGCGACCAGTCTATTTTGTCTTACTAATTCAGAAAAAATTGATTTGATAGCAGCACGATACATTTTTTTATTAATTTTTTTACTGAAATCTCTGGGTCTTGAGGCAAATGTTACACCTCCGCCTCTCCACAATGGACTTCTAATGGTACCCGCTCTTGCTCTGCCAGTACCCTTTTGCCTGTATGGTTTTTTACCCCCACCTCTAACTTCAGACCTATTTTTTTGTTTTGCACTGCCTTGTCGCGATGATGCCAAGAAACTCACAACGGCTTGATGTATTAAGGATTCATTAAACTCCTTACTAAAAACATCATTTGATATAGAAATATCTTTATTTTTTGTATTTGATAGAAGCTCTATTTTCATGATTTCTTATTAGATGGTTTAATTTTTAGTTCTGAGCCATTGAACCCAGGAACAGCTCCTTTGATATAAATAACGTTATTTGCAACGTCCATATCAACTATCTTTAAACTTTGCACAGTTTTTTGCACATTACCCATGTGACCTGACATTTTCTTTCCCTTCCAAACTCGCCCGGGAGTTTGGCATTGCCCAATAGAACCATGAGCTCTATGAGCTAGTGAGTTTCCGTGAGTAGCATCTTGCATAGAAAAATTATGTCGTTTGATGACACCTGCATAACCTTTACCTTTAGATGTTCCAGTAACATCAACGTACTGACCAACCTCAAACATATCAGCTGTGAGATGAGCTCCTATTTCATAATTTTCAATATCATCAGACTTAAACTCAGCAAGGCTGCCTGGATTAATATTAATTTTCTTAAAAAATTCAGATTGTGATTTTGGTAAATTATTAGATTTTGTTGTTTTGGATACTAAAAGTGCGTTATAACCATTTTTGTCAGAAGTTTTTTTTCCAGCAACAAAATTGCCACACACAGAAACTGCAGTTACAGGAACTGATTCGCCGTCTTCAAGAAAAAGACGTGACATACCAGATTTTTTTCCTATCAAGCCTATGCTCAATTTCTTCTCCTTTTACGGGGCTACAAACCCTCTATGGCCGCATTCGCGTTAAAATTTATTGTCCTAAGCTTATTTGAACATCTACCCCGGAAGATAGATCAAGTTTCATTAAAGCATCAACTGTTTTATCAGTTGGTTTGACAATGTCCATCAATCTTTTATATGTAACAATTTCATACTGATCTCTAGCATCTTTATCTTTATGCGGTGATATCAGTACTGTTGTTCTTTCTTTTTTAACTGGCAATGGGATAGGTCCGTTAATTACTGCTCCTGTTTTTTTCACAGTTTCAACAATTAGTTTTGCAGATGCATCAATTAATCTGTAATCAAAAGCTTTCAGCCTAATTCTTATTGATTGATTCTCCATTTACCCTATTTTTATACCTTTTTAAAAAAAACTTTTACATCCTACAAATCGCAAAATGTGGCGTATTCTAAGCCCCTAAGAGCAGTACTGTCAACTTTATTGAACAGTTTTATTTATATTGTTTTTAGGATGTTTTTAGCTGTTCAGCAATATTATTTGGAACTTCGCCATATTTTGTAAATTCCATAGTAAAAGTTGCTCTACCTTGGGTCTGTGATCTTAAATCAGTAGCATATCCAAACATTTCAGCTAGAGGCACTTCAGAAGAAACTTCTTTGCCAGAAGTGATGTCATCCATACCAAGAATGATTCCCCTTCTTCTGTTTAAATCACCAACAACATCACCCATATGCTCCTCTGGTGTCACAACAACAACTTTCATTATTGGTTCAAGCAAAGCTGGTTTAGCCTTTGAGGCTCCATCTTTTAATGCCATAGAGCCTGCAATCTTGAATGCCATTTCATTTGAATCAACATCATGGAAGGAGCCATCATATAAAGTTGCTCTCAATGCTAATAGAGGATATCCAGCTATTACTCCATTTTGCATTTGCTCCTGAATTCCTTTATTAACAGCAGGTATATATTCTTTAGGGATAACTCCGCCTACGATCTTATCAACGAATTCATATTCGTCATCTAAGCCCAAAGGCTCTAACTTCAGCCAAACATGACCATATTGACCTTTACCACCACTTTGTCTGACAAATTTACCTTCAATTTCTACTGTTTCTTTTATAGTTTCTCTATAAGCTACCTGAGGTTTCCCTATATTTGCTTCGACTGAAAATTCTCTTTTCATTCTATCGACAAGTACGTCTAAATGAAGCTCACCCATGCCTGAAATTATTGTTTGTCCAGATTCTTCATCACTTGCAACACGGAATGAAGGATCCTCTTGTGCAAGCTTACCGAGAGCCAAGGACATTTTTTCTTGGTCTTGTTTTGACTTTGGTTCTACGGCAACTGAGATGACCGGTTCAGGGAAATCCATTTTTTCAAGGATAATCGGCTTATTTGCATCTGATAAAGTATCTCCGGTTGTAATATCTTTTAGTCCAATACAAGCAGCAATATCTCCAGCCCTAACCTCTTTAATTTCTTCTCTGTTATTTGAGTGCATCTGGACCATTCTTCCCACACGCTCTTTTTTAGACTTAGTTGTATTTAATACACCATCACCAACATTTAAAACACCAGAATAGACTCGAATGAAAGTAAGGGTTCCAACAAATGGATCAGTAGCGATCTTAAATGCTAGTGCAGAAAAAGGTTCATCATCAGATGATGATCTTGAATCAATTTCATCATCTTCATCTGAATTGTTTGGTATGACCCCCTCTATAGCTTTAACTTCATCTGGAGCTGGTAGAAAGTCAATAACAGCATCTAAAACAGCTTGAACACCCTTATTTTTAAATGCAGAACCACATAGCGCTAATATTACTTCGTTCGCAAGAGATCTAATTCTTAATCCTTCTTTAATTTGATCTGGTGTTAATTCTCCTGACTCTAAGTATGCATCCATAAGATCTTCGCTTGCCTCAGCTGCAGCTTCTAACATTTCTTCTCTTAATTTTGAGCATTTATCCATTAAATCATCTGGTATCTCTTTTGAATCAAATGTAAGACCCTGATCATCTTCATTCCAATAAATAGCTCTCATATTTATTAAATCAACAACACCCTTAAAATCTTCTTCAGCTCCGATGTTATATTGAATTGGTATTACATTTGCTTGTAATCTGTCTTTAATTTGATCAACTACCCTTTCAAAGTTAGCACCTGCTCTATCCATTTTGTTAACAAATACGATCCTAGGCACCTCATATCTATTAGCTTGTCTCCATACCGTTTCCGATTGAGGCTCAACACCAGAAGTTCCACAAAAAACAACTACAGCACCATCCAATACTCTTAAAGATCTTTCTACCTCAATAGTAAAATCTACGTGACCTGGTGTATCAATAATATTTATTCTATGTTGAGGATATTGCTGCTCCATACCACTCCAGAAACAAGTAGTAGCCGCAGATGTAATTGTTATTCCCCTTTCCTGCTCCTGTTCCATCCAATCCATTACAGCAGCACCATCGTGTACTTCTCCAATTTTATGAGAAAGACCTGTATAAAATAAAACTCTTTCAGTAGTTGTAGTCTTACCAGCGTCAACATGGGCACATATACCAACGTTTCTATATTTGTTTAAAACAGTATCTCTAGCCATAACTACTTTTGATTAAAATCTGAAGTGTGAAAATGCTTTATTCGCTTCGGCCATCTTATGAACATCTTCTCTTTTTCTAAATGCTGAGCCCTTTTTTTGAGAAGCATCTTGAAGTTCGCCAGCTAATCTTAAATCCATTGATTTTTCATTCCTGCTTCGAGCAGCCTCAACAATCCACCTCATTGCTAAAGCTTGTCTTCTAGAAGGTCTTATCTCAACAGGAACCTGATAGTTAGCTCCACCAACTCTTCTAGACTTAACCTCAACAACTGGACTAACTTCTTCTAAAGCTTTCATGAAAACTTCTAATGGATCTTCTTTAAAATTTTTATTGATTTCGTCAAACGCGCCGTAAACGATTTTTTCAGCGACAGATTTTTTACCATCTTTCATCAAATTGTTCATGAACTTTGCTAGAACTACATCCTTATACTTTGGATCTGGGAGAACTTTTCTTTTTTCTGGACTTCGTCTTCTAGGCATAATTATTTACCCTTTTTAGCTCCATATTTTGAACGTCTTTGTTTTCTGCTGGCAACTCCAGATGTATCTAACGTTCCTCTAATAGTATGATATCTAACACCGGGCAGGTCTTTCACCCTTCCACCCCTTATCAAAACTAATGAGTGCTCTTGCAAGTTATGACCTTCTCCACCAATATATGATGTAACTTCATATCCACTAGTTAAGCGGACTCTGCATACTTTTCGAAGTGCAGAATTTGGCTTTTTTGGAGTTGTAGTATAAACCCTTGTACACACTCCTCGTCTTTGAGGGCATGAATTTAATGCAGGCACATCAGTCTTCTTAACCTTAGGTTTTCTAGATTTTTTAATTAACTGATTAACTGTAGCCATATTAATTTCTTGTATAGGCGGCGATTTTATAGAGCATAAGGTTAATGGTCAACATTATTCTTCATCATTTTCTTGAAGCTCTTGCCTTAATGCTGCTTCAATATCTTCATCTGACAATGTGCTCTCTTCAAACTCACCTATTTTTTTGTTTCTTAGTTTGTCATGAAATTCCATACCAGTACCAGCAGGTATCAGTCTTCCAACAACAACATTTTCTTTAAGGCCTCTTAAATGATCTTTTTTGCCTGTAACAGCAGCCTCAGTTAATACTCTAGTAGTTTCTTGGAAAGACGCAGCAGATATAAATGAATCTGTTGCTAATGATGCCTTTGTTATACCAAGTAACACTCTTTCATATTCAGCAGGATTTTTTCCATCAGCTTCAGCTTTTGAATTTTCTTCTTTCAATTCTGCATAGCTCACCTGATCACCTTGAATGAATTTTGTATCACCACCATCAATAACTAATGCTTTTCTAAGCATTTGTCTTAAAATAGTTTCAATATGCTTATCATTAATAGAAACTCCTTGAAGTCTGTATACGTCTTGAATTTCATTAACAATGAAGTTAGTTAACTCAGGTATGCCTTTTAATCTTAATATATCATGAGGGCTTAAAGGACCTTCCGAAATTACATCGCCCTTATTAACTCTCTCTCCTTCAAAAACATTTAAAGTTCGATGTTTAGGAATTAGCATTTCTTTGTTTTGAGCTTTTTTAGATGCACCTTCAGGAGTTATTACTAGCCTAACTTTTCCTTTTGTTTCTTTCCCAAATGATATGACACCAGATTCTTCAGCCAGAACTGCAGCATCTTTTGGTGTTCTAGCTTCAAATAAATCTGCTACTCTTGGAAGTCCACCTGTAATATCTTTAGTTTTTGAGGCAACTAGAGGCATTCGAGCAATCACTTCGCCAGCAGATATTTTTTGACCATTCACAAGGTTTACAAGTCCTCCAGCAGGTAATGGATATACTGCTGGTTGTTTAAAATCTCCAATTAAAACTGGCTTACCTTTTGAATCTACAATTTCAATCGTTGGACTCATGTCTCTACCTGCTGAGGTTCTGTCAGCAACTTCAATGATCTCAACACTTGATAAACCTGTTAATTCATCGAGCTGTTCTCTTACAGTTATTCCGTCTTGTATGTCAGTAAATTTAACTTTACCAGAAGTTTCTGAGATTATGGGTCTCGTATATGGATCCCATGATGCTATTCTAATACCCTCCTCTAGATCGGTCGAGTTTGCAACCTCCAAAGTAGCTCCATATGGAACCTTGTATTGTTCAATAATTTTCCCATTAGAGTCTGATATTGAACACATGGCATTTCTTGATACAACAACTTCAAGTTTGTCTTTATTTGTAACTGTTTTAATGTCATCCGAAAAGCTCACAACTCCAGAATTTTTATTAAAAATTGCATTTTCTTCAGATGAGCTTGATGCAGCACCACCAATATGGAATGTCCTCATTGTTAGCTGAGTTCCAGGCTCTCCAATAGATTGTGCAGCAACAACCCCTACAGCTTCACCTCTGTGAACCAAATGACCTCTTGCAAGATCTCTTCCATAACAATTAGCACATACTCCTATAGGAGCATCACATGTCATTGGGGATCTGATTTTTAAGCTAGATATGTTCAATTCTTCTATGATAACTAGAGCATCTTCATCAAGCATTGTGTTAACTGGGAAAATTTCTTTTCCATCAGCATCAACTATTGGCTCTGCAATTACTCTTCCCAAAATTCTATCAGTAAGAGGCTGAATAATTTCTCCACCATCAATGATTGAAGTGACAGTTATCGACTCAGTTGTACCACAATCTTCAATGTTTATAACTGAATCCATTGATACGTCACATAACCTTCTTGTCAGATATCCTGAGTTAGCAGTTTTTAAAGCAGTATCTGCTAAGCCCTTTCTGGCTCCATGAGTTGATATAAAGTATTGAAGAACAGACAAGCCTTCTCTAAAGTTTGCTGTAATAGGAGTTTCAATAATCGATCCATCTGGTTTAGACATTAATCCTCTCATACCTGAAAGCTGTCTAATTTGAGCAGGTGAACCCCTTGCACCTGAATCTGCATAAATATAAACAGAATTAAAAGATGACTGATCTACATTTTCTCCATCGGGATTTTTAACAGTTTCTGAACTAATTTTTTCCATCATTGCTTTTGCAACTTGTTCATTAGCTCTAGACCAAATATCGATTACCTTATTGTATCTTTCTCCTCTTGTTACTAGACCAGAGTCAAATTGTTTTTCAATCGCTTTTACTTCTTTTTCTGATGAATCAATGATGCTTGCTTTTTCTTCAGGAATAACAAAATCATTGACGCCAATAGAGGAGCCAGACCTAGTCGAAAAATCAAAACCAAGATACATTAGTTGGTCTGCAAATATTACTGTTTTCTTAAGTCCAGCTTTTCTATATGAAGTATCAACTAATTTTGATACTGTTTTCTTGTTTAAAACAGTATTAATGTTTTTAAAACCAACTTCAGCAGGAGTTATTCTCCATATTAAGATACGTCCAACTGTGGTTTCTTCAATTGATGTATCTCCACTTTCATGAGTAATTCTAACTTTTACAGGTGAATGAATTTCTAAATTTTCTGTTTCGTATGCTCTTAAGACCTCATCAGCATTACTGAATGTTCGTCCACCACCATTAGCGTTAGCGTTATCTCTTGTCATGTAGTAAAGTCCAAGAACTACATCTTGAGTAGGATTAATGATAGGTGATCCATCTGCTGGAGAGAGAATATTATTGGTTGACATCATTAAAGCTCTGGCTTCAAGCTGCGCCTCCAATGTTAATGGGACATGGACAGCCATCTGGTCACCATCAAAGTCAGCGTTAAATGCTACACAAACAAGAGGATGTAACTGAATTGCTTTACCCTCAATTAATTTTGGTTCAAAAGCTTGTAGACCAAGTCTATGAAGAGTTGGTGCCCTGTTTAACAAAACTGGGTGTTCTCTAATTACTTCTTCGAGCACTTCCCAAACTTCTGGAGTTTCTCTTTCAACAAGTTTTTTTGCAGCTTTGATTGTAGTTGCAAGCTCCCTATTCTCTAACTTTCCATAGACAAAAGGTTTAAATAATTCTAATGCCATCTTCTTAGGTAACCCGCATTGATGTAATTTCAAATTAGGGCCAGCAACAATTACAGATCTTCCAGAATAATCAACTCTTTTTCCAAGTAAGTTTTGTCTAAATCTTCCACCTTTTCCTTTAATCATGTCAGCAAGAGATTTTAAAGGTCTCTTATTTGTACCAGTTATAACTCTTCCTCTTCGTCCATTATCTAAGAGAGCGTCAACTGACTCTTGAAGCATTCTTTTTTCATTTCTAACAATAATTTCAGGAGCATTAAGTTCCAATAATCTTTTTAATCTATTATTTCTGTTAATAACTCTTCTATAGAGATCGTTGAGATCAGAAGTTGCAAATCTTCCACCTTCTAGGGGTACTAAAGGTCTTAAATCTGGTGGTAAAACTGGAAGAACATTCATTATCATCCATTCAGGCTTATTTCCAGAATTGTTAAAAGCTTCTAATAGTTTCAATCTCTTTGAAAATTTCTTTAGTTTTGTTTCTGAATTTGTTTGTGGAATTTCTTCTCTAATAATTCTAATCTCATCATCTATATCAAGCTCTTCAAGCAGTATTTGCACTGCTTCAGCACCCATTCCAGCAGAGAATTCGTCTCCAAACTCCTCGTATTTTTCTACCCACTCCTCCTCAGTAAGGATTTGTCCTTTTTCTAATTCAGTAAGTCCAGGATCAGTAACTATATAACTTTCAAAATATAAGACTCTTTCTATTTCTCTTAGAGTCACATTAAGTAACAAACCAATTCTTGATGGTAAAGATTTAAGGAACCAAATATGTGCAACTGGCGCTGCAAGATCAATGTGACCCATTCTTTCTCTTCTAACTTTTGCTAGAGTTACTTCAACACCACATTTCTCACAGACAACACCTCTGTGTTTCATTCTTTTATATTTACCACAGATACATTCGTAATCTTTAACAGGCCCAAATATCTTTGCACAAAATAAACCATCTCTCTCAGGCTTAAATGTTCTGTAGTTTATTGTTTCAGGTTTCTTCACTTCACCAAAGGACCAAGATTTAATTACTTGAGGAGAGGCTAAGCCTGCAGAGATTGTTGTGAAGTCCTCTTGACCAGTTTTTAAAGAATTTAATAAGTCTTTCAATTTATTCTCCTAATTTTCTAAATCTAATTCGATGTTAATTCCTAAAGATTTAATCTCTTTGCTTAAAACGTTAAATGATTCTGGAACATTGGCATCCATTTCATAACTTCCATCTACGATATTTTTATACATTTTCGTTCTTCCAGATACATCGTCAGATTTAACAGTAAGCATTTCTTGAAGAGTGTATGAAGCTCCATAGGCCTCAAGCGCCCAGACCTCCATTTCACCAAATCTTTGACCTCCAAACTGAGCTTTACCACCAAGTGGTTGTTGTGTAACAAGGCTGTATGATCCGGTTGATCTAGCGTGCATTTTGTCATCAACTAAGTGGTTCAATTTAATCATGTACATATAACCAACCGTTACAGGCCTGTCAAATTTAGATCCAGTTCTTCCATCATAAAGACTAATCTGACCTGATTCTGGAATGTCTGCAAGCTTAAGAAGATCTTTAATTTCACTTTCTTTTGCGCCATCAAAAACCGGAGTAGCAATTGGTAAGCCATCTCTAAGATTTTCAGCAAGCTCATTAATTTCAGTATTATTAAGTGAGTTAATATCTTCTTTATTCGCAGCATTTTGGTTATATAGTTTATCCAAATAAGATTTGAGTTCTGCTGGTTTTGCATTATCTTTAATCATTTTATCTATTTTTCTTCCTATACCTTTTGCAGCAGATCCCATATGTGTTTCAAGTATCTGACCAACGTTCATTCTTGAAGGAACTCCTAGAGGATTTAAAACAATATCAACTGGATTTCCTTTTTCATCATAAGGCATATCCTCAACAGGCATGATTTCAGAAATAACACCTTTGTTTCCATGTCTTCCTGCCATTTTATCTCCAGGCTGAATTCTTCTTTTAATTGCCAAAAAGACTTTCACAATTTTAATTACGCCTGGTGCTAAATCATGACCCCTAGTAATTTTTGCAACTTTTTCCTCATATCTTGCTTTAATATCTTTGATATATTGCTTATATGAGGTTTCTGTTTCTTCAATTACAGTATTAACAGAATCATCGCTGGTTCTAAGAGAGAAAATATCATTTAGTTTAAAAGATTCTAGTTTTTCATAAGAGAGAACCTCTCCTTTTTTTACGCCATTTCCTTTGACTATTTTTTTAGACTTTAGGAGCTCACACAGTCTAGTTTTAGTCGCTTGTTCTACAACACCCGCCTCTTCATCAGCATCTTTTTTCGACTGATCAAGATGATCTTGCTCAATTGCTTGAGTCCTTTCATCTTTTTCAACACCATCTCTAGTGAAGACTTCAACACCTATTACTGTGCCTTTTGAACTTGATCTCTGAGATGTGTCTTTTACATCAGAAGCCTTTTCTCCAAAAATTGCTCTTAACAATTTTTCTTCAGGAGAAAGTTGAGTCTCACCTTTAGGTGTAATCTTTCCTACTAAAATATCTCCTGGCTCAACTTCAGCGCCAACATATACAATTCCGCATTCATCGAGCTTGTTTAATGAGCCTTCTCCAACATTTGGAATATCTGCTGTAATTTCTTCTGAACCAAGCTTTGTATCTCTGGCAATACAAACTATTTCCTGAATATGAATTGATGTGAATCTATCTTCTCTTGCAACTTTCTCAGATATTAAAATTGAGTCCTCAAAGTTGTATCCATTCCAAGGCATAAAGGCAATTCTGATATTTTGACCTAGTGCTAATTCCCCATTATCAACAGAGGGTCCGTCAGCAAGAATATCGTCTTTTTTAACGACATCACCTGCTTTTACAATCGGACGTTGATTAATACAAGTGTTCTGATTTGATCTTGTATATTTAATTAGATTATAGACATCTGAAGCAGTTTTAGACTTCTTATCGGTTACACGAACAACAATTCTTGAAGCGTCAACGCTTTCTACAACTCCTGAATTTTTAGCAACAATGCAGACTCCAGAATCTCGTGCTACAACAGTTTCTAATCCAGTTCCTACTAGTGGCTTCTCAGCTCTAAGGACTGGAACTGCTTGTCGTTGCATATTAGATCCCATTAAAGCTCTGTTAGCGTCATCGTGCTCTAGGAATGGTATTAAAGAAGCAGCAATTGAAACAACTTGCTGTGGAGATACATCCATTAAATCAATTCTGTCTGGGGACATTAACTCAAATTCATTTGCATGCCTTACAGCAACAAGATCATCCACAAATCGATTGTTTTTATCAAGCATTACATTTGCTTGAGCAATAACGTGCTCAGCCTCATCAATTGCAGACAAATATATGATTTCATCTGTAACCTTGCCTTTTGATACTTTTCTATAGGGAGTTTCAATAAAACCATATTGATTTGTTCTTGAATATGATGCAAAAGAATTAATTAATCCAATATTTGGTCCTTCTGGAGTTTCAATTGGACAAACTCTTCCATAATGAGTCGGATGGACATCACGAACCTCAAAACCAGCTCTTTCTCGTGTTAAACCTCCAGGACCTAGAGCAGATACTCTTCTTTTGTGAGTAATTTCAGACAATGGATTGTTTTGATCCATAAATTGAGACAACTGACTCGAACCAAAGAACTCTTTAATAGCAGCAGTTACAGGTTTTGCATTAATTAAATCTTGTGGTCCAAGTTCATCAGCCTCAGCCATACTGAGTCTTTCTCTCACAGCTCTTTCAACTCTTATTAAACCCACTCTAAACTGATTTGCAGTCATCTCACCAACAGACCTAACCCTCCTATTTCCAAGATGGTCTATATCATCGACAGTATCATGACCATCACGAATATTAACGATACCTTTCATAACTTCTATGATGTCTTTCTTGTCTAAGACATGGGGGTTTTCTTTTTTGTCGTCAAGCCTCAATCTTCTATTGAATTTCATCCTTCCGACTTCTGAGAGATCATATCTGTCCTCATTAAAGAAAAGATTATTAAAAAGCGTTTCTGCAGAATCTTTGGTTGGTGGCTCACCTGGTCTCATCATCCTATAAATTTCAACCAAAGCTTCAAGTTTATTTGTTGTTGAGTCTGCTCTTAGTGTATTAGAAATATATGGTCCTTTATCTAGCTCATTTATATAAAGACACTTTAACTCTTTAATTTCATTCTCTTTAATTGCTGTTAAAACATTTTCATCTATTTCTGTATTTGCTGAGAATAAAACCTCACCTGTTTCTTTATTAAATATATCTTTTGATAAAACCTTTCCATACAAAAACTCTTCAGCTAAAGAGATCTCACTAGCTTTAGAGCCAGTAAGTTCTTTAATGTGTCTGGCTGTAATTCTTTTGCCAGCCTCAACATAAACTTTGCTTTTAACTTTAATATCAACAGATAATGTCTCTCCTCTTAATCTTTCAGGAATTAGGGCTGCCTTAACTGAATCTTTATCGAGTTTAAATATGTCTTCTTCGTAAAACTCTGACAATATTTCTTCAGTACCCATATCAAGTGCTCTTAGCATAATAGTGGCTGGTATTTTTCTTCTTCTATCTATTCTGCTGAATAGAATATCTTTCGGATCAAATTCAAAATCAAGCCAAGACCCTCTGTATGGAATAATTCTTGCAGAATATAAAACCTTTCCTGAAGAATGAGTTTTACCTTTATCGTGATCATAAAAGACGCCTGGAGATCTATGTAATTGAGATACAACAACCCTTTCAGTTCCATTGATGATAAATGAAGCGTCATCAGTCATTAATGGCACTTCGCCCATAAATACTTCACCTTCTTTTATGTCTTTTACTTCTTCAAAATTTGAATCTCTGTCAAATAAGACCAATTTAACCTTTATTCTTAGGGGTGCAGAATACGTCAATCCTTGAATTAAACATTCTTGAACGTCGTATGTGTTTTTGCCAAGTTCGTAAGAAACATATTCTAAGGCTGCATTGCCTGAAACACTTTTAATTGGAAATAAGGATTGAAAAACTTCCTCAAGTCCTTGTTTCTTTCTTGCTTCAGGTGCCACATCAGCTTGCAAAAATTCAGCATAAGAATTAGTTTGGGTTTCAATCAAGTTTGGCAGATCCATCACCTGAGCGAAGGTACCAAAATTCTTTCTTATTCTTTTCTTTTCTGTATAGCTATATGGCATAAATGCTTCCTTATTAATTTAATATGATCGTTCTACTTAAGTTCACCAGTAGCTCCAGCTTCAGTAAGCTTAGCTAACATCTCTTCGGCTTCCTCTTTTTTAACACCCTCTTTTAAAGTACTAGGTGCTCCATCAACCATATCTTTTGCTTCTTTTAAACCAAGTCCAGTTATAGCTCTTACAGCTTTAATAACTTGAACTTTTTGATCACCTGCTGCTGCTAAAACAACATCAAATGCATCTTTCTCTTCAGCTGCTGGAGCGTCACCGTCTCCACCTACTGCTGCTGGTGCTGCTGCAACAGCTGCTGCTGCTGTAACACCAAATTTTTCTTCAATAGCAGAAATAAGATCTACCAGATCCATAACTGACATTTCCTCTATTGCTTTTAAGATATCATCTTTATTAGTTGCCATTTTTATTCTCCTTATAATTTAGGCTGACGCCTCTTTGTTGTCTCGAACTGCTGTTAGAACTCTTGCAAGCTTGCTCGGAACCTCATTAAGTAAGGTTGCAAACTTGCCTACTGGAGCCTGTAATACATTGGCAATGAGTCCATATGCTTCATCTTTAGAAGGAAGTTTTGCCAAAATATCAATTTGACTTCCATCTAATAATTGCCCTTCGACTACCAAAGCCTTAATTTCAAGTTCATCAAAATTTTTAGCATAAGTCTTGAGCAATTTTGCAGCTGCACCTGGCTCTTCGAAAGAAAAAGCAAATAGTGAAGGTCCAAAAAGAACTTCGTCAGAACATCCAAAATCAGTTCCTTCAAAGGCTAATTTAGCTAACGAATTCTTTATCACTTGAATATGAATACCTGACTGATTTGCTTTAGTTCTAATCTCAGAAAGTTCAGACACTTTTAAGCCTCTTGCATCAGAGATGACTAATGAAGATGCATTTGATGCAACTTCTTTAACGTCCTGAACTATTTTTTCTTTTTCACTCTTAGATAATGCCACAGCAATTCTCCAATTAAAGCCTTTCGGCTATTTGGCGACAAATTGCAAAAATTACAATTTGAACACCCCCTACGTAGGCAATTAAGTCTTTCGACACCTACGGTCTTCGACGGCTGCGTAAAACGCAACTATCTAGTTTTACATCGCTGTAAAACTAAAACTTATCCCAACTCGCCAGGATTTATTTTTATACCTGGTCCCATTGTGCTACTAATGGCAATGTTGCCAATATAAACACCTTTAGCAGATGCTGGTTTTAATTTTTTTAATTCTTCTAATAACGCTGAAGCATTTGCTTTAATTTTATCTCCATCAAAGGATACTTTGCCAATACTTCCATGAATAATTCCATTTTTATCTGTTCTAAATCTTACTTGTCCAGCTTTCACATTTTTAATAGCTGTTTCAACATCGTCAGAAACTGTTCCAGTTTTTGGATTCGGCATTAGTCCTTTAGGTCCTAGTACCTGACCCAATTTACCAACCACTTTCATTGCTGCATTTGATGAAATAACAACATCAACATTAATTTCTTCTTTTTGAAACTTTTCTGCTAAATCATCCATTCCAACGAAGTCTGCTCCAGCTTTTTCTGCTTGACTAGCATGATCGCCATCGGCAAATACTGCTACTTTTACTTCTTTACCTAGGCTATTTGGTAGAGTAACAGCTCCTCTTACATTCTGATCAGATTTATTAGGATCCACTCCAAGTTTCACAGATATATCAATTGACTCATCAAACTTTTCGGACTTAACTGATTGAATAATTTCCATGGCTTCAGTAACAGAATAGGTTTTTTCGGGATCAAGTTTTTCCTGAATAATTTTTTGTTTTTTAGTTACGCTACTCATAAATCTGTTTCAACGCCCATGCTTCTTGCCGTTCCTGCAATGATCTTTACAGCTGCATCCATATCATTTGCATTTAAATCTGGTTCTTTTGCCTTTGCTATGTCTTCTAATTGTGATCTGGTGAGTTTTCCAACCTTTTCTCTGTTAGGTTCTCCACTTCCTTTTTGAATATTTAGGGCTTTTCTAATTAAAACAGCTGCTGGTGGAGTTTTTACAACAAAATCAAACGATTTATCTTCATATACATTTATAACAACTGGAAGTGGCATACCTTTTTCAGATTCTTGAGTAGCAGAATTAAATGCATTACAAAAATCCATAATATTAAGACCAACTTGACCCAAAGCTGGACCTACTGGTGGACTTGGATTTGCACCTCCAGCTGGAATCTGTAACTTTAATATATTAACAACTTTTTTTGCCATTATGTTTTCTCAATCTGCATAAAATCTAACTCTACTGGGGTTGCTCTTCCAAGAATTTGAACTGAAACTTTTACCATATTTCTTTCATAATCAACATTCTCAACAACTCCATTAAAATCATTAAAAGGTCCATCACATACTCTTATTACCTCACCAGGCTCATACAGTGTTTTTGGAGCTGGAGCATCCTCCCCAACCTCAATCCTATTTATGATGTTATTTACGTCATCTTCAGAAATTGGTAATGGCTTATCTCTGGTCCCACCCACAAAACCAGATACACGTGGCGTAGATTGAACTAGCTGCCATGAATCATCTTCTAAATTCATTTGAACTAATATATATCCAGGAAAAAATTTTCTTTCAGTAGTTTTTTTAGCGCCGCCCTTCAATTCAACTATTTGTTCTGTTGGTATTAGTATTTCTCCAAACTTTTCAGATAGGTTATTTAATGCGATTCTCTCCTCAAGAGCAGCTTTAACTTTTTGCTCATAGCCAGAATAAGCCTGTATCACATACCAATCCATTAATTATCCTAAAACTAAACCTGTTAAAAAACTAAGAAGGGATTCAAGTCCCCAAAAAAATAAACATAAAACAACGATTGCGCCAAATACGATCATAAAAGTTTGTGTTGTTTCCATTCTTGTTGGCCAAACAACTTTTCTTATCTCCGTTCTAGATTCTCTCATTAACTTAATAGCGTTTGTGCCGAAGCTTGTAATGGCAATTATTCCAAGTCCGATGATAAAAAGAAATAGCACTCCAAGAACTCTGTATAAGAATGCAACCTCGACAAAATAGCTATTACCAACAACAGCTGCCGCAAATACAACCAATGCTAATAACCACTTAAGGTTATCAAGAGTTTTCGAAGTAGACCCTTTATTCATAATTCAACTCTCTACCAGCTCGTTCCTCATGGCAGGCCAGGAGGGACTCGAACCCCCAACCCCCGGTTTTGGAGACCGATGCTCTACCAATTGAGCCACTGGCCTATAATTTTTCATTTTCCTCAAAGACAAACAAGCCGAGGCATAAAGCCTCGGCCAAAAAGTCTTATGTTACTCTACTATTTTTGATACTACGCCAGCACCAACAGTTCTTCCACCTTCTCTAATTGCAAATTTCAAACCTTCGTCCATTGCAATTGGTGCAATTAATGAAACAACCATTTTGATATTATCTCCAGGCATAACCATTTCAGTACCTTCAGGTAATTCACAAGCACCTGTTACATCAGTTGTTCTGAAATAAAACTGAGGTCTGTAATTATTCATAAATGGAGTATGTCTTCCACCCTCATCTTTACTTAGAACGTAAATTTCAGCTTCAAACTTTGTATGTGGAGTAATAGAACCTGGTTTTGCAATAACTTGTCCTCTTTCAACAGCCTCTCTCTCAACACCTCTTAGAAGAACACCGCAATTCTCGCCAGCCCTTCCTTCATCTAAAGATTTTCTAAACATTTCAACACCAGTACATGTTGTTGAAGAAGTTTCCTTGATACCAACAATCTCAAGCGGATCACCAGTGTTAACTATACCTGTTTCAATCCTTCCAGTTACAACAGTACCTCTTCCAGAAATTGTAAATACGTCTTCGATTGGCATAAGAAAGTTGCCATCAACCGGTCTTTCGGGCTCAGGTACGTATGTGTCTAAAGTCTCTATAAGCTTTTGAACAGAAGGTACTCCAATATCAGAAGTATCTCCTTCAAGTGCTTTTAATGCACTTCCTACAATTATTGGTGTATCGTCTCCAGGAAAGTCATATTCATTTAGTAGCTCTCTGATTTCCATTTCAACCAATTCAAGCATTTCAGGATCGTCGTTTTGATCAGCTTTATTCATGTATACAACGATATATGGAACACCAACTTGTCTTGCAAGTAATATGTGTTCTCTTGTTTGAGGCATTGGGCCATCAGCAGCACTTACAACAAGAATAGCACCATCCATTTGAGCAGCTCCAGTGATCATGTTTTTAACATAATCAGCGTGACCAGGACAATCTACGTGTGCATAGTGTCTCGCTGTAGATACATACTCAACGTGAGATGTAGCAATTGTAATACCTCTTTCCCTCTCTTCAGGTGCATTATCGATATTAGCGAAGTCTACCGCATCACCACCATATACTTCAGCTGCAACCTTTGTTAAAGCAGCGGTAAGAGTAGTTTTACCATGATCAACGTGACCAACAGTTCCCACATTTACGTGGGGTAAGGTTCTTTCAAATTTTTCTCTAGCCATTTTTATGCCTCTCTAAATTTATTACAAAATGGAGCTCATAACCGGACTTGAACCGGTGACCTCTTACTTACCAAGCAAGTGCTCTACCGCTGAGCTATATGAGCCCGTTCATTAGCATCCTATTTTTGGTGGCGTATTATCACTCTAAAAGACTATAAACTCAACCTTTTTTAGAAGATATTTTGCGCTTAATTTTTAGATTAAAAATCAATGGTGGAGAGGGTAGGATTCGAACCTACGTAGCCGAAGCGGCAGATTTACAGTCTGCTGGTATTAACCACTCACCCACCTCTCCATTTAAAGGTAAGTATTTTTGTTCTAGAATGTCTTTAAGTCAACTAATTTCTTAATTTGAAAGAGCTAAATAAAGATAAAATTCTTCATAATTTGCCCTCAAATAGGGTAAATCTAAAGATTTATCGGGAAATTGATTCAACCAACGATAAAGCTAAAAAAATTAAGCTACATAAGGACTTTCATGTAATTATTTCTGAAAAGCAAACAAAAGGTAGAGGAAGACTTGGAAAAAAATGGTCTAGTCCTAATTCTGGAAATATCTATTTGACAATATGCACTGAAAATGATCTTTCTGGATCACCTATTAGTCTAATAACAGGATTGATTTGTAAAAAAGCTATAAATAAGATTTCAAACAAATCGATAATAATGTTGAAATGGCCAAATGATATTCTATTAAATAGCAAAAAAATTGGTGGAATTTTAGTTGAAACTGAAGTTTGTAATAAAAAAATTAGAACAATAATCGGAATAGGAATAAATATAAAAATAAAAAAAGAAGAATCATGGTGGGGCGATCTATCTAAATTAAGGATTGAAGCCAAAAGAAATGAACTTATTAATCAGATATTATCTGATTTCATTGAAAAATCTGATAAGTTAGATTTCAACTGGATAGATGAATGGAGAGATAGTTGTATGCATATAAATAAAAAAATCAAAATTAATAATGGTAACGCCTTTGAAAGAGAGGCTATATTTTTAAACGTAGATAAAAATGGAAATGCCATTGTTAAAACTGATCAAGGAATAGAATCGCTTTCCAGTGGCGAAATTAGCATCAAAGGAGTTTATTAAAAATGTTACATTACGTTAAAAATATTTCTATCAATGAAAATATTCCAGAGAATTTGGAAGAAATAGTTTTTGGGGCAGGCTGTTTTTGGGGTGTAGAAAGAAAATTTTGGAATCTATCTGGAGTATATGTCACATCAGTTGGATACTCTGGCGGTAATACAGATAATCCGACTTATGAAGATGTTTGTTATAAAGATACAGGCCATGTTGAGGTTGTGAAGATTTATTATGATCCTGTAGTCATTGACCTCAATGAACTACTAAAAATATTTTGGGAGTGTCACGATCCTACTCAGGGTATGCGACAGGGCAATGATATTGGAACTCAATACAGATCAGCAATCTTTTGTTCAAATGAGGATGACATAAAAAAAGCTAACGACAGTAAAAAAAAGTTTCAAAATGTTTTAAGTAAAAACAAGTACAGTGATATTACAACTGAAATAAGTTTAATAAAAAACTACTACTTGGCTGAAGAATATCACCAGCAATACCTAGCCAAAAATCCTAATGGATATTGTGGGCTAGGTGGAACTGGTTGTACTTTAGATTAAAGATTAATCTGGATTATACTGAAGTAAAACTTGCTCCATGTATGTTCTCACAGGTTTGAAAGTTGTTCCAGCTTCTTCAACAAACTCTGCAAACTGAGGTGTATTTATGTAGTTTGCTAGAAAATCTAGAGCTTCAGCATTTGAATTAAAGTATACAGAAACCGAATGAGTTACATTTCCTCCACCAGTATGTTGTTGCCTCAAAACATACGCTTCACCACCAAAAGATTCTTTGAACATCTTTGCTGACATCTTTTTAAAAGCATTGAAGTAAACAACAGGATTACTTACTTCACTTACAAAAGTAATGCCGAAATTAGCACCTCTTCCATCACCTTCGGCTATCAAATAGCTAGTAAGATTATGATAGTAAGGTTCTGCTCCAGCGGCGGCCATCTCCTGTCCAAATACGGCAAACGCAGGTGAGCTAGAGAAAATTTCGGATGCTTCTTGAAATCTTTCTGCACTTTTATAATAAAAATTTATCGAATGGGTAATGTTCGTATACCCTTGAAGACTAATCCTTGATAAAGCAGCCTCATATTTTTGCTCCTTTATATCTGGGCTATTCATCATTTTATCGAATGCAGCTCCGCACGCAGGTTCAATAGGGCAACTAAAGAAATAGTTTGCCTGGAACTTAGAATAATTTGGTTCAGTATGATCATCTGCAATTAATAATGAAGAGATCATAAAAATTGTTGTTAATAAATATTTTTTCATAAATTAAATTTTATTATATTTAGTTTTAAATTCAACACTAAATATTATGTTTAATTAGCATATATTTTTAATTAGCATAAAAAGATTAATTTTTATTACCCTATGATGTAAAATCTCACATCACGCCACCTTAGCTCAGTTGGCTAGAGCAGTTGATTTGTAATCATCAGGTCGTCAGTTCGAATCTGACAGGTGGCTCCATCTAGTGATATTATTAGAGATATGAAATCTTTTGAAAATCAAAACAAAGACCTCGATAAAGATAATAACTTAAAGAATGATTTTAAAGTTGGGCAATATGTGTATGTATCGCTTTATATTTTGTTAATAGTTTGTTTAGTAGTTTTTTATACATAACAATCAATAATGGATCTTACAACTTATATCATTGGTAACATTATTCTTATTGGTCTTTTGTACTGGGTTGTAAAAAATAAAGATAACTAGTTTCTATAGATACTTGGCTTATCTTTGTTTTTAATATATCTATCTGTCAACCTAGTCATTCTGGATGTTAGGTCGATATCTTTACCATTTATAAAAACTTTTTCAGGCATTGATGAGGGCTCTAGAGGATCTGCATCCCATATGATCAAATCAGCTACTTTTCCAGCAACGATTTCTCCTCTATCACCTAAGTTAAAAACTTCTACAGGTGTTGAGGTTAATGCTCTTAAAGCACCAGCGTAAGACATGCCATTTGCAACAGCTACTCCGGCTCCTTGCCTAATAAGGTGAAAATTATGACTTCTTGGAGCATTGAACATTAGAGTAATACCTTGTTTTTCTAAATAAGCTGCTAACTCGATATTTGCAGCTAATTCATCAAATGATTCAGGAATATTATTTATGGGATTTATAATTAAAGGAATATTATTTTTTGCAATTTTATCCGCTACCAATCCTGCTTCTTGAGCGCCCATAATTATTAAATTAAGATCATATTTTAATTTTAAATCTATAAGCTTAAGAAGATCTGACGCCCTGTTTGCACTTATAATTAATGGAAGATCATCATTAACTAAATTATAAAGTGCTTTTATGTCTCTTGGATGAAGATCCATGGATTCTGCTATTGGAGAATCATCTATTAGATCTGCAATATCTTTATATGATTCCATATCTTTTAAATTTAACGAAGAAGCAAATTCTAGTAAATCTTCTATAATTGCAAATGTCTCAGATCTTGATTTACTTCCAGACCCACCTACTCTTCCAATCATCACATTGTCTTTGATGCCACTTACTTGTAGATTACTATCGAGGACAAAAAAAGATCCTAGCCCACCAATTGGACTATCTGTATTTTGGGGAAGTGTCATTGCTGATGTGATTCCATTAGATCTATTCCATGGAACCAAAACTGAATTTGGATTAAACGCATCATAAATGCTAAATCCAATTTGATACAAATCCGATGAATCATCTCTTGTTACGCTTAATGCTCCAATTTCAACAATTCCAATATCTGTGTCAGTGGCTATAATTCCTGGAGTCAATATTTTTCCAGTTGCATCAATTACTTTATCCCCTCTCATATTGGATGAAGAGACTCTTGAAATCTTATTATCTTCTATTAGAACATTTCCGACATAAGGATTATTTGTTTTTCCATCAAATATCGTCACATTTTGAATGAGAATACTTTCAGCATTTGTTAATCCGTTATGGATGAAAATAAAAATTAAAAAAATGATCTTAAGATAATTTTTCATTCTTCTATCCTATTTTTCTCTGGACTAATTATCCCTACATCAAAGTCGCTTGCAGGTTGAAAATTAGTTGATCTATCGTAAGCTGTTGCTCCATCTATAAAAACTTTCTCAACAATCGCATATACACTAAATGGATTTTTTGACCATATGACTACATCAGCATTTTTTCCAACTTTAAGTGAGCCAGTTTGATCATAAATACCTGCAGCCTTAGCTGGATTAGAGGTAATCCAATTCATTGCTCTAGCTTTTGTGATGTCAAATCCAGCTCTCAAACCAGCAGCTAATGCTTTTGAGGCCTCTTGATTAAGATGCTGAATACCTATAGCGTCATCTGAGTGTACAATTGCACATCCCTTTCCTCCAAGCGCTTGATCAACAATAGCAATGTTGGCTTGAACCATGTCATATGCCTCATGTTTGAATCCCCACCAGTCAGCCCAAAGTGCACCACATATATTATTTTCAGCAAGTAAATCTGCTATTTTGTATGCCTCAACCCCATGATGAAAGGCAGTGATTTTATAATCAAATTCTTTTGCAATATTTATCATGGTAGCCATTTCTTCTGCTCTATAACAATGATTGTGAACTAATATTTCGCCTCGAAGCACTCCCGCTAGAGTTTCCATTTCAAAATCTCTTTGTGGCGCATATCCTATTTCTTTAGCTTCATCTGATTTGGCTTCGTATTCATCCAATCGATTGAGATAAGCTTTAGCTTGAATCCAAGATTTTCTATAACCTGCTGCGTTACCCATTCTTGTGGACGGAGCTTGTTGTCTATTACCATAAACTCTTTTTGGATTTTCTCCACAGGCCATTTTTAATGAATGTGGTGCATCAGGAAATTTCATAGAATTGATGGTATTTCTTTGTAAATTTTTAACAGTTACTCCTCTACCACCAATCAAATTTGCTGATCCTGGCAAAATATGAAAAGCAGTTATCCCTCCTTTTAAAGCAAGAGCATACTGAGGATCTTGTACCCAAATTGAATGTTCAGCCCAAACATCTGCAGTTACAGGACTTGTTGCTTCATTTCCATCGGCGCTTGTGCTTACCCCAGGAGCTGGGTAAACACCCATATGAGAATGTATATCAATTATTCCAGGAGTGACCCATTTATTTGAAGCATCAATTATTAAAAAATCATCGCTTACGGGAAGATCTTTTCCAAGAGCCATAATTTTTCTATTCTGAATTAAAAGATCTGTTTCTTTAAATTCATTTCCTTCTCCATCATAAATATTTGCATTTCTAATAAGAATGTTCTCCGAGGGCAAAGGTTCGTAAGTTGATTCAAATGGATTCGCTTCAATAAAGCATGCAAATATTAAAAAAGAGTATTTAATTAGCTTGGTCATATAATGAATAATATAATCTATAATAAATAAAATACAAAAAATATATGAAAGCATATCAAGTTGTTGAAAACGGTAAACCTCTAGAAAAAAGAGAAATAGAAAAACCTATACCGACTGGGAAAGAAATATTAATTAAAACTGTAGCATGTGGTGTTTGTCATTCAGACGTCCATATCCATGAAGGTTTTTTTAGTTTGGGGGAAGAAGCAAAACTTCCAGTACCTCTAATGACCGATGCGCTTGCTATGGGTCATGAAATATATGGTGAAGTGGTTGAGTTAGGGGAAGGTGTTTCGGGTATTGAAATTGGGAAAAAATATGTTGCATATCCCTGGATAGGATGTGGTAATTGTGATGAGTGCGCTAATGATAGAGAGCATTATTGTTCGCCTTTAACAACAAAAAATTTAGGTATTAATGTAGACGGTGGTTATGCTGAATATGTTCTTGTGCCTGATTCTAAATATTTATTTGATGCCGGGGACACTCCAGACGAAGTTGCTGGAAGTTACGCTTGCAGAGGTTTGACTGCATACAGTGCGCTTAAAAAAGCAGATTTAGTTAAAGGTCAAAATACTGTTGTTATCATAAGCGCTGGAGGGCTTGGATTACTTTCATTAAAAATAATTCAAGCAGCCTACTCTATTAATCCTATAGTTATTGACATTGACGATGAAAAACTTGAACTAGCAAAACAAGCTGGAGCATCTGAAGTAATTAATTCAAGAGATGAGAAGTTGTTCGAAAAAATTGCAGAACTCACTGATGGTGGTGCTACCAGTGTCATTGATTTTGTAGGTGCAGCTGAGACGTTTGAGCTTGCATCTGGAATGTTCGGTATGAAAAGAGGCGGCACATATGTAATTGTTGGCTTGATTGGAGGAGAAACAAACTTACAGCTTCCAATGACAACTTTAACTGCAAGAACCATACGAGGAGTTTATGTTGGGAGTCTGCAAGAAATGAGTGAATTAATGGAGCTTGTAAGAGAAAACAAAATTGAACATGTAGAGGTTGAAAAAAGAAATGCCTCAGAAGCAAATAAAACTTTAAATGACTTGAAAAATGGAAAAATTAATGGTCTAGTATGTTTGACTCATGATCATGAATAAAAAATATCTACTATATTCATTCCTATTTATAGCAAGTTTGTCATTTCACAGCTTTGCAGATCATCATGATCACTTCAGCTTTGAAGATGAGCATTTGGCTGAATGCCAAGCTTGTGAAGAAAATGTTGAAATTAAAATTGCTTCAACAAAAAGTAAAAGCAATTTTTTAAAAGAATCCCCTGAATCAAATCTAATCAATAGATTTGTAAGTCAAAAACAAAAATCAAACCTATCAAGAGCTCCACCTTTAAATTAGTTAACTTATAAATTTTTAACTAATTTTTCATAAAGGAGGAAACATGAAAAAATTTTTAAACGCAGTTATTGTATTAATTGCATTTCATTCGATAAATATAATTTCACAGGATGAAGTTGAAGAAATAGTTGTTACTTCAGCATTTATTGATACAAGTGAGATTAATAATCCACTGTATATTATTGATGGTACTGAATTCTCAGATGGAGCAACTACAAGTTTGGGTGATGCGATTGATGAGTATCTTGGTGTTTCAATTGCAGACTATGGTTCAGCTGTTGGCCAACCAATTATTAGAGGTATGTCAGGCCCAAGAGTAAAAATACTTAAAAATGGTGTCGTGAACAGAGATGTGTCTGGTCTTGGTGTTGATCACTTGAATGACGTGGACTTGAATGATATTTCTCAAGTAGAAATTGTCAAAGGACCCTCATCACTTCTATATGCAAATGGGACCATAGGAGGAATTATCAATGTTGTTGATGATTTAATTTCAACTAAGAATTTTGAAATTCCTGAGGTTTCAGTTGGATATGAATCTCAATCTGTAAATGATGGAAATTCAGAGTTTGTAAATTTAAAAGGCAATGTTGGCGGTTTGAATGTTAATTTTGGCTATAAAAATACTGATTTTGGAAACTATGATGTTCCTAGTGGTGCTGTAATTCACTCAGAGGAGGAGCATCATGATGATGAAGATCACGATGAAGATGAACATCATGATGATGAACATTCTGAAGAGGATTTAGGATACATAAATAACTCTGATTTTGCTGTAGAGGCAACAAAGTTCGGTTTATCCAAAGTAACAGACTGGGGCTACATTGGCTTTGGAATTGATAATCTTGAAAGTGTTTATGGTATTCCCTTTCATGGCGATGAGCATGAAGATGAGCATGGTGACGATCATGGTGATGAAGAAGAGCATGGTGAAGAAAGAATTTTTTCCACTACTGATTCTGAAACTTTTTCTATAAGAGGTTCATATAATGTTAATGGAAATCTTATTAATAAAATTGACTTTACTTATCGTGATTCAGATTACTCGCTTACAGAAGATCATGCAGAAGAAGAGCATGATGAAGAAGAGGAGCATGAAGAAGAAGAACATGAAGAACATTCTCCAACAGTATTCATGAATGAAGCTGTTGAGTATGGTGCTACTTTTGATATTTCAAATGACTCTTCAACTCAAAAGGTTGTTGTAAACTTTGTCGATGAAGATAACTCTATTGTTGGCGAAGAAGCATTCATGAATCCAGCAAATAGTGAAGAATTAACAATTGGTTATTACTTAAGTAAAGACCTTGGAATGTTTGATCTTGATTTTGGTTTTAGATTGGACCAAATTGAAAGAAGTGGAAGTGTTTCTGAGGAAGAACACGGAGATGATCATGGAGATGAGCATGGAGATGAGCATGGAGATGTTGATTATTACAATATAGATGATACAACAAGCAGTTTTGCTGTAACTCTTGGTAGAAGCCTTGGTGATAATCTTGGTGTCAGTCTTGGTTATGCTAGTGTTGAGAGACTACCATCTTCAATTGAGCTCTTCATGAATGGACCTCATATGGCAACAGGAAGATTTGAAGTCGGTGATCCAAATCTAAACAGTGAAACTTCAAATAACTTTGATATCACTTTTAATTTTGATAATGGTGATTTCTATGCTCTCGCAAGTTTTTATATCACTGACGTGGATAATTACATTGCTCTAATAGATGAAGAAGATGATCACATGGATGAAGACGAACATCATGAAGACGAAGATGAGCATCATGAAGGTGAGGACGAGCATCATGAAGGTGAGGATGATGATCATGGTCATGGTAATTTAATTCATGCTAATTACATGCAAGAAGATGCTGAGTTTGATGGATACGAGATTGAATTTGGAAGAAGTTTTGATCTTGGCTCTGGCGAGCTTGCTTTATCTTTTGGAAGAGATGTTGTGAATGCTGAATTCGCAGATGGACATTACGTACCAAGAATTAATCCAGCAAGAAACATTTATTCTTTAGTTTATACTCAAGATGATTTGCTCTTTAAACTAATGCTTAAAGATGTTGAAAAACAAAATGATATTGGTGAAGGTGAAACAGCAACTGATTCTTATCAAATGCTTAACACAAGACTAACCAAAACATTCAAAGGAATGGGCGAAGGTGAACTAAAAGTTTCGCTTTTCGCTAATAACCTTCTTGATGAAGTTGCCAGGAATCACTCTTCTTTTGTGAAAAATGAAGTTCCTCTTCCTGGAAGAAATTACGGATTAAAATTTAATCTAACCTTCTAGTATCTTAACTTAGAAATAAAACTGGCCCAAATTTGGGCCAGTTTTTTTATGTTCATTAAAACATTTATAATCTTTCTAAATAAAGCTCTATAATCAACAATATGCGATTAAAGATAAAAGTCTTTTCTTTGTTAATTTTTTCTTTTTTAATTTACTCAAACGAAATTGAAGAAATAGTTGTAACAGGAACATTTCTAAAAGATGCAGAAAGTGATTTATCGCCTGTTCAACTTATTAATGAAAATGATTATAAAAATTTCAATATCACAAATATTGGTGAAATAAGTAAATATTTGAACGTTAGCTCAGGATCTAGATTTCAAACAAATGCACTTGAGGGAGTTGACCAGGGCATGTCATCAATTACCTTAAGGGGCTTGGATGCTTCCGCTACTTTGTTGCTTTTAAATTCTAGAAAACACACTTTTTCAGGAACGCCATCCAATAACGGAAATGGCTATATTGATGCAAACATCGTTCCAGAAATTGCTATTGAAAAAGTAGAAATTCTAAAAGAAGGCGCAACATCAATATATGGCTCAGATGCAATTGCTGGAGTTATTAATTTTCTTACATTTAAAGAATTTGAAGGATTCAGGGTTAAAGCCGGTAAACAGACTACTACAAACTATAATCAAGATGATAATAGTTTTGGTATTTTGTTTGGAACAAAAATCCTAGATGGAAAACTTGTGATTGGCTTCAACACTCTTGAGAGGTCTCCATTATCTGCAAGTGAAATAGATGGGATTGCTGAATTGGGATTAAGTGGTCTTGGTAAAACCTTCAAGGTACTTGGTCCGGATACTGTTTCATCTGGACTTTTTGCTGGAGTTTACCCAAAAGCAAGTCAATTTGTTCCAGATCCAAATTGTGAAGAAAATGACGGTGTTCTTGATGGAAGTTTTTGTAGATTTTTATATGGAGAAAGGTTCAATATTGTAAATGATGAGGATCATCAAAAAATTTATTTGAATTTTTCAAAAGAAATGGGGGTTTTAAAACATAATTTCCATTTCTTATCATCTAAAGTTGATGTAAACGATAATCCTCAATCTCCTTCATACCCTGCTCTTCCTTTTTTATCAAGAAATATAGAGCCTGGTGAGGGTGGAAGCCCTTTTAATGTTCCGGTTGTATGGTATGGCAGGCCTCTTGGCTCGGAATTCAAGTCACCCTACTCACCTAAGGACATTGAACAATTTAATGTTAATTACAGTCTTTCTTTTTTAATCAATCAAACAACTGATGCTGAGATATCTATAACTATGAGTGAGCACTCTAATGATCACTTTAGGCCTGATATTATTGATTCAAGATTTCTTGCTGCTATAAAAGGAAATGGTGGTCCTGATGGAAATCTTACATGGAATATATTTGATTCAACTCAAAATCCAAAATCTCTTATTGATTATGTTAGGGGCGCAGAAGTTTCATCAAAAGTAGCTGACCTTATTTCTGTTGATGGAATATTCAATAGGAAATTAAAAGACCTTAATTTAGCTTATGGGTTTCAACTAAATAAAGAGAGTTTAGATATTTATTATGATGAAGTTAGCAGAGCTGAGTTTGATAAGGATGGAAAGTTAGTGAAAACAGCTGACCTTTTCTTTTTGGGCGGAGGAATTAATTTATCTAAATCAAGGACTAGCAATGCTTTTTTTCTTGAAATAGAAAAAAGTATTAAAGAGACTTTAGATTTAAGAGTTGCAGCAAGATATGAGTCTATGAAGAATGAATCATCATTCGATCCAAAGATTTCAATGAAATATAAAGTAGCTGATGCTCTAACGATACGATTTTCCAAAGGAACCGCTTTTTCTGCACCATCTATGGCTCAAATGTACTCAAGTGAAATTAATCTTGGAAGCGTAAGAGACGTTAATGATTCGGTTTTTGTAAGACAAGCTTCAACAGGTAATCCAAATTTGAAGCCAGCTACCTCAACGAATTCAAATATTGGACTAATATTTCAAAGAAATGATCTTAGAATTAGCATGGATGTTTGGGAGATAGAGTATGAAGATAGAGTCGAGGTAGAGAGTGCTCAAGCAATATTATCCTCAAATCCCTTTGGACCAAGTATTACAAGAAATGAATTTGGTGATCTTATTGGAGTAACAACCACCTACTTCAATGAAGATAATACTTTGGTAAAGGGGATTGATTTTCAAATACAATATTTTATAAATTTGAAGCAAAGCGATCTTTCTATAAATTTGATGGGTACCGACTTATCTGACTTCAAAACTCCAAGCCTAACAAATCAAAACTCAATGGTTAATCGTGTTGGAAAGTTTAATTTTGATACTCATACTTTTTCTCTACCAAAGAAAAGAATTAATTCTTTCGTAAGCTGGAACTTTAAAGATTTAAGCATAAGCTTAAACTCAAGATATTTGGATGGATATGTTAATGAAAGATCCATTACTGGGTTAGGACTTACTTACGGATATTCCAATCGAGTTAAATCTTTCTTTGTTCATGATATATCTTTTAACAAAAAACTTTTTGTAACAAGTGGTGATCTAGATTTAAGATTATATCTTTCAAATATATTCGATAAATCTGCTCCAAGGTTATATGATGCACCTGATTTTAGTTTTGATACTAGATTGCATGATCCTAGGGGAAGAATTCTAGGACTTAATATTGAGTATAATTTCTGATTTCTAAAATTTTTCAAAAATATGGATAACCTCACTAATTCTATTGAACAAGTAGTTGAAGAAAATACTTTGCCATATGAATGGTCAAAAGAAGTACTTGCTGAATTAAAACACTTAGAAGTAAAAAATAACAAAAGAGATGACCTCAGAAAAACTCCATTTGTAACTATCGATGGTAAAGATGCCAAGGATTTTGATGATGCAGTTTTTTGCAAAGCCAATAAAGATGGTTTTGTGCTTCAAGTAGCTATAGCTGATGTAGCTGAGATTGTTGAACCTAATTCATTTATAGACAAAGAGGCTTTATTAAGAGGAACTTCTATTTACTTCCCTAAAAGGGTTATTCCTATGCTTCCTGAAGAGATTTCAAACAACTTATGTTCATTAATCCCAAATCAAGACAGAAATGTTTTGGTATGTAAGATGAATTTTACTCAAGAAGGAGAAATTAATTCGTATGATTTCTCAGAGGCTGTAATAAATTCTCATAAAAGATTTACTTATAACGAGATTGAATTCTTAAAGCAAAACAAAGACACTAATCTTAGTGCTGACATACTTTACTCAATAAATGCCCTTGAAAAACTTACAAAAAAACTTCTTCAGAATAGGTCAAAAAGATATGCATTAGAAATAGAATCTTCAGAACCAACTCTTTCTTTTGGAAATGGAGGTAATATTTCAGAAATATTTATTCCAAAAAGACTATTTGCACATCAAATGATTGAAGAAGCAATGATATCTGCAAATATCTGTGCTGCTAAATTCATAAAAAAATATTTAGGGTTCGGTGTTTATAGAATTCATGAAGAGCCTGAATATTTAAAACTTGAAAACTTGAAGAAGTTTTTTTCTTTAAAAGGATTATCAACAAAATCTTTTTCAAGTCCCTTGGAGATGATTAATAGCTTTATCAAACATGTTAATAAAGATGAGAAAAATAAAATAATGAATGTTTTAATTCTTCAATCACTAAAAAGAGCATGTTACTCAACTAAAGGTGTTGGGCACTTTGGGCTTCAATTAAAAGAATATTCTCACTTTACTTCTCCAATAAGACGATATCCTGACTTAATATCTCACAGGCTTATCAAAAATATTCTAAATAAAAAACAATTTGATTCTAATCAAGACGATCTTGAGATGACACTTAGTGATCTTTCAGACTTAGAGCAAAGAGCAGAAAGATCATCTAGACAAGTAATTCAACGACTTATATGTCATCATCTCGAAGGGTCGATTGGAGAGGAATTTTCTTCAATAGTTGTTGGAATTACAGAATTTGGACTTTTTTGCGAAATTGAAAATCACTTTATATCAGGCCTAGTTCATGTGTCTGATTTAAGTCGTGATAGATATATTTTTGATAAAGAAGCAAATATACTTAAAGGAAAGAGAACGGGGAGAACTTTTAGAATTGGACAAAAAATAAATGTTCAACTTGCTAATGTCATCCCTGAAGAAAGAAAAATTATTCTTATACCAAAATAGCTATGAATAAAAAAATTGATAACAAAAGGGTCGGTTTTCATAGCATTGAAAGTATTATCAAAAATAGTCCCCATAAAATTAAAAAATTATTCATACCCCAGTCAAGAGAAGACAAAAGAATCATAAATTTAATCACCCTTGCTAAGAAAAATGGAATTAAATATCAAGTATCAAAAAAGCTTAAACAGGAACCTGAAGCTGAAATATTAAATGAAAATAATTTAAGCTTTCAGGATTTAAAAATATTCTTAGAAGATACAAGTAATGAAAAGCTGAATTTGTTAATTCTAGATAATATTATTGACCCAAGAAATCTTGGTGCATGTATAAGGTCAGCTGCGGTAACTGAAGTAGATGCAATAATAATTAATAAACACCATTGTGCGCCATTAAATGATGTTGCTCATGCAGTATCATCTGGTGGCGCAGAGTATGTCAAAATATTCTTTGTATCAAATTTAGTAAATTGTGTGAAATTTATTAAAGATATGAATATAAATGTATATGGGCTAAGTGAGCATGCCAAAAAAGATCATATTGAAGTTGATTTTTCATCTAATACTGCGGTAATTATGGGTTCTGAAGAGCATGGTATTAGAAAAAAGACCAAAGAAATCTGTGATCAACTAGTAAGACTTAGTTCTAATAAAGATTTTAAAAGCTTTAATGTTTCTGTTGCAACTGGGATAATATTATCTGAAATATCAAGACAAAGGAAATGTTAAAACAAAGAACATTAAAAAATTCAATTAAAGCTGTAGGAATTGGGCTTCACACTGGTAAAAATATAAATATGGAGCTTATACCTGCTGAGGCCAATAGCGGAATTAATTTTATTAGAACAGATATTGATAAAAGTCTTGTTATACCTGCCATAGCAGAAAATGTAGGTGATACAAGTCTTTCAACTGCTTTAGTTAAAGATGGTGTAAAAATTTCAACTATTGAGCATCTTCTTTCTGCAATTGCAGGTCTCGGGGTTGATAATTGTTTAATAAAAGTTGATGGTCCTGAAGTGCCTATTATGGATGGAAGCTCAAGTCCGTTTGTTTTTTTAATTCAATCTGCAGGTCTTGAAGATCAGGAATCTCTTAAGAAATTTATCAAAGTTAAAAAAGAGGTTACTGTAACAAGAGATGATGCATATGCAACGATTAAACCTTTCAATGGTTTTAAGGTTTCTTTTAAAGTTGATTTCGATCATCCAGTTCATAAAAAACTTCCATCAGAATCTATTATTGATTTTTCATCTACTTCATTTGTTAAAGAAGTTTGTAGGGCAAGAACTTTTGGATCAATGAGTGAGGCTGAAATGCTTAAATCTAGAAATTTAGCATTAGGTGCTAGTGTATCTAATGCTGTTGTCTTCGGTGATGACGAAATCCTCAATGAGGAAGGTCTTAGATTCAATGATGAAATTGTTAAACATAAAACTCTTGATGCTATCGGAGATTTATATTTGTTAGGTGGAAATTTAATTGGTGAATTTTCTGGATATAAATCTGGACATGAGCTAAATAACAAACTCCTCAGAAAAATTATTGAAGATGATGATGCATATGAAACTATTGAGTTTGAAAATTCTGAGGATGCCCCAATCTCCTATGTAAGGCCGCCATTTGGGGATATAGAATAGGTGGAATAAAAAAGATTATTTTTAATTTATAAATGCTTAGCTTCTTTTCTAATATTTTCGGATCTAAAAACGATAGAATCCTTAGAAGAATGAATTCATTAGTTAATCAAGCTAATGATTTAGAAAAAATGCTTTCAGAAAAACCTGACTCATATTTTTTTGAGCTGAAGGATCAACTGTCAAAAAAATATCATGAAAATGATAAGGATATGTATTCAATACTTCCTCATGCATTTGCTGCTGTAAGGGAAGCAAGTAAAAGAACTTTGGGGTTACGTCATTTTGATTCACAAATGCTTGGTGCAATTTCTCTTGCAGAAGGAAATATTGCTGAAATGAAAACTGGAGAAGGAAAAACTTTAGTAGCGACTTTACCGGTATATTTGAATTTTGTGATGGAAAATAAAGCAATAATTGTTACCGTAAATGACTATTTGGCAAGAAGAGATGCAGAATGGATGAGACCGATATACGAATTTTTAGGCCTCAAAGTTGGAATCGTTAATTCAAATCAACAAATTAAGGAAAAAATGTATGCATACAATTCTGATGTTATTTATGCAACAAATAATGAATTAGGGTTTGATTATCTTAGAGATAATATGGCTCGTTCAATTGAGGAAAGAGTAATGTGCTCACTCGATTTTGCGATTGTTGATGAGGTTGACTCAATATTAATCGATGAAGCAAGAACACCATTAATAATTTCTGGGCCTACAGCCGAATCTTCAGATTACTACAGAAAAATAAGAAAATTTATTCCTCATCTAAAAAAACAAGACAGAGAAGACACAGAGGATGAACCACTATCAGATGATGAAAGAGGACATTATCTAATTGATGAAAAAAATAGAAGTATTGAGCTCACAGACGATGGATATATTCTTGTAGAAAAATTATTGGATGAAGCAAATATGCTTGGAGAATCTTCTGGACTGTACACATCATCAAATTTAAAAATTATGAAATTTGTTCAAGCAACACTTAGAGCAAATTTTTTATTTCAAAAAAATGTCCATTATCTTGTTAGAAATAATGAAGTACTTCTTATTGATGAACATACTGGGAGAACAATGCCTGGAAGAAGAATGAGTGAGGGAGTTCATCAAGCCTTAGAATGCAAAGAAAATGTTCCTATACAGAGAGAGTCACAAACTCTTGCTTCAACCACATTTCAAAATTTTTTCAGATTATTTAAGAATCTATCTGGTATGACTGGAACTGCGGATACTGAAGCAGTTGAATTTAAGCAAATATACGGTCTTGATGTTGTAATAATTCCTACAAATGTTCCTATGATTAGAGATGATCTAAATGATTTGGTGTTTCTTACAAAAAAGGCAAAGTATAAAGCGCTTATTGAAGAGATAGAAGAAATTAGAAAAAGATCTGCACCAATTCTTGTTGGAACTGTTTCTGTGGATTCATCAGAGCAAGTTTCAAAGCTTTTAAAAGAAAAAAATATTTCACATCAAATTTTAAATGCTAAGCAACATGAAATGGAGGCAGAGGTAATTGCAAACGCTGGAAAACCTGGGATGGTAACAATTGCAACAAATATGGCTGGAAGAGGAACAGATATAGTACTTGGCGGTAGAAAGGAAGATCAATCTGAAGAAGAATGGAGAAGTAATAATGAGATTGTATTAAAAGCAGGAGGTCTGCATATATTAGGCACAGAAAGACATGAATCAAGACGAATAGATAATCAATTAAGAGGTAGATCAGGAAGACAAGGTGATCCAGGTTACTCTAGGTTTTTTCTATCTTTAGAAGATGATCTATTAAGATTATTTATTTCAGATAATAGAAGAGCACTTTTTGAAAGAATTGGAATGGGAGATGATCATATTGAGCATAAAATGCTTTCAAAAGGAATTGAAAATGCCCAAAAAAGAATTGAAAACAGAAACTTTGATGCAAGAAAAAACTTACTTGAATATGATGATGTTTCAAATGATCAAAGACAAGCAATTTATTCATTAAGAAATCAACTCTTAGAGGAGCCAAATATTAGTGAAACTATTGATGATTTAATAGAATCAGAATTTAAAAGAATTTCTAATCAATTTGTCCCAGAGGAATCGATAGAATCTCAGTGGAGAACTAAAGAACTTCAAGACCTTTTATTAATTAACTATGGAATAGGCAATGATATTCATGAAAGAGTGCAAAGTGATATGAAATTAATTCCAGAAACTATAGCTAATCTTATAGTTGAAAATTCTAAAGAGGTATATAAATCAAAATATGAATCATTTGGTGAGTCTAGACTTTTATTGGAGAAACAAGTAATGCTGCAAGTTCTTGATGTGCATTGGAAAGAGCATTTATCCGAAATTGACCATCTCAGAGGAAGTATTGGGTTAAGAGCCTATGCCCAGAAAAATCCTAAAAATGAGTTTAAACAAGAAGCCTATTCGATGTTTGAGTCAATGCTAGATGCTATTGATGCTGAGACTGTGAGAGCACTATTTTCAATAGACATTGTTTCAAAAGATCAGCTTAAAGAAATCAAGGAAAAGGAAAAAAAAGAAGCTGAAGAGATAGCTAAAACGTCCAAGACCTCTGAACAGCTTTCAACTAACACCGAAATAAATAATGAAAGTGATAATCACCTTATCAGGCAAGAGGTTAAGATTGGAAGAAATCAATTAATCAAAATCACTAACGGTCAAGAGACTAAGGAAATCAAATATAAAAAAGCAAAGCCGATGATTGATACTGGTGAGTGGAAAATCATCTAATAAATACAAATTATTAATCAATCTTCGTAAAAATCTTCAGATTTTACTGGTCTAGATATTACATTTTCTTCATTAGCCCAAGATCCAAAATCAATTAATTTACATTTTTCAGAACAAAAAGGCCTGTGAGGATTATCTTTTTTATTTGATGATGCCTGCTGACATCTTGGGCACTTACTCATCTATTTTTATACCAAGTAATTTTTGGTGAATTTTTATTACTTGAGACTTCAATTCTTCTTTTGAAGAATTATTCTCAATGACGTAATTTGCAATTGATTTTCTTTGCGATCGGGATGCTTGGTTATTAATTATATTTAAAATATCTTCTTTAGATTTATTATCTCTTTTAGTAGCCCTATCAATTTGTTTATTCTCGTCGCAATCTATAACAATTATTTTGTCATAAATGTGATTTGATTGTGTTTCGTAAATTAAAGGAACCATAATAATTTTATAAATACTCTTTGAATTATTAATAAACTTAATTATTTCCTGTCTTACAATTGGATGAACTATGGATTCAAGCTTTTTCTTTTTTTTATCATCTTTAAAAATCTTTGATCTTAATAATTCCCTATTAATATTTTGATTTTTATCTAAAAATTCAGATCCAAAGTTATCTAAAAATAATTTTTTTGCTTCTGAATTTTTATCCAGTATTTCTCTTGCAATTCTATCAGAATCAATTACGTCAATTCCAAGTTCAGAAAAAAAATCTCCTGCTAAAGATTTTCCAGAACCTATTCCACCTGTTAATCCAATAATCATATTTTTTCATTATAAACTCAGACATAAAAAAAGGCTCTTAGTTAAAACTAAGAGCCTAAAATTAAAAGCCTGACGATTTCCTACTCTCACACAGGGAGACCCTGCACTACCATTGGCGTTAACTCGTTTAACTTCTGAGTTCGAAATGGGATCAGGTGGTACCAAGTTGCTATTGTCATCAGGCAAACTGGTATGTAATTTAGCAATCACTGTAAATCAGTAAATATATGCAAACCTTCTTAAGGTTACATGATCAAGCCTCACGAGTTATTAGTACAAGTTAGCTCAACGCCTCACAACGCTTACACATCTTGCCTATCAACGTCATAGTC
>CACJCN010000001.1:70000-241793 GCA_902591925.1 uncultured SAR86 cluster bacterium
CAGAATATTTTGCTAGACTAAATTAAGCTTAAGGGCTGTTCCAGTTTCGCTCGCCGCTACTGCCGGAATCTCATTTGATTTCTTTTCCTCTAGGTACTTAGATGTTTCAGTTCCCTAGGTTTGCCTCTCATACCTATGTATTCAGTATAAGATAATATACTTATGTATATTGGGTTTTCCCATTCGGAAATCCTCGGATCAAAACTTGTTTACCAACTTCCCGAGGCTTATCGCAGGTTACCACGTCCTTCTTCGCCTTATGCTGCCAAGGCATCCGCCTTGTGCTCTTCCTTTACTTGATCATATAACCTTAAAAAGGTTATTTAACATTTTTGAGAGTACTTAATAAAATATTAACTACTTTTTTTTAATTTGCAGTGATCTCATGTATACAAAATGTATACACTAGAAAATTACATACCATTTATTTTACAGAACAATTTATTTAAAAGTTTAGTTACTCGTGTGGGCGTTAAAAACACATTTCTCTTTAAGGAGGTGATCCAGCCACAGGTTCCCCTACGGCTACCTTGTTACGACTTCACCCCAGTCATGAAGCACACCGTGGTAAACGCCCTCCCGAAGGTTAGACTATCTACTTCTGGTGCAATCCACTTCCATGGTGTGACGGGCGGTGTGTACAAGACCCGAGAACGTATTCACCGCGACATGCTGATTCGCGATTACTAGCGATTCCGACTTCATGGAGTCGAGTTGCAGACTCCAATCCGGACTACGAAGAACTTTATAGGATTAGCACCACCTCGCGGCTTAGCGTCCGTCTGTATTCCCCATTGTAGCACGTGTGTAGCCCTACTCGTAAGGGCCATGATGACTTGACGTCGTCCTCACCTTCCTCCGGTTTATCACCGGCAGTCCCCTTATAGTTCCCGACCGAATCGCTGGCAAATAAGGGTAAGGGTTGCGCTCGTTATCCGACTTAACGGAACATCTCACGACACGAGCTGACGACAGCCATGCAGCACCTGTATCCTGGTTCCAAAAGGCACACTCTCATTACAAGAGCTTCCAAGTATGTCAAGAGTAGGTAAGGTTTTTCGCGTTGCATCGAATTAAACCACATGCTCCACCGCTTGTGCGGGTCCCCGTCAATTCATTTGAGTTTTAGCCTTGCGGCCGTACTCCCCAGGCGGACAACTTAAAACGTTAGCTGCGCCACTGAAAAACATTGTTTTCCAACAGCTAGTTGTCATCGTTTACGGCGTGGACTACCAGGGTATCTAATCCTGTTCGCTACCCACGCTTTCGCACCTCAGTGTCAGTACAGATCCAGGAGGCCGCCTTCGCCACCGGTATTCTTCATAATATCTACGCATTCCACCGCTACACTATGAATTCTACCTCCCTCTATCGTACTCTAGTGAATTAGTTTTGGATGCAGTTCCTAGGTTGAGCCCAGGGCTTTCACATCCAACTTAACAAACCACCTACGCGCGCTTTACGCCCAGTAATTCCGATTAACGCTTGCACCTTCCGTATTACCGCGGCTGCTGGCACGGAATTAGCCGGTGCTTATTCTGCAGGTAACATCAAGGCTGTAGGGTATTAACCTATAGCTTTTTCTCCCTGCTTAAAGTGCTTTACAACCCGAAGGCCTTCTTCACACACGCGGTATGGCTGGATCAGGCTTGCGCCCATTGTCCAATATTCCCCACTGCTGCCTCCCGTAGGAGTCTGGGCCGTGTCTCAGTCCCAATGTGGCTGATCGTCCTCTCAGACCAGCTAAAGATCGTAGCCTTGGTAAGCCATTACCTTACCAACAAGCTAATCTTACGCAGGCTCATCTAATAGCGAGAGCTTCAAGAGAGGCCCTCTTTCTCCCTAAGGAGGTATACGGTATTAATCCGAGTTTCCCCGGGCTATCCCCTTCTACTAGGTAGATTCCTACGCGTTACTCACCCGTCCGCCGCTCTACTCATATCCGAAGATACTTTCTCGCTCGACTTGCATGTGTTAAGCCTACCGCCAGCGTTCAATCTGAGCCATGATCAAACTCTTCAATTAATATCATGTTTGTTGATTTTTAAAATAAAAAATCTAAATTTTATCTCGTATTTTGAACACCCACACGAGTAACTAAATATTTTAAATAACATGCCGACTCAAAGGTCGGGAAACGTATTCTAACGGAGATATAAACAAGAAGATAGTGTTTTTTTACTAATTTTTCTCTTTATCTACAAGTTTCTGAGAATTAAGAAATTTCATCTTAGATCTCAGTTCTTTTCCAACTTTTTCAATAGGATGTTTTTCAATAGATTCTCTATTAGATTTCATGAAAGGTCCTCCTGAACCATCATTACTTTGCCGACAATCATCTAAAAATTCATCAGCGAAGTTTCCTGATTGTATGTTTTCAAGTACCTCTTTCATTGCTTTTTTGGTCTCTTCCGTAATGATTTTTGGCCCACTTAAATAATCTCCATATTCTGCAGTATTGGATATTGAATAATGCATATTTGCAATACCACCCTCTTGTATTAAATCTGTAATAAGTTTTGTCTCATGCAGACATTCAAAATAAGCCATTTCTGGACTATAACCAGCTTCAACTAATGTTTCATAACCTGCTTTAATTAGTGCTGTCATTCCTCCACACAAAACTGCTTGTTCACCAAACAGGTCTGTTTCTGTTTCTTCTTTGAAAGTTGTTTGGAGAACTCCGGCTCGAGTTCCACCATTTGCTTTTGCATATGATAATGCTATGTTTTTTGCACTCGCAGATTCATCTTTTGTGGAATCTTTGTAGATTGCTATTAATGAAGGTACTCCACCACCTTTTAAATATGTACTTCTCACGGTATGACCGGGACCTTTTGGCGCGATCATTATTACGCTATTTGTTTTGTTAGGAACAATTTTTTTAAAATGGATATTAAATCCATGTGCAAAAGCTAAAATAGCATCACTTTTCAAATTTGGCTGAATGTCTTTTTCAAAGATATCTTTTTGGAATTCATCTGGAGCTAAAATCATAACTAAATCAGCATTTTCGGTTGCTTTATCAACTGGCAAAACTTTTAAACCTGCTTCTAATGCTTTATCCCAAGAATTAGAGCCCTCTCTCAAAGCTACAGTCACATCAACACCAGAATCATTTAAATTATTTGCATGAGCATGGCCTTGCGAACCATATCCAACTATAGAAACCTTCATTTTCTGAATTATTTCAATATTCGCATCATCATCATAAAAAATATTCATTCCATTTCCTCAGCAATCAAAACATCTATTAACTTATTTATTTGTCTTAATATTTGTCTTAGTAAATTATCATTCACTGTAGTAGCAATTATAAGATGTGATACCTCTCCTTTATTGAGTTTAATGTTAAGATTTTTTTCAACATATTTATATTCATTTAAGTTATTAACTGGGTCTACATGCAAACTTTCAATGTTGTATCCTCTTTGATGAAATAAACCAACTACCCTAACCAATGCTCCAGGTTTGTTTTCAAGAATTATTGATAATTTTCTTTGAATCATGTTTTTGTTTCTTTATCAAGCCACATATCTTTTAAGCTTCCGTTTGGTGCAACAAGCATAGGATAGACATGTTCACTAGGATCAACATATACATCGACGAAAACTAATTTGTCCTTTTGCATAAAAGCTTTTTTAAGACCATTTTTAAGATCTGAATTCTTTTCAATTTTTATACCAACATGGCCATAAGATTCAACAAGTTCAACAAAATTTGGAAGAGAGCTTTGATATGTGCTTGCCGAATGACGTCCTCCATAATTCATATCCTGCCATTGTTTAACCATACCTAACGCTTCGTTGTTAATGTTAATAATTTTTATAGGTAAATCATATTGAGTGCATGTTGAAAGTTCCTGTATACACATCTGAATACTTCCCTCACCAGTTATGCATACTACTTCCTCATTTGGAAAAGCAAGTTTTACGCCCATTGCTGCTGGCAGTCCAAAACCCATAGTCCCAAGACCGCCTGAGTTGATCCATTTTCTTGGTTCATCAAAATGATAATACTGTGCAGCAAACATTTGATGTTGTCCAACATCAGAAGTTATATATGCATTACCTTTGGTAATGTTATAAATATGCTGAACAACTGCTTGAGGCATAATTGGATTATCATCATTTTCATTCAAATACATCTCATGATTTAATCCATGTTGTGATTGCCACTCAGAAATTTGTTTTTTCCAATGAGAAATTTTCTTTGAATCAATCAACTCTTTTTTTGTTTCTAAGGATTTTATAATCTCTGTTAATGAATTTTTTACCTGTCCAAAAACTGCAATATTGGCCTCAATAATTTTTGAAACTGATGAATGGTCTACGTCCAAATGAATGATTTTTGCATTTGGTGCAAATAAAGAAGGGGTATTTGTAATTCTATCATCAAATCTTGCACCAACAGCTATAATCAAATCTGCATTGTGCATTGCCATGTTAGCTTGATATGTTCCATGCATCCCTAACATTCCCAAAAATCTTTCATGTGTTGCTGGATAAATACCTAAACCCATCAATGTATTTGTAACAGGAAAATCTAATATCTTATTTAAAAGCAAAAGTTCCTCAGAAGCATTACTGTTGATAGCTCCTCCTCCTGCATAAATTACTGGTTTTTCAGCATCTAGTATTGCTTCTACCGCTCTTTCAATCTGCTCTTTTTCGGGATTTATTGGTGGATTATATGATCTAATATTTACTTTCTCAGGATAAACAAAATCAAAAAGTTTATCTGGAGCAGTTGTATCTTTTGGTACGTCAATTACAACTGGTCCCGGCCTGCCTGAAGTGGCAATATGAAAAGCATGTTTTACAATTTCAGGAATATTTTCTGCACTATCCACTGTAAAACTATGTTTAACAATTGGTCTTGAAATACCTATCATGTCTGTCTCTTGAAACGCATCAGTGCCAATAAGATGTTTTGCAACCTGTCCTGAAATTATAATCATTGGTATTGAGTCCATAAATGCTGTTGCGATACCAGTAATTGCATTTGTTGCTCCAGGTCCAGAAGTAACTAAAACCACACCTGGTTTTCCAGTTGCTCTTGCATATCCATCAGCGGCATGTGTTGCACCTTGTTCATGCCTAACCAAAATATGCTCCATTTCATTCTGTTTAAAAATTGAGTCATATATATGAAGAGCTGCGCCACCGGGATAACCAAATATATACTCTACACCTTCTTTAATAAGTGATTGAATAAGTATATCGTTGCCTGCTAATTTCATAATATTTCCTTAAGAAGAAGGTTTATACATTAATCTTACTTATAAAAACAAGTTTTTTTAGAATTTTTAAATATGTTTTTTGATAGTATTCACTAAAACATTAATATCATCAGGCGTTTTTGCCTCAAAAGAAATTATTTCGTCAGTATCCATGTCTTTAAAAGATAGTTTCTTTGAATGCAGTGCTTGTCTCGGAAAACCTCTAATAGTTTCGATTAATTCATGTGGAGTCTCTTTTGCAATCTTATTCGATGGGTTATATGTTTTATCTCCAATGATTGGAAGTTTATTAGCATTTAGATGAACTCTAATTTGATGCGTTCTACCTGTTTTTATTAATATATCTAGAACAGAATAGTTTCCTAAATTTTTATAAAGTTTTATTATAGAGATGGCTTCTTTACCATCACTTCTTACAGACATTTTTACCCTATTGTGTTTATCTCTACCAATAGGCTTGTTGATTTCAAAACTCCCAATAACTTGACCAACAACAACAGCTTCATACGTCTTATCAATTTTTCTCTCTTGAAGTAATCTGACAAAATAATTTCTGAACTTTTCTGTTCTTGCAACTAGTAAAACACCTGAAGTATCCTTATCTAATCTATGAACTATCCCTGCTCTAGGAATTTTTTTTAATTCTGGAAATTTAAAAAGAAGTCCATTTGCAAGAGTTCCTTTTTCACATCCAGCACCAGGATGCATCACCAAATTACTTGGTTTATTTACAATGATGTAGTTATCAGTCGAAAAAAGTATCTCAAAATTTATATTTTCTGGCTCCCATAAAATTTTGCTCTCGTATGTAGGATCAATTGAAATCTCATCATTTTCATGAACAATATCCCTTGGCGATGCTATTTCATTATTTAAAAGTGCTTTTCCCTCAATTATCCATTTTTTATGAACAGATCGGGAGTGTTCTGAAAATAATTCAGCACAAGCTTTATCAAATCTTGTTTTTGATATATCTTTAGATACTTTTTTTGTTATTTCCATATGAACTTATCAAAAAATAAATGTTCTAATTTTATGATTATAAAGACCTAAATGTAATTATTTAGGTAAAATTAAATGATTAAAATGAAATTTTTTTTAAAAAATAAATACTCTATCTTGGTTTATGTAGGATTATCCATTATCCTTGTTGGATGTAAGTCAGACGGTGAAGTAATAGAGCAGCCTGAAAAAATCTATTATGATCAAGCTCAATTCAGAATGAATAATAGAAATTTTTTTGGTGCTATTGAGTCGCTTGAGGCAATTGAAACAAGATATCCATTTGGTAAATATGCTGAACAAGCTCAGGTTGAATTAATATACGCTTATTTTATGAATGCTGAAACTGAGGCTGCTCACTCAGCAGCTGAAAAATTCATCAGACTCCATCCTAGGCATCCAAATATTGATTATGCATATTTTATGAAAGGTCTTTCAAGTTATACAAGAGACAGAGATATGATAATAAGATTCACTGATACTGATATTTCAAATAGAGACATTTCAGGTGCAAAAGAGTCTTTTGCAGAATTAAATGAATTTATAATAAGGTTTCCTGATAGCCAGTATGTTACTTATGCAAAGCAAAGAAATATATATTTAAGAAATATGATTGCTAAAAATGAACTGGCTGCGGCAGATTATTATTTAAAAATTGGAGCATATGTAGGTGCCTTAAGAAGAGCTAATTATGTTGTTGAAAATATACCAAATTCAAGCGAAAACTATAGAGCTCTAAAGATTTTAGAAACTTGCTACAAGGAACTTGGATATTCTGATTTACTAGATGATATAAAAAAACTCATCAAAATAAACTATCCTAATGAGTCAAATGAATCGATCTCATCCAGGAATTGGACATGGAACTTTTTAGATAGGCCTAAAAGGTCAGAATAAAAAGTGATACTTAAAATAATACCTATACTGATACCTTTTATAATCTTTGTAATTTTAAGAATAGCAAAAGGTTACATTATTTCTTCTTTATTCTCTGGATCAAAACAAAAATCAAATGAAATGTTTCAATGTGATTCGTGTGGAACATTTGTACATGAGGATCTGCTTATCTCAAGGTTCGGAAAAAAATATTGCTCAAAAGAATGTACTAATTCTTAACCTTTTTCATCCATATATACATAGCTGGAATATATAAAAGCGCAGTAAGAGTAGCTCCTAAAACTCCAATGCTCATTGCCCAAGCTAGCGGTCTAAAGAAAATACTTGCAAATATTAAAGGAACAAATCCACCCAGCGTTGTTAGTGACGTTGTAATGATGTGTCTTGTAGATCTTATAACTACATCAATAAGATCAGTTTTTGTCATTAAGGACTTTTTAGCCCTCTCTTTGATATGGGAAAGCACTATAATTGAATCATTAATAGATAGACCTATTATTCCTATTGCTCCAATAGTTGCTATAAATCCAAAATTTTGAAATCCAATTTTTAAACCCATAAAAGATAATCCAATTGATAAAAGTGCTACAGAGAGGATTAGTATAGTTTCTCGAAATGAATTTAATGCAAATACCAAACCTATAGTTATAAGAAAAATGTAAATAATTGCAGATGACCAAATTTGTGATTGAGACTCACCTCTTACCTCAGCCTCACCACTTTGTCTCAATGTATAGCCTGGAGGTAAATTACTTTTAAATCTTTCAATTTCATCTTTTATATACATCTCAGTTTCTGATGCTAACTTTCCTGTCCAAACCCAGCCTTCAACTATATTTACTCTCTGGCTGCTTATTCTTGTAATAGTACTTGTGCTTTTATTTAAAGATGTCGTTGAATAATTACCTATCAAATCAATATTGTTAGATAATGGAATGGACAGTGAATTTGAACCTCCTGTTAAATCAGACGAATTTGAAATTCCTTTTAGTCTTATGGGTATTTCTATATTTGAATCAAGCATAGAGCTAATTAAGAGACCGTTATTAGCTGCAAATAATTCGTTTACCATAAGTTCTGTATTTTTTCCTGATAAAGATATATTTGAACTATCAAATTCAAATTCAACATTAGTATTTGAGTTAGTTGCTTCAGATCTAGTGTGACTTATGTCAGGAGCATTATTTATTATTAGCTCAAGTTCAGATCCTAATTCTACGAGAACGTTTTCATCATCTCCAAAGATGTCATATCTAATATCCGAAAAGAAAGGAGGCCCAGAATAAAAACTATCAATATAGACAACTAGGTCAGGATTTTTTGAAACTATTAACCTAGATAGATCTGGAAGATTTTCAATCATCTCATAATAATCCTTTGCAAAAAAAACAGCTTGAGCAGAGTTGTTTGAGCCAGTCTTTTCTTTTCCACCAACAATATTCATTAATACTCTTGGCATCCATCTCCCAACAAACCAATAATCTTTTTCAATCTCAATTAAATTACTTTCTATGATTTCTTTTCTAATTTTTTTTGCTTTTTCTGCGGTCTTATTTGACGAAGAATTTTCCGGTAAATCGATATGAACTCTAAACATATCTCTATCACTCGATGGGAAAAAATCTTTATCAATTGTTCCAAATAATAGAAATCCAAATACTGGTAAAGATAAAGAAATTAGTATTGCCCTTCTCGGAACATCAAAAGCCCAAGTTAAAAATTTTCTATATTGCTTATGCAACTTTTCATTGTTATAGCCTTCTTCATGAACCTTTATATTTGCAAAATAAGGTATTTTTTCCATGTAGCTCATAAGAACAGGGACCATTATTAATGCTAAAACTAAAGATGAAATAATTGACATTATTACTGTAATTGCAAGACCTCCTACAAACTCAACACTAGAGCCTTCGCCTGTAACAATTGGCATAAAAGCAAACACTGTTGTGCCAGTTGCAGCAGCCAATGGTGTTGTAAGCTGGATTAATGTTTCATTAATAGACTCTTTTATTGATAGGCCTTGAGATCTTCTAAATTTATAGTCTTCAACAACGATAATCCCGTTATCAATTAATAACCCCAAGGCAATTATTATTCCTGTTATCGAGGTCATATGTAACGGCAGCCCTATAAGTTGACAACCTAATAAAACTAATGAAACTGAAAATGGCAAAATAGCTGTAACAATTAATCCCGGCCTTATTCCAAGAAGAAAGAAACTTATACTTAAAACAAAAAAGGCTGCTAATGAAAAACTCTTAATCAACTCACTAAATTTTGACGAAACATATAACGATTCATCATAAATTTCTTCAATGCTAAATTCCTCTGGGAGAACCTCCCTCATCTCTTCAACGACTGCTTCTACTCTATCAACATAGTCATAAACTCGTTGAGACATCGTGCCGGTTGTCGATACTGAAATAACTTTTTTACCGTTATATAAAAAAATATCTTCAATTGGTGTTCCAGGTTGAATGGAAACACTACCAATATCCTGAATTCTTATAATTTCAGAGTTATTCAGAACTTTTATTGGAATTTCACCAACCTTTTGTGGTGAATTTATATTATCTTTTAATCTAATAAGGTATTCAGACCTATCATCAGAGACAACACCAACAGGTTTTTTGTTATCAAATGAACTAATTGCTTTTGCTACATCTTGATAAGTTAAATTTAATGAAGACATTTTTGCAGAATCTATTTCAACAACTATTTCTTCATCTGTTGCTCCATAGACTGCAGTTTCTTTTGTAAGTGATATGGAACTAAATTTTCTTTTTAATTGTTGAGCCAATCTAGACATCATGATTAATGGAGGTTCTCCATCACCATTCCAGTCAATAGCATATTCCAGGGTTATTGGTGGTCCAGCTGTTCTATTAAGAACCAAGGCCACATTATCTGGAGGAATTATTTGATCGACCTTTCCCTGGATTCTTGACCAAGTTTCTTCAATTTTTCCAAACGGTACACTGTCTTCTAACTCTATATGAGTTTTTGAATAGCCTTGAGAAATTATTGAGTCTAGTTCATCTATCTCAACTATTTCTCTTAACTTTATTTCTAGATCATTAATTACTTGTGTTTCAATTCTCTCAGGAGATGCTCCAGGATAAAAAACACTCACGTTTCCCCATCTCTCTGCAAGTTCGGGATTTTCTTGTATAGGAACGCTGAGTAATGATGAAATTCCTGAAAGAAGGATGAAAGCTAAAGTAAGAAATAATATTCTTGGCCTCTCTAGAAAAACGCTTATAAATTTCATTTAATTAATCTATTTTTTTACCAGGAATAATTTTAGTTGCGCCTCCTAGAACAATCAGATCTCCATCTTTTATTGTTCCATTAACGAAAGCATATTGATCTTCAAAATATACTATCTCAACCAAATCTCTTACAACGGTGTTTTCTTCGTTAATAGTGTATAAAGCCCATAAGCCTTGATCAGACTGTGAAAGTGATCTGAGTGGGACCCATGTTCCTCTAGATTGTTTATTTATTTTTATATTAAGCTTTGCTATGGAGCCAGGATTTACAAAACTGTTAAATTTAAAAATAGCTAATCTACTGTCAGAGCCACCTGGTGACATTGGAGCCAACCTTGAAAATTCTGCTTTAGTTTTTTTCCCATCAACCTCAAAATCATACTCGTTACCAATTTCCATATCATTTAAATATAAAACTGGAACTGAAATATGAGCTTCTACATAATTTGAATCTATTATTTCCAATATTGGAATGCCTTGACTAATAACTGTTCCACTATCAAGAAATCTACTTTGAATTATTCCTGAATATGGAGACATAAGATTGGTTTGTTCGAGTTTTACTTTATAGAACTCATACTGTGATTTAGCTATAGTTAAATCTGATCTTGCTTTGTCCAAATCTTGAATAGAAATGTGTCCTTGCTGTCTCAAATCTTCAAATCTATCAAAGACCTGAACAGAAAGTTCATAGCTAGCCTTAGCTTGATTTAATCTTGCATTAGCCTCTCTGTCGTCTAATTTTGCTAAGATTTGTCCTTTTTCGACCTTGTCACCAACATCAACATATATAAATTTAATTTTTCCTGGTATTTCAAAGGCTAATTTTGATTGTTCAACTGGTAGCAGTTTTCCAGGAAATTCTTTTTTTAACTGATAAGAATCTAATATCTCAACTTCTAGAACCTCAATTGAATAAATATTTAAAGATACTAAAAACAAAACTAAAGTATTAAAAATTTTTATCATATTTGACTTTTACTATTAAAGATTTTAATGTAAGCAGTGTAAACATTAATGTATTATGTAAGCAGTGTCAACATTATTATAGTCAAATGAATTCTTATCATCACGGAAATCTAAAAAAAGAACTGCTCGATTGCGCACTTAAAATGTGTGAGCGCGATGGATATACTAAACTCAGTATTAGGTCTCTTGCCAAAGAGAGTAATGTTTCTCAAACCGCTCCATATAGACACTTTAAAACAAAAGAAGATCTCTATGCTGAAGTTGCAATAGAGGGTTTTAATAAGATTCATAAAGCCATATCTAAATATGATTCAAATGATTCTAAAAGAAATTTAATTGATGGTACAAAAGCTTATATAAAATTTGGTCTAAAAAATGCAAATACATATGACCTTATGTTTGGAACTGCAATTAAAGACTTTACAAAATATCCAATGCTCTTTGAGGCAGCAAATAAAACATATCTTCATATTCGTTCAACATTTAAAGAATTCTCAAAAAATAAAGATGATTTATACATAGAAGAAAGTTGTATTGATATATGGGCTAAGATTCATGGAATGGTTGGTCTTCTTAGAAAACTGGAAGTAGTTCCTGTTAAACTTGTGGAAATGCCAGATACCCCATTCAAGGCAATTAATTTAATTAGTAAGAATTTGGATTCTTACCTAGAAAAATTCTTTAATAAATTCTAAAAAACTATGAATACTCTCCGTCCACGTAGGTAAGAGTTTTTATTTCATTTTTATACTTTGAATCCTCTACAAGACCGACAATAATCGAATGAGTATGGAAAGATGTTACATTCTCAATGGAACAAAAGATATTTGATTGTGCATTTGCTAAGAATGGAACATCATCAAGATTCCAATTTTTATCATTAAATCTTTGGTCATATTTATCATCATCAGAACATATATTGGAAAGATCCTCTTGATCTTTATTAAGAAGATTAATACAAAATTTAGAGCCAACAGTTAAGCTATTATGAATTCTAGAGTTTTTATTGATACAAACCAATAAGCTTGGAGGATCCATAGAGATTGATGTTACAGAAGATACGGTTATTGCATTTGAATTACCATCAGAATCCTTATTTGAAAGAATGCTTACTGAGTAAACATATCTTCTCATTGCTAATCTAAAATTATCTTGAATACTCATAGTTTGAATTATACTTAATAAAAATATTATAGATGAAAAACAGTATACGAATAACAGGGGGTAGCCTCAAAGGACAAAAAATCCCATTTGATTTCAGATCCTCATTGAGACCTACATCAAGCAAGTTAAGAGAAGTATTATTTAACTGGCTTCAGTTTGAGATTCAAGAATGCAATTGTCTTGACTTATTTGCTGGAACTGGCGCGTTAGGCATAGAAGCCTTATCAAGAGGTGCTCAAAGATCAATTTTTATAGAATCAAATAAAAAAAACTTCTTATTATTGAGAAATTCTATTAAAGAGCTTGGTTTAGAGAAAAACTCAAAGGTTCTATTTAAAAATGGTATCAATTGGATTAAGGATAATGATTTATCAAATATTGATTTGATATTTGCAGATCCTCCATTCAATCAAGACATTGAAAAAAAAATATTAGAAATTTTCCACAAGAATGAAAATTTAAAATTATCTTGTAAAATCTACATCGAATTTAATAAATTCACTAAAATTGATTTACCTAACTCGTTTAAAATTATTAAAGATAAAATGATTGGAGACGTAAGAGCACTTCTTATTTCAAAAAAATGACTTTAAAGATAGCAACAAGATCCTCTAAATTGGCTTTAGCCCAAGTAGACGAATTTGTATCTGAATACAATATATCTGATTACAAAATAATTAAGATTAAAACTGAAGGAGACGTCAAAAGCTCAAAAGGAGAGACGCTTTTTGATAAAGCTCACTTTGTATCAGATATTCAAAAAAGTATTTTAAGAGGAGATGCAGATATTGCAGTTCATTCTGCAAAAGATACTCCTGCAAAAAAAACAAATGGAATTGAAAGAAATTTTATAATTAGTAGAACTTCAAAGGATGTATTAGTATTTAAAGATAATAATAATTTTAATTCAAGCATGAAGATTGGTACTAGCAGCTTGAGGAGAAAATTACAGGTGTTCCATTTCTTAAAATCAACAAATGTTTTTGATATAAATGGAAATATTGATACAAGATTAGAAAAGCTTTATCGAGGAGATTACGACTGCATAATTTTGGCAAAAGCAGGTCTTGAAAGATTGAGATTACTTGATGAACTAAATTATGAAGAAATGGATTGGATAACTGCCTCAGGGCAAGGAACGTTGGCTGTTGAAGTGACAGAGTCCTTTCATGAAAATGAAAAATTATTAGAAATTCACTCAAATATTAAAAATAAATTAGCTACAAATGGTATTGAGTATGAAAGGAATATTTTAGAAAGAGTTGATGCTGGATGTAATTCTGCAATAGCAATTGAGAGTAATTCAGAAAATTCCAAACAAATTATCAGAGGTGAAATATATGGTGTTAAAGAATTTATAACATTTTGTGGTGCTTCAGATATAGAAGCGATTGAAGATATTGAAAGACAAAATGGTCGTAGGTTTTTAAATGAACATAATTGATACAAGCTCAGGCACTACTTCTATAAATAAATCTTGTGGGTCTATAAAGAATATTCCCCTATTTAGAACAAAGGGAATTCAATACCAAATAGATATTCATAAATTTGAAAATATAATTTTCCAGAGCATTTCATCTGCAGCTTTCTTTAATGAATTCGAGTCTTTAAAAAATAAAAATGTATTCTCTATGGGGAAATCGACTCAAGATTATCTTTCAAAACAAGGCATAAAATCTGTGTGTCCAAGTATTCCTGGGTCTGAGGAATTAAAAAAACTTTTATCTAAAAACAAAAAGAGTGGTAATTATTTAATTGTAAAGGGTGAAAATGGTCTTAATGAAATTTCGAATTATCTAAATTCAACTAATAAGTATGTTGAAGAAATAAATTGTTATAAAAGGTTTAAATTAGAAAGCTATGAAAATATTAGGAATGAATTTTATGATGCCGATGCAATTATTTTTCCTAGCACTTATGCTTTTAAAATATTTTTTGAAGAAATATATTCAACTAAAGTTAAAGCTAAGTTGTTTGGCATATCAAAAAGAATAATAGATTATATTTCGAGCTATGATTTGGATCCAGATTTTATAGACTATTTTTCTAAAGATATTACAGAATCAATTAAAGACTCTATTTAGACTTCTTACCATTTCCATTTTTCATAGAACTAAAGAATTCATCATTTGTTTTATGAGATTTAATTCTATCAATTAAAAATTGTATTGCTTGAGCATCTTCCATTTCGTCAAGAATTTTTCTTAGTATCCACATTCTTTGTAATTCATCATCGGACGTTAGAAGGTCTTCCCTTCTAGTTCCAGACCTTCTGACATTAATTGCGGGATATATTCTTTTTTCAGCAATCTTTCTCTCTAAATGGATTTCCATATTTCCGGTTCCTTTGAATTCTTCAAAAATAACTTCATCCATTTTTGAACCAGTTTCTACTAGAGCAGTGGCTATAATTGTTAAACTTCCACCCTCCTCTAAGTTTCTAGCTGCACCAAAAAATCTCTTAGGTCTTTCTAGAGCATTTGAGTCCACACCACCACTCAAAATTTTACCTGATGCTGGCTGAACAGCATTATAAGCTCTACCTAGTCTTGTAATTGAATCAAGCAAAATCACAACATCTTTTTTATGCTCGACTAATCTTTTTGCCTTTTCAATAACCATATTAGCAACTTGAACATGTCTTGTAGGTGGCTCATCAAAAGTACTTGCTACTACCTCTCCTTTCACTGTTCTAGACATGTCTGTAACTTCTTCTGGTCTCTCGTCAATTAATAAAACAATTAGCTCAACTTCTGGATTATTACTTTTAATAGAATGAGCAATACTTTGAAGCATAAGAGTTTTTCCAGCTTTTGGAGGTGAAACAATTAAACCTCTTTGACCTTTTCCAACTGGAGCAATTAGATCAATAATTCTTGATGATAAATCTTCATTTGAACCACTGCCCTGCTCAAGCATTAATCTTTCTGTTGGAAAAAGTGGTGTTAAATTTTCAAAAAGTATTTTGTTTTTTGTTTTTGCAGGCTCTTCTCCATTTATGGTATCGACTTGAATTAAAGCAAAATATCTTTCTTTATCTTTAGGTGTTCTAATTTTGCCTTCAACGGAATCACCTTTTCTTAAACCAAATTTTCTGATTTGGCTTGGTGATACATATATATCATCTTCACCTGCGCAGTATGATCCTTGTGGTGATCTCAAAAACCCGAAACCATCATTAAGAATCTCTAAAACACCGCCGCCATAAATATCAGTTCCTTCGGAAGCTTTATGTTTAAAGATTCTAAAAATTATTTCTTGTTTTTTTAGGCGACCTAGATCTTCTAAACCTAATTCAGAAGCAATATCGACTAACTCACTTATAGGTTTATCTTTTATTTCACTAAGATTCATATAATTATTCCACTATTTTTTAATTCGAAATGGTATAAATGGAAGGTTTTATTAACTCTGGATACGAAATAATAACTCTTTTTTTAAAATAAGCAAAGATATAAGTATAAAAATTAGATCTTAGATCTAATAAACTCTTCAAGTTGAAGTTTTGATAGAGCACCTATCTCAGTTCCAACCAGCTCTCCATTTTCAAATATCATGAGAGTAGGTATTGATCTGATACCATATTCTGCAGCAGTCTCTCTATTTGCATCTACATCCATCTTACATACTTTAATTTTATCTTTGAATTCTTCCGATGCATCTTCGACTAGAGGAGCAAGCTGTTTACACGGACCACACCATTCCGCCCAAAAATCAACCAATACAGGACCTTCTGTATTAATAACTTCATTTTGAAAATCATCTTTATTTTCAACTACTACTACGTTACTCATACTTTATTTATCTCCTTTGAAATTTCTTTAGCTGCGTATGAAAGAATTGCATCAGCACCAGCTCTTTTTATACTTACTAATGATTCTAGCATAACCTCTTTATCAAGCCATCCATGATTAATAGCATTTTTAAGCATACTAAATTCTCCACTAACCTGATAAGCAAAAGTTGGTACTTTGAATTCTTTTTTGATCGATTGAATAACATCTAAATAAGGCATTGCAGGTTTTACCATTACTATGTCTGCGCCCTCATTTATATCTAAGGCGACTTCATGCAAGGCTTCGTTCTTGTTAGATATATTCATTTGGTATGATGATTTTGATGAATTACCAAGATTTGATGCAGAATTTACTGCATCTCTGAATGGTCCATAGAATTTTGAGTTATATTTAGCAGCATAAGATAACAAGATTGTATCTTTAAAATTTTGTTTTTCTAGAGAATCTCTAATTAAACCAATTCTTCCATCCATCATATCAGAAGGAGCAATAATATCCGCCCCAGCCTCAGCGAGTAAGATAGATTGCTCAATTAGAACTTCTACAGTTTCATCATTTGCAACTTCGTTATTTATTAAAATGCCGTCATGACCATGATCTGTATAAGGATCTAATGCAACATCTGCGATTAATATTAATTCAGGAAATTCTTTTTTAATTTTATTGATTGATTGAACGATAAAATTGCTTTTGTTTAATGCCTCTAATCCTTTTTCATCTTTTTTTGAAGATTCTATGACTGGGAAAACAGCTATAGCATTTATGCCTACATTTATAAGTTCCTCTATTTCACTCAGTACATGATTTAAGCCAAATCTGAAGATATTTGGCATTGATTCGATTTGTTCTTTGCCTTCAAAATTTTCTTTAATGAAGATTGGTTGTATCAGATCTTTTGAGGTTAAATTAGTTTCAGATACAAGCTCAATTAGATTTAAGTTTTTTCTTAACCTTCTTAAGCGGGTACTTGGATATTTTCTAAAGATAGACATTTTAATCAGTTATAGCTCCCAGGCTCGCAGATTTTACACTTTCAGCATACTTAGCAAGTACTCCTTTTTTTGGTTTACTGTTTGGATTTTTCCAAATTGATTGTCTTCTTTTGATTTCATCGTCATCAACTTTTAGAACAAGTTGATCACTTTCTGCATCAATAAGTATAGTATCTCCGTCTTCAACTAATGCTATTAAACCACCCTCAGCTGCTTCTGGAGAAACATGTCCAACTACAAAACCATGGGTGCCACCTGAAAATCTTCCGTCTGTAATAAATCCTATTTTATCTCCTAGTCCTAATCCCATGATTGCAGAAGTAGGTTTTAGCATTTCTCTCATGCCAGGCCCACCTTTTGGACCCTCATACCTTATTACGATTACATCACCATCATTAATCTGATTTGATAAAATCGCACTCACGCCCTCTTCTTCTGAATTAAATACTTTTGCTTTTCCTTCAAAAGATGTCCCTTCTTTACCTGTAATTTTTGCTACCGCGCCATCTTTAGCAAGGTTACCGTATAAAATTCTAAGATGACTATCTTTTTTGATTGGATTATTAAAATCTTTAATTATTTCACTAGTCTCATATGATTTTATGTCTTTTAAATTTTCTTCTAAGGTATTGCCTGTAACTGTCATACATTGACCATGAAGAAGTCCTTTGTCTAAAAGAGTTTTCATTAAGGGCTGAATTCCTCCATTTGCATTAAGCTCAGACATATAGTGTTTTCCAAAGGGCTTTAGGTCGGCTAATACAGGTGTTTTCTTTCCGATTGAAGTAAAGTCATCTAAGCAAAGTTCAACTCCAATTGAATGAGCCATGGCCAATAAATGAAGAACGGCATTTGTTGATCCTCCTAGAGCTATAACAACAGTTATAGCATTTTCAAATGCTTCTCTTGTCATAATGTCAGAAGGTTTAATGTCTTTATCGAGTAGATTCATGATTGCAGATCCAGCATTCACACAATCAGCGTTCTTTGATTTAGATGTTGCATCTTGGCTACTGCTGCCTGGCAAACTCATTCCTAATGCTTCTATAGCAGATGCCATTGTATTTGCCGTATACATTCCACCACATGAGCCTGGTCCATCAACTGATATCTTTTCATAATGAATTAGCTCATCTTCATTTATAGAGCCCTTTGAGAATTCTCCAACTTTTTCTGAGACGGTTACATAGTCCGTATTCTCATTGCTTGGTTTTATAGATCCACCATAAACAAATATAGACGGTCTATTTAATCTTGCCATACCAATAAGACATCCAGGCATGTTCTTATCACATCCACCAATTGCAATTAATCCATCATATCCTAGGCAACCTACAACAGTTTCAATCGAGTCAGCAATAACTTCTCTAGAAACAAGAGAATATTTCATTCCTTGCGTTCCCATTGAAATGCCATCAGAAACAGTAATTGTATTAAATAAAACACCTTTGCCACCAGATGCATTTATTGAGTCTTCCACCAATTCTGATAATTGATTGATATGCATATTACATGGTGTAACTTTGGCTCCAGTTGATGCAATTCCAACAAATGGCTTTGTAAAGTCCTCAGATGTAAATCCAACACCTCGAAGCATAGAACGAGATGCGGCCTGATTTGGACCATCAACTAATTCCTTTGAATATTTTCTAGAGCTCATTTTGTGTACATTTTCTCAATCGGTTGCGTATCTTAACGCAGCTGAGAGCAATTTTTTAGTATATTTTTCTTTTGGATAGTCAAAAACATCATTTGACAGACCAGATTCTACTATTATTCCGTCTTTCATTACAAAAATATAATCAGACATTGAGCGTATTACCTTTAAATCATGACTAATAAACAAATATGTTAATTCATATTCATTTTGTATATCTTTTAAAAGATTTATCACTTGAATTTGTATTGATCTATCAAGAGCAGATGTTGGTTCATCCAGAATCATAAAGTTAGGATTCATTATTAATGATCTAGCAATAGCTATCCTTTGACGTTGACCACCAGAAAATTCATGCGGATATTTATTTTTTGCATTAAGCTCAATTCCTACATCTGTTAAAACTTTATCAATTTTTAAATCTGATTCCTTTTTTGAAAGATTAAAATGCACTCCCAGTCCCTCTCCAACTATTTCTCCTATAGTCATTCTTGGTGATAAAGATCCATAAGGATCCTGAAACACTATTTGGATGTGTTTCTTAATTTCCTTTGATGATGATGTAATGTCCTGCCCGTCATAATATATTTTTCCTTCATAAGGAGTAAGATTTGCTATGGCCTTTCCTAAAGTAGATTTACCTGACCCTGATTCGCCCACTAACCCAATTGTAGTATTTTTATATATATTAATTGACGTATCTTTTACAGCATGAAATCTATTGCTCTTAAAAAAACTAGTTCTAGGCATATTATAAAAAACATCTAAATTTTCAATTTTAATCAGTGGGTCCTCTTTATGATTTATTATTGTTTTTGGTTTAGGTTCGGCGTTTAATAATTTTTGCGTATAGGCATGTTTAGGATTATCAAAGACATCGGCTGTATTACCATTCTCAACGATATTTCCATTTTGCATTACACAAACCTGATCAGAAAACTCTCTTACAAGACCCAAATCATGAGTAATAAATAGAATTGACATACCGAGCTCTCTCTTTAGTTTAGACATAAGATCCAAAATTTGTGCTTGTATAGTTACATCAAGTGCAGTTGTAGGCTCATCTGCAATTAACAATTGGGGTTTGTTAACAAGAGCCATAGCAATCATTATTCTTTGGCGTTGACCACCTGATAATTCATGGGGATATGAATTAAACCTTCTTTCAACATCATCAATCTCAACTAAATTCATTAAATTAATTGCCTCATCTTTTGCTTCTTTCTTTGAAACTTTAGAGTGCAGCAATACTGATTCTGTAATTTGATCTCCCACTCTGTGATAAGGATTCAAGGATGTCATTGGTTCTTGAAAAACCATAGAAATTATATTTCCTCTTAAAGATAAAAGATCTTTTTTTGAGGCATTTATAATTTCTTTATTATTAAATTTAATTGAGGATTCGCTAGTGTAAGATGATTGAGGAAATGGTAAGAGCTGCATAATTGACATTGCTGTAACTGATTTACCTGATCCAGATTCACCAACTAAAGCCAAAGTTTTATTCTGCTGAATATCAAAACTAATATTATCAACTGCACGAAATTTTCCATCTCTTACATTAAAGTCGATGCTTAAATTTCTGACTTCTACAATATTACTCATAAAATTTTTTTATACTCTAATAAAAAATCATTTACCGCTTTATTAGCGGATTTCAATCTAGTCATGGCAGCAAACCCATGAAATAAAGAAGGATAATGTAATTGTTTCACATAACTACCATTTTCATGAAGTAAAAAAGCATATTTTTCTGCTTCATCTGAAAGCGGATCAAACCCAGCAGTTACAATGATTGTCTTTGGAAAGTCTCTATTTGGGTTGAATAGAAGTAAATTAAATGTATCTTTTAAGTTATCTTCATCATTATTTTTGAATTTTTTCCAGAACCATTCCATGGACTCTTTCGTTAATAAATAATTATCTTTAAAAAGCTCGATTGATTCGCTTGCGCAACTTGGATCACACATTGGATAAATAAGAAATTGACTGTGAACATTTTCCTTTTGGTTATTTGCTAATGAATGAGATACTGAGGCAGCAAGATGAGCGCCAGCACTGTCACCACAAAGGCTAATATTTTTGATTTGTTTACCATTTTTGACTAACCAATCTATTGCTAATAATGCCTGATTCATTGCATGAGGATATTTATTTTCAGGAGATAAGCCATAAGCTAAAGAAAATATTCTTGTTCTTAACTTTTCAGAAAAATAAGAAACTGTAAGGTTATGCGTATCAATTGAATTTAATACATAGCCGCCACCATGAAAATAGAGAATGACATTATCATTATCTGTTTTATAAGGAATGTACTCTCTCAACTTTAAGTTATTTTCTTGATCGATAAAATGATCCTTAGTAATTACATTCTTTTTTGTTTTATTAGAAAGTCTAAGATTCTTTCTTTTTTCATTAATTAGATTTCTAATTTTTGGAATTTCGTCATCCTCTATCTTATGCAAATCAAATTTTGGCATTAAAGCAAATAACATTCTTGATTGAGAATCAAAAATAAATCCTCTTTTAACATCTTTATTAAATTTGTATACGAGTTCAATTAACCAAACAGGTATTGAAAATAAAATATTTATTAAAAAATTTCTTATCATTTAATTTTAATTATAAATAAAGTTCGTTTTCGCTTTATAATTTGGCAAGTTTATCCTAGTTATTAATGAAAAAGACATTATTTTTAATATTCTATTTGTTATGTGGTGGCCATACTAAGGCTGACCAAGATATATCTTTCATGTATTTACAGGATAACGAAATAAAGCCTGCCGACGAGGTATTTATAATGAGCTATTCTGAGGACGGGGATGTTTTAAAAGTAAATTGGTCGATTGAAGATGGTTACTATTTATATTTTGATTCGATTCTTATTAAAGAAAATCAAAAAATTGTTGATTTTGATGTCACTAATGGAATGATTATTGATCATGAAGACGAATTTTTTGGTGAAACTAAAATCATAAGAAATATATTAGAGATTTCGTCTATAGAAGAGATTGAAACAAATTTAATTGAAATAGCATATCAGGGCTGTTCTGATAGAGGCTTTTGTTATCCAGTTCAAAATAAAAATATTAGATAAAATCCTTAAAATGCATTTAAATTCTGTTAAAATCCACTAAATGAAGATATTAGTACTCAATGGGCCAAATCTTAATATGCTTGGTATGCGCGAGGAAGATATTTATGGATCTGAGACATTAGATGATATTGAGGCAAAATTAAAAAATAAAGCTGATAGCAATAAATGTGAAGTTTACTTTTATCAAAGCAATGCCGAGCATGAACTAATAGATGCAATTCATACAGCTTTTGAAAATGGTACTGATTCAATAATTTTTAATCCTGCGGGTTACACACATACAAGCGTAGCCTTAAGAGATGCAATTTTAGCTGTGAAAATACCATTTTATGAAGTTCATATATCAGATATTAATTCTAGAGAAGAATTTAGAAAAAAATCTTACTTTAGTGATATTGCAGAAAAAGTTTTTAGTGGGCATGGAACGAAAGGCTATGTTTTTGCTTTAGAGGAGGCTTTAAAAAATAAGAAGGTATAAATTATGGATATAAGAAAAATAAAAACTTTGATTGAAATGCTAGAAGAATCAAATTTAAAAGAAATTGAAGTAAGTCAGGGAGAAGAGTCAGTTCGAATTACTAAGGGATCAAATAACATAGATGTTAAAGAATCTTCTGAGAACGATACTGGTAATTAATTAAATTTTAATAATTAGTTCAATTAATAACTTTTAAAATTCTAATAATGAGCTCAACTTATAATCACAAAACAATCGAAGAAATCATTCAAAACAAATGGAATGAAGAAAAAAGATATGTTTCTAAAATAGATAAAAGAGAAAAATATTACTGTCTGTCAATGTTTCCTTATCCTTCTGGAAAATTACATATGGGTCACGTAAGAAATTATACGATTGGTGATGTTATATCTAGATATAAAAGAATGAAAAACTTTAATGTATTTCAGCCTATGGGTTGGGATGCTTTTGGTCTGCCTGCAGAAAATGCTGCTATTGCAAACAAAGTAAGTCCAAACGATTGGACAAACCAAAATATTGAAAACATGAAATCACAACTACAATCTCTTGGTTTTAGTTATGATTGGTCAAAAGAACTTAGAACATGTGACTCAAGTTACTATAAATGGGAACAATTAATTTTTAAAAAATTTTACGACGCGGGTCTTGTTTATAGAAAAAAATCTATGGTTAATTGGGATCCTGAAGATAAGACCGTTCTAGCAAATGAGCAGGTAATAGATGGAAAAGGTTGGCGCTCTGGAGCTCAAATTGAAATAAAAGAAATAGATCAATGGTTTATAAAAATCACTGACTATGCTGACGAGCTTCTATCTTCACTTGAAGAGCTTGATTGGCCAGAAAATGTTAAGCTTATGCAAAAGAATTGGATTGGAAAATCATTTGGTGCTGAGATTGAATATAAAATTGATGCTAGTAAAGAATCACTAATAACCTTCTCGACAAGACCAGATACTATCTTCGGAGTATCTTTTCTTGCAATATCTCCCAATCATCCCCTTGCAATAAAGATCGCTAAAGATAATGAAAAAATATCGAACTTTCTTGAAAAATGTAAAGAAGCTAAGGCTGCGGAAGCTGATATGGCAAAGGCAGAAAAACTTGGTATTGATACAAATCTAAGAGTAATTCATCCTTTAACTGGAGAAAAATTACCAGTATGGATTGGAAATTTTGTATTGCTTGACTATGGAACAGGGGTTGTGATGGGAGTTCCAGCTCACGATTCAAGAGATTATGAATTTGCAAAAAAATATAATCTTAATATCAAAGAAGTGATTCAAAATAATGAAGAGGAGTTACCAAGAACTGAAAATGGAATTTTAATAAATTCAGATAAATTTAACGGTCTTTCATCAGAAGAAGGATCAAAAAAAATTATCGAAGAATTAGTTAAATTAAAATCTGGTAAACAGCTTATTCAATTCAGGCTAAGAGATTGGGGAGTAAGTAGGCAAAGATATTGGGGTTGTCCAATACCTGTTATTTATGAAAACGGCGATCCAAAAGTTATTGACGAAATGGATATGCCTGTTGAGCTACCAAAACTCAAAAAGAATTCGCCACCTATTCCATTAAGTCAAAATGAAGATTTTATAAATTTGGATAATAGTATCTTTAGAGAAAGTGATACATTTGATACCTTTATGGATTCATCTTGGTATTACGCTAGATTTACATCTTCAAACAATATTAATGAAATTTTTGATGAAAACACTAAATATTGGCTACCAGTAGATTTATATATTGGTGGTATAGAGCATGCTATATTGCATTTGCTATATTCAAGATTTTTTCATAAAGCTCTTCGAGACATTGGATTAGTTGAAGGTGATGAACCCTTTAAAAGGTTGCTTACTCAAGGTATGGTTCTTAAAGATGGTGCAAAGATGTCTAAATCGAAAGGTAATACTGTCGACCCGCAATCATACATTGAGAAATATGGAGCAGATACCGTTAGGCTTTATATGATGTTTACATCACCACCTGAGCAAAGTTTAGAATGGAGCGAATCATCTGTTGAAGGTGCTTCAAGATTTTTAAAGAGAATTTGGAGTCTTATTGAAGGAAAAAAATATATTAAACTGGACATGAAATTTGAATTCTCGAAAGAAGAAATTGAGTTAAGAAGAAAGTGTCACTCTACATTAAAAAAAGTAGAGCATGATTATGAATCAAGATTTTCTTTTAATACTGCTATTGCAGCAATAATGGAGTTGCTAAATTTTATTCCAGATGAATTCAAAAAAGATAATGCTACAGATGCTCAAAAGTTTTGTCTTAATGAAGCAATTCTATTTTCTCTAAAAATGCTATTTCCAATATCTCCCCATATTTGCGAATATTTATGGACCAGTTTTGTAAATGATGGATCATGCATCGAGTCATCCTGGCCAAAGTATGACGAAGCTATTATTGAATCAGATGAATTCGAGTTAATAATACAAGTTAATGGTAAAGTTCGTGGAAAGTTAAATATTAGTAAAAATTTAGATGAAGAAACTGTTAAAAATTTATCATTAGAAGTCGAAAATGTTAAAAATAACATAGCAGATAGTGAGATTAAAAAAGCTATCTTTGTTAAAGATAAGCTTATAAATTTTGTAATTTAAACAAAAACATAAAATATAATATCTTAACTAACATTTAAGGCTATGAGATATACAAAAGGATTACTTCTAATATTGCTAAGCATTGTAATTACTTCATGTAACTTAAATGAATATAAAAAATTACAGCTTGATAAAAATAAATATTATTTTTCATTTGATCAAGATGTTCCTAATAGCTTTCAATTAAAAATTAAAGAAGTTTTTGGTGATAATTTTGAGAAAGTTGATAATGAAAAAATTCATATAAATGTAAGTAGCTTTGATTTAAATAAATATGAAGTTTACTCGGGAACAACTTTAAGAGCCATGGAGATTGAACTCAAAGCAAAATTAAATTTCAGCATTGATGATTCAAAATCAACAAAAATGGATCATTCCATGCATTCTAATCACTCGATGCTTATGAATCATTCAAACAACATAAAAACTATCAATTCAATGAAAAGATTTAGTGCAATAGAGCTTAATCCTTTGGCGGAAAATCAGATGAGCAAATTTATGGAAGAGGAAATTATAAATGATGTCATTGAGCAACTAATACTAGAGGTTAACTTAATTGATTTGTGAGTCTACATCATTAAATAAATATTTAAGTAAATCCTCAAATATATTTTTTGTTTTTGGCTCGGAGATAGTTTTAAAAAATAATTCAGTTGATCAAATTAATTCGTTTTTGAAGGAACAGAACTTTACTGAAAAGAAAATTATTACTGAAGCTGACTACTCAAAAATAGAAAATATAATAATTGAGAATGCCTCAGGTTCTTTGTTTGGATCAAAGATAATTATTGAAATTGGTCATCAAAAAGGAAAAATACCAAAAGAAATTACTAATATTTTTGAAATGAAGAATATTAAAGAATTCAATAATATTGCATTGATTATCAAATCTTCTATTGAAAAGATTAATAAAAGTACCAAATGGGTGAAATTAATGGATAGTCTTGGATTGATGGTTGAATGTAACAAACTTAAATCATTTGAAGAAAAGACTTGGGTTAAAAATCAATTAGATTTTATGAACGAATCAGATGCTAAAGAGTTTTCAATAAGAATTACAGATATTTTTTCAGGTAATTTGATTGCTCAACAAAACGAGATAAATATTCTTAAGCTAACTTATTCAGAAAATAATAAAGATAAGAAAATAGGCTATGATAATGCTGAATTTTTACCCTACCAGCTAGAAGATAAAATTGTTGAACTTAATACAAAATATGCTTTGCGAATAACCAAATCAATCAAAAAAAATGATGATCACTACGGTCCTCTCTTAGTTTGGATTATTGGAAAAATTATAAATACTTGTATTGTATCGCTTCAAGACAATGTTAATTTAGAAAAAGCTGGGATATGGAAAAATAAAATTCCAAACTATATAAATTTTATTAAAAAGAACCCACTCAAAAAAATGCTTTTACTTCAGAAAAAAGTTTATGAATTAGATTTAGCCTCAAAAGGATTGGGCGGCATGACAAAAGATCAGTTTTGGCAAGAGCTAGATAATATGGTAGTTAGTCTAACTTCTAACTAAGAAAGTTATTTTTAAATATTTTCTGACACTCTAAAAATAAAGGATGATCGACAACAATATTTGTTTCTTGATTTGTAATTTCAATTACTTGTGCAAGCCCCTTCGTAGAACTAGTTAGCCATATTGATTTTGCATCTGCTAGATCATCAATTTTAAAGCTGCCCTCCTGAACATTAATTCCAGATGCTTTGATTTTTTCAATTAAAAGTTCTCTGGTAATACCAGGGAGAATATTTTTAGACAAATTAGGTGTGTAAACACAATCATTACTTGCAAAAAAAACATTTGAAGCTCCGCCCTCAGTAATTACTCTGTCTTTATGCATAATTACTTCATCACATCCGCTATTTTTGGCATTATTCATACTCATTATGTTGCCTAATAATGAAGTAGATTTAATATCACACCTCTGCCATCTTACGTCCTCACATAACATCACCTTAAGTGATTGTGCTTCAAAGGTATGTTCTACAACATAACCAAATGTTTCAGTTGAAATATCTGCATTAAACATATGTGATCGTATTTGATCAACTCCTCTTGAAACCTGATAGTAAACATAACCATCTTTAAATTTACTTTTATTAATAAGTTCAATGATCTCTTTGGAAATTAAGTCGATATTTGCTGAAATTGATAACGAATTACAACTTTTTTGAAGTCTCTTTATATGTCTATCAAAAGCAATACCCTTTGCATTATGAAAAGGAATGACTTCATAAACACTATCTGAAAAGGTATAGGCTCTGCTTAAGGGTGATATTTTTATATTTTCTAAGTTATCAAATGTTCCATTGAATACAGCATGAACATTTTCCATCTATGCTAATCCAAATAAGCTCATTATCCAGAGGACGAATTTTGACCAAATCCTTCCAAAAAAGCCTTTAGCATCAACTTCATTCAATGCAAGCAGATCAGTTGTTAGAACAACCTCATCATTACTAATAATATCTAAAGTTCCAAGCTTATCGCCTCTTTTTATAGGAGCTTGGACATTATTTTTCACATTAAAATTAACCTTTACGTTCTTAAAACTTGTTCTAGGTAAAGTTATTGATATATCTTCAACTACACCTAGGCTTATATTATCGTTTTTACCGCCCCAAACTTTTGCAGTTGTATATTCTTTATCTGCATCAAAGTACTTTTGAGTAGCATAAAATCTAAATCCATACTCTAGAAGTCTTTGTGTATCTGAGAAGCTATTATTTGCAGTATCACTTCCAGCCACAACTGTGATAAGTCTCATGTTACCCCTTTTGGCAGATCCAATTAGACAATATCCAGCTGATGATGTATGCCCTGTCTTAACTCCATCAGAACTTTCATCTCTCCAAAGTAATTTGTTTCTATTATATTTATTTCCTGTAATACCCCCATATTCAAATTCTTTTTCTTTGAAAAGAGCATAAATGTCTGGAAAATTTGTCATAAAGTTTGAAGTAAGAGTTGCAAGATCCCTTGCTGATGTTAAATGCCCTTCATTTGGAAGACCTGTGGAATTTATAAAAGTTGTATCAGTCATCCCCAAAGCTCCAGCATAGGAATTCATAAGATCAACAAATCCAGCTTCAGTACCCCCAACATATTCAGCAATTGCAACTGAAGCATCATTTCCTGACTGGATAATTATGCCTTTTAGCAAATCAAGTATACTTACCCTTTTTCCAACTTCGATAAACATTTTTGAACCGCCCATTCTCCATGCTTTTTCACTTATAAGAACATTATCATCAAGACTAATGAGATCATTTTTAATCTGGTCGGCAACAACATAAGCGGTCATGACTTTAGTCATGCTTGCTGGCTCAATTAAACCACTTGCGTTTGATTCTGCAATAACAGTGTTCGTTTTAGGCTCAATTAACATGTAACTTTTTAAATTTAATTCAGGAGCATTTGGAACAAAGCTCTGTCCAACAACAAGATTTGGTACAAATAATAAAAATAATATAATTCTTTTCATTTTTTAAACTCTTCTGCTAAATAATATACAGCCATTGCATAAAAGTGACTTCTATTATATTTGGTAATTGCAACAAAGTTATCATCTCCAATAAAATAATTGTCTTTCCCATCTTCATTAAAACTCAAAGGAATGAATTTTGAAAGACTATCATGCGGTTTATAGATTTCTCTTACATTATTTAAGGAAGACCCAGTAACAATTTTCCCATTTCTTTTCCAACCATGAACTTTTAAATAATTTGCAATGCTTCCGATTGCATCATCAACAGAGTTAAATAAATCAACACTATTATCTCCATCAAAATCAATGGCGTATGCGCGGTAGCTTGAGGAGATGAATTGCCCATACCCCATGGCGCCAGCATATGAACCTTTGACAGAATAGATATCTAAATTATTTTCTCTTGTTAATAAAAAAAACTTTGTGAGTTCGTCTTTAAAAAATGCAGACCTTCTTGGATAATCAAAACCTAAAGTAGTTAAGCTATCAATAACCCTATAATTTCCTAAAATTTTTCCGTATCTTGTTTCAATACCGAGAATTGAAGTAATAATTTCTTTGGGTACACCAAACTCTTTTTCTGCTCTCTCCAAAGTAACTAAATTATTTTTAATGAACTTTTTACCATTTCTAATTCTTTTTTCTTCAATAAATAGCTTTTTATATCTCTCCCATGTCCATGTAAATTCAGCAGGTTTAGATATTGAATCAATGATCTTTTGTTGTTTTTTTGCATCCTTTAGGACTGTTTCAACATATTTTTTATCAAAGCCATGAATTTCAACAAGCTCATTGATAATTTCTTGAGATTCAGGATGCTCAAAGTAATCTGCATAACTAAGATTTACTAGTGTAAATATGAGAAATAAAAAGTTTTTCATTTTTGCATCAATTTTTTGTGTGTTGCCATAGAGATTATTATTCCAAATGCTATATAAAATGATAACAAAGATGAGCCTCCTTTGCTTATAAATGGAAGTGGCATGCCCACGACTGGAATAATTCCAACAACCATAGATAAATTTATGAATACTGTAGATAAAAATAATAGGCTAAGGCCGCCAATGGTTAACCTGCAAAATCTATCTCTTGCATCAAAAGCCAAATATAAACATCTTAGTAAGATAAATAAGAAAATAGACAAAAGAATACATACTCCTATAAAACCAAATTCCTCTGCAATTACTGAAAAAATAAAATCTGTCTCAGTCTCTGGTAAAAAATCCAAATGGGCTTGAGACCCCATTTGATAGCCTTTTCCTTGAAGTCCGCCTGACCCAATAGCTATCTTTGATTGAGTAATATTCCATCCCGATCCAAAAGGATCTGCATTCGGATCTAGTAAAGTTAAAATTCTTTGTCTTTGAAATGGCTCTAAAAAATTATTCCAAATAAAAGGCAGAGACAAAATAAAAATTCCAGATGAAATACCAATAAATCTCCAGCTTAATCCGGCCAAGAACAAAATATATAGACCCGCTATCAAAATTACTAAACTTGTCCCTAAGTCTGGCTGAATTCTAACTAGATTAACTATTAAAAGAATTAAGACCAATGTAGTAAAGGTATTGAATAAATTTATTGGTAAGGGTTTGTCATATAAATATGCAGCTAGAAATACTGGTAAAGCAACTTTGATAATTTCTGATGTTTGTAATGTGAACAATCCTAGATCTAGCCACCTTCTTGCTCCATTAACTTCTTTTCCAAAAAAAAAAGTAACCAAAACAAGAACTAAGGAAAAGATTAAAAAAATTGCTGAATTATTTTTGTAGAAATCTGGATCAGGCTGACTAACAATAAACATTAAAAACAAACCAAATATAACAAAAAAAGACTGTTTAATGATTGTCTCTATGTTCCCTTGAGAGGCACTATATAAAAATACAAGACCCATGATTGAAAGTAATGTGATGGAAATAAATAAATACAAATCAATATAGATTTTATCCTTAATAAAATTTTTAAAATTAATCATTTTTAACTAGGCTATTTAAAACTGCGACTGCTACTGGTCCAGCAACTGATCCACCACTTTCACCATTTTCAATTACTACGCTTATTGCATATTTTGGATTTGGCATAGGAGCAAAAGCAATTATAATAGCATGGTCTCTTTTGCCTTCAGTTTCTCGTATTATTTGATAATCTTCTTTGGTTTCAGTGCTTACTAATTCTACAGTTCCTGATTTTGCAGCTATTACGTAATCTTTTAATGATCTGAGCCTGCCTGCAGTTCCTTTTGGACTTTCAATTACGCCTACCATGCTCTCATGAATATTATCCCAATCCATGTTTGTAATATTTTTTGAGTTAAAAATATTCTTATTTGCATTTTTGCTATCTTGAACAAAAGAGAATTTATTTATATTACCTTTTGTTGCTAGAAAGGCAGAATAATATGCAAGCTGAATTGGCGTAGCATTTATATATCCTTGCCCAACTCCCACATTTACTGTATCACCTTTAAACCAACCAAAATTGTGTGTATTCATTTTCCATCTTGGACTAGGAAGCAGTCCATTATCTGGCATAAAGCAATCATCACAAACATTTTTACCAAATCCAAAATTCGACAAGTGCGCTCTTAACTCTTCTATTTCTGTTTGATAGGCAAGTGAAAAGAAGAAAGTATTTGAGCTTTCTATAATTGCATCTTTGAGATTAATTTCACCATGACCGCCTTTTTTCCATCCACGATAGATTCTTCCATCTTCAGGTAATATAAAAAATCCAGGGTCCTGAATAGTATATTCCCAATCTAAAATATCTTTATCAATTCCGAATAAACCAATAGCAGGTTTAATTGTTGATGCTGGTGAATACCTACCTTGAGCTGCTCGATCAAAAAATGGTTTATCATCATCATTTATTAACTCATCAAATTCGTTTTGTGTGAGTCCGTTAGCGATCTTATTTACAGAAAATGATGGGGAACTTACATAGGTAACAATTGAGCCATCATTTATGTCTACAGCTACTACTGCGCCCCTTCTATTATTTAACTCATCATAAGCAACTTTTTGGCTTGGGAGGTCAAGAGAAGTAAAAATATCTTCACCAGCAACAGCAGGTATCATTTGTTTTTCTTGTAATAGTCTGCCAGATGCATCAACTTCATATATTTTTTTACCAAATAAACCTCGCAATTGTTCATCATAAACATATTCAATGCCAGTTTTTCCATTCAAAAAACCATTTGAATAAGTAAAAATTGTCTCATTTGATTCAAGGTTTTGAGATGATAATATTTCTTGAAGTTTTTCCTCATCAAGATTGCCAACGTATCCTACGGAATGTGAGAATAGGAACGGATAAAGATTTTCTCTTGAATATCTCTCAGCAATTTGAATATTAGGGAATCTATAATTTCTTACTTCAAATTTTGCAATTTCTTCAGTAGTTAAGTTTCTTTTGAGCACAACTTCTCTATTAAGCTTTTTCTTGTTTGGAAAAATGTTATTTATATTTTTAATTTCAGCATCAGATAAGTTAACAAATTTATTAATTTCAAAAATCAACTCATTAATATCATCAACATTTTCTGGGTCAAGAATCATGTTATAACTGGGTTTATTGTTTACGATAATCTCACCATTTCTGTCGTAAATAATTCCTCTTCTTGGTTGGACCAAAAATTCTCTTGTCTTATTTTCAAGCGATGCAATCTCATAGTCCGAATAACTTGAGATTTGAAGAGAAAATGTTTTGTAAATCAAATACAAAAATAGAACGCCAAAGAAAACATAAACAAAAATGAGCCTATTGAAGAAATTTCTTTTTTCTGAAAATCTTTCGTTTAAGTCTATCATTTGTGATATGGCATATTATTTACAATTGTGTGTGCCCTATAAATTTGTTCAACCAATATTAATCTAAACAATCTGTGAGGAAATGTGAACAAAGATGCAGACAATACCTTGTTAGAATTATCTTTTATTTCTGATGACAATCCAAATGAGCCGCCTATTACAAAAGTTATTGTTTTATTAGATTCTTGATTATTAAATATAAGATCACTAAATTTTTTGCTACAAATTTGATCGCCATTCATATCAAATGCAATAATAAAATCATCTTTAGATAGTTTTGACATTATCAATTGCGATTCTTTTTTTATAACCTCAGATTCAGAATAGTTTGGATTTTGATAACTTTTCAAATTTACGAATTCTATTTTTAAATTTTTTGGTAATTGTTTTAAATAGAAATTAATGCTGTCTTGCTCCCATGTATTAAGTTTATTTCCAATACTAATAATTTTAATGATCATTAGCTTTCTTGAGTTAATAGAGTTTTTTCTCCCCAAAGTCCTTCTAAGTCATAAAAGTCTCGTTGCTCTTTTTTCATTATATTAACCACAATGTCTCCGCAATCTACCAAAACCCATCCTGAATCAATTTCTCCTTCTACTCCAAGAATATTAAATTTATTTTCTTTTAGCGATTCTACAAGCTTTTCTGAAACAGATAGAGCATGACGATTTGAAGTTGCGGTAGCTATAATGATCTTATCTGCAAATGATGAGATGTTTTCTACATCTAAGACAAGTAAATCTTCTGCCTTGCTGTCAGTTAGACTACTGTTGCATATTTCTGAAAGTGTTTTTTTAGACAAGATTAAATAAAATTTGGGTCTAATAATTATCTCTACAAATGTTCTTATTGATATACTAAATCAAATTAATGAAAAAGGGTAAGTAATTTATTGGAAATTATTTTTGAACAACTCAGTCAGCAAGTTATAAATTACAAGTCATATATTTTTTGGCTTGGAGCTATATCTTTTGCAATATTTATTTTTAGTCTAGTGAGTATTAAATGGCTAGTGTCACTCATACCAAGTGATTATTTTGTAAATAAAAAGCCTTCAAAATTTAAATCCAAATATCCTGTAATGTGGCTAGTTTCAATGATAATTAAAAATTTAATTGGATACGTTTTAATTATCGGTGGAATTCTTATGCTTGTCCTTCCTGGACAGGGGTTATTCACAATATTTATTGGGTTAATGATGAGTAATTATCCTGGCAAATATTTGATTGAAAGGAAGTTTATAGCAATTCCAAGCGTACTCAAGACCATAAATTGGTTAAGAAAAAGATCAAATCAAGAACCTCTAAAAGTTTAATCTTATTTTAGCTAGAAGAAATTTCTTCAATATACTTAGATAGAATTGCAAATCTTTGAGAGGCATCAAATGCCTCAAGAAGACTCTGTTTATGAGACCATGGAATTGGTATCAATCCAGCAAGATGATATGCCACGGAATCAGCGGAGTTAAAATCAACCTCAATAGGCATATCAGCAACTCTTGGATGCTTAACAAGCTGATTCAAAATATTACTTATTTCAGGAAATTCTGCTAACAGAGCTTGATCATCAACCTCAGGATCAATTAAAGGGTTAACCTCAGCAACGTTAAGTCCGTCTTGAAGCTGAACTAAATTACTAATTGCAACTTTATTGATAGATTTGACAGAGATTCCGAGCAAACCATTAGGCAAATTATTAAAATCAACAATCTCAACATATGAACCCTTTTTAGATATTTCAGAGTCGTTGCCTTCACCAGATTTTTGAAAAACTATCACAAAGCCATGATTGTTTTTCATACAGTCTTTAACCATGCTTATATATCTAGGCTCAAAAATTTGTAAATTTTGAATTGTGCCAGGTAAAGCTACTAGGCCTAAAGGAAAAACAGGTAAATTATTTTTTTTCAATGCTATTAATTATTGGATTTATAAACTTTCGACTATCTTTGTTAGTCATTATTAAAATAATATCATAGTCAAAAATTTTTTCTTCCAAATTTTTTAAAAGTTCATTTTCAGAATCAAACGCATTATTAATTTTATAATTCTTGTATGGATCTAACATTAAAAATTCGTCCAATGAATCAAAAGAATTTATCAAATTTTCTTTATGGTAACCTGATGACATTGTGTTTGAGCCCAACTCGATAAGACCAAGAATTTTTTTATCTGAATATTTATTTCGGATTGCGCTGCATGATAATTTTATTGCTGTTGGATGATGAGCAAAATCATCATATATTTTTATGCCTGAAATTTCTTTAATGAAATCCATTCTTCTTTTTACACCCTTAAATTTTTTAAGAGAATTAATTGATTCTGTTTCTGAAATTCCCACTAGCTTAGCTGCTAATATTGAACAAACATAATTTTTAAAGTTGTGTTCACCTATTAATGGAAGTTCGTTCAATTGAAATATTTCATCATCTATTATTAATTCTTTAGATTCAAAGTCAGCTTTTACTCCATTTGAATTTATTCCAATTTTGTTACACCAAATTCCTTTTTCAATTACTTCTTTGGAGGTACTATCATCATCAAAATAAATAATATTGCCTGATGATTTAATAATTTTTATAAGATGGTGAAATTGTTTTTTGATATCTTCGATGTCGTTAAATATGTCGGCATGATCAAATTCGATATTATTTATAATTAAATTAGTAGGAGAGTAGTGAATAAATTTTGAGCGTTTATCAAAAAAAGCAGAATCATATTCATCAGCTTCAATAACAAAAATAGGATCTTTTCCTAAGCATGCTGAATTATCAAAATCATCAGAAATGCCCCCGACAAGATATCCAATTTCTTTTCCTTGATCTAAAAATATATGCGCTAACATATATGAAGTTGTTGTCTTTCCATGCGTTCCAGATATTGCAAAAACATTTCTATTTTTTAATTCCTTTCCTAACATTTCAGGTCCAGAAACGTATGGTAATTTTTGATCTAAAATTTCTTCTACACACTCATTTCCCCTAGACAAAGCATTACCAATTACATAAAGATCAGCTTTAGGGAGAGATTTTTTCTCATAGCCTTCAATTGTTTTAATGCCTATTTTTTTTAAATAATCAGACATTGGTGGATAGAACTTAGCATCTGCTCCAGATACATCGTGTCCAGATTCCTTAAGAATTTGTGCAAGACCGGCCATAAAGGTTCCACAAATGCCTAGGATATGTATTCTCATATTAGTTATAATAATACGACACTTGAATTTTATTCAAAGCTAAAGCGGGGAAATAATGAAAAAAAATGCATTTTATGCACAATCAGGTGGAGTAACCTCAGTTATAAACGCTACTGCTGCATCAGTAATTTTAGAATCAAAAAAATATAAATCAAAAATTGGTAAAGTTTATGCTGGAAAGAATGGAATTCTAGGCGCACTAAAAGAGGAATTAATCGACACATCAAAAGAAAGCAAATCTGCTATCAATTCTCTTAAGTCAACTCCAGGAGGAGCATTTGGTTCTTGTAGATTTAAGTTAAAAAGCTTTGAGGAAAATAAAAAAGAATACATAAGATTAGTAGAAGTTTTTAAAGCTCATAATATTGGTTATTTTTTCTATAACGGTGGAAATGATTCTGCTGATACGGCTTATAAGGTTTCTCAAATAAGTAAGAAGCTTGGTTATCCAATCAATTGCATTGCAATACCAAAGACTGTTGACAATGATTTAGCAGAAACAGATTGTTGCCCTGGATTTGGTTCTGCAGCGAAGTATATAGCCACATCAACAATGGAAGCATCTCTAGATGTAGCATCTATGTCTGAAACATCAACAAAAGTTTTTATTTTAGAGGTGATGGGAAGACATGCAGGTTGGATGGCTGCATCATCTGCCTTAGCAAGAATTGATCAAAAAGATGCGCCTCATATAATTCTATTACCGGAAATAAGATTTAATCAGATTAAATTTTTAAATAAGGTAAAAGATGTTGTTAAAAAAAATGGATATTGTGTAATAGTTGCTTCGGAAGGCGTAAAAAATAGTAAGGGAAAATTTTTAGCTGAATCAGATAGAAAAGATGCTTTTGGTCATTCGCAACTTGGAGGAGTAGCACCATATTTAGCAGGATTAATTTCACAAAAACTAAATTTAAAAAACCATTGGGCTGTTTCTGATTATTTACAAAGAAGTGCTCGTCATATTTCTTCAAAGACAGATTTACTTCATGCAGAGGCTGTTGGAGTTCATGCCGTAAGATATGCTATCAAAGGATTGAATGGAGTTATGCCTATTATTGTTAGATCTAAGAGCGAAAAATATTCATGGAAGATAATACCAGCACCATTATCAAAAATAGCTAATGTTGAAAAAAAACTGCCAAATTCATTTATATCAAAAGATGGGTTTGATGTAACTGCAAAAGCAATTAAATATCTTAAGCCTCTTATTCAAGGAGAAGCATATCCAAAGTTTAAAAATGGCATTCCTCATTCTCAAAAATTAAAACTAGTCGAGGTAAAAAAGAAACTTCCTAGCTGGAGGGATTAGATAAAGAATTTAGGTCTTCAATAATTTCACTGATAGTATCTCTCAATAGGTTTTTATCGTCCTCATTAAGAAAATCACCAACGTAGACATCCTCGCCTTTTGATCTAAAACTTAATCTTAAACTCTTATCTTTGTTTCTTTTAATTTGAAATGATGTAAAAGTTCTAAATTCCTCCCACGAGTACTCTGCTTTTTTAATACCTTTTTCTATTCTTACAATATCTTGAGAGATATAAATCTGTTCTTTTTTACTGCTCCATCTAAAGCTTAGATAAAATGCGATAAACAATATAGTCAATTCTAATCCAGCAAACGGAAGAATTAATGCTGCCCCAAAAAAATAAAAAATAGTTGCTATTCCTCCACAAACCAAAGTTATACTTGCTAGAAATATGACTCTATATATACCAACTAGTGAGCTATTTGGGCTCAAAGAAATTAAATAATTAGAGCTTTCTTTTTTTTCAACTGAAATCAATTTTTTAAATCCTTATCTGGTGAATTATTATTCTTCTAGAGATTTTGGTTCTTCTATTAACCTTTCGATGTTTATTAATTTACCAACTTTTTTGCCTCTCTTAGCCCTTGAGAGAACATACTCTGACCAATCTTTTGGTTTTAAGGTTACACATCTTTTACCAACCTCTATTTTGAGAGAGCTATCATCTGCAAGAAGTTGAGCATGTGCCATAAATTCCTCTCCAGCAGCAAGTTTATCTTTTGGTATATTTATTATCTTGTTACCTTTTCCTTTGCCAAGAATTGGTAACTCCTTAATATTAAAAATTAAAAGCTTCCCAATATTTGAAACTGCAGCTATATGAGTATGATTATCTTTTACAGGAATAGCTTTCAACATTTTTGCATTATCAGGTAACTTCATGAATGCCCTTCCCGTTTTTTTATTTGAGATCATGTTCTGATATTCAGAAATATAACCATATCCTGCAGTATTCATTATCAAAAATTTATTTCCTTCAACTCCAATTACCGAAGAAATAAATTGGACACCCGAATCAGCATTTAGTCTTCCAGTAATTGGTTCACCCATACCCCTTGCAGATGGTAAAGAATGACTTTGTATTGAGTATGCCTTTCCATTTGAGTCAAGAAAAACAGCCAGCTGATTGCTTCTGCCTCTTGCAAAATCTTGCAGGGAGTCATCTCCTCTGTATGACAGTGTATTTGGATCGATGTCATGTCCTTTTGCACTTCTCACCCATCCAGCTTTTGATAAAACAACGGTGATTGGCTCTGTAACAATTGTTTCTTCCTCAGAAAAAATCTTTGCATTTGTTGAGTTAATAATTGGTGATTTTCTTTCTTCACCAAATAATTCTTTAATCTCATTTAACTCATTCTTAATTAATGTTTTGAGTCTTGATTTTGATTTTAGAATTTTTTCAATATCATTTCGCTCGTCAACTAATTCATTTCTTTCATTTTCTATTTTAAGCTGTTCTAACTTTGCTAATTGCCTAAGCCTAATTTCTAATATTGCATTTGCTTGTATCTCAGACAATTTAAATACTTTTATTAATTCTTTCTTTGGTTCATCTGAGTTTCTGATGATTTTTATTACTTTATCTAAATCAACAAAGATTGTTAGCAGCCCTTCAAGAATATGCAGCCTATCATTAACTTGGTCAAGACGATGCTCAAGCTTTCGTTTTACAGTATCTTTTCTAAAGATGACCCATTCTTTGAGAAGGTCAACAAGTGAGAAAACTTTTGGTCCACCTTTTAATGAAATTAGGTTCATATTAACTCTATAATTTTTTTGAAGATCTGTGGAGGCATATAGATGATTCATCACATCTTCGGCATTAACTCTATTTGATTTCAAGGTGATAACTAATCTGATTGGATCCTCATGATCACCCTCATCAGCTAAATCAACCACCATAGGAAGTTTTTTATTAATCATTTGTTCTGCTATTTGCTCTAATATTTTCGAACCAGAAGCCTGATATGGAAGTGCATTAATGATTATTTGATTCTTTTCTTGCCTCCACTGAGCTTGAATTTTAAAACCTCCTCTGCCTGATAAATACATCTCCTCTAACTCCTCTGGACTTGCGACAATAGAAGCATTATTTGAAAAATCTGGACCCTTGATGATTTTAAGTAAATCTTTTAGATCTGACTTAGGTTTCTCAAGTATTTTTATAGTAGCATCAATTACTTCATTTATATTATGAGATGGTATATCTGTTGCCATACCCACAGCTATTCCAGATGTGCCATTTAAAAGAATGATAGGTATCTTCGCAGGAAAAATTATTGGCTCTAGCAATGAACCGTCAAAGTTTGGCTGCCAGTCAACAGTTCCAGACTTTAGTTCAGAAATTAGTAAATTTGCAAAATTTGTTAACTTTGATTCTGTATACCTCATTGCTGCAAACGATTTTGGATCATCTTGAGATCCCCAATTTCCTTGACCATCAACTAATGGATATTTAAATGAGAAGTTTTGAGCCATTAAAACCATTGCTTCGTATGCAGCACTATCACCATGGGGATGGAATTTTCCGATGACATCTCCAACTGTTCGTGCAGATTTCTTATATTTAGAGCCTGCATCTAATCCTAATTCAGACATAGCATATAAAATTCTTCTTTGAACAGGTTTTAGACCGTCTCCAACATTTGGGAGTGCTCGATCCAGAATGACATACATCGCATAATTTAAATAAGATTCCTCTGCATATTTCTTAAGACTTATTGAATTAGATTGTTCTTTTGACATCCTATATCCTCACCAGCGAACCTTTCTTTTCAAGCCACTCTTTCCTTGCTGGAGCATTTTTCTTTGAAAGCAAAAGATCCATCATTGCATTTGCATTATCGGTAGCTGAAATTGATAACCTTACTAGTTGCCTTGATTCTGGATCCATAACAGTTTCTCTTAGCTGTGATGGATTCATTTCACCCAAGCCTTTAAATCGTTGTATATTAATTTTTGGTTTGCCTTTTTTGTTCTTAAAATCTCTAACTATTTTATCTTTTTGTTGTTCATCTAATGCATAAAAAACATCTTTACCACAATCAATGCGATAAAGTGGTGGCATTGCAATAAATATTCTCCCTTCATTAACAAGTGGTTTAAAGTGTCTTAAAAATAATGCGCACAATAAAGTGGCGATATGCAAACCATCTGAATCAGCATCTGCTAAAATACATATCTTTCCATATCTTAGGGAAGACACATCTGCATTTCCGGGCAGAACTCCAATTGCAGTAGAGAGATTTTTTATTTCTTGAGACTTAATTATTTCACTGCTCTCTAAATCCCAAGTGTTAAGAATTTTTCCTCTAAGCGGCATTATTGCTTGAAATGATCTTTCTCGAGCTTGTTTTGCTGAACCGCCAGCAGAATCTCCTTCAACTAAGAATAATTCAGTTTTATTTAGATCTTCACTATTACAATCTGAAAGCTTTCCAGGTAGAGCAGGTCCCTTAAAAGTTTTTTTTCTTTCAACAGTAGACGATGCTTTAACTCTAGCCTGGGCTGATATTATTGCAAGCTCTGCTATTTTTTCACCTTCCTCTGTATGTTTATTAAACCAAATACTTAAAATATCTTTAGTAGAACCTGATACAAAAGCCATATGATCTTTAGAATCAAGTCTTTCTTTTGTTTGACCAGCAAACTGTGGATTCTGCATTTTAGATGAAACAACAAAAATAGCGTTATTTATAACATCATCCGCATTTAACTTTAATCCTTTTGGAAGAAGGCTTCTATAATCACAAAATTCCTTTAGGGCTTCCAAAAGACCAGACTTAAAACCATTCAGATGTGATCCACCTTGAGCGGTAGGTATTAAATTTACATATGTTTCATCAAGCTTATTTTTTTGAAATTTTGGCGCCCAATTGATAACAAATTCAACCTCTTGATCTTTAGCAGTATTTGATGACACTATCGATTCTTTCAAAATTAAATCAATTCCATTTGACTCTTCTTCCAAATAACTCTTGAGCCCATTCTCAAAAAACCATTTGATTTTTGAATCTTTAGTATTTTCATTTGTATATTCAATAGTTAATCCTGGACACAAAACCGCCTTGGCTTTAAGCAAATGTTTTAGTTCTTTTAATTTAATTTCATTTGATTCAAAATATCTTTCATTAGGCTTAAATTTAATCGTTGTTCCAGTATTTCTTAATCCAACGCTGCCAACGGGTTTAAGCTCAGTCTTTTTATCTCCATTTTTAAATTTCATTGAATATTCTTTTGAGTTCCTTTTAACAAAAACCTCTAAAGTTTCTGATAAAGCATTTACTACTGAAACTCCAACACCATGAAGTCCTCCTGAGAAGTTGTATTCTTCTCCAGAAAATTTAGCACCAGCATGCAATTTACAAAGTATTAACTCAACACCACTGAGTTTATGTTCTGGATGCTCATCGATAGGCATACCTCTTCCATCGTCAGAAATACTTATAAATCCATTCTTTTGGATTTTGACTTTTATATTTGAGCAGTGTCCTGCAATTGCTTCATCAACAGAATTATCTAGTACCTCTTGGATTAAATGATTTGGGCATGATGTATCTGTGTACATGCCTGGTCTTTTCTTTACTGGATCTAAGCCAGAAAGAACTTCGATTGCTTTTGAGTCGTATGTGCTCTTGGCCAAATTACACTGCCTTTGAATATAATTTATAAAAACTTCTGTAAATATTTATTTTCATGAAAAGTTTTTTATTAAAGTATATTTTACTCTAAACAAAAAGAAAAAACGCTTAATTTAAATTTAAAATAAAATAATATTAGATGTTTACACTGCATACATTAATTAAATGAGTTAAAATAACTTTATGTATCATTTTAAATTTCTATTTACTATTATCTGCAGCTTATCTCTTTACTCAGAAGATATATTACAAATATATAACGAAGCACTAGAAAATGACCCAACATATAAATCTGCAGAATATTCTTATCTTGCAGATAAGCAAATAGTAGTTCAAGGAAGAGCTGCTCTTCTTCCTAGTATTACTTTAAGCGGCTCAACAAATTGGAATGAATATTATCAAAATGATGAGCTTCAACAGGAATATAATTCTTTTTCTAAATCAGCAAGAATCTCTCAACCGCTTTTTAGATTAGACACATGGTTTAATTTTAAAAGATCAAAATCACTTACAGATGCGGCTGAAGCAGATTTTGCTTACCAGCAACAAAATCTATTATTAAGAACTGCTGAATTATATTTTGGTGTTTTAAGAGCGATAGATAATTTAAACGCTTCCATTTCTGAGGAAAAAGCCATTAAAAAACAACTTGATCAAGCCCAACAAAGATATGAAGTTGGATTATCTGCAATAACTGGAGTTCAAGAAGCGCAGCTTGCATTTGATCTTAGCAAAGCTTCTAGAATAAATAATGAAGGAAACCTGTTTTCTGCCAGAGAGGCCTTAAACGCACTGATTGGCAGAGAAATTTTCTCGCTTGACGAGCTGGGCGAGACTTTAAATGTATCTTCCCCTTTTCCAAACTCAAAGGAGGAATGGGTAAAAACAGCTTTAGAAAATAATTATCAGCTAAAGGCTGCCTATCTCAGAAGAGATGCAGCAAAAAGCAATGCAAGAAGTGCAGCATCAAACCATCTACCTAAAATTGATATAATTGGTTCAGGCTCAGAATCTGAAACAAATCAATTTAATTACGAGGGATTTGAGATTAACGGTCAAGGAATTCCTGTTCCTGCAGTTACAGGCAGAAGAAATTATGCAATACAATTGAGTGTGCCACTTTTTCAAGGGGGTGCTGTAAGTTCAAGACGAAAACAAGCATATTCTCAGCTCAATGAAGCAGATGAAAATACCATTTTTACCGAAAGAAGAGTAATCCAAGAGGTCAGATCACAATTTTCAAACGTAGTTACTTTAGTAGCGAATGTAAATGCTCAAGAACAAGCTGTTATTTCTGCTACAAGTGCTTTAGAAGCAACTCAAGTTGGTTACAAAGTAGGCACAAGGAATGTAGTAGATCTTCTTCAGGCTGAAAAAAATCTTTACAGTGCTGAAAAGAATCTAGCCAATGCAAAATATGATTATATTCTAGCAAATCTAAGATTAGCCCTCGCCGCGGGCACAATAAGTCCAAGTAATATTGTTGACATAAATAATATTCTTAAATAAATCATGCCTGAATTGCCAGAGGTTGAGACAACCGTCAGAGCAATCAGTAAATTTAAGAATAAAATATTAAAAGAAATAGTTATCCATAATAGAGATCTTCGATGGCAAGTCGAGCATGATGTCGAAAAAAAAACTAGAAATAAATTAATTAAAAAAATATCTAGAAGAGCGAAATATATTCTAATTATTTTTGATGATTTATATCTAATGATTCATCTTGGTATGTCAGGTAAATTAAGAATACAGAATATTAATAATAATTTTTACAAAAAACATGATCATGCCGAATTAATTTTTGATAAAGAAAAAATTATTTTTAATGACGCGAGAAGGTTTGGCTCTATTCATGTAACAAATGATTTTGAAGATCATAAACTAATTAAAAAGTTAGGAGTTGAGCCTTTGTCAGAGGGCTTTAATAAGAATTTTCTTTTTTCTAAATGTAAAGAGAAAAATATTAGTATTAAAAAACTGATTATGGATCAAAACATTGTTGTTGGAGTAGGAAATATTTATGCCTCAGAAAGTTTGTTTCATGCTCACATTGATCCAAGAAGACTAGCTAATAAGATTTCACTTGATGAGTGCGAACATATTACTGTTGCAATTAAAACAATTCTTAAACATGCAATAAAAAAAGGTGGGACAACTCTAAAAGATTTTTATTCTGCTGATGGGAATGAGGGATATTTTAATCTGAATTTAAGTGTTTATGGCCGTGATAATGAAAAATGTAAGAAATGTAAGAATAAGATTAGAAAAATTAATATAGGTCAAAGGTCTACTTATTTCTGTAATGAATGTCAGTATTAGGAATCTAGTTTTGCTTTTAGAGCTTGTTCAACAGTTGGATGAACAAATTTAGAAATGTCACCTTTCAGATCACAAATTTCCTTAATCAGACTTGAAGAAACGTAAATAAGACTTTCCTTAGGAGTTAAAAATATACTTTCAATATCTGGAGCTAAAGATCTATTCATAGTTGCAAGTTGGAATTCATATTCAAAATCCGATACTGCTCTCAAGCCTCTAATAATTGCACAAGCATTATTTTCTTTTGCAACTTCTACGGTTAGTTGTCTGGGAAAACCTATGACATTTACTTGATCGTTATCTTTATAGATGGTTTCAGCTAACTTAATTCTATCTTCAAGAGAAAATAAGGGATTTTTTGTCTCGCTTTTTGCGATTGCAATTATAATTTTATCAAAAAGACCACAAGCTCTATCAATAATATCCATATGACCAAATGTAATTGGATCGAATGAACCTGGATAAATAGCAACTTTCATATATCGAATAATACTAAACATTAGAATTTAATCAAAATTATTAAAAAAACTTTATTTTTTGAGAAAAGACTAAATTTGATAGATTTTTTAGTTTTTTGTATCATATATGGTTCATATGAAATGGGGGGAGTAAATTATTGCTCCACTACTTATATAAGGAGTTATATATGAAATTTTTATTAACATTAGCAGGTGTTGTTGCACTTCCAGCTTTTGCTGCAGATCTAAGCACTAGTGATATGACAGGAGTGTCATTCTGGATTGTGACAGCTGCTATGCTTGCTGCTACCGTATTCTTCTTTGTTGAAAGAGATAGAGTTCACGGTAAATGGAAAACTTCACTATCAGTCGCTGGTTTAGTTACTGGTGTGGCGTTTTGGCATTATTTATATATGAGAGGTGTATGGGCCGACACAGGTACTTCTCCTACTGTATATAGATATATAGATTGGTTAATCACAGTACCACTTCAAATTATTGAGTTCTACTTAATACTTAAAGTATGTACAAATGTGACATCAAGCCTCTTCTGGAAACTGCTTGTAGCATCACTAGTAATGCTAGTATTTGGTTTCATTGGAGAAACTGGCGGAATGAATGCAAACGTTGCAGGTGTTCTTGCTCTACTTGCTTGGTTCTACATAATCTATGAAATATTCATGGGTGAAGCTGGTAAGCTTAATGCTGCTAGTGGAAATGCTGCAGCTCAAAGTGCTTTCAGTACAATTAGATTGATTGTTACTTTTGGTTGGGCTATCTATCCTATTGGATATTGGTTAGGTGTTGGAGATAATCCAGACATGGCTAATGCTAACTTAATCTATAACTATGCAGACTTTTTAAACAAGATTGCATTTGGTTTAGCTATATATGTAGCAGCAGTTAGCGATTCAGAATAATTTTTTTTATTCAGGAAAACCCAGCTTTATGCTGGGTTTTTTTATGGTTGAATTTCCTCTCCATTCCATGCATAGAATTTACCCGAATCATCAGAAGTTAGTGCATCTATAACCTCTAACAACTTTCTAGCACTGTAGTCTGGTGAAAAAAGGTTGTCAGACTGGACATTCTTCTCAAAGGGCTTGCTCAAATTACTTTTTACCGTGCCTGGTTGCAACCCTATGAAGATTGAATTTGGATTTGATCTTTTGATTTCTATACTAAAATTTTTAACTATTTGATTAAGTGCTGTTTTACTTGCGCGATAAGAGTACCAACCACCAATCTTATTATCTGAAATACTTCCAACTCGAGCACTTAGAAAAGCAAAAACGTTTTTATTATCTTTATTCAGAAAAGGAATAAAATATTTACCAATCAAAGCAGGTCCAACTGTATTTATCATCAAAACTTTTTTAAATTTATCTGCAGAGATATCACGAATGCTTTTTTCAGGATATACATCATTTTCATTATGAAGTATTCCTGTTGCCACAAATATTAAATCAAATTTTATATCTTGAGGAATTTTATCAACAGCATCTTTTATAGATTCTTCATTTTCGATATCTATGTATATTCTGTTTTCTTTATCAGAAGTATTAGTACTAATCGATCTAGAAAAATTGTATACAGATTGAACTGTTTCATCATCTAAAAGGATTTTAGATACAGCATTACCTATTGCGCCAGATGAACCTATAACCGCTACATTTTTTTTCATAGGCTATATATAAGGACAATTAAAAATAATAGAAGAGAGAGACAGGCTTGTGTCCTATCTCTTCTTCAAAACAAAATATTTATTTCTGGTATTTAGCTGCTTCTTCAGAGCCGTCAGTTGCGGTGCCTTTTGTATATGAGTGTGCACCCATTCCAGCAAGATCACCATTTTGAACAATTAAATATGGTTCTCTAATTGGTTTACCTTCAAAGAAACACTCAAGAATTTCTCTTACACCAGCAGCATATCTTGCCTGTGCTGAAAGTGATGTGCCAGAAGTATGAGGAGTCATTCCATGATTAGGCATTGTTCTCCATACGTGGTCATTAGGAGCTGGTTGCGGAAACCAAACGTCGCCAGCATATCCACTCAATTGACCTGACTCAAGAGCTCTTGCAATTGCATCTTTATCACAGATTTTCCCTCTTGCAGTATTAACGATATAAGCACCACGCTTCATTTTTCCAATCATTTCATCATTAAATAAATGTTCAGTTTTTGGATGAAGTGGACAGCTGATATTAACAACATCGCAGACAGCAACCAAAGATTCAACAGATTCATGATAGGTGAGGTTTAATTCAGCTTCGACTTCTTCAGAAAGTCTATGAATATCAAAATAATGTAAATGAACGTCGAAAGGTTTCATTTTTCTAAGCATGTCAATACCAATTCTTCCAGCGGCAACTGTTCCAACATGCATACCTTCAACGTCGTAGGATCTTTGAACAGCATCAGCTATATTCCAACCACCTTCTTTAACAATTCTGTGTTGGTTATGATAATCTCTTACCATTGAGAGAATCATCATAACTATATGTTCTGCTACAGACCTTGAATTACAATATGTTACCTCAACAACATCGACATTATTGTCCATAGCTGCTTGTAAATCTACGTGATCTGAACCAATGCCAGCAGTAATTGCCATTTTCAAATTTGGTGCAGATTCCATCTTGTCTCTTGTAAGATAGTAAGGAAAGAAAGGTTGTGATATTACAATATCGGCATCAACTAACTCCTTGTCAGCCACGCATCCTTCACCATCTTTGTCAGAAGTAACTACTAATGTATGACCAGCATCTTCTAAAAACTTTCTTAAACCCAATTCACCAGACACACATCCTAATAACTCACCAGGTGTAAAATCAACAGAACTAGGTGTCGGAAGAGACATTCCATCTGGATATTTATCTAGTTTAGGTAGATCATCCCTTGCATATTTCTCCGGCATTCCATTTTTAGGATCATCATAAAGTACACATAATATTTTCATTTTATTCCCCAACATAATTAACACCGCTAATGTTAAAACAAAATGGATTAAACACAACAATTAATTTAAATAAAATTATTCATAGAGTTTTTAGTTTAATAAAGTGATAATTGAATAAAATTACAAATAAATGGTAAAAATCATGAGTACAATGCAAAAATATGGGTACATAATTCAAAATAAATAAAAAATTATTGATAATAATTTTATATAATGTAAGAATATGGGTACATTATGAGTACAAATCACGATAAATACCTTGTGCTAAGAGGCAAAAATAAAGATATATATTTTATTCAAAAGCGCCTATCTAAAGAAATGTCGAAGATAATAGGTAAAGAATTTATAAAAAAATCTCTTGAAACAACAAATATCCATATCGCAAGACAAAAAAGAGATAAAATTTTAGAAGAACTTGAACAAATAGCTTTGAATTCTTCAAATAATAAAGAAAATTTGCAATATTCTAGCGAAAATTACACTGTACCCATGAAAAAAGAGTCAGTAAGTACTAATGATTATAGTATTTTAGAGCATAATTCAAAGACAAAAGGTAACAAATTATTAAATTTTTCATTAAAAAAGCTCAATAAAGAAGATTTAATCGAAAATATTGATAGAGCTATTCCAATAGGTATTGTTATATTGACTTTATGTATTGCTTTTGTTGTTTAATCTTATTCTTTAATAAATTTATATAATCTTTATCGAAATAGTTTCTTTTGTATTCATTTATGTAATTAGCCCAAATTAATTCAGTATAAATATTCATTAAGCTCCACTTTTGAATTTTTATATTAATGCTGTCATTAATTTCATCTACTCCATAACCTTTAAGTAATTTATTTTTTTCTAATGTTTTGAGATTAAATGAGTCAATTAATTTAGATAAGTCTGAATACTTACTATTAATACTTAAATATTCAAAATCAATAAAAACAATTTTATTATTTTTGAACATCACATTTGAAGAATTTAAATCATTATGACTAAGAACATAATTTTCTTTACCTACATTTAGTTCATTAAATAGATCAACGGCATCATTAAAATATTTATTATCTAATTCTGATGAAGATACATTTAGATATAAATTAAATTGATCTTCAAAAGTTTTTATTTTTTTATGTGATGTAATTTCATGTAGCTCTTTTAATTTTTTTCCAAGTTGATAAGAATTATTAAATAGTTTGTCAGATGAATCCTTTTCAAAATATTCGTAAATAATTAACCCTGAATGTAAATCGTGAAATAAAATTTTTGGAGTAATATTTTTTGTAACAATTTTTTTGATTATTTCATTTTTTAAATATTCATTAATGATTAATTTAAATTTATTTTTTTTTGATAACTTAAAAATTGATTTAGTGTTATTAAATTCTCCTAGAAATATTTGTGAAGTCTCTCCATCACTAATCTGTTCTATGACTTTAAAATCATAATTTTCTTTTTTTAAAATTGTCTCTAATTCTTTCATCTATATTCTAGTAATTTTTTATTCCAAGATTGATATCCAAAAATAATAATTATTAGATATATAAAAAATAATAAAGAAGTTAGATATAGCTCTCTTGAGAAAAAAAGATATATAGATATTGAATCAATCACAAACCAGTAGATCCAATTTTCAATAATCTTTTTTGCTACCATGTATGTCGTGATAATCGCTCCAAATGTTGTAAATGCATCTAAAAATGGAAATACTGCATTAGTATATTTTTCAAGAATTTTTCCTGAAATTATTGCAAGTATCACTACTAAGCTTATTGCGTATAAATGCTTTATTTTTTTCCATTTTTTAATCCTTACAACACTTACTTCATTTGATACTTTATTCCATTGATTCCAACCATAAATGGCCATGGAAATGTAAAAAATTTGCAAAATTGCCTCCATTAATAGGCCAGCATCAAGCATTATAAAGAAGTATAGAGATGCACTAATTATAGCCGCATACCAACACTTTATGTCTTCTTTAGCAGCTAAGACTAAATAAAGTATTGCTGTGATAACAGCAATAATCTCTGGAATTAAATTTAACACGGAAACTAAAAATTATATCTAAGTGAAATGCCAATATTCTTAGGATCTCCTTGTCTTCTGTATAGAGTATCAATAAAGTTAGGCGCTTCGTTGCCAAAGAAAAATCCTCTAGTTGAATAGTATTTATCAAACAAATTTCTTATCCACATATCAGCAGTAAAATTAGCATTTGAGTATCCAAAAGTTAAGTTAGTTAATTGATAGCTTTTAGACTGATTGTCATGAGAATCTGAATAATAAAAACTACTTTTCCCATTGATGTCTAATTTTAAATAGAAGTTATTTTTAAGATTTAAATTTCCACCAATAGAATATGAATGCTCGGGTGCATGAGCTTGTGATCTATTTTCTAGATCAATTCTTGATTCCCAATTTTTTATGTTTGTTTTAAGGAATCCCAAATTAGCATATACATATAAATTATTTGCTATTAAATAACTTGAAGTAATTTCAATTCCATAGTTCTCTCCCTCTGCAGCATTCTGTGTTAGATATGAAAAAGTGTTAGGGTCACTTGGATCAACTTGTCTTGAAATCAAAACTTGTTGATCTTTTCTTTTAGAGAAAAATATTACAAGTGAGTAATTCAGATCTCTACCTTTTAGGTATGAACTTACACCCAATTCATAATTTGTTAAATATTCAGGATCGTAAATAAGAGATTGTTTTACTAAATTATCTGTAGCATCAAGACCTAAATTAAATCCACCTTGTTTATATCCTCTTGCTATTGAAAAATAAATATTTGAATCATCATTATTTTTTTTGACTAGCGAAATTTTTCCTCCACTCATACTATCTGAGGGACTAAAAGATTCATTATTTGAATCTTTATATTTAGAGTCCCAATTTTCCAATCTCAAACCAAAAGCAAGTTTAGTTTTATCTGTTAAAAAATAATCAACATTTCCGAACACTGATAAATTTTCAGATTTATAATTTCTTGAAATCGAAGATTCACTTGCATATGGACCAAATGGATCAGACGGATCCCCATAAACCCCATCGTCTATAGTTAGATTTGATTCATCTAATTTACTAAAATCGAAACCAAAGACCCATTCAAATGGATTATTTTGAGAAAAATCCTTATTTTTTGACAAAAAACGTATTTCTTGACTAAAAGTATCTCTTTTTCTTAATGTTTCAGAAAAATAATCATATGTATATGGAAAGTGTGAGTCAGGATTACCCCAATCTGCATCATAACTGAAAACAACGTCAGTTTTTGTTGAGCTAGTTAAACTTTGGAGATCAAATTTATTTAAATTCTTAGTTATTTTTATTCCAATTGAGTCTGTTTTTTGTGAATCCATTCCAGGACGATCTGATAAAGTATTTAAGCTTCCATCAATTGTCCAAATATCAGCTGGGTCATCCATATCAACTTTTGAAACAAGAAAATTAATATTTGTAGTGTCACCAATTTCCCAATCCAGTTTGTAACGTAAAGTTAGCTCATCTTTTTTTGATGTATCTGACTTATTTAAGTAAATATTTTTTCTAAATCCATCAGCATAGTCAGTTCTCATTACTAAACGATATTTCATTTTTTTATTCTTTAATGGTCCTCCAAACGCAACACCGATATTTTGAGTTCCATAATCTCCGACAGTTAGCTCAGAAGTTCCTTCAAATTCATCTGTCGGATCTTTGGTCTTTATGTAAATTAATCCTGCTAAAGCATTCGCGCCAGTTCTCGATCCTTGAGGCCCACGAAATACTTCAACTTGATCAACATCAAATAAAGTTGCAATACCTCCCTGACCAGAATAATCAATATCATCAATAAGAAATCCTACAGAAGAATTTGGTGTTCCTTGATAGCCAGATCTTTCACCAATACCTCTTATCTGAAAATATCTAGCTCTTGAATCTGAAGCTGCATAATTTAAATTTGGTACAAGATATGAAAGTTGCTGAAAATGTTTTACAGCTTGTGACCTAATTTTTTCTGACTGAATAATTAAGATACTTGAATCTTCTTCAATTATAGATTTTTCTCGATACTCACCTTTTACAATTATTTCCTCGATGTCCTGTGAAAAGACATTAAATGTAAACACCAAAGGCAATAAAAATAGAATTTTTTTTCTGATATACATATGCAATTCCTCCGCAACTATTGTGTTGATCAGGTTCAAAGAGTTTCAAAAGATCTCAGGCAAAAAGCCACCCCTTTGCATCAATTATTATGTTAATAAATATTTTAATAATATGAAAGTAACTATAGTAAATAAAATATATCTATAAAAATTTTGCTTTCTTTATAACTTCATATCAGTTATTTATAGAATTTAAAGCATAACCATAAATTTCTGAAATCTGATTTATTATTTTATCTTTTGGAGTGCCAGCTCCATGTCCCGCCCTATCTTCAATTCGAATTAATATTGGATTTTCGCAACCCTGATATTCTTGAAGTTTTGCTGCAAATTTATATGAATGAGAAGGAACAACCCGATCATCACGACTTGCTGTTGTTACCAGTGTAGTTGGATAACATTTATCTTTCTCAATATTATGAAGTGGGCTATAAGCTAAAAGATTTTCGAACTCATCTTTTTTATCTACGGATCCATAATCACTTTCCCATGCCCAACCAATTGTAAATTTACTAAACCTCAACATATCAAGAACTCCAACTTGTGGAATAGCAACTTTGAATAAATCTGGATTTTGTAACATGGTAGCTGCAACAAGAAGTCCTCCATTTGAACCACCAATAATTGCAGTAGTTTTTTCAGATCCAATATTATTTTCATGAAGAAATTTTGCAGCAAATGCAAAATCATCAAAAACATTTTGTTTGTTTAATAACATTCCAGCTTTATGCCATTCACTTCCATATTCTCCACCGCCTCTTAAATTTGCTACAACATATACCCCACCTAAATTTTTCCAAGCAGCATGGGTTTTTCTAAAACCTGGTAAAAGAGAAATATTAAATCCTCCATATCCATATAACATCAAAGGAGTATCTTGATTTATTTCTAGACCTTTTTTGTAACTTATATGTATAGGAATTTTTGTTCCGTCTTTTGAAGGATAAAATTTTAGTTCTGAAACGTAATCCTCTGACTCATATCCATCAATTTCTTCTTTCCAAAAAAGTTTTACATCTAATGAATCCAAATTAATTTCATATATCTCTCTTGGGGTAACGTAATTTGAAACTGAAAAATAAGTTTCAGTGTCATCGATCTCTCCACCAAATCCTCCAATGGTTCCATTTTTTGGTAACTCAAGATCTTGAACAAAGTTTCCTGACAAATCAAAAATTTTTATACTGGAAAAAGTATCGACTAAATAATTTATGACAAATGAATTATTTATAACATTTACAGACCGAATAGAATTTTCTGATTCTTGTATAACGTCATTCCATACAAAAGAGCCATTTTTTATTTCTAAATTTACGATTTTCCCATTTGGAGCACCTTCTGTAGTGTAAAACCATAAAATGCCATCTTTGCTGTCTATAAAACTATATGCCCCTATCAATTCATCAATTAAAGGAATGAATTTTTCACCAGCATTTAACTGTATATATAGCCTATTTCTCTCATCTGTTCCTTCAGATATAGATAAAATCTTAATATTAGAATCTTCTATTACATTTATGCCCCAACCCCATCTTGGTTGATCTGGATTTTCATATACAACATAGTCTTCAGATTGATCTGTACCAATTTTATGAAACATTAATTTTGGAGACTCATTTACTTCCTTTAAAAGCTCTCCCTGTGGCTCATCATATTTTTGATAGAAAAAACCTGAATCATCATTCTCCCAGGATGCACCTGAAAATTTAGCCCATTTAATTTCGTCTTCAAGCACTTCACCGGTTTCAATATCTAACACTTTCCAAACTCTCCAGTCTGATCCTCCATCAGAAATTGAAAAAGCAATCATATCAGCTGAATTATTAACACTTGTGCCGCCTAAAGATATGGTCCCATCATCTGAAAAAGTATTTGGATCTATCAAAACACGCTCATCACACTTATCACAATCCTTGATCATCAATTTACTTTGTTGGAAAGATCCATCGTTGAAATAATAAAAAGTCTTATCTTCAATTTTGTAAGGGATAGAAATTGATTCATTTTCCCAAATTTGTTTAAGATAGTTTGCTATATTTTTTTTGTACTTATTGTTACTAATAAATGTTTTAGTAAATTTATTTTGTCTCTTGACCCAGTCAAGAGAATCATCGCTTGTAAAATCTTCAAGCCATCTGTAGGAATCTGATATTTCGTATCCATGAATAGTTTCAGCAAATTCTTCTTTTTTAGTTTCAGGATAACTAGATGTATTCTGATTTGAGCAAGATGTGATAACTAATATTAAAAATATATTTAGACATAATTTATACATAGATTGCATATTACTTTACAATTGCCATATGAATCAATTTAAAAGTTCTTGGGAATTTACATTTTCAAATTGGAAATATTTTTTAGCTTTAGGTTTGCCTCTAATAGTCATAGAAAGTTTATCAGCTTTTTTAATTATACCTCTAGGAGAAATGACTCAACCAGAAGATTTCGTAGGATTTTTTGAATCAAATGGGTTAATAATCGGACTAGTTACCATTACTGGTTTAGTCTTACAAATTTCACTTATTGGAGGGCTTTGGGTAAGCTACATGGCAATTGACTCGAAGCAAGATATAAATCCAATTAATGCATTACAAGCTGGTCTTGCAAAATTTTTTCCAATACTCGGTGCATATATATTAATAGTTATAGCATCAGCATTTGGATTCCTTTTGTTAATACTTCCAGGTATTTACCTAACTGCAAGATTTTCTTTATATGCAGCTCATATTATGTTTGAAGATAGCAAAGTTTTTGAATCGATAGGTGCCTCATGGGAAAAAACAGATGAACATGGATCAAGGTTATTTATGTTTACTTTAATCTTTGCTCTTTTAATATTATTTTCAGTTTTAATTGTTAGTAGTGTTGTGCCTGCCGGCTTTGCTCAAGCACTTATAAATTCTTCTATTGAATATGCGATGACCATTCCATTAGGTTATATATATTTCACTCTTTATAAATCAATTAAAACTAACTAGATTAATTGTCCAAATCTTAATTCAAAGGTAGAATGCTCATTCGTTATAGGGCCTGTAGCTCAGTTTTGGTTAGAGCGTTCGACTGATAATCGAGAGGTCGGAAGTTCGAGTCTTCCCAGGCCCACCATTTTTTGAAAAAGTTCTGATAAAATTAGTCATGGAAAAATTTCTAGAAATCATTCTTGATCATAACAAGATATGGTTTGGTTTAATTTTTATTGGAAGTGTATTAAATGCAGTTTCTCAAGAACTTGTTGTCTTAAATCAAGTTCCATATCTTTCATTAATTAGTTTTCTAACAGGTTTTGTTATTGGGCTAGTGGCACACATTAGAGGAAAATGGTTATGGGTGTAGATATCAAAGATGCTGTATCTGAAGAGTTTTCATTTGAAAAAGAAAAAGCTGTTGCTAAAAAATATGCTCAAAGATTTCAATGGGAAATGATTCTAATTGGCATTGGTCAAGCCTGTGTATGGTTAAGTTTATGGCCATTGGTTATGTTCGGGATTATTCCTCTATGGCTAGGATTTGTTGTAGCTTGCTTTTGTGCCTGTATGGCTTACCTACCGTCTCATGAAGCACAGCATGGAAACTACTCAAGAGGTGATCCTAAGAAAAGATGGATTGACGCATTAGTTGGGCACATTACTCTGATAACCGTAATGTTTCCATATGAAATATTGAGAGTGACGCACATGAAGCATCATGCATATACAAATCATGATGATAAAGATCCTGATTTTTTAACTTCGAATGCAAAATCTGTAAAAGAAGTTATCTTACTTTCACTTGATGGTACATCTCCAGACTACCAAAAATACAAAGAGGTATATTCTAGTGATGCTGCATTCCAAAAAGCTTTTGAAAAAGGAGTAAAAGTTTCTTTAGCTTACAGATTAACTTTAATGTCACTAGTTTTTCTTTTCCCACTTCAAACATTACTTTTGTGGTGGTTGCCTGCAAAGATAGGCGTCTTATACACAACTCTTTTCTTTTCATATTATCCACATATTGGTACTGAAATTGGCAGATATAAAAACACAAGATTTTGGCAACATTGGATGCCAAGATACATTAACCACTCAATGCAATTACATTTTGTTCACCATCTTCATCCAAATATTGGCCATTATGATGAGCCAAGAGCAATTGAAGAATTGAAACCATTTTTAATAGCCAGAGGGGTTCCTGGTGCGGAAGAAATACCTGACAGAATTACCTACAATCCTCTAATTAAAATTTAATTAACTGCGATTAGCTCTATATCAAATATAAGAATAGAATTTGAAGGTATACCTGGTCTTCCCTCCTCTCCATAGGCCATAGTAGGATCTATAAATGCTCTCCATTTGTCTCCTACCTTCATTAATGAAATTATTTTTTGACACCCTTTGATCAATTTAGATAATTCGATTGTTAATGGTTCAGAATCCAAAGAGCTCCAAAAAACCTCACCATTAGTGAGTGTCCCATGAAAGTGGGCAGAAATAATTTGATCTGAGTTTGGTGATATTCCTTCAGGATTTCCCTCCTCTAATACAAGATATTGAAGTCCTGATTCAATTTCAGTAACTCTATTATCAGATTTATTATCTATGAAGAATTGTAAATTTTCTATTTGTTTAATATTTGGACTATCTTGAACACAACCTGTCAAATTTATTAGAAGGCATGATACAAAAAATATTTTATTCATACCTTGATTTTTAGAAACTTTCTTTTTCCAACTTGGTAAATATTTTCTGTGCCTTTATCTATTTCAAATTTTGAATCCGAAACTTTTTCTGAATTAATCTTTATTCCTCCTTGTTGAATTAATCTATTTCCCTCTGAAACGCTAGCGATCATTCCTGATTCTTTCAATAGATTAACCAACAAAATAGAATCTTCATCAATATCTATTGTTTTAGATTCAATTTCATCAGGTATATTGCCTTTTTGAAATCTGTTTAAAAATATTTCCCTACATTTTTCACCATCTCCTTGTTTATGAAATCTGTCTACAAGTTCTTCAGCTAATATGAATTTAATATCTCTTGGATTTTTACCGTTTTTCATTTCATTTTTTAAACTAGAGATATCATCCTCGGGAATAAAACTAAGCAAATCAAACCATCGCCACATTAATTCGTCAGAAATGGACATAATTTTCCCAAACATCTCGTTAGGCTCCTCATCAATTGCAATATAGTTATCTAGAGATTTAGACATTTTGTTTACTCCATCTAGACCCTCTAATATTGGAACAGTAATTACAACTTGAGGTTCCTGGTCATAGTCTCTTTGTAATTCTCTTCCAACCAAAAGATTAAACTTTTGGTCAGTTCCTCCACATTCTACATCTGCTTTTAAAGCTACAGAATCATATCCTTGAACTAGAGGATATAGAAACTCATGAATAGCAATACTTTTATTCGATGTAAAACGCTTATTAAAGTCATCTCTTTCTAGCATTCTTGCAACATTATATTTTGAAGCGAGTTTTATTAATCCATTTGCACCTAAGTCATCACACCACTCTGAATTGAATCTAACCTCAGTAAGTTCCTTTTTTAATATTTTAAAAACTTGCTTTTCATATGTCTTAGCGTTTTTAACAAGATCTTCTGAATTAAGAATTGGTCTTGTCTTATTTGTACCTGATGGATCCCCAATTCTCCCCGTGAAGTCTCCTATTAAAAATATTACTTTGTGACCCAAGTCTTGGAAATGTCTTAACTTATTAAGCAAGACTGTGTGACCAAAATGAAGATCTGGAGCTGTTGGGTCAAATCCAGCTTTTACAATAAGTTGCCTTCCTGATTCAAACTTCTTGTGTAGGTCTTCCTCCGTAAGAATTTCATCAGAGCCCCTTTTAATAAGCTTTAGTTCTTCCTTCATATTACTATCATAGTATTTTTGGAAGATTATTAGAATCACAAAGTTGCTACTTAGTGCTTAAACATTAAAATAGTTGCTATGCTTGAGGCAAAAAATAAATTTATTTGTGAAGAAAAGCTTTTATCAAGTTTGTCGGATGAAACTAAGTTCTTAGAAGAAAAAGAGATATCTAAAAATGCTCAAAAAATAATTGAGTTATGTAGAAAAAACAAGGTAGATAGAACTAAGCTTGATGCATTTTTAAATGAGTATGGCCTGGATAACAAAGAAGGTGTTGCTTTAATGTGTCTTGCTGAATCTGTATTAAGAATTCCTGACAAAAAAACAAGAGATCTCATTATTTCTGAAAAATTATCTGAAGGAAAATGGATAGATCATTTAAATCAAGCTGATAGCATTTTTGTAAACGCATCCACATGGGGATTGCTGCTTGCTGGAAAAATTGTAAAAACTCCCTCAAAGTGGTCAGAAAATCCAAATAACTTTTTATCAGAACTTGTATCAAAATCTGGTGAGATGCCAATAAGAAATGCTGTACTTGCCGCCATGCAAATTCTTAGCCAAGAATTTGTAATTGGAAGAAATTTTAAAGACATTAATAAAATGTCTGGCTTAGAAAAAGAAGTATTTTCTTTTGATATGCTTGGTGAGGCAGCAAGAACTCCACAACAAGCAGATGATTATTTTGAATCATATAAAAGCGCTATAGATGAAGTTGGAAAAATTAATACTGCAAGAAATTTGTCTAATGGAGTATCAATAAAAATCTCAGCACTTCATCCAAGATATGAAATGAGAAAAATTAATCAAATAGAATCTGAATTATTACCAAAATTAAAAGAACTAGTTAATTATGCTCAATCAAAAGATGTTGAAATAACGATTGATGCGGAAGAACAAGATAGGCTTTCTTTAAGTCTACATATTATTGAAAAACTTGCATATGAAAAAAATATTAGAGACTGGCCAGGGTTTGGAATTGCACTTCAGGCGTATGGAAAAAGATCATTTGATGTCATTCATTGGTTAAATGGAATTTTAGATAAAAGAGATGGTATGCATCTTAGATTAGTTAAAGGAGCATACTGGGATTATGAAATTAAACATGCTCAGGTTTCAGGCTACGAAGGATATCCAGTCTTCTCAAAAAAATCACTTACCGACATTGCATATCTTGCTTGCGCAAAAGAAATATTCAAAAACAAAAAAATATTTCCAAAATTTGCCACACATAATGCACATACGATCTCTTCAATTCATCATATTGGAAAAGATTGTAATTATGAATTTCAAAGATTATATGGGATGGGTGAACTTTTGTATAAAAGTGCGTCTAAAGTTCTGGGAATTAAAAATAATCCCTCCGTTTATGCTCCGATTGGAAGCTATAAGGATTTATTACCCTATTTGGTAAGAAGATTGCTTGAGAATGGGGCAAATAGCTCATTCATAAATAGGCTGCTAGATCCTGATACTAATTCTAAATGGTTAGCTGAAAATCCATATATCAGAGTTAAAAGTGAAAAAAAAGAAATTCCATTACCAAATCAAATATTTATTAATAGACAAAATTCATCTGGTATGGACATATCAGAGAGTGAGAACCTAGAAAATCTAAAGAATAGACTCACTGATTTTGATGATAAATTAATTGATGCCAAATCAATTTACGAAGGAAGAGAAGAAGACAATAAAAATGTTGAAAAAATATTCTCAATTTCATCAAAAAAAGAAATTGGAACAGTGGTTTTTGATAATCCTAAAAACATAAAAAAGTCGCTTACCAAAAGTTTAAAAACAACTTGGTCAAATAGAAGCCCCAATGAAAGATCAGAGATTCTAAATAAAATTGCTAGCAATATAGAAGAAGAACCTTACGAGTTAATATATTTTCTTATTAATGAAGCTGGCAAAACTATTCAGAATGCAATCGATGAAATTAGAGAAGCTGTAGACTTTTTGAGGTATTACTCAAATCAAATCCTTAAAATATCTGATGCTAGCGATCTTGAAGGACCAACTGGTGAAGAAAATTTAATTAAATACACATCAAAAGGAAGATTCTTGTGTATAAGTCCATGGAACTTTCCTGTTGCAATACTTATAGGTCAAATCTCTGCTGCTCTTGCATGCGGAAACAAAGTCATTGTAAAACCGTCTGAACATACCTCAATACTTGGATATCTAGTTGTAAAAAAATTTCATGAGCTTGGTATACCAAAAGATGCTTTGGAATTAATACTTGGTGATGGAAGTTATGGTGAAACATTGACAAAAATTACCCCACTGCATGGCGTAGCTTTTACAGGCTCATTGAAAACTGCAAAAAGTATTCAAGCTAATCTTTTAGAGAGTCAAAAACAAATAGTTCCATTAATCGCTGAAACAGGTGGAATTAATGCAATGATTGTTGATTCAAGTGCATTATTAGAACAAGTAACAGATGATGTTATAAGGTCTGCATTTGATAGTGCTGGACAAAGGTGCTCAGCATTAAGAGTACTTTGTATACAAGAAGAAATTTATGATGATCTAGTTACTATGATTAAAGGTAACATTTCAACTCAAGCTATAGGTGATCCAAATAATTTTGATATAGATATAGGGCCGATAATAAATAATAAAGCTTTAGAAAATTTAAATAATTACATAACAAAATGTAAACGAAAAGGAATGGAGGTATTTCAGTTTGAAGGCAAAGAATCAAATACACATATCTATCCAACTATAATCAATATTAATAGCATTTCTGATATAGAAGATGAGCAATTTGGGCCAATTCTTCATATTCTTAAATATAAATCTAATGAGATTGATCAATTGATAGCTGAAATAAATGATAGTGGTTATGGATTAACGATGGGTATTCATACCAGGATAGAATCAAGAGCAGATTATTTTGGCTCAATGTCTAACGTTGGCAATATATACATAAATAGGGATATGGTTGGCGCAGTTGTAGGCTCTCAGCCTTTTGGAGGAGTTGGATTATCTGGGAGTGGTTTTAAAGCAGGTGGACCAAACTATCTTTTACAATTCCTAAACGAAAAAGTGCTATCAAAAAATTCTGTTGCTTTTGGTGGGAATACTGAATTACTAAATCTTCAAGAAGACATATGATTGGATTTAAAAAAACTCCAATCAGGCTTGTATTGATAATATTTTTTATATCTGTTGTCTCAATAATCCTTATTTATGTTGATTCCCTTGATAATGAACCATTAGCTATTGAAGAAATTACAATTTCAAGAGATCTTAGTGAAGGTCTAACGCCTATCAAGAGCAAGCAGATTCATACAGTAAGAAAGGGAGATAGCCTTTCTGTAATATTTGAAGACAAACAAGTCCCATTAAATACAGCCTACAAAATTTTTGATTTTGACAAAAATAATCTTTTATCAAGCATTATTCCAGGCGACATTATGGAATTTAATTACATGGGTAATGATTTACTGAGTATAGAAATAATTAAGGATGACGTTAACTCAATACTTATTAAAACTGAAGATGAGATATCGATTGTGAAAATTAAAAAAGAAGCGCAAACTATTACATCTATTGGATTTGGTGAAATAAGAGACTCATTCTATAAAAGCGCAAAGGGTGTAGGTATTCCTGATAGCATAATTATGGATTTTGCATATATCTTTGGATGGGACATAGACTTTATCTTTGATGTGAGAAAGGGTGACAAATTTTCAGTGATCTATGAAACTGAATTTTCTGAGGGTGAAAAAATTTCAAGTGGGGATATTGTTTTTGCAGAGTTTACTAATAGAGAAAAAAAGTACATTGCTCAAAGATTTTTTGACAATGTTCAGGGTAAGCAGTATTTTAACGAAAATGGAGAAAACGTTAAGAAAGCTTTTCTTAGAGCTCCTCTAGATTTTGCTTATATCAGCTCTCATTTTAATCCAAATAGGATGCATCCAATTCTGCATAAAATAAAAGCTCATAATGGCGTTGATTATGCCGCAAAAAGAAATACGCCTGTAAAAGCTTCAGGAGATGGAGTTATTTCCTTCATTGGAAAACAAAGAGGATATGGCAGAACTATTGAAATTAAGCATGGTGGAAATATAAAAACTTTATATGCACATCTTGAAAGATTTAATTCAAAATTAAAGCAGGGTAGCAAAGTAAAGCAAGGAGACATAATTGCTTATGTTGGCGATTCTGGACAGGCAACTGGCCCACATCTTCATTTTGAATTTTGGAAAGGTGAAATCAGAACAGATCCAGTTAAAGTCAAACTACCTTCAGCTAAGCCAGTTAATATTTCGCAAAAAGATGATTTTGATAATTTGCTACAGTTAAATTTAAATAAACTTAATCAATACAATTTGAAAAAAAATGGGTAATTATTTCATTGGAATCATGACTGGAACAAGTGCTGATTCGCTTGATGGTTGTTTAGTTTCATTTGAAAAGAATTTTAAATTTGTTGAATCCATTACTACAGAACTTGAGGGAAATTATAAATCAAGATATGAAGATGCTATTAGAGCAGGTTATAAAAAAACTAGCGAATCAAAGGATCTCCTTTTGCTAGAAAAAAGCCTTAATGAGAAAACAATTCAGCTCATAAAAGAATTGATAAAAAAAACAAAAATAGATTTTTCAGAAATCTCATCAATAGGATTTTCTGGACAGACCGTTTTTCATACGAATAAGATGAGCTTCCAAATCGGTGATCCTAAGTTAATCGCTAGGGAGACAAATATTGATGTTTACTCTGACTTTAGAAACTATGACATCAAAAATGGTGGCCTTGGTGCTCCACTTATTCCGGTATTCCATAAATATATTTATTCCGAGAAAAATAGCAACAAGCTAGTTTTTAATATTGGAGGGATTGCAAATGGAACATACTTACAAAACGAAAAAGTATCTTTAGCATCAGATGTTGGTCCTGGAAATTGTCTAATAGATTATTTTATGAAAAAAAATTTTGGTCAGCCCTTTGATAATTTAGGTAAAGAAGCTATGAAAGGCGAAATAGATACCAATTTGTTACAAAGGCTTTTGAGTGAATGTGCTGACATGAAATATCCAAGGGCAGATGATAAGAAAGTCTATTATAATTTAATAGATAACTCATTCGATAAAGTTGATCCTAATTCTTTATTAAGGACCTTGACAGAATTCACAGCCACCAAAATTATAGAATTTTACAAATTTTGTAAAAAACCAAATGATGTGATCTTCCATGGAGGAGGAACGAAAAATCTATTTTTAATGAATATTATTAAAAATGAAATTGGTAAAGTAAGAACTACTGACGGTGAAATTCCTTCAAAATACGTTGAAGCAGCTGCCTTTGCTTATCTTGCCTATTTAGAGAAAGGTGAATTATATTTGTCTAAGTAGTAAAAGACTCTCCACATCCGCATGTTGTTTTGGCATTTGGATTATTAATAACAAACTTTGATCCTGATAAATCCTCAACGAAATCAAGTGTTGATCCATATAAATATGGATAGGACATGGAGTCAACTAAAATTGAAAAATTATCAAACTGAATCACATCATCATCAAATGCAACATCGTCATCAAACTTAAATCCATATTGAAATCCTGAACAACCCCCACCTGTAACAAAAACACGAAAATTTGAACTGGAATTAGAGTCTTTTTTAATTACATCTAAAATTCTTTTTAATGCATTTTTAGTTACATCAATTGATTTTGTTACATTGTTTTCCATTTTAAGAAACTCTCTTAACTTTTATTCTTACCTTAGATCTTTTATTAATCATCCAAAAACCACCTAAAGTAGATTCTTCAATAATAATTTCATTCTTGTTCTTGAAGTTTATTCGTTTTATTGACGATAATACAGATTGAGACTCCCATAATTGGTTATTTTCAAGTCTAAATCTAGTTTTACCACCTGCAGATTTAATCACACTTGAAATAGAGGTTGCAATTGTAATTTTTTCAACCTCAATATTTGCAGCTTTTTTTTGGTTATCTGTTAACCCAAACTCAGCAATCTGCTTTTTGTCAATTTTTGCAGGACTTTTCTTAGTCTCTGTTAATAGCTTCTCATCAGATTTAATTAAATCTTCTAAAGCTAATTCCTCATTCAAATCTTCTTTAATTTTAAAAATATTGTCATAACAAGCTAATCTTTCTTTGTCTGAATCAATTTTAGCGCAATTAAATGCAGAATCTTCAGCTATTAAATTTTTAACGCTTAAAAAAACACATAGAAATAAAATGTTACGCATTGATCTTTATTATAAATTTAATTGTTGAAGAGTATAAATTATAATTACAATTATATATCCTCAAAACACAAAATATTTTTAAAATATAATGCAAAGAACCCTAATAATATACTCATCAGTTGACGGTCATACTAAGACAATTTGTGAAAAAATTGCAAATCAAGCAAAGAACTCTGAGGTGGACATTTTACCTTTGGACGCTGATATTAATATTGATCAATATGAAAAAATAGTAATAGGTGCAAGTATTAGGTATGGAAAATACAGAAAAGGTTTGTATAATTTCATTGAAAAAAATATTGAAACACTTGAATTAAAAGAAAATGCATTTTTTTCTGTGAGTGCTGTTGCTAGAAAACCTGAAAAAAGTAAACCAGAAAATAATCCATACTTTATAAAATTTTTAAAACAAACTAATTGGATTCCCAAAAAGATGGCAGTTTTTGCAGGCAGAATAGACTATCCAAAATATAAATTCTTTGACAAGTATGCTATTAAATTTATTATGTTGATTACAAGTGGTCCTATAGACACCTCTAAAAGTTATGAGTTTACTGACTGGAACGATGTCGATACTTTCAGTAAAAATTTAAATCTATGAATAAAATTAATAAATCTCGTGTTCTTTTTAAAGAAGCACAAAAGCATATGCCAGGAGGAGTAAATTCTCCTGTAAGAGCTTTTAAAAATATTAATGGCAATCCAGTTTTTTTTAAAAAGGCTTTGGGTCCATATGTTTTCGACGTGGATAATAATAAATACATAGATTACATAGGATCATGGGGCCCTATGATTATGGGACATTCACATCCCAAAATTATAAAAGCTATTACAAAACAGCTTCAACTTGGTACTAGCTATGGAGCTCCTACTAGTATTGAATCAGAGACAGCAAAGCTAATTAAAGAATGTTTTCCATCAATTCAAAAAATCAGAATGGTTAATTCTGGCACAGAAGCAACAATGAGTGCAGTTAGATTAGCAAGAGGATATACCAAAAGAAATAAAATTATCAAATTTGATGGCTGCTATCATGGGCATGTTGATTCTCTTCTCATTAAAGCTGGTTCTGGTGTAAGTACATTTGGCTTGCCAGATTCACCTGGAATTCCAAATGAGCTTGCAAAAAAAACTTTAAGTTGTGAATTTAATAATGAAAATGAATTTTTAAAAGTCTTTAATAAAGTTAAAAATGATCTTGCTGCGGTGATTGTAGAGCCAATTGCTGGGAATATGGGATTTGTTCCTGGTAATAAATCTTTTCTAAAACTTTTGAGAAAAAAAACTTCTGAAAATAAATCGCTACTAATTTTCGATGAAGTAATGACAGGATTTAGAGTCTCTCTCGGTGGAGCACAAGAAATATATGGCATAAAACCAGATTTAACAACACTGGGAAAAATTATTGGTGCTGGTCTTCCTGTTGGTGCATTTGGAGGTAAGAAAAATATTATGGATTATCTTGCCCCTAATGGTCCAGTTTATCAAGCTGGAACTTTGTCAGGTAATCCATTAGCAATGGCAGCTGGAGCAACGTTAATTAGCTTACTTATAAAAAGTAATCCTTATAAAAGCCTAGAGCTCAAGGCAAAAACTCTTTTAGATAAGATGAAAGAAATCTTCGAAGAATATGAGATTCCCATTTCAACTAATCAAATAGGAGGAATGTTTGGTTTCTTTTTTTCAGATGCTTTGCCCGAAAATTTAAATGATGTTATGAAAACGAATGATATTCATTTTAAAAATTTTCTAAACGCATGCATGAATAATGGAATTTATTTTGCTCCATCAAAATTTGAAGCAGGATTTATTTCAACAAAACATACTAATACTGAAATTAATAATACAATTAGGACCATAAAAGCAATTTTAAAAGAAGGGATATAAGATGAAATATGACATTAGCGCTCTCGGAAATGCTCTCGTAGATACTCAATATATGATAAGCCATGAATTTTTAAATGAAATTGGTCTAGAGCCCGATTCAATGACTTTAGCAACTCCAGAAGAGCATGCCCCTATAATTGAAAAACTTGAATCAATGGGTGCCAGCTCTGTTTCTGATTGTGGAGGATCTGCAACAAATTCATTAGTGGCTGCATCATATTTTGGATCAAAGTGTCATCATGTCTGCAGGGTAGCTGATGATGAAGATGGGCAAAAATATCTTGATAGCCTTCAAAATGCTGGTGTGAATCACATTGGCTTTAGTAAGGAGGATTCAAATATGCCGACAGGAAAGTGTTTGATATTTGTTACTCCTGATGCAAAAAGAACAATGAGTAGTATGTTGGGTGTTAGTGCATATCTTGGCTCTAAAGATATCGATTATGATGCTGTTGTCAATTCTAAAATTTTTTATATAGAAGGTTATATGGTTACTAGTAATGAAAACTTTAACGCTGTTACTTCAGTTTTGAATCACTTAAAGAATAAAAATACTCTTAAGGCATTATCTCTATCAGATGCTGGTATTGTTAATGGATTTAGAGATGAGTTTAAGAAAATAGAATCTCATGGTATTGATATGATTTTTTGTAATGATGATGAAGCGATTGCTTTTGCAGGTACAGAAACGTTTGATGATGCTGTAAGTTTTTATAAGGAACAAGCATATATGATAGCTATTACAAAAGGCTCTGAAGGAAGTCTTATAATTAAAAATGGTAAGGAAATATTTTCACCTGCCGAATCTATTAATCCTGTCGATACTAACGGTGCCGGTGATATGTTTGCTGGATCATTCATGTATGCATATTTAAATGGTTTTGATTTAGCAAGTTGTGCAGAGTTTTCAAACTTTGCTTCTTCAAAGATAGTTGAAACATTCGGCCCACGTTTAACACCTGATGGATACAGAGAAGTTTTAAATAAATTAAAAAAAAGCTAGCATATTTCTTAACTATCTGATATTTTCTCCACCCTAAAATTTATTCAAAAACAAATGGCATTAAAAAAATCAGTTAAATCTCCAAAAAAGACCTTAAAAACCACTGTCAAAAAGGCTTCAACAAAAAAAGTTACTAAAATAAAAGTTGCTTCTAGAAGAAAAGCTAACTCGAAAGTTGCTAATAACAAATCAAAAATAGCTCCATACAAGCCAAAAAAGAATGAAAAATATATGAGTGCTGCTATGAAAAAGCACTTTATTGCCGTTTTACTTCAGTGGAGAGAACATCTGAGAGAAGAGATGCAAAAAACTTTTGATCATTTAAAAACAAAGGGTGAAACTTATGCAGATCCAGTTGATAGAGCATCCCAAGAGGAAGAGTTTGCCTTTGAGCTTCGAACAAGAGATAGAGAGAGAAAATTAACTAATAAAATAGCTGTATCCATTGAAAAAATTAAACAGGATGACTACGGCTGGTGTGATTCTTGTGGAGATGAAATAGGAGTTAAAAGACTTGAAGCTCGACCTACAGCCACACATTGCATTCATTGCAAGACTCTAGATGAAATAAAAGAGAGGCAACTTGGCGGATAACTCTTAATGTCACATAAAACTTTACTTTGATTGATAACAAAAACATAAGTAAATTTGCTATTTCCATAATCGAGAAACTTCAAAATAATAACTTTCAAGCATACCTGGTAGGAGGTTGTGTTAGAGACTTATTATGTGACTTAAAACCAAAAGACTTTGACATTGCAACTGATGCAACTCCTAATGAAGTTCGAAAAATATTTAAGGCTTCTAGAATTATTGGTAGAAGATTTAGATTGGTCCATATCTATAGCAGTTCTGAATTAATTGAAGTTGCAACCTTTAGATCTGGTGATACAAATAGTGATGGTGAATTAATTAAAGATGGATCTGGTAAGATTGTTAGAGACAATATATGGGGTAATCTTAATCAAGATACCTTCCGAAGAGACTTCACAATTAATGCATTATATTACTGTCCTATAACAAAAGAAATTGTTGGACATCAAGATGGTATCAAAGACATACATAAGAAAAAAATTGTTTCGATTGGAAATCCAAAACAACGATTTGATGAAGATCCAGTTCGAAGTTTAAGAGCAATAAGATTTAGTAATAAATTAAATTTTAAAATCGACAGGAAAATTAAAGATGCAATTTATGAAAAAGGTCATCTTTTGTCGAGCATTTCAAATGCAAGAATATTTGATGAATTTTGCAAAATTTTTCTTAATGGTATGGCTGAAAAAAATTTTAATAAGCTCAGCTCCTTCGGACTAAACAAATTTCTTATTGCAAACGAACCAGAAAAAACAGATTACTCAAGAAAATTAGTTACTGAGGCTTTAAGAAATACTGACAAACGATTTAAAACAAATAAGTCTGTAACCCCAGGATTTTTAATAGCTGCCCTCCTTTGGCCAGAACTTTTAAATAAATGCTTATCAAAAGGTGAAATTAATCTTAAAAAATTTTTTAGATCTATGGACCCGGTTTTAAGAAAACAGCAAAAAATAACTGCTATTCCAAGAAAATTTAACTCGTACATTAAAGATATATGGATTTTACAATTAAAACTTCACAGCAGAATTGGTAAGCAGCCATATAAAACCCTTAGGCATCCTAGGTTTAGAGCAGCATATGATTTAATGTTGCTTAGAGAAAAATCTTCAACCAAAAAAAGAAGTCTAGGTAAGTGGTGGACAGGCTTTCAAAAAAATGACGATAATAAAAGAAAGTTACTTATTAATTCTTTAAAAGAAAAAGATTTACATGAATCATTCAAAACATTTGGTTTCTCAGAAGAGTTAAGATAATCTATAAGATAATAATTAAGTATTTGAATGAAACTTGCTCTAAACGATATACCATTACCCAAATATATTGCGATAGAAGGTCCAATTGGTGTTGGCAAGACAACTCTAGCAAATAAGATTGCAGAAACATTTAATTATGACGCCTTCCTAGAACAGCCTGCTGAAAATCCATTTCTAAAAAACTTTTACAGAAATCCAAGTCAATCTGCACTTGCAACTCAGCTATTCTTTCTATTTCAAAGAATGCAACAAATTCAAGATCTTAAGCAAAGAAGTCTTTTTGAAAATGTTCGTGTTGCTGATTTTTTAATTGAAAAAGATAGGTTATTTGCTGAGGTTACTTTGTCAGCTGAAGAAATGATTCTTTATGAAAAAGTATATGAACACATTACTCTTGATGCACCAACTCCTGATTTAGTTATCTATCTTCAGGCTCCAATTGAGATTTTGAAAGAGAGAATTACTAAAAGAGGAAATATTAATGAACAATATTTAACATTAGATTATCTTGAAAGATTAAATGATGCATACTCCCGTTTCTTCCTTAATTATAATGATGCGCCGCTGCTAATAATCAATGCTTCTGATATTAATCTTGAATCTAATGAAGCAGATTATGAGTCACTTATCTCAATGATAATGTCAAACCCAAAGGGTAAAAATTTTGTAAATCCTCAACCATCTATCATTTAATTTTATGACAGGAAGTTTAATTAGAGCAAAGTCATTAAATCCCCATTTAAAAAACTTTAAGGAATATAAGAAGCTTTATGGTCAATCTATTAATAATCCCAAGGAATTTTTCAAGAAGATGGCAGTTGAAAATCTTTCATGGATTAAAGATTTCACTGAGATCCACAATGATGAATTTGCAAATGCGAAATGGTTTGCCGATGGAAAAATAAATGTAAGTGAAAATTGTATTGATAGACATCTTGAAGATAAATCAGAAAAAAAAGCACTTATTTGGGAAGGTGATGAGCCAGGAAATTCAAAATCATTTACTTATAAAGAAGTTCACAAAGAAATATGTAAATTTTCAAATGTATTAAAAAGCCTTAAAGTTTCAAAAGGTTCAAGAGTTTGCATATATATGCCTATGATTCCTGAAGCTGCCTTTGCAATGCTTGCTTGCACAAGGATTGGAGCAATCCATTCGGTGGTTTTTGGGGGATTCTCTCCAGAATCTTTGAAAGATAGAATTCTTGATGCTAATTGTGAAATTGTTATTACCGCAGATGAGGGTATTCGAGGAGGAAAAATAGTTCCTCTTAAATCAAATGTAGATAAAGCATTAAATGATTGTCCGAATGTAAAGCATACAATCGTTGTTAAAAGAACAGGTAATAAAATAAATTGGAAAGATGGAAGAGATCTTTGGTATGAAGATCTTATTAAAGAAGTGTCATCTTCATGCGATCCAGAACCAATGGACTCAGAGGATCCGTTGTTCATTCTTTATACTTCTGGATCTACAGGAAAACCTAAGGGTGTTTTACACACAACAGCCGGTTATTTGCTCGGTGCTCACATGAGTTTTAAATATCTATTTGGAGCAAGTCAGTCTGATATATATTGGTGTACAGCAGATGTTGGTTGGATCACCGGACATACATATATTCTATATGGGCCTCTCTCAAATGGAATGACTACTATAATGTTTGAAGGAATACCAACTTATCCAAATGCTTCAAGGTTTTGGGATATATGTGATAAATATGATGTAAGTATTTTTTATACTGCCCCTACAGCAATAAGAGCTCTAATGTCCCAAGGTGACGAGCCTGTTCTTAGAACTAAAAGAAAATCTCTACGAGTTCTTGGAACAGTAGGAGAGCCTATTAATCCTGAAGCATGGGATTGGTATTACAAAATTGTTGGGAATGGTTCATGTGACGTCATTGATACATGGTGGCAAACAGAAACTGGATCGGTTTTAATATCTCCAATTTCAGGTATAACTTCAGTAAAGCCCGGTTCTGCAACATTGCCTTTTTTTGGTGTAAAACCTGCAATTTATGATGACGAAGGTAATTCATTAGAAGGAACAGCTTCAGGTAATTTGGTCATTGAGTCTTCCTGGCCCAGTCAGATTAGAAGTGTATATGGAGACCACGAAAGAATGATATCCACATATTTTAAAACCTTTAAAAATATTTACTTTACCGGTGACGGTGCAAAAAGAGATGAAGATGGTTACTATTGGATAACTGGCAGAGTTGATGATGTTCTTAACGTCTCTGGACACAGATTAGGAACTGCTGAAATTGAGAGTGCTCTAGTACTTCATGACTCAGTTGCAGAAGCGGCAGTAGTTGGATTTCAACATCCAATTAAAGGACAGGGTATTTATGCGTTTGTAACTTTGATGAAAGATAATGTATTTAATGATGATTTAGAAAAAGACTTAATTGGATTTGTTTCAAAAGAGATTGGGCCAATTGCCAAACCTGATCTTATTCAAAATGCTCCTGGACTACCTAAAACTAGATCAGGCAAAATTATGAGAAGAATACTGAGAAAAATTGCTGAGGGTGATTTTGAAAATCTTGGTGATACAACTACACTTGCTGAGCCAGCTGTAGTTGAGTCTTTGCTAAAGAACAGTAAAAAATTGTGAAAAAAATAATACCATTTTTAATTTTATTTGGATGTAATACTCACCAAAATTATGATAAATCAATGCTTCCAGATGCTGATCCCAATACCCTAAGCAAAGTAAACTCTAAAGTTTTGGTTGCATGCATGCAGGTGCCTGTTCCTCAACCTCCTACTCCGATTACTGCTTCTAATAAAGTATCTAATACAGAAATGTATGACTCGAATGACTGTTTTGATAACAAAATTGCTGAAAATGAGAGTAAAAAAGTTTTAAAAAATAGAAAGGATGAAAAAAAGTTCAAACTTGATATAAGTATTGAGAATACAGATAATGAAGATCAAACAGATAAAGAATAAGTATTATCAGTCTGAAGAATTTTTCCATCCGCTTCTAACTTAATAAGATGTGCTAACAAGCTCATTCTTGCAATAGGATGCAATATGTCAGGAACATCGTCATAAACTGACAAAAGTAATTTGTCGATATCTTGATCTTTATTATTTTCAATGCTCCTAAGAACTTTAGATTCCCTTGAAAGTCTGTGCCTTATTATAGATTGAATAGTCTTTGACGGCTCTTGCATAAACTCACCATGGCCAGGTGCAAAGTAATCAATATCATAACTCTCAAGTAATTTTAATGATTCAATGTATTCAGTCATATTCCCATCAGGTGGAGCAATGACTACGGTTGATCCATCCATTATGTGATCTCCAGTTAACAAACATTTTTGATCTTTTAAATAAAAACATAAATGATTTGACGCATGTCCTGGAGAATGAATTGTCTCTAGTGTATATTCATTAGTTGAAATAATATCGCCGTGACTTAAAACAGTATCTGGTGCAAATGTTTCATCTTCCCATTCAGAATCTCTATCAACCAATCTCCCAAACATAGGAATATTTAATTTTTTTGAAATTGGCAATGCTGCTGGTGAGTGATCTGTATGAGTGTGTGTAACCAAAATTCTTTTGATCTTATCTCCACCTAGTGCCAAAATTTTTTCTATATGATCAATATCATTTGGGCCAGGATCAATTAAAGTAATATCATCGTACCCAATTAAATATGTGTTTGTTCCATTACCAGTAAAAACTCCACCATTATTTGCTGTAATTTTCTTTATTAACTTATGCATTAATAGTCCTCATAACCCTCATCGCCTGGATATAAAACATTCCATGTTCCATTTTTTTTATAAAACTTCGGTAGTATAGGCTTGATATCATTTTTCGTTAAATTTTTTTGGTTTTCAAGCATTTCGCTTGCAGAAGTAAAATTTGAACATAATTTTAGATTTTCCGTTGTTGGCAAAATCATTTGCATGTCACCTTCCATTGCTTTTTTTAGTGCGTTATTTGGATTTATCCATAAACTATGAGTTAATTCCATACCATCGTGCTGAACAATTTGATTTTCAGGCAAATATGCAATAAAAAATCTTGTGTCAAAACGTTTTATTTCAAAATCAGGCGTGATCCAATGAGATAATGGTGCAATATTTTTAGCAGTTAGAATTAGCTCTTCTCTCTTACAAATTTCTAAAAAAGATATCTCATGATTGATTAGATCCTTTCTATATTTGTCAAACTTATTTTTATCCCTACCTTCTAAGTCTAGTTTTTCTCCAGACTTTCTTTTTGCTAATAATATTCCAACCTCTTCAAAACTCTCTCTTATACAAGCTATCCAATAGCTCAAGCCGCTCTCGTTTACACCAAGAATTTCAGAAGCTATAGAATCATTATATCCATCACAGTATAATTTCCATTCTTTTTGAAGGTCATCTTCATCAATCTTTCCACCAGGAAAAACAAATAAGTTTCCAAAAGGTGACTTTTTAGATCTTTTTACCATTAAGACCTCAATTCCTTCTTTCGAATCCCTTAAAACAAGAACAGTTGCAGCAGGAGTTAAATTTTTATTCATATGTTTAATTGATATGGCTTAGAATACTGTTTATGAGAATCACTGACAATCTAATTAAAGATATAGCAAATGCTCCAGAATGGTTTTTTGAAGCCATTAAAGTAGAGCCAACAGAATGCGAAATTGATAATCCAAAAGGAAATCTCTCTTATTCAAAATGGGATTGTGATTCAGAAAGTAAAAACCTGCTTATATTTATCCATGGAACTGGAGCACATAAAAAATGGTGGTATCCAATAGCTCCACATTTTACAGAAAATACTAATGTGATTGCGGTTGATCTTCCAGGCATGGGTGATTCAGGTTTTAGAGATAAGTACAGCATCAAAGATTTTGGTCAATGTATTATTTCAATTATTGATAAAGAAAAATCAGCTAAGCTCATCGATAATGTCTTCATTGTTGGACATTCTCTAGGTGGTCAAGTTGCGGCATATGTCGCCTCCGAAAAAAAAGAACTTGTTTCTAGCTTAATAATGATCGATACCTTTATAAGACCACCCGACTGGGATCCTTCGCAACATGAGGGCGGTCCTCTAAGAATGATTAAATATTATCCAGATAAAGCTACTATTTTAAAAAGGTTTAGGCTTTTACCTGAACAGGGATGCCTTAATGATTGGTTTGTAAGATATATAGCAGAACATTCTGTTCGAAAAACTGATGAAGGATGGCGATGGAAGTTTGATGATTCTATGTTTAATAGCTTGGAAAGATTATTTGGTTATCAATTTTCATTTGGATGCCCTGCTCTATTTATTCATGGTGCAAATAGTTTATTGATGTCAGGAAATATTCTTGGCAATATTAAAAATATGTATTCAGATATCATGGAATTTGAAGAAATTCCTGGCGCAGCTCATCACGTCCCACTCGATAAACCCTTGGAAATAGTTGATATAATTAAAAATCGTTTATTTTAAATATGAACTACTTCTATTTCTTCTTCTTTATTTTTTTAGGTATTTTGGTTTTGATTAAACCATTTACTGAATTTCTAAAAGATAAAATTACTTCAAGTAATTACATTAATACCATTGCAGGTATAACAATAATAATTGGCTTGATATGTGTTTACGTTCCATTAACTGATCAGTATTGGTATGAAAGAGTATGGAAAATTGTAACTTTGTCTGTGGGAATATTAATTATCATAAGAGGCTTAGCTGTCTTATTCTTTTTTAATCAAATAAAAAAAGCTCTACCTTTTGTCTTCCACCATTACTTTAAATTTATGAGCGCTATTTCAATGATGTTTTTTGCATTGGCATTTTATACTGTTTCCTCTGACTATGTTGGACCTCAAAAAGATATAAGTAATTGTAGTTCTGATAACAAATTAGAAGTGATCTGTAATTTTAAAAATCCTGAGGATATAGTGATAACGCCTGATAAAAAATTTCTGTTTATGTCAGAATTTGGAGGCATTGGTCCATATGAGGAGCAAAAATCAGGTTACTTTGCTTTATTAGATTTAGAAACAAAAACTAGAGTCATTCCAAATATAACAATTGAAGAAAACATTTGGGGCGATCCTAAATGTACTAGAACAATCAATAAAAAGTATGGTCCTCACGGAATTGATTTAATAAAAAGAAATGACGGACGTTATCAACTTGGAGTCATTAACCATTATCCAGGTGAAACTATAGAAATGTTTGAGATGGTAAAAAAGGAAAATTCATGGGATATGGTTTGGAGGGGGTGTATAGATGTGCCATATGAGTTTTATTTTAACGACATTAGTTTAACAAAAAATGGAGGCCTCTATGCTTCTCATATGTACGATAGGGAAATAACCCTAAACGAATGGCTTTTCGTTTCAATAATAAAATCTGATACAGGATTTCTTGTTGAGTGGATAGAAAATAGATTCGAAAAAATAGATGGCTCCGATGGAAGCGGTCCTAATGGTATTGCTTTGGATGAAGACTCCAATATTATTTATATAAACTATAACCAAGGTGATTCGATAACAAAATTTGATCTCTCCCTTAATAAAAAATTAGATAAGAAGTTTATTGAAGCACCAGATAATCCTTATATAGATGGTAATGACATTTGGATTACCTCATTAGATTTTCAACCAAATGATGTTGGAGATTGTCAGTTTAAAAAAAGTTGTTCCCTACCATTTTCTATTTATCGATTAGATAAAAATGATTTAGAAATAAAAAATGAATATTCATTTTCCAAAACTGTTTTTGGTCTTCCCACCGTTGCTGTTCCAATAGAGGATGAAGTTTTTTTAGGGTCATTCCATTCTGACAGATTAGGGATAATAGAAATTAACTAAATGATAAAAGAATTCAACTTCGATTCACTTGAGAAAAGTATTCCAGAAAGATCTAGTAACTCTCATAAAGGTGATTTTGGAAAAGTCATGATTGTTGGAGGTTCCGAGGGGATGGGAGGTGCCGCAATATTATCATCTGAAGCAAGTTTATTTTCTGGTGCAGGACTAGTTCATCTAAGTACACATCCAATAAATGTAGAGGCAAGCCTAAAAAGAAATCCAGAAGTAATGGCATATGGCATTGATAAAAGTTTTTCTATACCTGAGAACATTGATGTTTTGCTATGCGGTCCAGGATTAAAAAATGACGAGTGGTCTAAAAATATCTTTGATGAAATTATTTCAGCAAATAATTTTGGTGCAGTAATATTGGATGCGGGAGCACTGCATTTTATAGGTGAGAACAATTTAGAAACAAGCAAAAATAAAGTTCTTACTCCTCATCCAGGCGAAGCTGCAAAGCTTTTAGGTATTTCAAATAATGAAGTTCAAGAGGATAGAATTAATGCCGCAAAATCAATATCAAATAAATTTTCAGCTTCTGTAATTCTTAAAGGTAAAGAGACAATTATTTGTTCTCATGGAGACAAGGAATTATATATATGTACAGAAGGTGGTCCAGAGTTATCTTCCGGAGGCACTGGTGACGTTCTTGCTGGAGTTCTCTCAGCCCTTATAGCCCAAAAAGTTGATATTATTGATGCTTGCAAAATTTCTGTTGCTGTTCATGCTAGAGCAGGAGAAGAATTTAGAAATAAAACAGGTGAAATTGGCTTAAATGCATCATCATTGATACCAACCATAAGAGATTTACTTAATAAATGAATAAAATTTACTTAGAAAATGATGAGTCAACCAATAAGCTTGGTGCACTAATATCAGAGAAACTGAAAGAAATTAATAAATCTACAATTGAGATTCATCTTGAAGGTGATCTTGGTGCTGGAAAGACATTTTTAACCAGATCAATAATATCTAATTCAGGATGGAGCGGCTTGGTAAAAAGCCCAACTTATACCTTATGTGAAGAATATGACCTTGGAGATGTGATTTTCTTACATATTGACTTGTATAGAACTGACGAACCAGAAGACATTCATATTTTCGATTTAGATAGAAAAACTCACTTAAAAAAAATTATAATTATTGAATGGCCACAGAAGCTTGCTGTAAAAAGAAATTTTGACTTAAAAATATCTTTTGAGCATTTCGATGATGGTAGAAAAGTATCGATTAATGATAATGACAAATTATTTTCAAGTTTAATTAAGCATTATGAATAAAATTTTATCTTTTTTATTTCTTCTTTCTTCACTTGTAAACTCAAATGAAATTTCATTTAATGAAATAAAAGATTCCGATGATCAATCCTTTCAAATATCCTTTCTTTTAGACAAGGTATCTTTTATAAAATCTTATTCTCTTGTAGATCCCTCAAGAATTGTAATAGACGTATACCAAAGTGATTTAAAGTCGGGTGTTGAGGAAAAGTATAACTATCCTATTAAGCTAGTAAGGGCTTCTTCAAAAGAGGACTTAACAAGAATAGTTATTGATTTATATGAATATGTTAATTGGAGTAAGCCAACTCAAGAGAAAACAGATGAAGGAATATTATTAAAAGTTAATATTAAAAAAGATAAGGAGTTAAAAAATAACATAAGAGATATTGTTGTAGCTATTGATGCTGGACATGGTGGTAAATATCCTGGTGCTGTTGGAACTAATAACATTCTTGAGAAAGATGTAACCTTGCTTATATCAAAAGAATTAGAAAGATCCTTAAGAGATACTGAAGGATATAAACCTGTAATGATTAGAAAAGGTGATGAAACCGTTAGTCTTAATGATAGATATCAAAGAGCGAGAAGATATGGAGCAGACATATTTGTTTCAATTCACGCGGATGGATTTAGACTTGAATCTGTTAAAGGCGCCTCAGTTTTTATCTGGTCTGAAGAAGCCTCAAGCTCAGTTGCAAAAAATTTATCTGAAAAAAAGAGGCAACAAATTCAAGCCGACATAAAGAATTTAAAACCCTTCGATTTTAATGAAGACTTAGCAAGAGAAATTTATCCAGAGATTTACTTGAATAAAGTTAAAGAAAGCAAACTTCTTGGAGCAAAAATTCTTGAGCAGCTTAAGAGAGATCCATTTACTAAGATACATAAAAAGGACGTTGAATTTGCAGATTTCAGGGTTTTAAAATCAGTTGATATTCCATCTGTGTTAGTCGAATCAGGATTTCTTACAAATCCAGATGATGCAGAGAGGCTTAAAGGTAAGCCAGGCAGAAGAATGATAGCAAGGTCAATTTTTTTAGGAGTAAATAACTTTTTTATTGAAAACCCTATAGAAGGAACTTTAATAACTTCAGAAACTGATTTTTTGTTTTATACAATTCAAAAAGGTGATGTTTTATCAGAGATTGCTATTAGATTTGGAGTGACAGTTGATTCTATAAACAAAACTAATAATTTAGAAAATAAATCTATATTTCCTGGCCAAATTATTAGAATAGAAATATAGACACCTAAGACATGTCATATGGATCAATATCATAAGACCATTTAACTTTCTTTGTTTCAGTCCAAGTTTGAATTTCATAAGTAAGATAATTAAGCACTCTGTTTAAATAAGTTCTTGTGTCAGACTTGATAATCAGATGATTTCTTGTATTCCCTTTAATCTTTAAGGGTATCGATGGAAGTGGTCCAGTAACATTAATATTTTTCTTATCATTTAAGAGATTGTTTGCTTTATCTAAAAATTTGTAGCAGCTTTCTGGACTGGGTGAAGTCGCTCTTAATATTGCAACTGTTGAGTATGGAGGCATATTCAAAGCCTTGTTTGTTTTAAGGCATTGCTCAGAAACCAGCCTATAGTCTCCAGTTTTAATTTGTTTAAGATTTTCATCATTAGGATATCTAGTTTGAATGATTACTTTTGCAAGATTATTATTTCTACCTGCTCTACCAGAAACCTGAATTAATTGTTGTGAGATTTTTTCAATTGCATTTATTTCTGGGCTTAGTAAACCTCCATCAGCATTAAGAATTACGCATAGCGTTACTTTAGGAAAGTCATGCCCTTTAGATAGCATTTGTGTTCCCACCAATATTGCTTCTTTGCTTGTGTTAGCCTTTTCATAAATTGCTTCAATTGATCCCTTAAGTCTTGTCGAATCATAATCCATTCTAATGATTGGTACTTTTTTAAATGTGCTTCTAAGCACCTCTTCAACTCTTTCTGTGCCGGTTCCAAGAGTGTTTATTTCATTTGAATGGCAATCTGGACATGTTTTATTTACCCCATAAACGGATTCACATTGATGACAAATTAGTCTGTTTTTTGACTTATGAAAGACTAAATTTGATTCGCATGATGAACATTTTGCAACCCAGCCACAATTATCACATTCATATAATGGAGCAAAACCTCTTCTATTTAGAAAAATTAATACTTGCTCTCCTTTATTGATTGCTGCTTCAATGATACTCATAGTTTGAATAGCAATTCCTCCAAGTAGAGGAGAGTCACTAATATCCAAAGGAATTAATTTTGGTGGCTTTTTGCCATCTACTCTTCTCAATAAATCAAACTTTTTGAACTTTTTCTCTTTTACAAGCTTAAGGGTTTGCAGAGATGGTGTAGCAGAACCTAAAAAAACCGGTATATTTTCTATCTGAGCTCTTTTTATAGCCAAATCTCTTCCTGAAAACTTAAAACCTTCAGCTTGCTTATATGACTGATCATGCTCCTCATCAATAATGATTGCTCCTAAATTTTTTAACGGCATCAAAACTGATGATCTTGTTCCAATAACAATTCTTATTCCGCCAAATTTAGATCGCAGCCAAATCTTTAACCTTTGGTTTGGAGTTTGTCTGGAATGATATACGCCAATATCACCATTAAAACGATCCTTAAATCTTTTTTCTAATTGTGGTATCAGATTAATTTCTGGTACTAGAATCAAAATCGATTTATTTTGAAGAATAAATTTTTCAGCCAGTTGAAGATATATTTCTGTTTTACCAGACCCTGTAACCCCATATATTAATGAAGGACTAAATTTTTCAACTTTATTAAGTTTAGATAGATTAATGTTTTGTTCTTTTGTTAATTTTAATTTCTTGTCTTTTTCATTTAACTTATATTCAGTATTATCATCAAGGTCGATAATAATTTTATCGTTTTGTTTTCTTAAGAGCGTTGGCATGAAAGAGAAAAATACCTCACCAATTGGATGATGATAGTAATCTGAGGCCCATGTAATTGCTTCAAATATTGATCCGTTAAAACAAGAATATTCATCGGCTATTGAGATTATTTCTTTTAAGCCTTTTAATGACTTGGGTTTAGCTATTTTCTTTACAACTATTCCAACAATTGACTTGCTTCCAAACGGAACTATTACCCTTTTACCTTTTTTGATTACTTCTTTTGATTTATAGGTAAAACATTGTCTTAATGGCAATCCAACAGCAATATCATAGTAAAAAATATTCATTTTTTAATTGTAATGGATTTAATTTTTGATATAGTTCTCATCCTAAATATATTTTATTATGAAAAAAGATATACATCCTGAATACCGCGAAGTTCTATTCCATGATATCAGTGTGGATGAATATTTTTTACTTCGCTCTACTCTGAAAACAGATAAAACAAAGGAATGGGAAGGAAAGGAGTATCCATACTACACCGTTGAGGTTTCTTCCGCCTCACATCCTTTTTATACTGGTAAACAAAAGATTATTGATACCGGTGGAAGAGTTCAAAAGTTCGAAGAAAGATTTGGTAAGAAGAAATAAATTTAGTCTATACCTGAACTGCCAAAACCTTTAGTACCCCTTTCTGATTTTTCGAAATCTTCAACTATTTCAAAATTTGCTTGAACTATTGGCACTATTATCATTTGAGCAATTCGATCGCCAGAATTAATTACAAAATCGTTCTTTGATCTATTCCATGCAGGAACCATTAATTCACCTTGATAATCAGAGTCTATCAATCCAACTAAATTACCAAGCACTATCCCGTGTTTTGAACCAAGGCCTGATCTTGGAACAACCAGAGCTGCTAATTTCTCATCTTCAAGATGCATTGCAAATCCCATTGGAATCATTTCAGTTTTTCCTGGTTTCAGTATTAATTTATCTTTTATGCATGCTCTAAGATCTAAGCCTGCAGAACCTTTAGTCTCGTATTTGGGTATAGGTATTTCATTGCCAATAAGTTTATTCAATATTTTGACTTTAACCTTTTTCAATTTCTAAGTTCCTTTGGTTTAATTAATGATCTTAGTCTACATTGTTGTGAGCTTAATGAAATCCATTCACCATCATGAGAAATTATTGCTAAATTACATGTTGTAAATCTCTCAATTGGTTTATTAGTTAATAATTCTACTAAATAATGAAGCGTAGGATTATGTCCAACTATTAAAATATTTTTTAAGCTTTCATCTAGCTCTTTCAAGCCCTCAATAATATTAGTTGTATCACCAAAATATAGTCTGTCTGTATAGGTTGCTTTATCAATTTCAAAATTAAAACCATCAGCAGTTAAGTCAAATGTTTCTTTTGCTCTTAAAGCATTTGAACATAAAACCTTATCTATCTTTAAATCCATATCTTTTAAAAATTTAGACATCTTCTTTGCATCACTAATGCCTCTATCTGCGAGAGGTCTTTCAAAATCGCTAAGATTTGAATTGTCCCATGAAGATTTAGCGTGTCTAAGTACATATATTTCTTTCATATTTAATTCATTATAGTATTGATATGTCGGCTTCTGTTCTATAAAATCGCGTTTCTATGAGTAAAAAATGCCAAGTAACAGGAAAGATTCCTCAGACAGGAAATAATGTTTCTCACGCTAATAATAGAACTAAAAGAAAGTTCTTTCCTAATCTACATTCGCATAAATTTTGGGTTGAATCTGAAAATAGATTTGTAAATCTAAAAGTATCTGCCAAAGGTATGCGAATTATCGATAAAAAAGGTATAAGCCAAGTTCTTAAAGAAATAAGAGCCCGCGGCGAAAAAGTCTAATTAGATATCATTTATATCCAACTTCTTGAGCTAATAAAACAGCTTGTTTCTGCAAAGAACCTAATTTACTGACATTAATATTATCTTCATTGAAATCTCCCCATTCCTGAATAGACTCATGCACTTTAGCTCCAATCAATACTGGGTATTCTTTATTTGCTGAAGCATAAAAATTTTGGGCTCTATCAGATGAAAGATACTCTAAAAGAGAAATAGCGTTTTCCTTGTTTTTTGAAGTTTTAACAATCCCGGCTCCAGATATATTTACATGCACTCCTCTGTCATTCTGATTTGCCCAAAATAGATTCAAATTATCGTATTGCGGATCATCCAACAGTCTTGCTAAATAATATGTATTCACAATAGTCATCCCACATTGTCCACTTGATACAGCTTTCAAAGCATTTGTATCGTTTGAAAAAACTTCAGTTGCTAAGTTTGAAATCCAACCAGATACAACTTCTTTTGCTTGATCGAAACCATATTCATCAATCATGCTTGCTATAAGAGATCTGTTGTAGACTTTTTTTGACGTTCTTAAACATAGTTTTCCCTTCCACTTAGGGTCAGCTAAATCTTCATATGTAGAAAAATCATCTGATGCAAATTGATCACTTGAGAATACAATTGTTCTTGCTCTTTTTGAAAGGCCAAACCATTTATTTTCAGGATCTTTAAGATATGAAGGTACATTTCTCTCTAATATTTCTGAGTCAACTTTGAAGAAAATATCTCTTTCGGCTGCTTGCCATAAGACTCCTGCATCAACTGTCATAAAAATATCTGCCATTGAATCATTGCCTTCAATATCAATTCTTTCCATAAGCTCTTGAGCATTTCCTGATAATAAATTCACTTTGATGCCTGTATCATCATAGAAGTCCTCAATGATTGGTTCTAATAGTTGTGGTTGTCTAGATGTGTAAATTGTAAGTTCTTCTATTTCATTTTCATTTGCGCATGAAATTAGTAAAAGCACAGAAAGTAATATCGAAATTTTCTTCATTTTATGCCTCATTTGATTTGAGTTACTTTTAGGTGTGCTAAGAAATTATAGCTTATTCTTTCCAGCAGCATGATTAATAAAAAACTTTTTTAAAAACTGTGCTTTATTTACTCCAGACAGTCCAAAATTTCTAAGTAGCTTTATATATAAATTTTTTGAACCAAAAAGATTTACAAAAAAATCCATAGATTTCAGCATAAGTAGATTCATATTTTTTCTTCTAATTTCATATCTTTTAAGCGTTAAAGCTTGATCAATATGCATAGATTTTTCATATGAACTTATTATTTCTTCACATAGAGCGTCTGCATCTGCAAATCCTAAATTTATACCTTGCCCTGCTAATGGGTGTATGGAATGAGCTGCATCACCAACAAGAACAACATGCCCTGAAATATAGTTTTCAAAATGATGACTAGAAAGCTTAAAGGTTAATATTGATGAATTAATATCAATTTTTGTTGAGAGCTTTTGTTCAAAATAAGAAATGTTGTTTTTAACATAATCTTTTATTTCAATATCACGAAGATTTTCATTATCCACAGACCAAACAATAGTATGTGTGGATTTATCATCATTTTCAGGCAAAGGCATAATTGCAAAAATTCCTTTATCTGAGAATATTTGATGAGCTAGATATTCATCTTTAATTTCACAACTTGCTGTAAATGTTATCGCTGTTTGATTATAGCTAGATTTTTTCTCATTTAATTTTGCTATCTTGGCTACATTTGAATTTCTTCCATCACAGCCTGCAATAAACTTTGTTTTAATTTTTTCTTGATTTGATAGTTTTAATTCTGAACAATTGTTTTCATTATCTTGAAAGATCTCCTCGATTTGATTTTCAAAAAAAACTTGGTGGTCTCTGTGGTCTTGCAGCTTTTCTTGAAGGTCATTAAAAAAAACTACATAAGATAGATTTTCTTCATTTATTTCTTTTGAAGAGAAATGAATACTTCCAGATCCATCACCATCAAATACACTTATTTCTTTTATTGGAGCGAAAGGAACTTTTATGCCTAAATCATCTAAAAGTTTTTTCGAAAATGAATTAAGAGTTAATGTTCTTATGTTTTCGTTAATAACATTTTGACTTTTTGACCTCTCAATTATTAACGATTCTATGTTATTTTTACTGAGTCTAGATGAAATATAGTTTCCGATTATTCCACCACCAGATATTGTAACTACCGGATTCACAGTATTAAGACATTAATGATTCAATCTCAACAGGATCAGATGGAACTTTCTTGGTTAGGTTTTCATTCCCATCTTTTGTTACCAAAATATCATCTTCTATTCTTATTCCAATACCTTTCCATTTGTCATCTACATCCATTGAACGACTAATATAAATGCCAGGTTCGATAGTAGTTATCATGCCTGGTTTAAACTTCATAAAGTCATCTCCTTCCATATAATCTCCAGCATCATGGACATCAAGGCCTAGCCAGTGACCTATTTTATGCATATAGAAGTCCTTAAAAGCCCCTTTTTTATGCAGGTCTTCAGGATCACCATGCAATAAACCAAGCTCCACTAAACCGTTTGTAATTATTTTTTCAGAAATTTGTTGGGGCTCCATAATATTGTTGCCGTCTTTCACCTTATCAATTGCAGCATTCATTGCATCAAGAACTATTTTGTATATCTCAAGTTGTTCCTTTGAAAATTTTCCGCTAATTGGGTAAGTTCTTGTAATATCAGAAGCATACATCTCATATTCACAACCAGCATCAACTAAAAGAAGTTCATTTTTATTAAGTTTCTTGTTGTTTTCAATATAATGAAGAACACAGGCATTTTCACCACCAGCAACAATTGGAGTATAGGCTGGGAATCTTCCACCTCTTTTTGAAAATTCGTAAACATACAAGCTTTCAATGCTTTGTTCAGACTCTGCATTTTTTACATTTTTCATTGCCTCAATATGAGCTTCTGCTGAAATATCACAGGCTTTCTTAATAAGATTAATTTCGTGATCATCTTTTATTAATCGAGCATTCCCTATCGTGGACGACGCATCCAAAATATTAATAGATTTACTGTGTCTATCTTTAGAGCTTGCTTCAGTAGTCCAATCTATTACTTTTTGATCAAAGCCATTTTTTTTGCCAATAGGATATAAAACTTGATCACATCCAAGAAGAATTTCAGGCATCATATTATCTATTTCAGAATTATCATATGCCTTATCAAATAAAAATTCTTTTACAGCTCCTATTGGGCCTGACCTGTGGCCATCCCAAATTTCTTTTAATTTATCTTTAGGAGGTACAAAAATTACAGAATTTATTCCATCATCGTTATTAATTATGGCCATCAAAGAATCAGGCTCACAAAATCCGGATAAATAATAAAAATTACTATCCTGTCTGAACGCATATGCTGAATCAGCATTTCTATACTGAGTATTGGCACCGGGAATCAATAAAACCGAATTCTTAGGTAGTGTTTCTGATAGATTGATTCTTCTGCTTTTGTAAATTGCATTATCCATGTGTGTATTTTACTTATTTAAAGTAACTTTCCAATTCATTAAAGTAGAATTAAACTATAAAAATGCCTAAAAAAAATGAGTTAAGTTCAAAAGATTTAGAAAAGAGGATTGATCTTTTAATTAAAAGGTTTGAAGAGCAAAAAGGAATTATTGATTCATACGTAAAAAGAGAAAGGGAATGGAAAAAAGATAAAGTTCTTCACAGAAAAGAAATATCTCGTTTGGAAAGAGATTTAAAGAAGGCCACTAATGAGTAAAGTTGAAACCGTAGCTCTAAGAATATTTGGAAGAGATTTAACCATCGCATGTCCACCTAAAGAAAAAGATAATTTAATAAAAGCGGCTGCCTTATTAAATGAGGAGTTAGATAATATAAGTGACAAAAATAACGCTCTGATAATTGCAGGATTAACTCTTTCTAATAAGCTCCTAAATGATGATTCTAAATCTACTAAAAAAGAAAGTGTTGATTACTCTAAACTTATTAAAAAAATAGAGAAAGTACTTCAAAAATAATCTTTAACTTAAATCCCATCTAAACTATACTCTTATAACATTCTGGTTCATTAGCCAATGTGTTAATAAATTTGAACCGATACTATTAAATAGGTGATTTTCCACTGTCATTGTTGAGCATTACCATTAAGGGAAGCCTGATTTGACAAGATGTTCACCACCTGAACTTTCGGTTCAGGTATAGCACATAGCGGTGATCTGGTTTGCTAGCCTCTGCAATTATTATGGTGAAAAATAAAATTAGAAAATCACTACTTAAGCAGGGGCAACTTTTTTGTCAGAATGATATCGAAGAGTTAAATTCTCAGATTCAAAAAAATGTATTAAAAGAAATAGATATCGAATCTTCTAAGAATACCCTTCTCTATTTTCAATATAAAAACGAAATACCTACAAATCTAATAATCGATGAGTTATTAAAATACTCCAATAATATATATATGCCTCGAATAGTTTCTGAAAATGAATTGAAGTTCAATTTATTCAAAGAGGGTAAGGCCTTAAAAAAAAATAAATATGGTATAGATGAACTAATGAATGAAGACTATATTAATCCTAAAGTTCTTAACACTATGTTCATACCTTTTGTTGGAATAGATAAGAATGGGCATAGGCTAGGATATGGTGGTGGTTTTTTTGATAAAACACTTGAACAATTAAAGTCTCAAAAAGGCAGGCCACTTTTTGTTGGACTGGGATATGACTATCAAATCTTAGAAGAACGTTTTGGCGAGAGTCATGATATTAAATATGATCTAGTTATTACAGAATCGCGTGTACTTTCATATGACTGAGCTATAAAATGTCCGCCGAAACATGAGAACAATCGCTAAATATATTCTAATTTTCTGGATTCCACTTATATCTGGTAAGACAATTATTCTTGATGGGAATTTAGATGAACCAGAGTGGGAAAGTGCATTCGTAATAGATGAGTATTATGAAGTTGTCCCTTTTACTCTCAATCCAGCAAAAGTAAAAACAACTGCAAAAATATTTTCGAATGAAGAGGGAATATATGTGGGTTTTATCAATTATCAAGAAAATTTTTCAATGATTTCAAATAAATCTTTACGAGATGAATGGAATGCGAATGCTGAACAAAACGGTGTTGGTATTGATTTTGACAGTGATGGAGCAAAAGCTTATATGTTCATTGTTACCCTAGCAAATATTCAAAGAGATGGCATTAGACCTTTGGGTGGTTTTCCCGAATTTGATTGGGATGGGGATTGGGAAGCACAAACAAAAAAACATGATGGTTTCTGGGTCTCAGAATTTTTAATACCTTGGAATGTTGTTCTGATGAAGCCTGAGACAAATAATAAAAGAAAAATTAATGTTACAACTTATAGGTATCTAGCAAAAGAAAAGTTATGGCTAAATGATACAAAGACAAGTGGGTTTAGAACAAATTTTCTTTCAAATCTAAGAACAATAGAGGTAAACAATTTTTCTAAAAGAAAGATCAATTTTTTTCCATTTATTGCAAAAACTCATAACTCAGTCACAAGCTTTAATGAAGATAAGATTGGAGCAGAAATATTTTTAAATACTGGCACAGGGAAACAAATTAATCTTACAATCAATCCAGACTTTGGTCAGGCAGAGAGTGACGAAGTTATTGTTAATTTTTCTGCACAAGAAACTTTCTATTCTGAAAAACGCGCTTTTTTTAATGAAAATCAATCTTTGTTTGATTTAAATCATTACGATAGATATAGAATTATTAATACTAGAAGAATTGGTGCAAGAAGTAGCTATTTGTGTTCATCATCATTAAATGAAGATGACTGCGTTGATTCAAGAAAAAATTACACCGATATTGACTACGCTCTTAGATATACTCAAAAAAATAATAATACAGATTTTGGAGTTTTTGTTGCTAAAGAGTCGGATGAAAGATATACAAAAGGAAAAGATTTTTACGCTATAAGATCAAAAAAGAAAATAGATAACAGAACAATTGGTTACTTTTTAACACATGTTGAAAATAATTTTCTAAATGAAAGTGCTACAGTTAATGTAATAGATTTTGCGAATGTAAAATCTAACAAGCTAACTACCTATAACGATTTAATTTCATCTGAAAGAGAGGGTGAGTCTGGATTTGGCTTTAGATCACAATTTAATTATAAGCCAACACAGTTATCGAGTAGATCAGGTAGTCTACTCTATTTTGATGATAGTCTAATGTTAAACGATTTTGGTTATCTCAGAAAAAATGATTGGTTTCACATAGGTCTAGGATCTAATATCACATTAATTGACTTTAAAAAGCGTAAAGAAATTAAGGAGCTGGAACTAGGAATAGATTTTAATTACGACTCAGATACTTCAGGAAATTCAAATCCATTTACTATTGGGCAAAAGAATGAATTTACTTTCCTAAATGCCTCAAAATTTCAGTTTACATGGGATTTAAAAACTTCTGGAAAAGATACAACTATTACAAGAAAGAATATTGATTTTCCTTTTGTAAAAAATACTGGAAGTTTCAGCTTTAACTTAGATTATGAATCACCGAGTTTTGGAATCTGGGAGTATGATTGGAGGATCGGATATGAGGATGCCGATAAATATGAGTCATTTGATTCCAACGGATATAAAAGAAGGTATGCAAAGATAGGTGGATCTTTTTATCCAGTGGATGATTTTAAAGTAGGATTTTCAACGAGAATAAGAAACGAGAAAGAGTGGTTAAATTGGATAGAAAACAATGATCTTGCTGTTTATGATTTATCTCAAAAAATTATTTCTATTAATATGAATTGGTATAGGGGTTCAAAGCATGAGATAAGACTAAAGAGTCAATTTGTAGCGTTACAAGCAAAAAATCCAAGAAGTTTAATTGTTGATCAGAATGGTTACCTTAAAAACAATAATAAAGAAGTTAGTCCATTTTCTGAAGGAATTACATCATTCCAAGTAAGATATAAGTATGAGATTGCTCCTCTATCCTACATATATCTGGTATATACAAAAGGAGGAAGTGTCTTTGAAGATAATATAACTAGAGAGACTTCTAAAATCTTTAAAGATCCTTGGAAAGATCCAGACAATGAAATATTTTCTATTAAATTTAGGCTCAAATATTAAACTTACTTCAAGAAATCTAAATAAGCCTTATTATTGCTCTCTTCTTTAAAGGCTGTTCCACATTTATGTAAATGTTTTAAAAGTGCGGACTTGTTTTTGTGTGTATCTTCAATTCCTATAAGGATATTTCCATACGCAGATCCAATATTTCTATAGTGGAATAGTGAAATATTCCAATGATTTCCAAAACTCTCTAAGAACTCTAATAATGCTCCTGGCTTTTCTGGAAATTCTCCGTTAAAAATTCTTTCATTTTTTTCAGATATATTTGATTGACCTCCTCTGCCACCAACCATATGTCTTAAATGATCATTTGAAATTTCATTAGAGGTGTAATCACTAAATTTATATTTAAGTTTTTTTAGTTTTGCCTTCAACTTCTCAAAGCTATTTTCAGATTGAGTTCTTATTCCTACTAATACATACGCATCTTTATTATCTGACTTTCTATAATTAAATTCGGTGACTGGTAATTTCCCAATAGCCTTTGCAAGCTTTAAAAAACTTCCAGGTTCTTCTGGAATTTTAATGCTGAGAATTTTTTCGCGGTTTTCTCCAATTTCAGATCTTTCAACAATAAATCCAAGTTTTTGAAAATTAACATTTGCACCTGAACTCACTGCAAGTAAATTCTTATTCTTCATTCTTTTTGAGTAACTTTTTAGACCTGCTAAAGCAACAGCTCCTGATGGCTCAGACAATACTCTGGTATCTTCAAAGATATCTTTTACAGCAGCGCAGACTTCATCAATATTTACAGTCATTACCTCATCAACGCATTCTTTGATGACATCAAGATTGTTTTTCCCTACTTGGGAAACAGCAACTCCGTCTGCAAATAATCCAACCCTTTTTAGATAAACTCTTTTATTTTGAATTAATGCTTCTGTAAGACAAGCCGAATCATTTACTTCAACACCAATTATTTTAATTTTCTTTTTATTTTGTCTTATCCAAGCTGATATGCCAGCCAAAAGGCCTCCTCCGCCAACTGGTACGAAGACAGCATCGTAGTCAATTTCATCCTCAAGTATTTCCCGTCCTACTGTTCCTTGCCCTGCTATAGTAAATGGATCATCAAAAGGATGTACAAAGGTATATTTATGTTTTTTATTAATCTTATCTGTATGAGCGAGAGCATCTCCTAAATTTTCGCCATGCAAAATTATTTTTGCTCCAAGCCTTTTTACTGCATTTAATTTATTTTCTGGTGCAGTTACCGGCATCACAATAGTACATTTTATTTTTAACTTCCTGCAAGCTAAGGCTACACCTTGGGCATGATTTCCTGCTGATGCTGCTATTATTCCACGAGATTTTTTATCCTCAGACAAGTTAACAATTTTATTAAAGGCTCCTCTATTCTTAAAAGAAAAAATAGGCTGAAGATCTTCTCGTTTTAAATAAATTTCATTCCCCTCTTTCAAAGAAAGATTTGCGGCATAGGTAGTAGGTGAATTTATTGAAACATCATATACAGATGCTTCATTAATCATTTTAAGATACTTTTTAGAGTTCCTATAATTACCTGTTTTTTTTATTTTAAGTCTCAATTTAAATCACGTATTAAAATTTTCTTGTATTATAACTGTATGAGCGCTGCAAAGATAAGTGTTGCAAAAAAAGCAATTGATTATATTGAAAAAAAACTATCAATAGAGACTGTTCTGGGCATTGGTACTGGTTCAACAGTGAATTACTTTATTAAAGAATTAGATGCATATAAAAATCTTTTTCGAGGAGCAGTATCAAGTTCGGAAGCATCTTCACAACTTCTAAGAGAAAAGAATATTGAGGTCTTTAGTTTAAATGATGTTAATCAAATAGATTTTTACATTGATGGAGCAGACGAGGTGTCACCAAATAACTGTCTAATCAAAGGTGGCGGTGGTGCGCATACAAGAGAAAAGATAGTAGCAGCAGCGGCACAAGAATTTATATGCATTGTTGATAAAACAAAGATGGTGGAAAAGCTTGGTGACTTCCCTCTTCCGGTCGAAGTAATTCCAGAAGCAAGAAGTTCTGTTGCGAGAAAAATTGTAGCTTTGGGTGGACTACCAATATATAGAGAAGGTTTTAGTACTGATCAAGGAAATCATATTATTGACGTAAAAGAAATAGATATCAGTGAACCTGAAGCCCTAGAAATTTTATTAAATAATATTCCGGGTGTTGTTGATAACGGAATCTTTGCTTTTAATAAACCGAAAGTTGTGTTGGTATCTGACTAGAGACTATAAAAGTTTTTCTATTTGAGATAATAATTCTGGCGAATCAGGTTTTACTCTTGACGCAAATGTAGACACTACTTTACCGTCTCTAGATATTAAGTACTTATTAAAATTCCACGAAGGTGTAACACCACTTTGTGCTATCAATTTTTTGTATAAAGGATTAGCTTTGTTACCTCTTACTTTCGAAGTTGCAAACATTGGGAAATCTACTCCATATTCAGTGGAGCAAAACTCAGCAACATCTGCTTCATCTGAATATTCTTGCATGAAATCTCTAGATGGAACCCCGAGAACAATAAATCCTTCGTCTTTGTAATCTTCATAAAGTTTCTGAAGAGAAGAATATTGATAGGTATATCCACATCTACTCGCAACATTTACAACTAAAACTACTTTATCTGTATATTTGCATAGGTTAATTGTTTCACTAGAGTCTAAAACTCTCATTTCAGTATCAAGTAAATCTGAGCATGCGTAAGAATAAGAAGAAATCAATAATATAAGTAAAGATGCAATCTTTTTCATGTGCTTATTCTAACCTAAGTAATGGGAGTTATTGCAGAAAGAGAGGAAATAAAAATGGTTACTAAAAAAATGATTTCTATGTTATCTCTAATTTTATTCATAAATTTACAACTTTTAAAGAGATGGAGGGACTGAGCCCTCCATGATTCCAGAGTGTCAGCAAAATATAATAGGGGAGAGGAGTGCTGACATGTATTATTATAGTCATTTATAATCAATTATCAATATTATTTATAAAATAAATCATGTTTTTTTTATGTATAATGCTTTTTTAACTATTTTTGGAGAAATATCTTGAAAGGTACCGTTTTATATGAAGTAAAGGACAATGTTGCCCTACTCACAGTTGATAACCCTCCAGTCAACCCCCTAAGCGATGGAGTCAGGACTGGTTTATACGAATCATTAATAAAAGCAGAAGAAGATGATTCAGTTGTAGGTGTTGTTTTAACAGGTAATGGGAGAGCTTTTATTGCTGGAGCTGATATATCAGAATTTGGTGGAAACGTAGAAGGTGTAAGCCTAAATGAGGTATTTCAAAAACTAGAGCATTGCAGTAAACCCGTTGTAGCTGCCATAAATGGCATAGCTTTGGGGGGCGGACTAGAAACAGCATTATGTTGTAACTACAGAATTGCAGATAAAAACGCATTTGTTGGTCTTCCAGAGGTTAATTTAGGCTTATTGCCAGGTGGAGGCGGAACTCAAAGGCTTCCAAGACTTGCGGGGCCATCTGAAGCACTAAAAATGATGCTTACTGGGGCACATGTTCCTGCCAAAAAAGCTCTAGATATGGGAATAATTGATGGTATTTCTGACGATGTTGTTAATGAATCTATAGGATTTATAAAAAATAAAGCGGAAAGTAATGAAGGTCATCCAAAAGTAAGAGACTTAAACTCAAAAATGATTGAGGCTCGTGGTGACGATAAGGTTCTTCTTGAAGCTCAAGCAATGGCATCAAAAGGAAGAAAAGGACAATTTGCACCTGGACAAATCATAAAGTGTGTAGAAGCAGCAATTAATATTGATAATTTTGATGAAGGACTTAAAAAGGAAGGTGAATATTTTCTTGAGTGTTTAATGCATCCTCAAAGAGAAGCAATGATCCATATTTTCTTTGGTGAAAGAGCAGCCTCAAAGATTTCTGATGTTCCAAAAGATACTAAAGTTATGGATATCAAAAAAGCTGGCATTATTGGTTCCGGAACTATGGGGGGTGGAATAGCTATGTGTTTTGCTAATGCTGGCATTCCCGTTCATATTATCGATCAGGATGAGGAAAACCTTAAAAGAGGAGTTTCAGTAATCGAGAAAAATTATGATTTTATGGTTAATAAAGGGCGTTTATCTCCTGAACAAAAAGATGGTGTATTTGGACTAATATCGTCCAGTTTAGATTATAAAGATGTCTCTGATTGCGATATTGTTATTGAAGCAGTATATGAAAATCTTGAATTAAAACATGAAATTTTTAAATCATTAGATGCACATGTTAAGGAAGGCGCTATTCTAGCCAGCAATACATCAGGCTTAGACATAGATTCTATTGCTACTGTCACTAATAGGCCTGAACTGGTAGTAGGTACTCACTTTTTTAGTCCTGCAAATATAATGAGACTGTTAGAAGTTGTACGAGGTGAACAAACATCAGATGAAACATTGGCAACAATTATGGCAATAGGCAAGAGACTTAAAAAGGCAGCTGTTGTTTCATTAAATGCTCCTGGCTTTATTGGCAATAGAATGTTATTTGGCTATACAGCTCAAGCAAATATGCTATTACTTGAAGGTGCATTGCCACATCAAATTGATCAAGCATTAGAATCCTTTGGTCTAAATATGGGTCCATTTAGAATGATGGATCTCGTTGGATTAGACCTTGGTTGGAGAGCAAGAAAATTAAGTGGTAAAGAATCTCCTCTTCATGCAAAAATCGGCGATGAATTATGTGAACAAGATAGATATGGTCAAAAAAGTGGTGCTGGTTATTATAATTACTCAGAAGGTTCAAGAGCGCCAAATCCAGCTCCTGAAAATGAAGCAGTGTATGAAAAGATTTCATCAGAAAATGGATTTACCAGAAGAGACATTTCTGATGAAGAAATTGTAGAAAGATGTATATTAGCTCTTATTAATGAAGGTGCAGATATTTTATCTGAAGGTGTCGCACAAAGAGCGGCTGATATTGATGTAGTTTATATAAATGGATATGGATTTCCAATATGGAGAGGCGGTCCAATGCATCATGCAAATGCAATGGGACTTGATAAAGTAATAGAAAAGCTTGAAAAATATAGAGAAATTACAGGTAATGATGTCTACAAACCAAGTGAAATGCTTGTGAATCTGGCAAAAGACGGTGGAAAACTTGGAGAAGCACCTCAAAAAGGCGATAGGAAAGAAAAATTAGGTTTTGAGATGTCGTCAGTTGCAAACAATTTTTAGATTTAATAAATTAGAAAACTAAATGATTTAGGCTCTAATTTGGACTTTTGTCCCTTCTGATACCATATCGAATAGCTCTATCACATCATTGTTGAACATTCTTATACATCCGTGTGAGGCTTTTTGGCCAATTAAGCCCTCTTCATGAGTACCATGTATGTAGATATATCTACTATAAGAATCTACTCCAACTCCCCTATTTATACCGTTTTCTAGCCCATCTAGCCATAATATCCTTGATGTTACAAAGTCATCCTCTGTATCATTAGAATTGATTAGAATTTCTGCTCTTTTGTTTGTGTTTTCTCTTGCAGTAAATATTGTATTGATTGGTGCTTTATCTCCAATTTTTTCTTTAATTTCATGCAATCCCAATGGAGTTTTAAAGGAATTTTCAATTTGCCCTTCTCCATATTTTGATGTTGACACTGGAAAACTCTGAACTAAATTATCGTTATTGAACAAATAGAGCCTTTGCTCGGAAATATCAACAATAATTTCGTTATTTTGACTATAAGATTTAGTAGAAAAAAACGTCATTACAAGCGAACAAATCAAGATCTTAGTAATTTTTTCCATATAATCTTTAAAAAAGGAATTAAAACTATTATAAACGATAAAATTATAAAAAATAAATGTCCATTTCTTGAATAAAAAGTACTGTTTTCAATTAATTTTACGTAACCCTCTAGAATACCTGACTTTCCTTTTTCTAATAAAGTAACAATTGTTCCTTTATTAGAAATAATTGCTGATATACCGTCGTTCGTTGCTCTTATTGTATATCTATTGTTTTCAATAGATCTCACTCTAGCAATACTTAAATGATGATATGGTCCAATAGAATTTCCAAACCAGGTGTCATTTGAGACATTTATCATTAAAAATGAACTTTTGTTCATCTTTCTTACTGTATTTGGAAAAGCAATATCAAAGCAAATTGGACTAGAAATGGGAATATTATCAAGAATCCTTATATTTTCTTGTAACTGGCTCCCATGTGAAACATTGGACATTGGTAAATCAAAAAAATTTATTATCCCTCTAAGACCTTCAATGAAAGGAATATACTCACCAAATGGTACTAGATGTATTTTTTTATATACTTCATTATGTCTAGCACTGTAAATTGCGTTATATAATTTTGCATCATCATATTTCCATACGCCTAAAATAATTTTTTCAGAAATTTCTGTATTTTTTAGAAAATCCATAAATCTAATACTATTCTGAGAGTACGGCAATTCAGCTTCTGGTAATACTACTAACTCAGAATCTTTAGAAACTGTATCTATAAGTTTATTTAGGTTGTCCTCAATCTTTAAATAATAGTTATCTTCATATTTTAAAAAAGGATCTGATGCTGGTTGAACAATTGACACCTTAATACCATCTTTGATTTCATCTGCAGGTGAAAATGGTAATAAGGAAATTATAAGTATTGCAGCTGAAATATAGGATATCTTATTATTTGAGTAAACGATGAACAATGCGCATATAAAATAAATGAAAAAGGAGGCTGCTGTTACTCCAAAGATAGGATAAATATTTTGTGATATTGTATCCAAAAATATATTACCGGGTATTAGCCATGGAACTCCGTTAAGAAAAAAATATCTACTTAACTCGCTAATAGCAAATATAGAAGAAATAAAAAGAACACTAAGAAAGTTGTTGTTTATTTTAGTAAAACTTAAGGCTGATTTTAGTATCAATAGAGGGGAAGTAAATATCAATGTTAATATTACAACTAATAGAAAATATATAATTGAAGACATTGCTATTGTTGTTTCTCCGTAATAGTAAACACTCACTATTATCCAAGACATTCCTAATCCCCAATGCCCTAAACCCCAGCAAAAAACCTTCCAAAAGACGCCATTATTATTTGATATTAATAAGCGAATCAAATAACCATAAGATATGAAAATTAAGAATTTAATTGAGAAGGGTGCGAATGCAAAAATTCCTACTAATCCAAATAATGCTGGAATAATAAAATTTAAAATCTTCATTTATTTATTGAAACAATAAACTTCTTTATTCTTCTATTATCTGTGTCTGAAACCTTTATTGAGATATTCTCTAATTTAATTATATCGCCAATCTTTGGTAAGACTCCAAATTCAGAAATAAATAAGCCTCCCAAAGTTTCGGCGTCAACAGTAAGTGGATCTAGTTCAAGTTCAAAGAAACTAACAAACTCTTCTATTTCAATTTTTGCATCTACATTATATTTATTAGTTGAGACTTCTATTATTTCTTGCTCTTCGATGTCGTGTTCATCTTCAATCTCTCCAACTAATTCTTCAAGAATATCTTCAATTGTAATAAGTCCACATATTTCTCCATATTCGTCTATAACTACTGCTAAATGAGATCTATCTTGTTTAAATTCTTCTAGAAGTGAATCAGCCTTTTTGGTTTCAGGAACAACATTTGGATCTCTAAGCATCTCATTGATATCAAAATCGGCAGTACCTTTAAATAGTTTTGGTAAGATATCTTTAGCTAATAAGATACCAGCTACCTCATTTCTTTCCTCACCCAAGACTGGATATCTAGAGTGACCTGATTCAATTATTCTTTTGATAATTTCGTCAGTATCGTCTTTAACTTGTATTGTTACCATATCAACTTTAGGAATCATTATCTCTTTTACAGTGATATCTCCTAAACGAATTGCTTTACTGGCAATTGATTCTGCCTCTTTATCAATTATTTTTTGGTCAACAGCATCTTTTAGAAACTCAGTTACTTCGGATACGCTTTGAGTTTTTATGAAAAATGGATTTCTAAAATATTTTTTTAATTTATCAATAATCCCCGACGGAGGCTTATTATCTTCTTGATTTTGTTTTTCGTTCATTAATATGGATTGTCGATATTTATTTTTTTAAGCAATTTAATCTCTTTATTTTCCATTTGAGCTGCCATCTCATTATTTTCATGGTCAAACCCTAATATATGATATACGCCATGAATTAACATGTGAATTAAATGATCATCAAATTTTTTATTTTGTTGACGAGATTCTTCTTCTAAATATTGATAACTTATTGCAATATCACCCAAATCCCCTGTGATTGACTTTGAAATATCTTCATTTGTAAAAGATAGTACATTTGTGGGTGAGTTTTTCTTTCTGAACTTGTTGTTTAGTTCTTGTATTTCATTATTGTTTAAAATTTTTAAATTCACAGAACAGTTAGAGAGCTTTTCTTCCTCACAAATTAATGAAAAGGCCATAATAAGTTTATTTTCAAGTTGAGTTGAAATTAAAAAATCATCTGATGTTAAAATATTAAGACTCACTTATAAATCTAACTTGTCCTCAAAATATTTATAAGCATCAATAATTTTTTTAACTAAAGGATGCCTCACAACATCTGATGATGAGAAGTTGGTAAAGCCTATGCCATCAGTATCTTTGAGAACTTCTATAGCATCTGACAAACCTGATTTAATATTTTTTGGAAGATCTATTTGAGTTAAATCTCCATTGATTACAAGATAAGAACCAAAACCCATTCTAGTTAAAACCATTTTCATTTGTTCTTTTGTTGTATTTTGGCTTTCATCGACAATTATAAATGAGTTATTTAATGTCCTTCCTCTCATATATGCTAAAGGAGCTATTTCAACGATACCTCTTTCAAGTAATTTTTCAGTTTTTTCAACTCCGAGCATTTCATATAAAGCATCATAAAGAGGGCGAAGATACGGATCAACTTTTTGAGATAAATCCCCTGGTAAAAACCCAAGTTTTTCACCAGCTTCTACTGCAGGCCTTATTAAAATAATTCTATCTACTTTTTCATTTAAAAGATGATCAACTGCCAATGCAACAGCCAAGTATGTTTTTCCAGTTCCAGCAGGGCCAATTCCAAAGTTAATTTCTTTATTTGAAATATTTTCAATATAAGTTTTTTGATTTTTTCCTCTTGGCATTACACTTTTTTTAGGTGTTTTGATTTTAATAACATTAGTCATGTTTTTATCTGACTCTTGTATGCACAAATTTAGTGTTTCGCTATTAATCTCAATTCCTTGGCCTGCTGCTTCGTATAACTTTCTCAAAGCATCTACAGATAGATCAACATCTTTTTTGTTTCCTTTAATTTTAAGATTATTACCATTTTGAAAAATCTTTACATTAAACGTCTTTTCCACAAATTTAAGATTTTCATTAAGTTCACCAACGAACCTAACCATAACATTTGCATCTGAGGGTTGTAATTCTAGACTAGTTAAAGATGAATCAGTTGACATTAATTTTGTAAATTACCTCTTAAACAATTTGGCAGTGCTTCATTAATTTGAATATTAATCATTTGCCCAACTAAATCAATATCATTTGATGGAAAATTAACAACTCGATTACATATAGTTCTTCCTTGTAATTGTCCTGGATCTCTTTTTGACTGTCCATAGACTAAGCAGTTTTGCAATGTACCAACCTTCTTTCTGCTAAATCCAAATGAAAGTTGGTTTAATCTCTCTTGAAGAATATTTAATCTTTCTTTTTTTTCTTCTTGAGTCACGTCATCTTCCATATCTGATGCAGTTGTATTTGGTCTGGGACTATATATAAAACTAAATGACTCATCAAACCTTACTTCATTAATTACATTCATGGTCTCCATAAAATCATCATTTGTCTCACCAGGAAAGCCAACAATAAAATCTGATGAAAAGCTCATGTCAGGTCGAACTTTACGAATTTTTTCAATAAGATTAAGGTATTTTTCTACGTTATAACGTCTTCTCATTAATTTTAATATTCTGTCTGAACCACTTTGTACAGGAAGATGAACGTGACTTACAAGCTCTGGTACCTTATCGTAAACTTCAACAAGATCATCTTTAAATTCATGTGGATGGCTTGTTGTATATCTAATCCTTTCAATATTTTCTATTTTTGCTGTTAACTCAATCAATTTAGCTAAAGAAGATTTTTCACCTTTATAGGTCCCCTTAAAATTGTTTACATTTTGGCCCAATAAATGAATCTCTCTTGTTCCATTTTCTGCAAGTGCAGATATCTCATTCAAAATATCTTCAATTGTTCTTGATACCTCATGACCTCTTGTTTTTGGAACAACACAAAAAGAACAATATTTATTGCAGCCCTCAATGATTGAAACAAACGCTGAGGGTTCGCCAGTTCCATGCACAGGAATATGATTAAATTTTTCTAATTTTGGAAACGAAATATCAACTTGATTAATGTTCGTTTTATTTTTATTCTCATATAGCTCTGGTAATTTGTGTAGTGTCTGAGGTCCAAATACAATATCTACTGCAGGAGCTCTTTTGATTATATTTTCACCTTCTTGTGATGCAACACATCCTCCTATAGCAATTTTCAAATCAGGATTTTTATCTTTTATTTTTCGCCATCTTCCAATTTGATGAAATACCTTTTCTTGTGCTTTTTCCCTTATCGAACAGGTGTTAAGGATTAAAAGATCTGCTTCCTCTTCATTTTCTGCTAATTCAAAGTTTTCTTTTTCTTCTAAAAGATCAAACATTTTTGCAGAATCATATTCATTCATCTGACAACCATGTGTTTTTATAAATAATTTTTTTGTCATATTTAATTAACTTTCTATAGCTTTAATTATCAAACATTATTCCCATATAATTAAGTATTATGAAAACAAAAAATGTTTACAAGATAATTTTCATTCAGCTTGGTGAAATTTATGAAGTTTTTGCTAAACAAATTTACCAAAGTGATATGTACGGTTTTATCGAGGTGGAAGAGTATATCTTCAATAAAGATAAACAGCTAGTAGTTGATCCAAGTTCAGAAAAATTAAAAAATGAATTTTCAATGGTTGAGAGAAGTTATATACCTATCAATTCTATTGTGAGAATTGATGAAGTTAACGAAACTGGCGAGGCAAAAATAAAAGAGAATAAAGGTCAAGTAAGTCCTTTTCCTTTAAACATCCAACCCTCTAACAAAAAAGATTAAATTATTCTGGCATAAATAGTTTTTTATAAAATCTAAGTTCTTCTACAGACTCTTTAATATCTCCAAGAGCTCTATGAGATCCTTTTTTTTCATAAATTTGAGCTTCATTCATCCAGCGTACAGCAACTTCCTTGAAAGACGAGACATCAATATGTCTATAATTAAAGTACGCCTCTAATCTTGGCATGTACTTTGATAAGAAGCGTCTATCATGAGAAACAGTATTTCCACACATGGGTGACATATTTTCTCCTACATATTTTGAAATAAAATCTAAGGTTTCAATTTCTGCGATTTGTTCTGTTACGTTACTTTTTAAGACCTCATCTGTTAAACCAGATAATCCATGCTGGTTTTGATTCCATTCATCCATAGAATTAAGAATTTCTTTAGGTTGCGAAATGATTAAATTAGGGCCCTCTGCAATAATATTTAGACTGGAATCAGTTATTAGAGTAGCTATTTCAATAATTTTTTCTTTATCTGGATCTAAACCAGTCATTTCTAGATCAATCCAGACTAAATTGTCTCTTGATTGTAAAGTTTTCATATCTTTTTATAATCGCCTCTTTAGTGTATTTTGTTCCTATTATGAAAAAAGTTCAAACTGGACAGATTGTAGAATTTTATTCAAATAGCTGTTTGGTTAAGACAAAATTTGGCGAATTCTCATGCTTAGCAATAAAAAACGTTGTTGTTGGTGACTTTGTTGAGCTAGAAATTATTCAAGATAGCAAGAAGCTAAATGGAAAAATTCTTAGCATCCAAGAAAGAAAAACTAAACTTTCTAAATCAGATGGTAGCAGGACAAAGCTATTTGCAGCAAACATAAGTCATGTAGGAATAATAGTTACGCCAAAACCAAAAACTTCTTCAGAATTTATAGATAAATGGATATTAAAATCAAAACTATCAAATATAGAGCCTTTCATTATTAATAATAAAATCGATATTGAATCTGATAATGAATATAAAATTAAGCTTGATATCTATAAAAGCTTAGGCATAAATACAATTGATTGCTCTGCAAAGCATGGTGATAATCTTAAAGAGCTTATAGATTTTTTAAAACAAAAATCTGTTCTTTTTGTTGGTAATTCTGGTGCAGGCAAATCAACACTATCATCTAAGCTTATTGGAAAAAAACTTAAAACAAATTCTTTGTCTAACGAGCAAGGAGTTCATACAACTTCAATATCATCATTGTATGAATTGCAAAATAATACAAAAATAATAGATTCACCTGGAATGCGAGATATTGAAATAAAAAATTATAGTAAAGATCGTATTATTAGTGGTTTTGAGGAAATTCTTGAAGCATCTAAAGGTTGCAAATTTACAAATTGTAATCATATTAATAATAAAGGCTGCTTTGTCATTGAAGGTCTGGCGAATGGTCAAATTAATCAAAGTAGATACAATAACTTCATAAAATTTAGAGATAATGGATAACAAAAACAAAAAGACACATTTTGGCTATCAGGAAGTTAACGAAGCTGACAAGAGTAAGTACGTTGGAGAGGTTTTTACCTCAGTAGCAAAAAACTACGACGTTATGAATGATGCAATGTCTTTTGGCATGCATAGACTATGGAAGAAAATCTTAGTTGAGCTAGCCGCTGTTGGTGAAAAAGATGTCATTTTAGATATAGCAAGTGGGACAGGAGATATTGCTAAGTTAATATCAAAAGAATATCCAAATACAAAAATTTTTATGAGTGACATAAATTATGAAATGCTTGATGAGGGAAGAAATAGAGCAATTGATGAAAGCTTCAACACAAATTGTTCTTTTTGTCAGCTTAGTGGTGAAAGCTTGCCCTTCAAAGATTCTTCATTTGACCTAATAACGGTTGGTTTTGGTCTAAGAAACTTCACAGATAAACAAAAAGGTCTTTCTGAAATGAAGAGATGTTTGTCAAAAAATGCGAGGCTTCTGGTTTTAGAATTCTCAAAGCCAATTAATCCAATGTTTTCAAGGTTATATGACTGGTATTCTTTTAACATACTACCTAAGCTTGGATCTATTCTTGCAAATGATTCTAAAAGCTATAAATACCTTGCTGAATCGATAAGAATGCATCCAGATCAGGAATCTCTTAAAAAGATGATCTTACAAAGCGGTTTTAAGGAATGTAGATTCTTTAATATTTTAAATGGAGTTGTGGCTATACATATTGCTTACAATGATTGATATAAATAGATTATTTATTAGACTTCTAGAAGATCTTGAGGAGTCATCTCCTAATCTTAGAAAATCTTTTAAAGAAATTTCGCCACTAGAATTTTGTATAAACATAAAAGGGCATAAAAATATCTACATTAAAATTGATGATAAAGATTCTGAAATATCTTTTGAAAAAAATAATCCTCAATTTGAAATTAGAGGATCTTTAATTGAATTATTAAATTCACTAGTTTCTAAGAAATTAAATAAAAATCTCATTTTTGGAAACTCCGAACTAGCTATTGTTTTTGTAAATATTATTCTTAAATCAAATATTGATATTATTTATTTAATTGATAAATACTTTGGAAACACGTCAGCTGTTTTTGCATACTCTGTTTTGAAACTTTTTAAGTACTCTGATAATGACTCAGATATTGAATATGAAAATATTCGTAAGCGACTAAGAGAAATTTCTATTAAACTTGATAGGTTAGAAGCCATTAAAGGTATATGAATTTTATTATCGTAATATATGAATTATTTAGAATGTTATTTTTTGGTATTCAAAAAGGAATATTCTATAAATCTAATGGAGTAAAACTAGCTAGCTACTTAGAATCATTGGGACCAATATTTACAAAATTTGGTCAACTTTTATCTACAAGAACAGATATTCTTGATGTTGAAACTGCAAAAGATTTAGAAAGTCTTACTGATAGTTGTAAGCCATTTAATGTTGAGACACTTAAGAAAATAGTTGAATCTGAGTTAGGAGATTCAATAAAAAATATTTTTGAATCATTTGATGAAAAGCCCTTAGCAGCAGCATCTCTAGCGCAAGTTCACTCAGCAACACTAAGTAATGGTGATCATGTTGTAGTAAAAGTCCTTAGGCCAAACATACATAAGAAAGTAAAAAGAAATCTAAGATTACTTAAATCAGCAGCAAAAATATTTTCTTATATTTACAGTGAAAGTTATAGATTAAAGCCAAATGAGGTCGTGCGAGATTATGAATCTACAATATTAAAAGAGTTGGATTTAAAACTTGAAGCCTCCAATACAAATTTAACTAGAAAAAATTTTTTAAACTCAAATGAATTATACATACCGGAAGTTTATTGGGACCTTACAACTTCAAATGTTATGGTCTTAGAAAAAGTTGATGGCATCCCATGCACAGACATAGAACAAATCGAAAAATATGGAATAAATAAAAAAATTCTTGCCGAAAATGGAGTCATGATATTTCTTAATCAAGTCTTTAGAGATAACTTTTTTCATGCCGATATGCATCCAGGCAATATATTTGTTTCAAAAAAGAATGTTGAAAATCCTGGATATATTGCAGTTGATTGTGCGATAACTGGCTCATTGTCGAATGAGGAGCGATATATATTGGCTAGAATGCTGCAATCTGTTCTTAAACAAAACTATAAAGCTCTTGCTAATTTATTTATAAGCTCTGGTTGGGTTAAAGCGGATACAAATAATATTGAACTTGAAAATACCTTAAGAGCTTGTTGTGAACCCATATTTGAGAAGCCTTTGTCAGAGATAGAGTTTGGTAAGTTACTTCTATATCTTTTCCAAAGCACTAGACAATATGGTTTATCTCTTCAAACCTCCTTAGTTTTGCTTCAAAAAACATTAATTCATATCGAAGGTATGGGAAGACAAATATATCCAGAACTTGATTTCTGGGGTATTGCGGAACCTTACTTAGATAATTGGTTAAATGAGCAATTTAGTCCATTAAAGTTGAAAGATTACATTATTGAAAATAAAGAAGATATTTTGCTTAAAGCATCAGAGATTCCAGCTATAATTTTTGAAACGCTCGATGAAATAAGAAGTTTTTCTAGTAATAAAAATGCAGATGATTTAAAAGCAAATGAATTAGAAATTCAATTATCAAAACAAAAAAACATTAATAGGGTATTCGGTATTGGTATAATTGTAATTATAGCTATCATGTTGATAGTTAATTAGGAGTATTTATGGGTTTTGGCGGAATTAGTATATGGCAGTTATTAATTATTTTAGTTGTTGTGCTTCTTATATTTGGTAGTGGAAAACTTAAATCACTTGGTTCAGATTTAGGCTCCAGCATAAAAGGTTTTAAGAAAGCAGTTAAAGACGAAGACTCCAAAGAAAAAGAAGACTAAAATTGTTTCAGATTGGCTTTCTAGAAATTCTAATTATTCTAATATTAGGTTTAATAATCATTGGTCCTACTAGGCTTCCAGTTGTGGTTAAAGCCACATTAAAATTCTTTAAAAAAATTGAAAATAAATTTAATCTTTTTAAAAAAGACATTGAGGCAGACATTGGTGTAGATGAACTTAAGAAAGATGTTTTTAACGAGTTAAAAATGGAAGAGTTTGAAAAAAACAAAGAGCCTGATAATGACTAAGGATTCTATTTCAAATCATCTCCTTGAATTAAGATCAAGATTATTAAAAGTAATTGTTCTTTTTGTTGTCCTTTCGATATTCGGAATTCCATTTGCCGCTGATATTTATTCCTTTATTGCAGCTCCTCTATTAGCTTCATTGCCTGAGAGTAGCTCAATGATAGCTACAGAGGTTGCATCGCCATTTATGGCGCCAATTAAACTAGTTTTTTATGTAGCTTTATTATTTTCTATGCCTTGGCTTTTTTTTCAAATATGGATGTTTATTGCGCCAGGATTATATGAAAGCGAAAGGAGGTTTACTGCTCCTTTGATGATCTCAACAATCCTTTTATTTTTTTGCGGAGTAAGCTTCGCATTCTTTATAGTATGTCCAATTATATTCAAGTTTTTTATTGGAATGGCTCCAGACTCAATTCAAGTCATGACAGATATAAATCAGTATCTTAGTTTTATATTTAAACTTGTTTTTGCATTTGGCATTGCATTTGAGATACCCATTGCAACAGTTCTCTTAATTAATAACGAAATTGTTACCAAGGCATCATTAATTGCGGCAAGACCATATTTAATAATACTATTTCTTGTTGTAGGCATGTTACTTACTCCACCTGATATTTTTTCACAATTGTTTTTAGCAATTCCTATGTGGATTTTATTTGAAGTTGGAATATTATTTTCTAGAAATAAATAATTACTTATTTAAATTTATAAGCGTTCTGTAGAAAAACCATGGTAGTAATAACCAAGGCATTTGAGACTGCAACATTATTGTTCTTTCATTAAATTCAAAAAGAATTGGATTAATGTATGGACCAAGTGGTGATAGGGGAGCCCAAGATAAAGCCTTTCCTTCTGCCAGTTGATCATGATATAGAAACATTTCTACTAAAATATTTTGACCGATACACCATAATAATAAGACGGCAAAAGCACTCCATTTCCATTTCAAAAATATGCTTTTATCTTTTCCATGAGAAATCCACATTAACCATACGCCACCCAAAAGCACTGCTCCAGCATCGCCCATTGAATTCATTAACCAATTAATATTCTTTGGTAACCACGTATTAAGATTTTCAGATCTTCTTATATCAACAGGATCCCCATCTAGCCATCCAAAGGTAAACCAAAGCTCCCATCCTAACGAGCAAATCACAATGGCAATTAAATAAAATGTTGGAATCCACTTAGGTAAATTTGATTTGTTTTTGAAATAAATTAAAAAAGGTAAGAATACTGCCAAATAAACTATTGTTATTACTCTTGTCTCCTCAAAAGACATTTATTAGAGTCCTAGTCTTTTAGTCCAATTATCGTCAGATGGTCTCTCGTGATTTACAACCAAATCCACTAATTCCTCAGCATTATCAGAAACTAGTAATTCTTTAAGGTTTGCTGAAGAAATAAATCCTTCTTCAACAGCCTTATCAAACCATTTTAGTAAATGATCGTAGTAACCCTCAGTATTTAAAATGCCCACGGGTTTATTGATTATTCCTAATTGATTGCTTGCCATAATTTCGGCTAACTCATCAAGCGATCCTACTCCGCCAGGAAGTACTATAAAAGCATCTGATCTAGACATAAATTCATCTTTACGATCAAGAAGTGTATCTGTAACTACAATTTCATTAAGTCTTGGATTTGCTAACTCTAATGCATGAAGAGATTTTAAAGATATACCAAGAACCTCAACACCATTATCAAGAGCGGTATCTGAAATTATCTTCATCAAACCAACATTTCCTCCTCCAAAAACAACATTGATACCTTTCTTTGCTATTGCTTCTGAAATAATCTTTGCTGACTGAGCATATTTAGGATTTTTGCCTTCATGAGCACCGCAGAAAATTGAAATATTCTTCATATTATTTAAGTTTTAAAATTAAAAGTTACTGGTCCTGTGTTTGTCAAAGATATTTCCATAAAAGCTCCAAATTTGCCTTCTTTAACATTAGGAAATGATTTTTTAAATTCACGTACAAATTCATCATACATTAATTTAGCATTATCTGGTTCAGCTGCCTTATGAAAGCTTGGCTTATTGCCTTTATTTGTAATTGCAGCCAAGGTAAATTGACTCACTATTAAGACTTCTTTTCCTGAATCATTTAAAGGTAATGAGGTTATTCCTTTTGGGCCATCTAACATCCTAAAATTTAAAAGCTTATTCACCATATTATTTATGTTTTGAGACACATCATCTTTTTCAACGCACACAAACATTAAGCATCCATCACCAATAGAAGTAAAAATTTCGCCGTCAATAACTATTTCTGCGCTAGAGACTCTTTGAACAGTTGCTAACAAGTGTTATCTGTCTTCAAGTTCTTCTTCCCATTTGCCAAGGGAAGCGAGTTTATTCATTTTTGCCCTGTGAGATAATTCATCTTGAGAAATGAAAACATTTTCTGGCTTTCCACCCCATGCTTGCAATGCTGCAGCTTGAAGAGCCCGCCCATAAGAGAAACTTAATTTCCAAGAAAAGCCACCAATCTTGTTCATCGCATCTAAATGAGCAGTAGCCAAGATATCTGACTGACCTCCAGATAAAAACGCTATGCCAGGAAGATCAGACGGAACATTCTCAGTTAAACATTCTAAAGTTCTCTTAGCGACCTCGCCAATGCTAGCTTGAATGTCTGAGTCTTTTCCAGAAGTAACCATATTAGGTTTTAGGATAGTGCCCTTTATATTTACTCCCTTTTTATCAAGATGATCAAACAGCGATTTTAAAGAACGATCAGATGCGTCATAGCAATCATCAATAGAGTGAACTCCATCCATTAATACTTCTGGTTCTACTATAGGAACCATTCCATTATCTTGAGCACATTTTGCATAATCCGCTAATGCCTGCATATTCGCGTCAATACATTTATCAGTTGGAATTCCTTCACCTATATTTATAACAGCCCTCCATTTAGTGAATTTAGCTCCCATAGATGAATATTCTTTTAATCTCTCATCTAATCCATCCAATCCAACTGTCACGGTTTCTCCAGGACAATCATCAATAGGTTGAAGACCCTTATCAACCTTTATTCCAGGAAGAGCATCTTGACTGGTAATTAAATCTCGAAGTAAAGTTCCGTCAGCAGCTGATTGTCTTATAGTCTCATCAAATAATATCACTCCACCAATATTGCCTTTCATTCCTTTAGACCTAAAAAGCATTTCTCTGTAATCTCTTCTATTCTCTTCGGTGGATTCAACACCAATAGAATCAAATCTTTTTCCACAAGTTGGATTGCTTTCATCAGCAGCTAAGATACCTTTACCATCTGCGACAATATAGGCTGCTATATCTTCAATATTATTTAGTGACATAAATTAACTCCCTATTTTTTTGAATTTAGAGCTTTAATAGAAGGTAAAACTTTACCCTCCATAAATTCTAAAAAGGCGCCCCCGCCTGTTGAACAATATGATACATCATCTGATTTAATATATTTATTTATTGCCGACAATGTTTCGCCTCCTCCAGCAAGAGAAAAAGCATTAGACTTAGCAATTTCTTTAGAAAGTTCCTTTGTGCCATTTTCAAATAAAGAATTTTCAAATACTCCCATAGGTCCATTCCAAAGAATAGTCTTAGCATTATTAATTAAAGTCTTTGTCTCCCGCTCTAGGTATAAATCTAAAATCATTTCATCATTACCAATATTACTTATTGAGGTTTCTTTTATATCCTCTCCTTCAAATGTTTTAGATGTTAATACTCTATTAGGTAGTATGACTTTACCTTTATCCAAGATGCTCTTTGCTATTTCTAACATTGATTCTTCAGTTAGTGAGTTTCCAACATTAAGGCCTGAAGACTTTATAAAAGTATTTGCAATACCTCCACCTACAATAATATGGTCTGCGACTTCATTAATATACTTTATAAGATTAAGTTTTGTAGAAACTTTTGCGCCACCTATAATAGCAACATAAGGTCTTTCATATTTTTTAAGTGCCTGCGATAAGAAATTTTCTTCTTTCTCTAGCAATAGCCCAGAGCAAGCTATTGGAGCATTCATTATTGCAGCATGAGTCGATGCCTGTTCTCGGTGCGCAGTCCCAAAAGCATCAAAAACATATATATCTCCAAGAGATCCTAATTTATTACCTAACTCTTGAGAGTTCTCTTTTTCTCCTTCAAAAAATCTTATATTTTCCAAAACTTGAATATTTGATGATGACTTAAAAATTTTGTTAGATTCTAATGTATCAATGAGTTCAACATCCATGTTTATGATTTTACTTAGTTCATTTGCAACAGGTTTTAGTGAAAACTCTTCCTCGAAATTTCCTTCAACGGGTCTACCCAAATGACTTATCAAAAGAACTTTTGCATTATTTTCAAGTGCGTATTCAATAGTTGGCAAGCATGCCTTAATTCTTGTTGAATCAAGAACGTCTCCATCTTTAATTGGGACGTTCATATCCACTCTAATGACTAAGTTTTTATTATTAAGATCTAATGATGATAGGTTAATCATTTAGTAATGATTTAGCTGAATTAACAACATTTTCAGTATTAAACCCAAAATGCTCAAGTAATTCACTGCCTGGAGCAGATTCTCCAAAACTTTCTATTCCAATTACTTTATCTTTTCTATTTAAAATCCTGTACCAAGAATTAGGATGACTACACTCAACAACGAGTATTGGTTTATCAGGATTAATTATTGAACTCTGAAATTCCTCAGATTGCTGTAAAAATAAATCTAAAGACGGCATTGATACAACATTTGCAGAGATAGAGTGACTTTTTAATTCTTTTGCTGCATCTATAATCAATTGAACTTCGCTTCCTGATGCAATGAGAGTAATATCAGAGTTGTCACTTTCATCGATAAGGTAACCACCCTTGTTAATTAAAGATAATTGATCTTCAGTACGTGATATTGCTGAAGTTCCTTGTCTGCTAAAAATTAAACAAGTTGGTATTTTTTTTGATTTAACTGCCTCGTTCCAAGCTACTGCAGTTTCTACAAGATCTGCCGGCCTCCAGCTATTTAAATTTGGAGTAGATCTCAGAGTTACCATATGTTCTACAGGCTGATGTGTTGGACCATCTTCACCTAGAGCTACTGAATCATGTGTATATACGAAAATACTTGGTATCCCCATTAAGGCTGATAATCTTACTGCATTTCTAGCATAGTCAGTAAATACCAAGAAAGTTGCGCCATATGGTTTTATGCCACCATGAAGAACCATTCCATTCATAATTGCAGACATTCCAAACTCTCTTACTCCATAGTTAATATGATTACCTGAAGGATTTTCATTTGAGAAAGTAGAGCTTGATGATGAAAAAGTATTATTTGATGGAGTTAAATCAGCAGATCCACCAATTAATTCTGGTAATTCTTTTACAAAAAAATCAAGGCATGCTTTTGAGCACTTTCTTGTTGCCATTGGCGTATTGTTTTTATCACATTCTGACAAGAAGGTTTTAAAACTATTCTCAAAATCATCAGGTAAGTCGCCCTTGATTCTTCTTCTAAGTTCTGCTGATTTATCAGGATATTTTTCATCGTAGGTTTTAATCAAATTATCCCAATCCAAATTTAATTCAGAGCCTTTTTTGGTTGAATCCCAAAAATCATATGCCTCTTGAGGAACTTTAAATGCATCATGATCCCAATTTAGAGCTTCTCGGGTTTTTATTACTTCTTCCTCTCCCAAAGCTGCTCCATGAACATCAGCAGTTCCTGACTTATTTGGAGATCCAAAACCAATTATTGTCTTACAAAAAATCATTGTTGGTTTATTTGTCTCATTTTTTGCATCGACTATAGCTTTATCAATTTCTTCAATATTATGGCCATCTACACATATAGTTTGCCAACCATAACTATCAAACCTTTTTATAGAGTCATCTGTAAACCAATTTTCAATTTCTCCATCAATTGAAATTCCATTTTGGTCGTAAAAACAAATTAGTTTTCCTAGTTTGTGTGTTCCAGCAAATGAACATGCCTCATGCGAGATTCCTTCCATAAGACAACCATCACCTAAAAAAGCATATGTATAGTGATTAATTGGTTTAATATCATCTTCATTAAACTCGGCTGCCATTATTTTTTCTGATACCGCCATGCCAATAGCGTTCGCAATTCCTTGGCCTAATGGGCCTGTGGTTGTTTCAATTCCAATATCTATATCGTATTCGGGATGTCCAGGAGTTTTTGAATGTAACTTCCTAAAATCTTTAAGATCGTCTATTGATATATCGTATCCAGTTAGATGAAGTAAGCTATACAAAAGCATCGAACCGTGCCCATTAGAAAGAACAAATCTATCTCTATCAAACCAATGAGGATTAAGCGGATTATGATTTAAGTGTTTGCCCCATAACGAAGTTGCTATTTCTGCCATCCCCATAGGCATGCCAGGATGACCAGAATTAGCTTTTTGAACAGCATCGATGGATAGAAATCTTAATGCGTTAGTAGGAACTGTATGCTGCAAATTTTTTCCCCGTTAGATAAAAAGATAATAATATTTTTGCAATAAAAAGCAACGACATAATTTAAATATTTCATGTTTTTTGATATAAAATAGCCATATTGTGATCTCAATTCTTTTTTAGTAAGCACTCTATAAAATAATTCTTCACAGTTTAAATTCAGGGAGAGAAAAATGAGTTATATATTTACTTCAGAGTCTGTTTCGGCAGGACATCCAGATAAGGTCTGTGATCAAATTTCGGATGCTGTTTTGGACGCATATTTAGCGGTAGATCCTAATAGTAGAGTTGCATGCGAGACTATGATTAAAAATAATATGGTATTTATTGCTGGTGAAATAACTTCAACTGGAAGCCCTGATTTGGAACCTGTAGTAAGACAGACCATTAAGGATATCGGATACGATAATGATGAATATGGCTTTAATGGTGACACATGTGAATTTACAAACTTAGTTTTTGAACAATCTCCAGACATTTCTCAAGGAGTTACCGAAGGAGAAGGCGAAAACCTAGAACAAGGTGCTGGAGACCAAGGGCTGATGTTTGGTTATGCCTGTACTGAAACTGAAGCACTTATGCCTCTTCCAATTGATCTTTCTCATAGACTAGTACGACAACAAGCAGAGGTTATGAAAAGCAATGAGCTTTCATGGCTAAGACCTGATGCAAAAAGTCAGGTAAGTGCAATTTACTCAGATGACGGAAAGACGATTGAAGGTCTTTCAGCAATTGTACTTTCAACCCAACATGATGAAGATGTTACACAAGATGAAATTAAAGAAGGAGTAATGGAAAATATCATTAAGCCAATTGTTCCTCAAGAATGGATACTAGATTCAACAAAGATATATATCAATCCAACAGGTAAATTTGTAATTGGTGGTCCAGTTGGTGATTGCGGCCTTACTGGAAGAAAAATTATTGTAGACACCTATGGCGGTATGGCAAGACATGGTGGTGGTGCATTTTCAGGAAAAGATCCATCAAAAGTGGATAGATCAGCAGCCTATGCAGCTAGATATGTAGCTAAAAATATTGTTGCAGCCGGGCTTGCGGATTATTGTGAAATCCAAGTTTCATATGCAATTGGAGTAGCTAAACCTACATCAATTAATGTAAATACGTTTGATAGCGAAAAAGTATCAAAAGAGGCTATTGAAAAAATAGTTGAAGAAAAATTTGATCTTAGGCCTAAAAGTCTTATAAATATGCTTGATCTCAAAAGACCAATCTATCTTCCGACAGCGGCTTATGGTCATTTTGGAAGGACTGATATTGATCTTTCATGGGAAAAGACTGATAAAGCTTCAGAAATTTCACAATAAATAAATATAAGGAAATTAATATGGAAAACGATTATAAAGTTGCTGATATAAAACTTGCAGAATTTGGAAGGAGAGAAATATCTCTTGCAGAAAATGAGATGCCAGCCTTAATGGCGTTGAGGGATAAATATAGAGATGAGCAGCCTTTGGCTGGTGCAAAAATAATGGGATGCATTCACATGACTATTCAGACTGCTGTTTTGATGGAAACATTACTTGATCTTGGAGCAGAATTAAGATGGTCATCCTGTAACATATTTTCAACACAGGATCACGCAGCAGCAGCAATGGCTGCAAAAGGAGTTCCTGTATTTGCTTGGAAAGGTGAAACTGAAGAGGAGTACGAGTGGTGCATTGAACAAACTATTTGTAAAGATGGGAAGCCATGGGATGCAAATATGATTCTTGATGATGGAAGTGATCTTACATCAATGGTGCATGCTAAATTTCCTGACATGTTAGAGACTATCCATGGTGTGTCCGAAGAAACAACTACTGGGGTGCATAGGTTAAAAGAAATGCTTGAAAAAGGTGAACTAAAAATTCCTGCTATTAATGTAAATGACTCAGTTACAAAAGCAAAAAATGATAATAAATATGGATGCAGACATAGTCTTAATGATGCTCTAAAAAGAGGAACCGATATGTTGCTTTCTGGTAAGAAAGGGTTAGTAATTGGTTATGGAGATGTTGGTAAAGGTTCGGCTGCAAGTTTGGCTCAAGAAGGCATGATAGTCAGTGTTGTTGAATCAGATCCAATTTGTGCGATGCAGGCATGCATGGATGGATTTGCAGTTGTCTCATGTTACAAAAATGGTGTGGTAACCAGAGATCCTAAGGATATTAACATGGATGTCATGGGTGATACGGATCTAATAGTAACTACCACTGGTAATGTAAATGTTTGTGATTCTGCAATGATAAGCACTTTAAAAAATACTGCAGTTGTGTGTAACATTGGTCATTTTGATAATGAGATTGATACTGCTTATATGAGGGAAAACTACTACTGGGATGAAATTAAGCCACAGGTTCACAGAGTTTTTAGAGATACAGCCCCAGATGGAACTCCTGATTTGTCGAGCAAAAACTATATTATTTTGCTAGCTGAAGGAAGATTAGTAAATCTTGGAAATGCAACAGGGCATCCTAGTAGAATTATGGATGGATCTTTTGCAAATCAAGTCCTTGCACAAATTCATTTATATAAACAAGGCTTTGCAAATGTTAATGATGCGGATAAAAAAGCAGAAATGTTAACCGTTGAAGTATTGCCTAAGAAACTTGATGAAGAAGTTGCTAGTCTCATGGTTGAAGGTTTTGGAGGAACGGTAACTCAACTCACCAAAGAACAAGCTGATTATATTAATGTTCCTCAGGATGGGCCTTTTAAAGAGGAAAGTTATAAATACTAAAAAGCTTTTATATCAATTTAAATAAATTAAATTCATAATACTGTTTATGAATTTCAAAAAAATTTTTAGTTTAATTGTAATATTCCTTTTATATGGGTGCGGTGTAAAGGGTCCTCTAATATTCTGAGAATTATATTTTTAATACATGAGTAGTTTTATATACAAAGATAATATTCTTTTTTGTGAAAATGTTGCTGTAACCGACATTGTTAAAGAGGTCGGTACTCCGGCATATGTATATTCAAAGAAGACTTTATTAGATAATTTTGATTCCTATTCTAATGCCTTCAAAAAAAATTATGGATTGGTTTGTTTTTCTGTTAAGTCTCTGAGTAATATTTCTGTACTCAAATTATTAAAAAATAAAGGAAGTGGTTTTGATATCGTCTCTGGAGGTGAATTGGAGAGAGTCTTGGCTGCTGGTGTAGATCCAAAAAAAATAATATTTACAGGCATTGCAAAATCCAACGAAGAAATTATCCAAGGCATAAGAAAAAATATTTTGTCTTTTAATATTGAATCTGAGGCAGAAATGTTAAGAATAGAAAAATTAGCTACTAATGAAAATAGAATTGTTGATGTTGCAATAAGATTCAATCCTGAGATTGATTCAGGTGGACACGAATATATTAAAACTGGAAGAAAAAAGGATAAGTTTGGTGTTTTATTAAAAGGAGTTATCAATTTATCTAAATATATTTTGAATTCTAGTTCGCTAAACCTTATTGGCTTGTCATGCCATATTGGCTCTCAAATATTTGAATTAAATGATTTTGAAGAATCTGCAAAATATATAAAAAAACTTGCTAAAGAAATTAATAAACTTGGTATTGAACTTAAATTTCTAGATGTTGGAGGAGGTTTAGGTATCTCCTATACTGACTCAAGCTTTCCTTCTCCCTCAAATTTGATAAAAAATCTTGAAAATATCTTAGGTGATAGAACTGAAAAAATTATTATAGAGCCTGGAAGAAGCATTTCTGGAGATGCCGGAATTTTATTAACAAGCGTAGAATACGTTAAAGATAATTATCTTATTATTGATGCTGGAATGAATGACTTAATTAGGCCAGCTTTATATGATGCAAAACATCAAATCATAAACGTTGAGAATAATAAAGTCCCAACAAAAGAGTGGACAATAGTTGGGCCAATATGTGAGTCATCAGATGTAATGGCTAAAAATTATAGCTTGGGTGCATCAGGTGGAAGTATTTTAGCTATTAAAACAGCAGGTGCATATGGGCATGTTATGTCATCAAACTATAATTCTAGACGAAAGCCGCCAGAGATATTAGTAGACGATAATAACTTTGAGATTATAAGAAAACGAGAATCATATGAAGATCTGATAAGACATGAGGTAAATCTTGGGTCTTAATTTTGAAAAATGGCATGGTAACGGTAATGATTTTATAATCGTTAATTCTATTGAGTGCGAATTAAAAATTACTCGAAAAAAAATAACAAAAATTTCTGACAGAAATATAGGAATAGGATTTGATCAGCTAATAAAAATAGATCTTCCAACAAAACCTAATCATGATTTTTTTATACGATTTTTTAATGCTGATGGATCAGAAGCTGGGATGTGCCTTAATGGCATAAGATGTGCTGCAAAATATATATGGAACAATAACTTTGCTCCTGTAGGTAGAGTAAATTTCCAAACAAAAACAAAAAACATTATTTGTGAGCCTAAAGCCAAAAAAATGATTCAGGTTCATATGGAGCTACCAAATAAAATTGAGAGTAAAAGTTTATGTGACAACTTAAAAAATAAAGGAATTAATAATTTCTTTATCTCAAATATTGGAAATAACCATCTTTGCATAAAAATGAAATCTATTAAAAAAATTAATCTTAATGAAATATATAAAAATCTTGAAGGAGTCATAAAGGAACTCGATATTAATTTGTCGATATTTAAAAAAGATGGAAACAGTATTGATATAAGAACTTTTGAAAATGGCGTTGGTGAAACCTTGTCATGTGGATCAGCTGCATTATGCGTTGCTTCATATTTTCTTAAGGATAAACTTCTAAAAATAAGGTCGATTGGTGGTGAATTAGCCTTTAAAAAAAATAAAAATGGTATATTAATGGCAGGTCCTGCAAGTTTTATATACAGAGGAAATATAAGTGACTAAAGAATTAAATCCCAAAGATGTTGAGCTTTTCTTACTTGATAATTTAGATTTCTTTGAAAGTAGAGAATCACTTGTTGGAGAGATGAAATTTAAACATTCTTCTAGTTCTGCCTCATCTATTCTTGAAAGACAAATATTAAAACTTAGAGAAGAACATAAGAATCTTATAAATTTATTATCATCGTTCATTGAAACTGCCAACATAAATGAAGATCTTTTCAATAAATCAAAGAGTCTCACATTAAAAATTCTTGAATCTAATTCTAAACAAGAGATTATAAAAGTAGTCGAAGATGCTTTTAAAAAAGACTTTAAAGTGAACAAGCCAATACTCAAATTTTATAAAAATGAGAGGATCGATGAACTTGAAAAAGTAACTGGTCTTTCATTTCATAAAGGGGCTATTCATTGTGGATCATTCTCTTCAGAAAAAATGTCAGTTTTATTTAAAGATAAGAAAGTTGAATCTATGGTGATTTCAGTAGTGCTTATTGAAAGTCAAATTGGTCTTTTGATGTTAGGAAGCTATGATAGATCTAAATATCTTGGTAACGAAGATACCACTTTTATAGAATATATAAGGGATGTTTTAGAGAAAAAATTATCAAAATAATATATGAAGAATACATCGCCTATTCTTAATGACATTAATGAATACCTCGTTTTTGTCTCACAAGTAAAAAATCTCTCAGAAAATACAACAAAATCATACAAAAGAGATCTTAAAAAACTTTATCTATTTCTAGAGAAATTAAACGTAACAAATTATTCAGACATAAAAGAGGAAATCTGTTCCGCATGGATAGGTGACCTATACTCTCAAAATAATAAGCCTAAAAGTATTCAGAGGCACTTATCATCTGCAAAAGGATTTTTTAGATTTCTAAAAAAAAATAATCTTATCAGCTCGTCACCTTTTGAACTAGTTACTGCGCCAAAATCATCAAATACTTTACCTGACGTTCTTTCTCCAGAGGATGTTGAACAACTTTTGAATTTTAAGCCATCTAATACAATAGAGATTAGAGATATGGCTATAGTTGAGCTAATGTATTCATCAGGATTAAGAGTTTCAGAGACTGTAAACATTAATATTAGTGACTTTGAAGAAAATATGTCTTTTCTGCGAGTATTAGGAAAGGGTTCTAAAACAAGATTAGTGCCGATGGGTAGATTTGCTATTAACGCAATTAATAATTGGATTAGTGAGAGGGAGAAAATTTCAAATAATACCGATGCACTTTTTTTAAATTCAAAAGGTTCAAGACTCTCAGTTAGAAGCATTCAAATGAGGTTAAAAAAAATGGCAATAAAGCAAGGCCTGCCCCCAGTCCATCCCCATATGCTAAGACATAGTTTCGCTACGCATATGCTTGAATCTAGTGGTGATCTTAGAACTATACAAGAACTTCTTGGTCATAGCTCATTATCAACTACACAGATATATACCAAATTAGATTATCAGCATTTGGCAAAAATTTATGACAAATCACACCCACGAGCAAAAAAGTGAATAAAAAAATAAAAATGATAACTTTTGATCTAGATGACACCTTATGGGATAACCGTCCAACAATAATTAAGGCAGAAATAGACACAAGAAAATGGATAGAAGATCAAGTTGGCAGAGTTGAATGGGGAGATTTTAATGATTTTTTAGAACTTAGAGAAGATTTAATAAAAGAAGATGAAAGCATTGCATGGGACATAAGCAAGCTCAGAAAGGAAATCTTTAGAAAAAAACTAATTCATGTAAATCCAAGAAAGTTAAGGAATGAGATTGTAGAAAGTGCATTTGATATTTTTATATCTAAAAGGCATGAAATTGTGTTTTTTGATGGAGTGGAAAAATGTATTGCGGATTTGTCAAAAAAATATTTACTAGGGATATTAACCAATGGAAATGCGGATATTTATAAATTTAAGATTGGAAAATATTTTAAGTTTTCTATTAGTTCTCTTGAGGCTAGAGATAGCAAACCAAACAGATCTCATTTTGACATGGCCTTGGCCCAAGTGAATGATGTTACTTTTGAAAATATGCTTCATATTGGTGATCATCAAATAAATGATATGTATGCTGCCAATAATCTTGGTATAGATTGCTTATGGTTTAATAATAATCATGATGAATGGACGCAAAATTTTAAAAAACCAGATGAATTCTCATCTTGGCAAAATTTAACAAATATAATAAAAGATAAATATGAAAGATAAAGATCTAATAGAAGCGCTTAAAAACATTATTGAGAAAGAACTCAAAATTTTTAATAAGCTAATTCCAAAAGATGCAGTCAAGAATATTGAGGACAGTATTTTTCCTCAAATTGAAAAAATTGTAGAACAAAGTGGCTATGTCAAAAAAACAAAATATGAGAACCTCAAAAGAATTATTGATAATCTTGAGGAAAGGATCTCTGATTTAGAAAAGAATTAAAGCTGACTTAAATATGTGTCAATTCTTTCAGCATTCATAACAAAAGATGATTTAAGGCTATTTGAAGCAGTTTTAATTTCATTCATATTTACTGCCTCACCAACTTGGATAACACCAATCATTGCCATCATTACGTGTGGATCACATTGATAAACATATACACCTTCAGTGTCAAGAGTAACACTTATATCCATATTCATTTGACCAGACCAAGACTCTGCTCCATCTGGCAGCATTCCATCTACGCTTGCAGAATTATGAGACATGTCTGATGCTTTGAAATGAATTGTGTCACCTACAGACACTTTTAAAACAGCAGGTTCAAAAATCATTTGTCCACCTTCACCAGAATTTAACATTTTTACTGTATGTTCTGAACCTTCTGATAACTCTACTTTCTTAACTGCTGCAGGGGAGACAGCTGCAACTGACTGAGATGCTTGTACTGCACTTCCACAATCTTGTCCCTCGACACAAACTTTTACAGGTACTAATAGCCTCTCAATGACTGCTTCTTCATATTTCTTCCCATTAAAAAGAATTAAAACGAGTAATGGAAGTGTTAGTAAAAATTTTCTGCTCATAATTATTTAAGAATTTGGTTTTTGAAGCTCAACAACATAGTCAACTACATTAAGTATTCTTTGATATGGGCCTCTAGGTTCAATAATATATTTTCCATCAACTATCATAATTGGTGTTGAGTTAACACGAAGCTGTCTCGCATTTTTTGTAGCTCTATTAACTCTTTGCTTTACAGTAAAGGAATTTAAATATTTTTCAGTAACCTCTGGTGCGACCCCAAATCCCTGAAGAAAGTTTTTTATAGATTTTTCACTAGATAAAAAGTTTCCTTCTTTATGCATAGAAACAAATACTGCAGAATGAACACTTGGATCGAGTTTTAAAGCTTCAATAGTATAATAAAGTGAAGCATGAAGTTCATGAATAGAACCCCATGCGACAGGCATTTTAGTAAACTTTACATCATCATCTAATTTTGATGCCCATGAATTAACGGGCGCATCAAAGTTATAGCATGCGCCACATCCGTACCAAAATGTTTCAGTAACCTCAACAACACCATCTTTTTTTACAGGAAGTGGATTATCAACAATTCTATAATCAACTCCAAGTCTAAATTCAATATCTTCTCCACTTACGGATAGAGTAAATAAAATAAAAGTTAAGAAGGTTACTAAATATTTCATTGATACAAACCGTGCATGTAATTAGCCAAGGCATCTATTTCATTATCTGTGAGATTGGCAGCAATTGATTGCATTACCAATGATGCCTCACCTGCATTTCTTTCTTTAGATCTATATGCTTTTAAAGTAGATGTTAGGTACCCTACTTGCTGTCCAGCTACAGAAGGGTAGCCAGCTAAACTGTTTCCTTGACCATAAATAGCATGACATGACGTACAAGCAGGAATTTGTTTCTTAATATTACCAAATCTATATAACTGAGTCCCAAGAGCTAGAAGATCATCATCATTTTTAGCTTGTCCTGTAGTACTTTTATATTCAGAGTAATAAGCAGCTATATGCTTCAAATCATTATCATTTAAAGTTTGTAAATATGGAGTAACTGACATCATCAAAGCATTCATTCTATCTCCATCTCTAAAATATTTAAGTTGTTCATATAAATATCTCTGATTTTGTCCAGATAGCTTTGGCCAATCTGTGCTGATGCTATTGCCATCAGCTCCATGACATGCAGCACAGGAGTCTACTAATTTAGCTCCAATAGTTGCATCACCAGAAACAAAAATTTCTGGCAATTCTATTTCTTTAGTTTTATCATCTGCGGCATTTATGCCAGCTGATAAGATAAAAGATATAAAAAATATTAATGAATACTTCATCGAATAAATAAATGTGTGTCTAGTAAGTGTGTATTATAAACATAGGTTGATATGATATAAACGATTTAATGAAAAACCTTTTTAAAAAAACTGAGTTTGTTTTTGGAGTAACAAACTATAAAAATCTTCCAAAGGATTCCGGATTTGAAATTTTGCTAGCTGGTAGATCTAATGCAGGAAAATCAAGCGCATTAAATACACTTACAGATAATAAAAAATTAGCAAGGATTAGCAAAACCCCAGGCAGAACAACAGAAATTAACTTCTTTAAAGTAAATGAAAATTTGAAGCTATTGGATTTACCAGGATATGGATTTGCAAAATCTAGTAAGGCAAAAAAGCAAGATTGGGGACCATTGTTGGGACAATACTTCCAAAAAAGACAAGCTCTCACTGCAGTTGTTATATTTATGGACATTCGTCATCCTCTTAAAGAAAGTGACTGGGACATGATTCAGCTTTGCAGAGATTTCAACGTTCCTTTTCTACCAGTTCTTACAAAAAGCGATAAATTATCAAACAATAAAATTGCAACTACTATTAAAAATGTTAAAACTAAAATTCATGAAGTAGATGCTTTGGCTATTTCGTCTCGAAATGGAACAGGTTTTGACAAGTTTTCTGCTGAAATATTAAAATTTATTCCACAATGTTAGATTATCAGAATCAAAACTGTGACCTTACTTTGCAAGAAGCTCTAGAGTCTTATTACAACTCTTTCCCTGATACTAAAGAAATATTAGAAGATAATGATGATTCTGGAACTCTTCTAAGAGATCACGACTGTACTCACGTAATTTTTGGGCTAGATATATCTCTAGAGCAAGAGTCTATTCTTGATACCTGGGTATTATGGGGCAGTAAATGGGAATTGAAATACATATTAGGCTATCAAAAGCTCCCTCAGATAAAGCAACTATATAAAGACTTAATAAAAGAAATAGGATATTTTGGATTAATTAAAATTATTTGGAAGCTTGGTAGAATTAAAAGAAAGGTGATGTTTAGAGCTTTTAAAATGAAAAAAAAATGGCCATTTAAAATGCCCGAAGAGTATCTCTCAATGAAAGTTTCAGATCTAAGAAACATGCATGGTATTAAAATTCTTCTTCCTGAGGAAATGAATTACATTCCATTAGAAAGAGCTAATTAATTGAAAAAAGTTTTCTTTCTTTTTTCAATATTTATTCTTATTCCAGTTTGCTTGTATCTTGCTCTTGATAGAGAAAACATTGACATAAATGAATTTAGATTAAATTCTGGATACGAAGAAGTTAAGTTAAGTGATGGTATAACCTCTTATAAAGACATTGGAGATAAAAATAACAAAGTTATTGTTTTAGTTCATGGTGCTACCTTTGGATCACTAGCATATGAGGAATATGTAAATGTCTTTATTAAAAATAACTATAGAGTAATAACCTATGATCAGTATGGCAGAGGCTATTCAGATAGAATACACAATGACATAAGCATTGAGCTTATGGAAAGACAACTTAAAGAGCTGATTGAGCATTGTAAAGTTGAGGATGTAATATTATATGGTGTCTCTTTTGGTGCTGCGGTTGTAGCTAAATATGCCGCAAATAATCCAGAAAACATTAGTTTCATTGGTTACCAAGTTCCACTTATTAATTCTGCAAATATTCCACTGTTATCAATAGTAAAGATTCCTTTATATGGTGACTTGTTAACAAGAGGATTTTTAGTTCCTGGTGTTTTAAAAAGAATAGAAGATTATGAAGATTTAATGAGTAAAAAACTACTAGATCATTACATTGGACAATTTAATGTGGAAGGAACTGAAAAATTTTTTAAAAAGTTCTTTTTAGGCAATGCCACAGGAAATAGGCTTGAAGATCATAGTATTATCGGAAATAAGTCTATACCAATTTATTTTGCATATGCAGAAGATGATACTGAAATAGATTCTAAGCTGGTTGAAGATGCTATTAAACTATATCAAAATCCAGTAGTTAAAAAATATTCTGGTGGTCATTTTTTTGCATCTGGTATAGAAAGAGAGGTTGCTCAGGAATTCATTGATAGTATTAAGTGATATATCAGGTTAATGAGCTTCATTCCAGTTATTTCCAATAGCAGCTTCAGCTATTAGAGGAATATTTAATTTAACAGTTTTCTCCATAGTGTCTTTCATTTTTTGCATGATCATATCAGCGTTATCTTTTGGACACTCAAAAACTAATTCATCGTGAACCTGCATAATCATTTTTACTTCTTGCATTTCATTTAGTAAAAGCTGATCTATGTCGAGCATAGCCTTCTTAATAATATCTGCTGCTGATCCTTGAAGTGGAGCGTTAATGGCAGCCCTTTCCGCTGCTTGTCTTCTTAAACCATTAGCTGCGTTGATTTCATTTAAATAAAGTCGTCTACCCATAATCGTTTCAACAAACTTATCTTCCTTTGCTTTTGCTTTTATATTATCCATATAATCCCGAACACCTGTATATCTCGCAAAATATGTATCTAAATATTCTTGTGCTTCGCCTCTTGAAATTCCAAGTTGTCTTGTTAATCCAAAAGCAGACATTCCATACATTAACCCAAAATTAATCGCTTTAGCGCTTCTTCTTTGATCTTGAGAAACATCTTCAATTGAAACTCCAAAAACCTCAGCCGCTGTTGAAGAGTGAACGTCGATATCATTATTAAATGCATTAGTTAAATTTTTGTCATCTGATAAATGAGCCATTATCCTAAGTTCTATTTGAGAGTAATCTGCTGATATTAATATATTGCCTTTCTCAGGAACAAAAGCCTCTCTAATTCTTCGGCCTTCAGCAGTTTTTATAGGTATATTTTGTAAATTTGGTTCAGTAGATGACAACCTGCCAGTTGAAGTTACGGCTTGTTGATATGATGTATGAATTCTTTTTGTCTTGGGATTTTCAATATTTATTAAGCTATCTGTATAAGTAGACTTTAATTTTGCTAGCGTCCTATATTGCAGAATAATTTTTGGCAATTCGTATTCTTCAGATAATCTTTGAAGTGTGTCCTCATTTGTAGATGGTTGACCTTTGGGTGTTTTTTTTAGTACAGGTAATCCTAATTTTTCATATAGTATTTCTAGAAGTTGCTTTGGAGAATCTAAATTAAATTCTTCACCAGCAATCTTAAAGGCTGCAGAAGATAATTCATCAATCTTTTCACTCAACTCCTTAGAGTGGTTAGCTAATTTGTTCTTATCAATTTTTGCACCATTTTGTTCAACTCTTGATAAAACATGAACAAGCGGATATTCAAGATCCTCCAGTAACTTTTCCTGAATGGGCTTTTCTTTTAGCAATGGAGATAAAACGTTAAATAGTCTTAAAGTAATATCTGCATCCTCAGCAGCATAATCAGTGGCTACATCTAATTTAACTTGGGCAAAACTTATTTGTTTGGAGGCAGTTCCAGTTACATCGGTGTATTTTGTAGTTGTATAGTTTAAATAATAATCAGCTAGTCTATCCATACCATGTCTTGTGGCTGTGCTATTTAATACATATGACATTAACATTGTATCTGCCAAAAACTTTGTTATGTTAATACCGTGTCTTGATAATATTGGAATATCAAATTTTAGATTCTGCCCAACAATCTTATCTTGATTTTCTTCTATAACAGGGCCAAGGACTGTAATCACCTCATCCATAGATAATTGTTTTGGGCAACCTTCATAATCATGTCCAATTGGAATATAACAACCTTCGTTTTCTGCTACTGAGAGAGATATCCCTAACATGTTAGCAGAAACAGTTTGGACAGAATCTGTTTCAGTATCTATTGCAAAGGCTTTTGATTTCTTTATTTTATTAATCCAGGAATTTAGATCTTTTTTGCTAAGGACTGTTTGATATTTTCCATTTTTTTTAGGAGCCTGCTCATCTTTATCTTTGTTTATTGGTGCAAATTCTAAATCTTTAAAAATTTTATCTAGCTCTTCTTGGTTTGGATTTAGTTTTAAAAGATCTTCAAACTTTACATTTAAATCAACATCTTCCTTTAAGGAAACGAGGTCAACATTTCTTTGAAGTTCACTTAAGCTGTTTCTTAAATTATCTCCAACAACTCCTTTTATCAAGTCAGCATTTTTTATAACTCCATCCAAATTGCTATATTCGTTAAGCCACTTTGCAGCAGTTTTTTGACCTACTTTTGGAACACCTGGGATGTTATCTGATGAATCACCAACAAGAGCTAGCATGTCTCTTATTTGATTAGGTTTTACGCCAAACTTTTCAAATACCTTTTTCTCATTGAAAATTTCATGCTTCATAGTATTCATTAAAGTTGTGTCTGGGTCTTCAACAAGTTGCATTAAATCTTTATCTAAGGATGAAACAACACATTTATATTTAGCATCTTTTGCCATTCTGGTTATTGTTGCTATAACATCATCTGCTTCAACACCTTCGATTTCGATAAGTGGAAATCCTATAGCCCTACAAATTGATTTGACTGGATCTAATTGCAATCTAAGTTCATCAGGCATGGGGGGTCTGTTTGCTTTATACTCCGAATAAATTTCGTTTCTAAAAGTTTTTCCTTTTGCATCAAATACAACAATGATAGGTGAGCCCTCACTGTCTTTTTTTAAATTCAGAAGCATATTTGTAACGCCTTTTACTGCGCCAGTTGGCTGTCCTTTTGAAGTGCTTAGTGGTGGCATAGCATGAAAGGCTCTATATAAATAAGACGATCCATCTATGATAAAAATTCTATTTTTCATGTTTAGCTTTTATATAATGTATTATGACTCTTGTTTTTCTATAATGGAAAAAATTAAAGAAAAATGTATAACAAAATATCAGCAATTGTTAAAAATATTTTCCAAAACTATTTTGAACTGTCGGTTATGTTTTCTGCTTTAGCAATCATTTTTGCAGCGATAATAATGGATCAGGTTATGTATTTACAGGCCTGTCCCTTATGTATACTTACTAGATATGTTTTTGGATTAGTGGCAATTTCTGGGTTGCTAGGATATTTAATTAATAAGCAGTTTATAAGTGCTATATTAATTACAATTTCTTCTTTGATTGGATTATTCGTAACCTCAAGACAAATATATATTCAAAGCATGTCTTTGGATGAATTGTTCAACCTATCAGGTTGTGGAATGCCTTTTCATGCTCAAGTAGATTATTTTGGGCTCATTGAAGCTATAAATATGACACTTGCCGGTGGTCCAAGTTGTGCTGAGGATGGGTGGAGATTTATTTTTAACTTTGCAGAGTATGGCTTTATATTTTTTGCAACTTACCTAATCGCTACAATTTTTAAGTATAGAGGTTTAATTAAATTAGCCTAATTTTGTAGCATAACTACATCTTTTTATCTTTCTAAACCGCTTTAATATAACAAATTTATAGATTGTTGACTTAATGATGCTTTAATTTTTTAATACACTACATAATAATTCTAAATATTGCTAACGAATAAAATATTATAGGTACATAATTATCACCTCAACATATATAATTATTCCCCCCAAGTACCTATAATATTTGTTAGTAATATGAACACCCAACCAAATACCTCGGAAGCACTAATCTTGAGCAATGAAGAGCTTATACAAGAAGCTGTAAATAACGATGAAGGTGTTATTGCTTCTAATGGTGCATTTTCAACATCTACTGGAGAAAGAACCGGAAGAAGTCCTAATGACAGATTTATTGTTAAAGAAGCAGGAACAAAAAATCTTATTGATTGGGGTGAAATTAACAAACCTTTTGAAGAAGAAAAATTTGATGCATTATGGAATAAAGTAGAAACATATCTAGCTGAAAAAAATAGATATATTTCTAACGTTCATGTGGGTTCTCATGATGAGCATTATTTGCCGGTGAAAGTTACAACAGAAACTGCGTGGCATTCTTTATTTTCTAGGCTTATTTTTGTAGCTACCGATGATTATAATCCGGCCAATAAGCAAGAGTGGCAGATAATAAGTGCTGCTAATTTTGTTTGCGACCCCTCTGAAGACGGAACAAATTCTGATGGTTGTGTGATTATAAATTTTGCAAAAAGAAAAGTTATTCTTGCTGGTATGAAATATGCAGGTGAAATGAAAAAATCTATGTTTTCCGTCCAAAATTTTCTTCTTCCAGAAAAAGGTGTTCTGCCAATGCATTGCTCTGCAAATGTAAATTCTAATGGAAACGTAGCTTTATTTTTTGGTTTATCTGGTACAGGAAAAACTACGCTATCAGCTGATCCTAAATGTTCACTCATAGGAGATGATGAACATGGGTGGAGCAAAGGCTCAGTTTTTAACTTTGAAGGCGGGTGTTATGCAAAAACAATTAATTTAACTGAAGAAAATGAGCCTGTAATTTATAAAGCTATCAAACATGGAAGTGTTATAGAGAATGTTTTTATAAATGAAGATGGCACGCCTGACTATAGTAATACTTCGCTTTCTGAAAATGGAAGATGTTGTTATCCAAGGTCTCACATTAAAAATGCTGTTGACAGCAATGCAGCTGGCGAGCCAAAAACAGTCATTTTTTTAACTTGTGATCTTACAGGTCTTATCCCTCCTGTCTCATTATTATCTAAAGAAGCAGCCGCGTATCACTTCTTGAGTGGATATACAGCTAAGGTTGGTTCAACTGAAATGGGATCTGGATCTGATATAGAATCAACTTTTTCAACGTGTTTTGGGGCACCGTTTTTTCCTAGGCCTGCAAATGAGTATGCAGACCTTTTAATGGAGCGCATAGAGGGTTTTAATTCTAAAGTTTTTCTTGTAAATACCGGTTGGACTGGAGGCCCTTATGGAGTAGGAACTAGATTTAAGATACCCACTACGAGAAGAATTGTTAATGCAATTCAGGATGGTGAGCTTGATAATGTTGAAACAACAACTCTTCCTGGATTAAATTTATCTGTGCCCTTAAAAGTTGATGGAGTAGATAGTGAATTACTAAATCCGATTAATACATGGAAAAATAAAGACGAATACAAAAAATATCTTTCAGAATTAATTACAAAATTTCAAGAAAACTTCAAAAAATTTAATGCAAAACCTGAAATAGTAAAAGCTGGTCCAGGGTTTAATGACTAATGCATTACTAAAAAATAGATTAAATAATTTAAAAGACTCAGGTTTCTTTAAAAATCTAATTATTAAAAGAGGTATAGAGAAAGAATTTTTTAGAGTAGATAACGAGGGTAATATATCTGAAAAACCTCATCCAGAAGCTTTGGGGTCTGCTCTTACAAATAAATTTATAACTACAGATTTCGCAGAGGCACAGCTCGAGCTAGTTACACCCACATTTGAAGATGTTAATGATCTTTATAATTTTTTATATTCTCTTCACGTATTTGTAGGACAAAATATTGATGATAATGAGATGTTATGGCCTTTTTCAATGCCTCCACAAATTGAAAATGAATCAGATATAAATTTGGGCTTTTATCACCAAAGCAACATTGGACTGCTTAAGCATGTATATAGAAAAGGACTAAAAGTAAGATATGGACCAACCATGCAATGCGTTTCTGGTATGCACTATAACTTTTCAATACATCCTGACTCTCTTACTTTTTTAACTAATTCAAATAATCAAGTTGATATTGATGAAGCCTATCTTGGATTAATAAGAAACTTTAAAAGATTGTTTTGGTTTGTGCTTCTAGAATTTGGTCAAACGAATGTAGTTGATAAGTCTTTTGTTAATAATAGAGAACATAAACTAGAAAAGCTTAACTCTAACGATATGTATCTTTTAGATGCAACGTCTTTAAGAATGAGTGATATAGGATATCAAAGTAAGGCTCAGAAAAATTTGAATATTAAATATAACTCGTTGTCAGGTTTTCTAAAAAAGATAAAGGATGCAATTACTGTTCCTTACAAGGACTTTGAAGCACTTGGTTTGTTAGATTCTAATGATGAATACCATCAGATCTCAAATGGAATTATTCAAATAGAAAACGAATATTATGATGCTATAAGGCCTAAAAGATCATCTTTAAATGGCTTGAGGCCATACAATCTTTTAAAAGAATATGGAATTGAGTATCTTGAGGTCAGAGGTGTTGATCTATTGCCTGATAACATAACTGGTACATCAGTTCATCACATGCAATTTTTAGATATTATTCTTATTTATTGTTTAATCGATCAAAGTCCTAAGATATCAGATGATGAGAAAGAAAAAATTGATTTAAACGATTCAAAAGTTATTTATAAAGGAAGAGATAATGATACAAATATAGATAAAAACAATCGGGTGGTAAATATCAATGAGGCAAGAAATGAAATAATTGATGATCTTAAGCTAGTTGCATCTTTTTTTGAGAATAGTGAATCATTCATAGAATCTATTGAGTATGTTATTGGCTCAGTAAAAGGAAAAATACCTGATAATAGCTTTCATTCAGATGGTGTTAAAAAAGCTAAAGAAAATATTAAAATTTTAAGATCTGATGGTTCATTAAATTTAGATGGTATAAAAAAAGAAGCAGAGTTATCATTAAATAAATTAAAAGAAATTCCAGAAAATACAAACGAAGAAATGAATGAATTCGTTAAAAACTACAACTTAAAGTTATAGGGGGAAATTATGAAAGCTTTACAATGTGTCGAGCTGGGCATGCCAGATAAATTACAAATTAATGAGGTGCCTGATCCTGAAATTCTACCTGGACATGTGCTAATTAATAATAAAGCTGGTAGTGTTAACTTTCCTGATGTTTTGATGATACAAGGGCTATATCAATTTCAACCAGAACTACCTTTTACCCCCGGAGGTGAATCATCAGGTACAGTTGAAGCAGTCGCTGAAGATGTAAAAAATTTAAAAGTGGGTGATAGAGTATTTGCAATGACTGGTTTGGGGGCTTTTGCTGAAAAGATTGTTGTTCCAGAAACAGCTGCTGTAAAAATACCAGACTCTATGAGCTTTGAAACTGCAGCTGCTTTACCAATGACGTATGGCACATCCCTATATGCTCTCAAACAAAGAGCGGATTTGAAGGAAGGAGAAACTTTGTTAGTTCTAGGAGCAGCCGGAGGTGTTGGTCTTGCTACTGTAGAGCTTGGAAAAGCTATGGGAGCTAAAGTCATAGCTGCAGCATCAACTGAAGAAAAAATTAATCTTTGTAAAAATCATGGCGCTGATGAAGCTTTTATTTATCCATCAGGAAAACTTGATAGAGATCAGCAAAAGGAACTCTCATCTAAAATAAAAGAATTAACAGGGGGCATTGGAGCTAATGTTGTTTATGATCCGATTGGCGATTCATATTCAGAGCCTTGTATCAGAGCTACTGCATGGGATGGGAGATATTTAGTAATTGGATTTGCAGCAGGTGAAATTCCAAAAATTCCAATCAATCTTGCTCTACTAAAGGGTATGAAAATTGTTGGAGTTTTCTGGGGTGCATGGGTTGGAATGTTCCCTGAAGAGAATAAAAAGAATTTTGAAGAGCTGTTTAAACTTCACTCGGATGGAAAAATTAATCCAGAAGTCTCTGATTCATTTAGTTTAGATGATGGTGCACAAGCAATTGCTCACCTTAAAGACAGAAAGGCTAAAGGCAAAGTAATTATTAAAATATAAAGATTACTGAGTTACCGATTGATAAGTCAAAGATAGTCTTGATAAGTCGAATGGAGGTCTAAATACTCCTGCAAATTCCCCATTTGGATTTAGCAGTATTATATTATTTACATGATTGTCCAAGTGAGAATGATCAGTCTCTCCTCCACTTGGCATTACATTATTCACAGATAGCTGTGTTGCAAGATTTATCAACATAGGCCTGACATTTGATACGCCAATAAATGCCTCATCAAAGCCCTTTGCATACTTATTAATCTGTTCTGGTGAATCTCTTTCAGGATCAATGGAAACCAGAACAAATTGTTTATCTTCTAATGGAAAGTTTTTTTCTCTTAAAACTTTGACAAGTTTTGACATTTGATACATTGAGGTTGGGCACTCGTCAGGACATCTTGTAAATCCAAAATACATTAAAGTCCATTTTCCAATTAAGTCATCTTTTTTAAATTCAATATTATCTTCTGACAAAAAAGTAAAATCTGATATTTGCTTTGGAGTTTCAAAAAGAAAAAGGCCATTGATTAAAAGTTCATTTTCACTCAAAACTCTTGGAGATGTTAACTTATTAATGAAAAGGGCTAAAACCGTGAATATAAAAACAAGAATTATTAATATATTTTTTTTTATCGTCATTAGGCCACAATTATAAAATGATCTACCAGTAAAGCTAAGAAAATTAAAAAAATGTAATAAATTGAAAATTGGAAAGTGCTCATTGCATCTTCATCGTCGTCACTGTAATAAAGATTAATTGAGTAATATAAAAAGACTGAACTTAATATTAGAGCAGAAACTAAATAAATTATTCCAGACATTAGAACCACATATGGCAACAATGAGACTATGAACAAAATAATCGTATATAAAACTATTTGAAGTTTAGTAAATATTACTCCATGTGTGACAGGCAACATTGGAATTGATTCCTTCGCGTATTCATCCTTTCTATAAATTGCAAGCGCCCAAAAATGTGGAGGAGTCCATACAAATATTATTAGAACTAACAACAAAGCGTAGGGATCTATTGTATTTGTTACAGATGACCAGCCCAATAATGGTGGAGCTGCACCAGCAAGACCTCCAATCACAATATTTTGTGGGGTAGCTCTCTTCAAATAAACGGTATAAATAAAAGCATATCCTATTAGAGATGCTATTGTTAGAACCATTGTTAATGTATTTACATATAAATATAAAATTGTTGCGCCCAAGCCTCCTATAACCAAAGCAAACATTGATGCATGCATTGGTGACAGATTACCCTGAGGCAATGGTCTTTGATCGGTTCTTGTCATAGATGCATCAGTCTCACGATCAATTACCTGATTGATTGCAGCTGCAGAAGCTGCACAAAATGCTATACCAACTAAAGACACGATCAAATAACTGAAAGAACTTACAGACTTTTCTGCTAACAACATTCCTACAAAAGCGCATATCAGCATCATGTAAACTACATTTGGTTTACAAAGTTGATAATAACTTTTAAGAAGGGTCATTTCTTCCAAGCTAAGTAATTTACAGTAAATGTTGCTAAAAGAAGACAGGCTGCAAATAAATTATGAGCAATCGCCACGTATAAAGGTAAAACATATACAACATTAGTAATTCCCAGTGCTATTTGAGTTAGAAGAAGAATGCCGAGAGTTGAGGCAAGCGGGGCTGCTTCGGAAAACCATAGTCTAGACATAAGTATAAGAAATATAAACGTAACTAGTATTGCTGAAACTCTGTGAGAATAATGTATGGCTACTCGCGCAGGATTGTCTAATAATCCATACAAATAGTTTGGGCCAACTTCTTGGTTTAAATTAAATCCACTCTTAAAGTCCATCTCTGGCAAATAAGTTCCCTGGCATGTTGGAAAATCTGCACATGCTAGAGAGGCATAATTAGTACTAGTCCAAACTCCAAGGAATATCTGAAATATTAAAGCTAAAAATGCTACGCCAGCAATAATTTTTAAATTTGAAATATTTATCTGGTTAAATATTTCAAAATTTCGAGATTTTAAATAAATAAAATAAAACAGAGTTAACGTGGTGAATCCTCCGAATAAATGCAATGTAACTATTATGGGTAAAAGTTTTAAGCTTACTGTTAAATATCCAAAAATGCCTTGGCAACATATAAAAAATAATAAAAATGACGACCAACCTTGTATTGATCTATCATTTGTCTTTCTTAAAGACAGATAAACGAGAAAGATTGCTATCAGGCCAAGTCCTGCTGCAAAGTATCTATGCACAACCTCTGGAATTGCTTTATTAATATCATATGGAAATAACGGATATCTGCTTTCTGCTATAGCAATGTCTGCCTCGTTAATAGGAAAAACAACAAAACCATAGCATCCTGGCCAATCTGGACATCCAAGACCAGCATCTACAAGACGCGTCCATGCTCCCAATGCAATAACCACAAATGCAAAGCAAATACCAAAAAGAGACAAATTTTTAATTTGATTCATTAAATTAACACCTTCAAGTCTTTTAAAATTAATTTTGGGTCAGTATCTGGTAAAAAATACATAACTGCCCTTCCATATGGATCGATTACAAATATTGGATTTTCAATATTAAAATCAAGCGATGAATTTCTTTGTAAAACGTTTAACAATACCCCGTTTTTATCCTCGATAATTTCAACTCGTGGATATTGTAATTTAATATCTTTAAGATTGGGTTCAAGTAATTTATTTGAATAAAAAATTACTCTCTTAAGCTTATTGATATCTCTATTAAGTGCGACATTTAGTTGTCTTGCAAGGTATATGGATTCCTCACTGCTATCTATATTTGTAACATATACAGATAATATCCATTTACCATCTTCAAACTTAATAAGGTCTTGTTTACCTTCTATATTTTTAAAGTCATTTAAATCAAAATAGCTTTTAAAAAATACGCCATTGTTTTTAGTGCCTTCTGGAGACATGCCTGATAAAAAATATAAGGTCGAGAAAGTTACAACCAGTATTGGTGTAAGCAACAAAACTGCAAGAAAAATTTTACTTCTCATTTTTTTTGTATCCATACCAGACATACATGCCGCATAAAACTATAAACATTAAAAACCATTGAGCTGAATAACCGTAATGTTTTACTGGCGTCATGTTTGTTGGATTAATTTTAATATATTCTAAGCTATATCTGCTTATTGGGTCTGCTAAAAGAATTAATGGATATATTGATTCATTGTACTCTTTTGATATTACATCAATATTCTTAGTTTGCGATATTTTTGGCCATTCACTAGACACTAGCTCGTCTGAGAGAACAAGTCCAAGTTCAGGTGATTCTAATATCCCGCTTACTCTTTCTTTAATATCCTTAATACTGATATTTGGTAAGTCTGACATATTTCTGTTTCTTTTTATCCATCCTCTATCTATCAGGATTAGATCACCTGTTTCGTTTAGCCTGAAAGGTGTAAGCACTTTATATCCAGCAATGCCTCCATTTATTACATTATCAATTAATATTTGATTGGCTCCATACCAAGTTCCTTCCACATATACTCTTTCCCATTTTTTTGAATCCTGTTTGATCTCTTGGGGTTCTATAACTGAGTTTTTATCGAATTCATCAAGCAATACTGTTTTTGCTTGTCCTCTTTCGATTTGCCACAATCCTAATGAGAAAAAAATAATTGCAAACGTAACAAAAAAAATTGTAATTCTTGCTCCTGGATTAAATTTATTTTTTTTCATATCTATAAAAGTATATATGCATTAAAATTTTATTATGATTACTACCTTAATTTATATCGTAATACCTCTGTTACTTCTCTCACTTGCTGGCGGTCTTTTTTTTCTACTTGTAGATAAGGGCGAGACAGGAAGAAAAAGAACAGTTTACTTGCTTGGTCTTAGAGTTTTCTTTGCTACAGTTTTAATCATTTTAATTGCAATTGGTTTATATACTGGCGAACTTGGTAACAGCGTTCCTTGGGAAGATTCCTAATTATAAAATATAAACAAATATAAATAGCATTAGCCAGACAACATCTACAAAATGCCAATACCATGATGCAGCTTCAAAGCCAAAGTGATCGTGTTGCTCAAAGTGACCTGCAAAAACTGATCTTGCAAGCATAATAGCTAACATAAAACCGCCCATCATCACATGGAAGCCATGAAAACCAGTAAGCATAAAAAACGTTGATCCATATATTCCAGAATTTAATTTAAGGCCATAATGTGCATAAGCTTCATAATATTCAAGAGCCTGCAGCCCAACAAAAATTAAAGCCAAAAGAACTGTAACTCCAAGATATACATTAAACTTTTTTCTATTTCCTTTTTTTAAACCAAGGTGGGCTAAGTGAACAGTCCATGATGAACTCAAAAGAACAATTGTGTTCCACAAAGGCAGCCATAAAAGAGCCTTACTCCATCCTGGCCATGCCATGCTCTTGTCAGCTAAATCATACTCATTGCCTTGATCCGGTGTGGTCATAACCGGCCATGAAGACTCAAAGGCTGGCCATAGTTCAATGGCTGTAATTGCTGCTCCTTTTGATCCTTCGCCGGCTAACCAAGGAACTGCTAGAGTTCTAACATAAAATAAAGCACCAAAAAATGCAGCAAAGAACATGACTTCAGAAAAAATGAACCATGCCATTCCGTATACATAAGATTGTTTTAATTGATTAGAATCTAATCCAGCAAGATGTTCTTTTATTACTTGTCTGAACCAAAAAAACATGGTCAAAAATAAACATGCAAATCCTGAATATAATATATATACAGAGTTGCTAGTTGGGTCATCTAAGTTATTTATCGTACTTGAAGCTCCCATAACCAATAGAAACAAAGAAACCGCCATAAAAATTGGAAATCTGCTTTGATCTGGTACGTAATAACTTCCCCCACTCATATCTGCTTTACTCCATCGCCATTTGATTATGAGCTAAAACCTCATCATCATAATCAGTTATATCAAAAATTGTATAAGATAAAATTATGTTTTTAATATTTGAAGGTAGTTCATTTGAAACCAATAGTTTGACTGGAAGCAGTGCTTCTTCACCCGGCATAAGTTCTTGCTGCTCAAAGCAAAAACATTCTAGTTTTTTTAGATGTGCAGCTGCATTTGATGGAGCAACACTTGGAACTGCCTGAGCAGTCATTTTTTTATCAGTTGTATTTTTAACGTAAAAAGTCGCGCCATGATACTTGCCAGTTTCAATCTTCATAACTTGTTCGGATGGTTTAAATGTCCACGGCATATTCTCATTATTTGTAGATATAAATTGAATTGCTAAAGTTCTACCATCATCAGTAACTAGCTCTTCAGAATATTCGGATTGAAAAACCTTTCCATTGATCCCTGTAACCTCACAAAAAACATCATAAAGAGGAACAAGTGCGAAGCCAAAAGCAAACATCAAAGGAACAGCCACAACTAGTTTAATTAATGTTTTCTTAGCTTCTTTCTTCATCAATCAACCTTTGGTGGTGTTGAAAATGTATGGTACGGAGCTGGTGAAGCAACTGTCCACTCAAGCCCTTTGGCGCCTTCCCAAACTTGATCTGTTGCCTTTTTTCCACCCATCACAGTCTTGATAACAATAAATAAAAACAGTAATTGAGAGAACCCAAATAGAAATGCTCCAATACTAGAAACCATGTTCCAGTCAGCAAATATTAGAGCATAATCAGGGTATCTTCTTGGCATTCCAGCCAAACCAATAAAATGTTGCGGAAAGAATGTAACGTTTACACCTATAAATGAAAGCCAAAAATGAAGTTTGCCGAGTCTCTCGTCATACATATTTCCAGACCATTTTGGAATCCAATAATAAACAGCGGCCATGATAGAGAATATTGCTCCAGGAACCAAAACATAATGAAAATGAGCAACAACAAAATATGTATCATGATATTGGAAATCAGCAGGAACAATAGCAAGCATCAATCCTGACAATCCTCCGATAGTAAATAAAACAACAAATGCAACTGCAAAAAGCATAGGAGTTTCAAATGTTAGAGATCCTCTAAACATAGTCGCTACCCAATTAAATACTTTTACACCGGTAGGCACGGCTATCAACATAGTTGCCCACATAAAAAATATTTCAGCTGCTAATGGTAAGCCAACTGTAAACATATGGTGAGCCCATACTACAAAAGAAAGAATTGCAATTGAAAGCATAGCCCAAACCATTGAAGAATAACCAAATAGTTGTTTCCTCGAAAAAGTCTCGATAATGTGGGAAACGATACCAAAGGCTGGCAAAATCATTATGTAAACCTCAGGGTGGCCAAAGAACCAAAAAATATGTTGAAAGAGAACAGGATCTCCGCCACCAGCCGCATTAAAGAAACTTGTTCCAAAGTGGATGTCCATTAACATCATTGTTACTGCTCCGGCCAAGACAGGCATTACAGCTATTAATAAATATGCAGTTATTAGCCATGACCATACAAATAATGGCATTTTCATTAAGGTTACGCCTGGTGCTCTCATGTTCATGATTGTTACAACCACATTAATTGCACCCATAATTGAAGAAGCTCCCATTATGTGAACAGAAAATATAAAAAACGTTACGCTTGGCGGTGCATATGTTGTTGAAAGTGGTGCATAAAATGTCCACCCAAAGTTAGGAGCTCCGCCCTCCATGAAAAGAGATGATAAAAGAATAAAGAAAGCAAAGGGCAATATCCAGAAACTCAAATTGTTCATTCTGGGTAATGCCATGTCTGGTGCTCCAATCATCATTGGAACCAACCAGTTAGCGAGTCCAACAAATGCCGGCATAACACCACCAAATATCATGATCAAACCATGAAGCGTTATCATTTGGTTATAAAATTCAGGCTCAACTATTTGCATACCAGGCTGGAAAAGCTCAGCCCTTATTATCATCGCCATTGCTCCGCCTATAAGGAACATTGCAAAACTGAACCATAAATATAGTGTTCCTATATCTTTATGATTGGTTGTGTATAACCATCTAGTGATTCCTTTTGCTGGGCCATGATCGTGATCGTCATGATGATTCTCTATTACTGCACTCATAATATTTTCCTATATTAAATTTTTGGTTCCTTATAATCCACGATATCTTTGGGTATTACGATTTCTCCATCTCCCTTTTCAGCGTTACCCCATGATTGTCTTGTATACGTAATAACTGCGGCAAGTTCAACCTCTGAAAGATAGCTAAATGAATTCATGGCTGCTCCCTGAACACCTTCCATGAGAATTTCAATATTTCTATCTTTGTTATTCATAACAATGTCACTTCCTGCAAGCGCCGGGAATATTCCAGATATGCCTTGACCAGATGTTTGATGACAAGCAACACAATTTACTTCATAAATGCTTTCACCTCTTTCAACCAACTCAGCGGCTGTCCATTCTTTTGTTGTTAACTCAGCTAATTTGATTGCTTCTTGTTTTTTAGCAAAAACCCAATCGTCATATTCAGCTTGTTCAACAACTTTTACAACTATTGGCATGAAGCCGTGATTTTTTCCGCACAACTCCGTGCACTTGCCTCTGTAGATTCCAGGTTCATCGACAATAGTCCACGCTGTGTTTACGAATCCAGGTATTGCATCTTGTTTAATTGCAAATGCAGGCAACCACCATGAGTGAATTACATCATTGGCTGTTATTAAAAATCTTACTTTCTTGCCAGCAGGGATTACAACCATCTCATCAACTTCTTGTAAGTAATTTTCTCCCTTAGGAACTAAGTTATATATCTCATCCAAATCAGTTGATAAATTCGAAAAGAAGCTTACATCATCCTCAAGATATCTGTATTGCCATTTCCACTGATATCCAGTTACTTGAATATTAATATCGCCTGCCTCATCATCATAGATTTTGACAAGCGTTTTTGACGCTGGAACAGCCATAGCTATTAGGATCAAAAATGGAATAATGGTCCAAGCTATTTCAAGCTTGTGATTTTCATGAAACTTAGCAGGTATTGGATTCTTTTTCTTTGTATGAGCCCACATTGAGTAGAACATAACGCTGAAAACTACTACTCCAATTGCGACACATATCCAAAAAATTAGCATGTGTAGCTCAAAAACTTCGTTACTTATATCGGTACTACCTCTAGTCATATTTAATGCAAACCAATCAGCTTGCATAAATGGTGAAGCTAGCAAAAGCAAAGCTAGAAGAAAAATATTTCTCTTTGTAAAGTTAAAAAGATTAAATAACATTATCCGCCCAATAAGTGTGTCTTATAATAATAAAATTTAGTTATAGTATATTATAAGCTATTTATATATATAACCAAGTAAAAAAGCACTTTTTTGTGCTACGTATAATATATGTTTGAGGGTTTAATTTCTATCGATTTTCTTCCCTATTTTTTTTAAAATCTTCTAGATTAACTACCTTGATTTCATTGATGTTATCTTTAGATTTTTCTTTGGGTCTTTTTTCAACAAAATCACAATTAACACAATAAATTTCGTCATCTGTAGGGTTAAGAGCAATAGTATCTTGTGATTTACATTCAGGACAGATTGCTCCAGCTATGAATTGTACAAATCGTTTCATTCTCTCATTCCCTCAAGGTCACTAATAACACTATCTGTTTCAGGAAATACATCAAACCATTTTTCAAAAGAAAATGCTGCTTGATACACAAGCATCCCTATGCCATCAAATACATGTTTAGAATTTTCACTAGCCCATTTACAAAATGGCGTTTCAGTTAAAGAATAATTTAAATCATAAAAGTAAGTACTAGAATTTGTAAAGATTTCTTCTATTGGCTTAAATTCACCTGTTAATCCTGCTGATGATCCATTTATAACAACATCGAAAGCAGAATTTTGTTCTTCATGAAATAAGTCTATTTTTCCCATATTAGAAAATTTTCTTATCAGCCTATTTGCTTTTTCTTCAGTTCTATTAAATAAGGTAATGCTTTTAGTGCTGCTTTTAGCAACTCTATACAATACACTTTCTATGGCTGCTCCGGCCCCAATCATCAGAACTTTCTTATTTTTTAAATCAAAGCCTTTTGAATCAATATCGTTAATAAAACCTTTGCCGTCAGTTGAATATAGTGAAAGCTCTCCATTTGATTTAACCAGAGTATTTACTGCATTTATATATTTTGCTTCTGATGAAATATTTCCATTAAGATTGGCAGCATTTTTTTTATATGGAAGAGTTACATTTAATCCTTTTGAATCTTTATCAGAGAAAAATTCTTTTATGAAAATTTCAAAATCAGACTCATCTACTTTATAGGGCAAATACTCAATATTAATATTTTCATTCCTTGAAAATCTTGAGTGTATAAACGGAGATAATGAATGCTCAATAGGCCGCCCAACAACACCAAGTTTGTATTTTTTATTCATTCCAATTTCTATTAAGATTTTTAAGTAGAGCCCTTTCCATTAATTTGTATTTTTTATTTTTTTTATACTTCCATTTAACTTCTGTTGGAAGTGAAGCTAAGATTGATTCAATCCTTCCATTTGATTGAAGTCCAAATGACGTTCCCCTGTCATATATTAGATTAAATTCAGCATATCTTCCTCTCCTAATTAGCTGAAAATCTTTCTCATCTGAGGAATATTTTATTTTCATTCTTTTAGAAACAATATCTAAATATGAATTTAAATAGGTGCTTGCAATAGAATTTAGCATTTTCAAGCTATCGTCGAGGCTTAAGCTAGATAGATTATCAAAAAAGATACCTCCAACACCCCTTCTTTCTTTTCTATGAGGTATATAAAAATATTTATTACAATTCTCAGAAAATAGCCCATAAAAATTTTTATTATATTTATCAAGAGTTTCTTTTGCTGAGTTATGCCAATTAATATTGTCTTCTGGAAAAGATATATAAGGCGTTAAATCATAGCCGCCTCCAATCCACCAATCTTTTATGTTTTTATTCTTGTCTAATATTCCAAATAGACGAACATTCATATGACTAGTTGGAACATATGGATTTTTTGGATGAGAGATCACAGAAACACCCATGGCTTGATAGCCATGATCAATTTTTTTGGCTAATTTTTTTCCAAGTGCACTTGTAGGCATATTTTTACCGTATATTGACGAGAAATTTACAGCACAATTATCAAAGAAATTACCGTTAGATATTACAAAGGTTTTCCCTCCGCCACCTTCAGGCCTTTTCCAGGCATCAGATGAAATTTCTGCAGAAGATAGACCCTCTAGAAGTTTAAAATTTTTAATGATTAATGATTGAATTTTTTTAAAAGATTTTTCTAAATTTATTAACATATTATTCTCTAATAATTTCTCTAGATTCTAAATCAATAATAGTTGAAGGGTTTTTATTGTCACCTAATATTTCATCATAATATGCCATCTCTTCGTATTCAAAATAATTCATAATATGTTTAGGATCATTAATATTTTCTTCACCAGAGATATTTGCAGACGTTGATACCATAAAGCCAGAAAAACTTTTAAATAAACGTCTTAAAGGTAAGTGATTACTCACTCTTATTGCTATTTTGGCAGATGGATTTTTTAAATGAGTTGGAAGTTTTTCATTATATTTAATTAAGAAAGTATATGGCCCAGGCCAATGCTTATTTAATAAAGCTTTATCTTCCGTATTTATTTCTTCTAAATATTTTTCAATTGATTCGAGTGATTTTACAAGCAAAATAAAGTTCTTTTTTTTATCTCTTTTTTTTATCTTAAAAATAAGATTCACTGCTTCTTCATTCAGCGCATCACAACCCAAACCCCAAATTGATTCAGTAGGATGTGCTAGAATTTTTCCAGCATTTAACCACTCAACGGATGAGTTGATATTTAAAGCATTGTTTTTCAATTATGAATTAAGTTTTTTATCTTTTTCTAAAACTTCAGATCTCATATTTTGTTTATACTCAACCAACTTTTGTGCAAGATCTTCATCACTAGTTGCAAGAATCTGAACTGCAAGTATTGCACTGTTTTTTGCCCCACTTTTACCAACGGCTACTGTTGCAACAGGAACTCCCGGTGGCATCATTGCAGTGGACAACAAGGAATCAATTCCACCCATGCCGCCTGATTCTATTGGAATACCTATAACTGGTTTAGTTGAGTGAGCCGCTACCGCTCCGGCAAGATGAGCTGCCATACCAGCAGCTGCTATAAAAACTTTACATCCGTTTTTCTCAGAATTTTTTATTAGCTCCATTACATCATGAGGCGTTCTATGCGCTGACATGACATTTTTAGTGTATTTGACACCAAAATCATCTAATATTGAAAAACTTGCTTCTACAACAGGAAGATCTGAGTCAGAACCCATTATGATAGCTACTTGTACTGTTTCATTTGTCATTATATGTACTCTTAATTTGTTAAGTGGATTATAATCTCGAAATTATAATGAAAAACTTTAAAAATGGCTAAAAAATTAGATATTTTAATATTTCCGGACCCAAGATTAAGAAAAGTAGCTAAAAAAGTTACTAAATTCGACAAATGTCTAGAAAAATTAGCCCAAGATATGCTTAAAACTATGTATGAAGCTAATGGAATAGGTTTAGCAGCAACACAAGTAGACAAACATATAAGGCTTGTAGTTATGGATCTTTCTGAAGAAAGAAATGATCCAAGAATATTTGTAAATCCAGAGTATGAAATTCTTGAAGGACATGAAATGTTTGAATTTGAAGAAGGATGCTTATCAATACCTGGATTTAATGAAACTATAGCCAGACCAGATAAAATCAAACTTATTTGGCAAAATTTGAGTGGAGAAACTATGGAGGATACACCAGAAGGCATTCTAACAGTATGTATTCAGCATGAAATAGATCACTTAGACGGTAAATTAATGGTTGATTATGTAAGTGCATTAAAGAGAGATCGCATAAGAAATAAGCTTTTAAAAGATTTTAGATGAATTTAACAGATATTAAATGAATTTATGAATATTTTATTTGCTGGTAGTCCTCATAGCGCTGCTAAAGTTCTAGATTATTTGTCTAATGAATCAAATATAAATGTTAAAGCAGTTATTACCCAGCCTGACAAAAGGGGCAAAAGAGGCAGCAAATTAATAGAGTCTGCTGTTTCGGATAAAGCAAGATCTTTAAATATTAAAACCTTTAAACCGGAGCATCTGGATAATGATAACTTGAAAGCTGAACTATCATCGATAGAGGTTGAATTTCTAATTGTAGTAGCTTATGGAAAAATTATCCCCAGTTGGTTATTAAATTTGCCAACAGTTTCACCAATTAATATTCATTTTTCTATTCTTCCAAAATATAGAGGGGCATCGCCAATTCAGTCGGCAATTTTAAACGGAGACACATCTACTGGGATATCAATAATTAAAATAAATAATAAGCTAGACTCTGGTGACATCTATTCAGTATTTGAAAAAAATATTGAAGATGATGATGATAAGATTTCACTTGAAAGAAAATTAACTGAATTATGTAATGCAAACCTCTTTAATGTTCTAGATAAAATTAATTCAAATGAATTAAATGCTTCACCTCAGGATCATTCAAAAGCAACTTATTGTAATAAGGTTTTAAAACAAGAATCAGAAATAAATTTTAATGATGGCAGCACTAATATTATTAATAAATATAGAGCATATATTGAATGGCCAGGCATATATTTCAACTATAAAAATAAAGTTATTAAAATTCATAAAATTGAAAAAACTAACGAAAACAGCAGTGACATTCCTGGAACAGTCCACAAAATTGATAAAACAGGATTGTATATAAATACAAGTGATAAATTGGTAGTGATTACTTACTTACAATTTCAAAACAAGAACATTATTTCATCAAATGATCTTTATAATTCATATAAAGATTTTTTTTCATAAAAAATAAATTTATACGATAAGTCTTGCTTTATTTAAAAAGAGGTTTAATTTACACACTATGAAAGTACTAATTTTAGGTGCTGGTCGAGTTGGTGGAAGTCTTGCCACTGCATTAGTAAATAATAATTATGATGTTTCGATTGTTGATTTTGATAAATCTTCTCTTGGTGCCTTAGAGGATAAGCTTGATATTTTGACAGTAGAAGGACATGCTTCACACCCTCTTTCAATAAAGAAAGCTGGTGCTGATGAATCTACAACTGTGATTGCAGTTACCTCAAATGATGAAGTTAATTTAATTGCTTGTCAGATAGCAAAAAATAGTTTCAATGTTAAGAAAACAATATGTAGATTGTCAGAAGAAACTTATTCAGAAAACTTAGATATATTTGGTACTGACATTGTTGACATTGTTATTAGCCCTGAAAAAGAGGTTATGAATCATCTTAAAGAGCTTATTAAACACCCTGGTACAGAACAAATAGAAAAATTTGCTGACGGAAAAGTAAATCTCGTTAGTGTAAAAGCAAAAAAGAAAGGTAAGCTTGTTGGAAGAGAACTAAAAGGCATTAAAGATGACATGCCAGATACAAATGCCTTTGTTGCATCCATTTATAGAAAAGGAAAGCCCTTTATTCCCTCCGGTGAAACTATTATAAAAGAAGGTGATGAGGTGTATTTTGTATCTTCTGTCTCTAACATTGATCTTATTGTTAATGAATTTAGAGATAAGATTGATGTTTATTCAAGGGTGATGATTATTGGAGGCGGAAAAATAGGCTACTCATTAGCAAAAGAGCTAGAAAATGATTACAAAATAAAACTAGTTGATTCAGATAAACAAAAATGTAAAGAATTATCTAAGAAACTTGATAAAACTATCGTCCTAAGTGGATCTGCGACTGATGAGGATCTTCTTAAAAGTGAGAATATATCAAATATTGACATTTTTTGTGCTCTTACTGACGATGATGAGACAAACTTAATGTCTTCCCTTCTCGCTAAAAAAATGGGTGCAAAAAAAACAATGATTATTTTAAATAATCCATCATATCTTGGTCTGGTTCCAGGCTTTATTGATATATATATAGCACCATACAGGTTAACCGTTTCTTCAGTACTTCAAGACCTTAGAGAAAGTGATGTTACTCAAGATGTATTATTAAAAATGGATACTGGGGCCGAGGCCATTGAAGGTGTTGTTCACGCAAATGAGTTTACCTCAAATCTATTCGGAAAGTCGGTTAAAGAAATACCTTTGCCTGAGGGAGCTTCAATTGGCGCAGTTGTTAGACATGGTGATCTGATAATGCCTGATTCTAATGTTGAGCTTTGTTTAAATGATCATTTAATTATATTTTTAGCAAATAAAGACATGGTTTCTGAGGTCGAGATTCTTTTTAAAACACAATAATGAATCCTAAGTCAATATTAAACCTTTTTAGTGTGTTGATTTTATTTTTCAGCTTTTCATTTGTTTTTCCTATTTTTATATCAATTATTTTTAATGACGACGCCTTTTATGTTTTTTTAAAAACATTTATGTCAATTAGCTTGATAGGTGTTGTTGGATTAATTCTAACCAGAAATATAAATAATGAATTATCTCAAAAAGATGGTTTTGTAATTATAGTTATGTTCTGGGTTGTCTTGTCATTTGCAGGCTCAATACCGTTCTACCTGAGTGGAATGAGCATAATTGACTCTTTCTTTGAGTCAATGTCAGGAATTACTACTACTGGAGCAACTGTTATTCCGAATATAGATGCCTTACCTGAATCTATTTTATTCTATAGACAAATGCTCCAATGGATGGGTGGAATGGGTCTTATAGTTCTTGCTATCGCAGTAATGCCATTATTAGGCATTGGAGGTGGTCAAATATATAAAACTGAGATACCCGGAGCTATGGGTGAGCAAAGGCTTACACCTAGAATAAAGGAAACTGCACAAGCGTTATGGTCTATATATCTTGGACTTACTATTGTATGTGCCCTTTTATATTACTTGGGTGGAATGTCTCCATTTGATGCAGTATCACACGCAATGTCAACAGTTGCAATTGGAGGATTTTCTACTCACAACGAAAGTATTGGATATTTTAATAGTACAACGATTGAGATTATATGCATTGTATTTATGCTTTTGTCTGCATTTAGTTTTACGCTTCATTATTTTGCAATTTACAGAAGAAAGCCATTGAAGTACTTTTATGATCCAGAGTTTAGATTTTTCTTTTCAATACTATTACTAATTTTGGTTGTCTCGTTTCTTATAAATTTACTTTCTAATTATGAAAATGGTCCTAGCTATAAAGAAATTATTTTTCATTCAGTTTCAATGATAACAACTACAGGTTTCTCAATCTCTGATACTTCATACTGGCCATTATCGATATCTTTTCTTTTACTTATAGGAGCTTTTATTGGAGCTTGTTCAGGCTCAGTTGGAGGTGGAGTAAAGTCATGGAGAGTCATGATAATGTTAAATCATGCCTACTCTAATATTATGAAGATAATTCATCCAAATTCTGTAATATCTTTAAAGATAGGCTCAAGAAGTGTAGATGATGAAGTTGCAACATCTGTATGGGGCTTTTTTTCTATTTATGTAATTTCTTTTATGATTCTTTTATTTGCAGTTTTAACATCGGGTCTTGATTTAGAATCTGCATTTTCAGCAGTGGGTGCATGCCTTAATAATCTCGGTCCTGGATTGGGAGTGGTATCAGAAAATTATTCTAATCTAAGTGCTTTTACTAAGAGCACATTAGCCTTTGCAATGCTTTTAGGTAGATTAGAGATATTTACGCTTTTAGTAATCTTAACTCCTATGTTTTGGGCAAAATAACTATATACCACTATATAAATTTTTTTCTTCAGGCAAGCTTCTCTTAAACCTTTTATATTCCCATGAATAATCTATTGGCCTTCTATTAATTAATTTTTCTATATCTTTATTTACTAATTGTAAGTGCTTACTACTATCATAGATATTATCACTACAAGGCTTTATTGATACAGAAAGAAAACCATTAATATTTGAATTCATACAGAGATATATCACTGGACAATTTGTTTTAGATGCCAAATTTTGAACAAGTGTAGTTGTATATGCCATTTTATTATATAACTTTATATGTTCTCCTAGGCCCCTTTTGGGAACTTGATCTGCAGCAAAACATATTACTTTTTTATCTTTTAAAGCTTTGTAAATAGTTCTAACACCAGAAATCGAGGTTTTGACGCTCACTGAGTTATTTAATTCCCTTTTATTTTTTACAAATGTATTAATGTATTTATTTTTAATCTCTTTATAAAGACTTACTGTTGGTGTTTGCGAGTTAATCCAGGTTAACAGCATATCAACACTTCTGTTATGTATTGCTACACAAATTAATCCTTGTTCGCTTAAAATATTTTTTTTTAGTAAAAAATTATTTTCTATTTTAAAAATTAAATTGTTTGAATCTGAAAATGATCTCCCCCATGAATATACTGTCTCATATCCTGAAATAATGGACTCTCTTAAACTTCTTCTTGATAACAATTCAATATTTGTGTGAGTTAATTCAGGAAAAGCTATTTTAAGATTAATTTTTGTTATCTTATAAGACTTAGTAATCTTATAAAGTCTCAAGTAAATGAATAAATCAATAAAAAAAACTAAGAAAAACCTTGGAATGTATGAAAGAATGTAAAATAGTGTAAATATCATGATAATAATTTATAAGCTTGATATATAATCACAAAAGTATTAATTATACACAGATAATTTAAAAATAAGCCTCTATATAAAAGGGACAAATGTTAATTTTCAAGGAGATTGAAATTGCCAGCTAAAAACATGGAAGAGCTTGTTGCTTTATGTAAAAGAAGAGGCTTTATATTCCAATCTAGTGAAATTTACGGAGGTCTTCAGGGAACTTACGATTTTGGACCACTAGGTGTTGAACTAAAAAATAATATTAAAAACGCCTGGTGGGAAGCAATGGTGTATGAAAATGATGATATTGAGGGTCTTGATTCTTCTATTCTTACAAACCCGCTTGTTCTGGGGTATTCAGGCCATGAAGATACCTTTTCAGATCCAATGGTCGATTGCAAGTCGTGTGGTCTTAGATTTAGAGCTGATCAAGTACCAAAAGAGTGCAAACCAGAAGATCTAACAGAACCAAGGCAATTTAACTTGATGTTTAAGACCAATGTTGGTCCGATAGACGATGGTTCGAGTTTTGCATATCTCAGGCCTGAAACAGCTCAACAGATATTCACTAACTTTAAAAACGTCATAGATTCAACATCCAAATCAATTCCATTTGGAATTGCACAAATGGGCAAAGCATTTAGAAATGAAATAACACCGAGAAATTTTATTTTTAGAGTAAGGGAATTTGAACAAATGGAATTAGAATATTTTGTTATGCCAGGTGAAGATGAAAAATCTCATGACATATGGGTACAAAAAAGACTAGAATGGTGGAAAAACCAAGGTGTACCCACAGAAAGTATAGAGCTTTACGATGTACCCACCAAAGAACTAGCTCATTATTCTAAAAAAACTATCGATCTAATGTATAAATTTCCTCATGGCCTTGAAGAACTTGAAGGTATTGCAAACAGAACTGATTTTGATTTAGGTTCACACTCTAAGAAACAAAATGAATTGAGTATTGGGTCATCTGTAAAGGAAAATAAACACTCAAATAGTAAAATGGCAGTACAGGATGACTCTGGTAAATGGGTTGTTCCATTTGTAATTGAACCATCAGCAGGTGTAGAAAGAGGCTTTCTAGCAATATTAAATGAAGCTTATTTTGTTGAGGAGCTAGAAAATGATAAAACCAGGGTTGTCTTAAGGCTAAAACCACATTTATCACCAATAAAGGCAGCTGTTATACCTTTAAAGAAAAATAACTCAGAATTAGTTGAAGCTGCAAAAAATATAAAGAATGATCTTCAAAAAATTGGTTTAGGAAGGGTAATATTTGAAAATACTGGAAATATTGGTAAAAGCTATCGGAAACATGATGAAATTGGAACACCGGTATGTATTACAGTTGACTTTCAAACACTCGAAGATAACTCAGTAACCATAAGAGACAGAGACTCAATGGAGCAAAAAAGATTAGATATTGATGATCTTAACAATTATTTGATTAATTTAATAAATTACTGATATTGAAATATTTAGGCAATATCATTTTTAATATCATTTTCTATATTAGTGTTATTATCGCATCATTTATTATCATTTTATTATATCCGCTTATAAGTACTATATCCTTACAAAATATCGCTTCTCTTTGGGTAAAAGCAGTTCTGCATCTCCTTAAGTGTTTATGCGGAGTATCATGGGAAATTAAAGGCATTGAAAATATAAAAGAAAGTCCATGTATTCTTGTCTCAAATCATCAGGGCCAATGGGAATCATTTTATTTACAAACACTCTTGATTCCATCTTCAAGCATAATAAAAAAGGAATTATTATTTATACCAGTATTTGGATGGGCATTAGCATGCTTAAAACCTATCCACCTAAGAAGGTCTAAGAAATATAAAAGTATGAAAAAAGTTATAAAAGATGGTGCTAAAAAGCTTAAAAAGGGCACTTCTATAATTATTTTTCCAGAAGGAACTAGAACAGACCCTAAAGACGGTATTAAAAAATTCTCGAACAGTTGTGGTTATCTTTCAGTTAATAATGGTGTTCCCATAATACCTATATGTCACAATTCTGGTCTATATTGGAAAAATAAGAAATTTTTAAAGGATAAAGGTGAAGTTAAAGTTCGCATAGGAAAACCAATATATGGCAATGACCCAAAAATAGTAACTAAAGCGGCATATGATTGGATTAAATTAAAATTTAATGAAATTCATTAAATATCTAACTCTTTTACAGATAAAGCATTAGCGTCTATAAACTCTCTTCTTGGCTCAACATCATCACCCATAAGTATTTCAAATGATTCGTTAGCATCTTGTACGTCCTTAATGTCAACTCTCATCATTCTTCTATTAATAGGATCCATAGTTGTTGTCCATAGTTGCTCTGGATTCATTTCACCCAAACCTTTATATCTTTGAACTTCTAGACCTCTAGTGCCGTTTTTTGAAAGTTTTTTAATAGCATTATCTTTTTCAGATTCATCAGAAGCATAAACAAACTCCTTACCTTTAGTAATTTTATACAAAGGTGGTAACGCAATGTAAACATGCCCCTTTTCAACAATTTCATACATTTGCCTGTAAAAGAAAGTTAATAGAAGTGTCCTAATATGAGATCCATCAACATCTGCATCTGTCATTATTATTATTCTATGATATCTTAAGTTATCAATATCAAAGTCTTCCTTACCAATGCCGCAACCAAGAGCCTTGATAAGTGTGCCAACTTCAGCTGAACCTAAGACTTTATCAATTCTTGCTTTTTCAACGTTAATAATTTTACCTTTTAAAGGAAGAATTGCTTGATTTTTTCTATTTCTTCCTTGTTTTGCTGATCCTCCAGCAGAATCACCCTCAACTATATATATTTCAGATAGTGTTGGATCTTTTTCTTGACAATCTGCAAGCTTTCCGGGCAATCCAGCAATCTCAAGCACACCCTTTCTCCTAGTCATTTCTCTAGCTTTTCTTGCCGCTTCTCTTGCTAAAGCTGCTTCAGACACCTTTCCAACAATACTCATTGCATCTTTAGGGTTTTCTAATAGAAATTCATTAAAATACTTACTAAAAATTGTACTTACGACACCTTCTACCTCTGATGAGACAAGTTTTTCCTTTGTTTGTGATGAAAACTTAGGATCTGGCACTTTTACAGAAATTATTGCAATTAAACCTTCTCTTACATCTTCTCCCAGCAAATCAGTTGGTGTCTTCTTTGCATTTTCTTTTTTTATAAATGATTTTAGTACTCTTGTTAAGCTTCCTCTGAAACCTGCCAAATGAGTCCCACCATCTTTTTGGGGTATATTGTTTGTATAACAAAGAACGTTCTCGCTATATGAGTCTGTCCACTGCATTGCAATTTCAACTCCAACATCATTTTCTGTTGCTGAACATTCGAATATTTCCGAAACTATTTGTTTCCTTCCTTTTAAATGTGTAACGTAACTTGAAAGACCGCCTGTGTTTTTAAATTTTTTAGACTTGCCAGTTTTTTTATCTTCAACATTAATAGCTACACCAGCATTTAAAAATGATAACTCTTGAATCCTTTTATAAACTCTTTCAACTTCAAAATCTACGGACGTAAAAATTTTTTCGGAAGGGAAGAAAGTAATTTTTGTACCGGTCTTTTTAGATGTCTTAACTTTTTTTAATTTTGCTTTTGGTTTCCCATCTGCGTATTCTTGGAAATACTCACCACCATCTCTGTGAACTTCTAAAGATAGTTTCTTTGATAAAGCATTTACAACAGAAACACCAACACCATGAAGCCCCCCCGAAACTTTATAAGAGTTATCATCAAATTTACCACCAGAGTGAAGGGTGGTCATTATTAATTGTGCAGCTGACACTCCTTCTTTTTTATGAACATCAACAGGTATTCCTCTTCCATTATCTTCAATTGTTACAGAACCATTTTTATTGATTATGACATTAATGTCTGAACAATAGCCCGCCATTGCTTCGTCAATACAATTATCTAAAACCTCAAAAACCATGTGATGCAATCCAGACCCATCGTCTGTATCACCTATGTACATACCTGGTCTTTTTTTAACTGCTTCTAAACCTTTTAGAACTTGAATGTTGCTTGAGTCGTATTTGGCTTCCTTAGATTTTTTTGCCATTTTTTTATCCTAATTGTTCCACGTGGAACTTTTTAAACTCATTTAAACTAGCTGTTATTTTACTACTAAAACAATCATCTATACAGGAAAAGATTGCTTGGGTTTTGATATGTTTAAGTGTCTCAACAAATAAGTTAAAAACTCTATCATCAAGCTCAGACTTTATGTCGTCAACAATTAATGTTGCATTAATTTTATATTGTTTTTTTAAGACCTCATGTTGGGCCAAAGACCATAATATCGAAAAAAACTTTTGCTCACCTCTAGATAATATTTGTCTTGCATCAATATCATTTATTAGAAATTTTATATCAGATTTATGTGGTCCTTGTGTTGTAGATTTACGTTTTAAGTCAATGTCCTGATTTTCTTGAAGAAGATCATTAAGATTTTTGTTCTCATCCCAGCCTTGGAAAAAATTTATTTCTATTAGATTAAAAAAATTAAATACTAAGCTTGGCTGAATAAGATCTATTAAATAATAAAACTCATTTTTGGTTTTTGTAAAAAAGTTGTTTCTCATATTATTCAATTTAATTCCCTCATCTGAGAGCTTAGAATTCCATATATAAATATCTGATATACGGTTATTTTTTAATATAGAATTTCTTTGTTTTAAAGATCGATAGTAAGAAAACCAACACTCAGAAAAGGACTTTTCAGAAATAAATATAGACCTATCTAGAAGCTTTCTTCTGAAGTCTGGAGAAGCGTCAGCGAATGAAAAAGTATTATTATGAATCGGCGTACACGGAAATTCTTTAATAAGTTTACTTGTGGTTATTTTTTTATTATTTAATAACACTGAGATTGGTTTGTTTTTGTTTTTTTCAATCTCAACAATATACCCTTTTAAATTATCAAACGCCTTTAAAGTAAATTTATCATTTTCATAATTGACAAGTGAGGCCAGGTTAGAACTTTTAAAAGATTTGCCACTTGAGAAAATAAAAACAGATTCTAGTATGCTGGTTTTACCAGAACCGTTTTTTCCAAAGAAAAAATTTATGCCGGGTGACAGTTGTAAATCAACATTTTTAAAACATCTAAAATTGTTAATAGAAATTTTTGTTAAAGACACTATTAAATAAGAAGTGGCATTACAACATATTTAAGATTTTCAGAATTTGGATCTGTTATTAAGCAGCTTTTTTCTGAACCAAAAAAATTGATTTCTATTGTTTCAGAATCAATAGTAGATAATATTTCTTGTAAATAATTAACATTGAAAGCTATATCAATTTCTTCACCCTGATATTCACATGGAAGATTTTCTTCACCTTGTTCCTTCTCAGGATTATTTGCAGAAATATTTAAAGAATCTTTTTTTGTGATTATTCTTACTCCCTTATATTTTTCACTTGATAAAACACTAACTCTGCTAAGGCTTTCTGAGAAATTTTTTCTATCAACAACTAAAAGCGAACTTTCACCAGATGGAATTACTTGTTCATAATCTGGAAACTTGCCTTCGATTAATTTACTAACAAAAGTAGTGCCTGAAACATTTGCTGCAATAGAAGTTTGCCCGAGTTGAATCACAACATTTTCAGATTCGTCACCGACAAGCTTACCAATTTCATTAATAGATTTTCTTGGAACGATTCCACTTGTTGATTCAGACGAAGCTTCGTTAAGTGATGAAGTTGCCATTGCAAGTCTGTGAGCATCAGTTGCTACGGTAGTAATAACCTTATCATCTATCATCATATAAAGTCCGTTTAAGTAATGACGCCAATCCTGATTACCCATCGCAAAAGATGTTTTTGTAATTAAATTTTTTAGATTTTGTGATGAGATATTGATTTGGGATTGAGTGTCCTCTATTTCAAAAACAGGAAAGTCTTCGCTTGGAAGAGTTGAGAGATTGTACTTACCAGATTCGGTCTCTATTTTTAAATTATCGCCATCAAGAAAAAAATGAATTTCAACCAGATCTGGCATGAGCCTACACAAATCACTTAATTTTCTTGCAGGTGCTGTTGTTTTTCCCCCGCTCTTGAAATTCGATATTGTTGAAGTTGTTGATATCTCACTCTCTAAGTCTGTTGCAGTAAGTTTCAGCGATGATTCATCAACCTCAAACAAAACATTTGATAAAATAGGCAACGTTTGTCTCTTTTCAACAACTCCAAGCGTTTGATTAATTGATTTAACTACCTCTTCTTTAGTTATATAGAAATCCATTAGTTGGTTAGGGCCCTATTTAAATTTCTGTAGTCCTCTTCATGCGAAGGGCTTTCTTTTCTTAATTCGTTGATTTTTTTACACGCATGAAGAACGGTTGTGTGGTCTCTTCCATTATATGCCTCTCCAATTTCTGGAAGGCTGTGGTTTGTAAGTTCTTTTGTTAATGCCATTGCCATTTGTCTTGGTCTGGTTATAGATCTGCTTCTCCTTTTTGAAAGAAGGTCTGAAAGTTTAATGTTATAGTATTCTGCAACTGTTTTTTGAATATTTTCGATGCTTATCATTTTTGCAGAAATTACAAAAAGATCTTTTAGTGCGTCTTTCACGAGAGCAAGATCAACTTCTTGATTTGTAAATCTGGCATTTGCAACAACTCTTTTTAATGCTCCCTCAAGCTCCCTGATGTTAGACCTAATTCTTTGGGCAATATATATTGCACAATCATTGGGAAGAAAAATGCCCATTGAGTTAGCCTTGCTTAGCAAAACCGCCGCTCTTGTTTCGAGCTCAGGTGGATCAATAACAACAGGTAGGCCCCAACCAAGTCTTGATTTTAACCTTTCTTCTAAGCCATCAATCTCTTTCGGATATTTGTCGCATGTTAATATCATTTGATTGTTTCTATCCAACAAAGCATTAAAAGTATGAAAAAACTCCTCTTGAGACTGTTCTTTGCCAGCAAAGAACTGAATGTCGTCAATTAAAAGGGCGTCAGCGTTTCTATAAAATGATTTGAACTCATTCATTGCGCCCAATTGAAGTGCCTTCACCATATCAGATACAAATTTTTCTGAGTGAACATATACAATTCTTTTTTTAGGTTCGTTTTTAAGAATCTCATTGCCAACAGCATGCATTAGGTGTGTTTTGCCCAAGCCAACCCCGCCATATATAAAAAGTGGGTTATAGTCTCCTTTTGGATTGGCTGCAACTTGTTTGGCTGCGGCTAAAGCAAGGTGATTTGACTTTCCCTCAACAAAACTATCAAACGTATATCCGTCAACCAGTTTTATTTCTGAGTTTTGATTGTTTTTATATTTGTCAATAAAAGTCTCTTTTGTAAGGGTTTTAAAAACGAGATTTATGTTTGACTTTGACTGTGACTTAACTATTTTTTTGATTTCTTTGGAATAGTTTTTTTCAATGTAGTCTAAAATAAAGTCATTAGGCGCAACAAGCTCCAGAGTATTTTTATCAATTTTTGCCTTTAGAGGCCTAATCCAGGTGTTGAAATCTTCTTGAGAAAGGGTGTTTTCAAGCTTTTCAGAACACTTATTCCAAAGTTCCAATTATTATCTCCTATTTGATTCATAGTCTATTAAAAAATCCACAAGATATCTACAGAATAAATATAAGAATTTGCTGTGGATAACTTGTATATAAAAAAAATTGTGTTTTACAGAAATTTTTATGGTTTTAAAAACTTATTGCGCTATAATCCACAACACTTTTAGCAATAGATATTATGAAAAGAACTTTTCAACCAAGCAACTTAAAAAGAAAAAGAACCCATGGTTTTCGTGCGAGAATGTCAACCAAGGCTGGAAGAGCTGTTTTATCCAACAGAAGAAAAAAGGGTAGAAAGGTCCTTAGCGCTTAGTTTGTCTAATTCCAATCAACAATTTGCATCTCTTGAGTGTTTATATTCCTGTAAGTTTTTTAGGATATTTTATAAGCGATCAAAAAATAGTGGGTTTGAGATATCAATCTCAAAAAAGTTTTTTAGGCTTGCGGTCGAAAGAAATAAAATAAAAAGAAGGATTAAAGAAATTTTCAGAAAATTATCAATAGAGATGCCGGGTGGAATTTTGGTTTTTTCTGTATTTAGACCTTTTGGAGAGTTATCATATGAAGAGGCGGTGATAGAGATCTCATCAGCCGTAAAATCTATTGCTGGCAATATGGATAAAAAATGAATATAAGAAGTTTATATATGGCTCTGATTGTTTTTCTTTCATTGGCGTTGTTATATGAATGGAATTCAGACCAAAAAACAAAATCAATTAAACGGCATCTTGATATGGTTGGGTCGTCCTATTACGGGGATGACAGCAGGTTTGTTTCAATTGAAAACGATGAGCTGTCGTTGGTTATTTCAATATCTAATGGTTCTATTGTTGAGGCGAGGTTAAAAAAATACCCCGTTGAAAATGTAAATGGTTCTTTAGGGTTTAGGGTGTTTGGGTCTTCTGAATCCTCCGCATTTCAATATTATTTTAAGAGTGGGTTTACCGGAATCGCACCAGTTTATGAAGTTTCAGAAAGGGGCGATGATTTTGTTGTTTTATTAGATCCAAGTCTTGGTGTGTCTAAGAGAATATATTTTTCTGATGCTAGTTATGAGGTGAGTGTTTATGATTCAACGGTTAATGGAATTAATGGTAAGTCGTTTGCAGGTTTGTACCGTTCTGAAGGAAGGGCTCTTGACTTAAAAAGGGGTGCTCTTGAGGGTGGAATGATGAACAACAGCTCCTATGAGGGTGTTGCGATAAGCACAGAGCTTGACCCTTATTCCACATCGAGATTAGGGTCCGTAGATGAGCCTCTTGAGGTTTTGTCAAAGTCTGGTTGGGTTGCTTTTATTCAAAAATATTTCTTTGCAGCCATTATTGGGTCAGATGAATATATTTATAATTATTATGTTCTTCCAAAGGAGTCTGGGTTCTATAGAATGGGCTATACAGTAGAGGGGTCCTCAACAAGCAATTTAGTGTATGGTCATGAGCATAGGCTGTTTGTTGGTCCAAAGATTAGAAAAGATCTTATGGAAAGAGCTGACAATTTAGAGCTAGCAATTGATATGGGTTGGTTTTGGTTTTTGGCACAACCCATGGTGTTCATAATGGATTTTATTAATGGTTATGTTAATAGCTGGGGCTTAACAATAATAATATTTACTATATTAATTAAACTATTGTTTTGGCCTGTAACAGCCAAAAGCTTTAAGCAGATGGCTGCATTAAGAAAAATTACACCAGAGCTTAATGAGATAAAAGAAAGGTACAAAAACGATCGTCAATCAGCTGGAACAGAAACAATGAGACTGATGAAAAAACATGGGGCAAACCCTCTTGGGGGTTGTTTGCCTTTGTTAATTCAAATGCCGTTTTTTATAGGCTTCTTTTTTGCTCTAAGGGAAATGGTTGAGTTAAGGTATAGTTCGCTAGGTTTTTGGACAGACCTCTCTGCTCCAGATCCATATTTTATTTTGCCTGCAGCTTTTGGTTTGCTTATGATATTAACACAAAGGCTTAATCCTCAACCCGCTGGTATGGACCCAACCCAAGCACAGGTTATGAAGTATATGCCTGTAATGTTCTCGGTGTTCTTTTTGTTTTTCCCTGCTGCTCTTTGTTTATATACTGTTGTTAATACTGGTGTTCAGCTTGGCCAACAAAGTTATCTTTACAAACAGCAAGGCGCCCTTAATACAGACTAACTATGCATCCTGTTTTTGCGCTAGCAACGCCGCCTGCAAAGTCAGCCATTTGCATATTTAGGGTTTCTGGTGATGGGTGTCTTGAAGGACTATCAAAAATTATTAAAAATAAGTGTTTTGAGCCGGGCCGCTTTTATGTCAGGGGTTTTTATAACGGTGATCGGTTGGTTGATAAGGCTGGTTTGTTGGTTTTTAAAGGTCCAAATAGTTATACGGGTGAAGATTCTTTTGAGGTTTATGCACACGGAAGCCTTGCTGTAATGTCTTCTTTTGTTACCTTATTTAGGAGTGTTGGTTTTGATGAGGCTGCAAGGGGTGAGTTTACCAAACGTGCTTTTTTGAATAACAAAATGAGTCTGAATGAGGCCGAGGCTTTGGCTGATTTTATTGATGCTACAGATGATAAAGGGGCTGTATTGTCTGGCAGTTCTTTGTTTGGTGATTTGTCTTCAAAAATATCTTCTTTTGCTGATGAAATTGATCAAATTAGGGTGCAAATAGAGGCTGAAATTGATTTTTCTGATGAGGGTAATGAATATATGGATGAGGGGCTTGTTGATGGTTTGAACAATCTTGTAAATAGGTTTAACTCGTTTATATCTGGTTGTGTTAATAAAAATATGTTTTCTCAAAAAAATAATGTTCTTTTGGTTGGTCCTGTTAATTCAGGTAAGTCTTCTGTGTTTAATAGACTTCTGGGTTTTGAAAGGGCTATTGTCTCAAACACTCCTGGAACAACTAGAGATATTATCAGCAGTGAACTTTTTTACGAATCTAGTGTTTTTTCCATACAAGACTCTGCTGGTATAAGAGAAACTGATAACAAAATTGAGGGTGCTGGTATTGATTTGTCTTTGTCACAAATTAAGAGTGCGGATTTGGTAATAGGGGTTTTTGATTTTTTTGATAAAACTTTAATCAAAAACTTTAAAGATTTAGCAAAGAATACATCTTTCATGTCTGTTCAAAATAAAACTGATGTTAATAAAAAGAACTTTGAGTATTTTGACTGTTGTGTTTCGGCTAAAACCGGTGATGGTTTTGATGATCTAAAAAAATTAATTTTATCTTCTTTTAATAAGGGTGTTAAAAAAGACGACTATAAATTTATGATAAGAGATAGGCATAATAAATTGTTTCAGGATGTTATTAAAAACTTAGTCTCTGCTCAAAAAGGTTTAAAAGAGAATTTGTCTTTGGATTTGGTCGCTGAGGACCTTAGGTTGGCAAGGACATGTCTTGATGAACTTGTTGGTGAAAAATTTTCAGATTCATTATTAGGGGATATATTTAGTAGTTATTGTATTGGTAAATAGGTTGTTATTTATTTGTTAATAATTTTGTATTGTTTTTTTTGTTAACAACTTGTTAAGTATTTGTTACCTGTTTTCAAACAAAGCTTAACCGTTTTTATAAATTAAACAGTCCTATATAAAGCAAGGGCTTATAGGAGTTTTTAACAGAAAACAATCAACATAATAGAAATAACAAAAAGTATATAATATAGATATTAAAGTTTAATTATTAATGAATAAATACGATGTGATAGTTGTTGGAGGTGGCCATGCTGGGGTTGAGGCAGCATACGCTGTACAAAGATTAGGCATGTCATGTGCTCTTGTGACCTTTAATAAAAAAGCTATAGGTCAAATGTCTTGCAATCCTGCAATTGGAGGTTTAGGTAAATCACACATAGTCAGAGAGATTGATGCTATGGGTGGCTTGATGCCAATAGCCACTGATATGTCAGGTATCCAATATAGAACACTTAACACAAGAAAAGGAGATGCGGTTCAGGCTTTAAGGGTTCAGTGTGATAGAGATCTTTACAAAAAAGCAGTTCAAAAAATACTAAAAAAAACAAATATTGATGTATACGAAGATGAGGTTGAAGATATTTTAATTAAAAACAATAAAGTAACCGGGGTAATAACAAGCAACCAAAACATATTAGCAAAAAGAACCATCTTAACCACAGGTACATTTTTAAACGGAAAGATGTATGTAGGAAATGAAGTAACCAAAGGTGGAAGAATGGGTGATGGAACCGCTATACCACTATCTGAAAAACTTTATTCACTAAAACTACCAATGGGAAGATTGAAAACAGGAACCCCAGCCAGGATAAAGCTTTCAAGCATTTCAACATCCTACATGGAAGAACAGCCTGGTGAAAAACCCACGCCATGGATGTCCTCATACAACAGACCAAAAAAACATCAAAAACAACTCTCATGCTTTATAACAAGAACTAACAAAAAAACCCATGAAATCATAAAAGAAAACACCCATTTATCAGCTATGTATTCAGGAGATATTGTGGGGATAGGGCCTAGGTATTGTCCATCAATCGAAGACAAGATAAATAGATTTAGTGACAAAGAAAGCCACCAAATATTTATTGAACCCGAAGGCATAAATAAAGACCTAATATATCCTAATGGAATATCAACAAGTCTGCCTAGAAGAGCACAAGAAGATTTTATACGCTCCATTAAAGGTCTCGAAGGGGCGATCATAACCGAGTTTGGCTATGCTGTAGAGTATGATTTTGTAGACCCAAGAAACCTTAAAACATCTCTAGAAACAAAGTTCCTTAACAATTTTTATTTGGCGGGACAAATAAACGGAACAACGGGATATGAAGAAGCTGCTGCACAGGGTTTAATAGCCGGTCTTAATGCCGCGAGATCAATTCAAAAAAAACAACCCATGGTTTTAAAAAGAAGCGAAGCATATATAGGAGTTTTAATTGATGACCTAACAACACACGGAATTACAGAGCCCTACAGAATGTTTACAAGCAGAGCAGAACACAGGCTTATGCTTTCTCAAAACAACGCAGAACAAAGACTTCTAATAAAAGCGTTTAATGTTGGACTTGTAGATGCCGAAAGAAAAAACAGTTTCACAACCAAAGAAATGGAATACAAAGAATTCCTAGAAGCAATAAAAAAAATCAAAATAACTAAAATCATAGACAGAAAAAACAAAACACAAAAACTAAACGAAAGCAAAAATGTCTTTGAGCTTTTAAAGAGAACAGATATTGATACAACAAAAGTTTTTAAACCAAAAAAGAAAGACAGAAACCTTTATAAAAGAGCTGTAACGGAATCAAAATACATGGGCTATGTTGAAAAACAAAAAAGAGAAATTAAAAAAACACAAAAACAAAACAACAAAAAAATCCCCCAAGACTTTAAATACGACAACATAGTTGGACTCTCTAATGAGGTTAAAGAAAAGCTCATTAAACATAAACCCGAAACCATAGGGCACGCATCAAAAATTGAAGGCGTAACACCAGCAGCAGTAAACCTTATATTGATTCAAATAAAGAAAAAAGAAATTTTAAAACAACATGCCTAAAGTCTTTTCAGACGAACAAGAAAACAAAATAAAAACATTTATAAACCTTGCTCTAGACTTCAACAAAACCCACAACATTTTTTCAAGAAAATCCTATGACGAGGTATATGAGAACGATATTCTAGACTGCAAACCACTAATTAATCATATAAAAAAGAATGAAAGTGTATTAGACCTTGGTTCGGGAGGGGGCTTCCCAGGAATACTATTATCAATAACAAAACCAGAAAATAAAATAAGCTTATTAGAGAGCAACAACAAGAAGTGCTATTTTCTAAAAAAAGTATCCTACGAGCTGAACCTAAAGAATACAAAAATAATTAACAAAACAATCACCAAAAAAAACAAGCTAGGCAAGTTTGACATCATTACTTCAAGAGCCTTTGCCAGTATTGAAAAAACAATAAACCTCACAAAAACAAACACCCACGAAAAAACAAAACACCTTCTGCTTAAAGGAAAAGCATCAAATATAAAAAAGGAGCTAAAAGATATCGACAAAAATATGTTCAGATATGAAATAATCAATCAAGACACAACAAAAGAAAGAAACATAGTTTTATTATGCAAAGATGAATAAAGTTATTGCAATTGCGAACCAAAAAGGAGGGGTTGGCAAAACAACAACAGCAGTTAACCTCGCCGCAAGCCTGGCCGCAACCAAAAGAAAAGTATTATTAATAGACCTTGACCCACAAGGGAATGCCACTAGCGCGGCAGGTATCAAGGAAAATGCAACCATAAATCTTTACAACCACTACTTTGAAAATTCTTCAATAGAAGACTGTGTCTATGAAAGTAGCGATGGTTATAAAATCATACCTGGAGGAGAAGAGCTTATTGCCCTTGAAATAGCAATAAGAAATGATAACAAGCAGGGTTTCATGTCTAAAAGTTTAGAACCAATCTCTCAAAACTATGACTATACAATTATTGACACACCCCCAACCCTAAACCAACTCACCATCGAGGGTCTGTTTTGTGCCTCTGGAACACTTATTCCACTTCAGTGTGAATATTATTCACTCGAGGGAGTAACAGGACTCATGAATACGATTGAAACAATATCAAACAAAAACATGTCATCAAACAGGATCCTTGGGATAGTAAGAACAATGGTGGATATGAGAAACAACCTTGCAAAAGAGGTTTCTGATGAGCTTGAAAAGCACTTTGAAAGCTTGGTGTTTAATACCCTTATTCCTAGAAATATAAAACTAGCCGAGGCTCCAAGCCATGGGATATCTGGTATAAAATATAAACCAGATTCTTATGGAGCAAGAGCATATTTAGCGCTAGCAGGAGAGCTTATTAGAAAGGTGGAGTATGTCTGAAGAAAATAAAACACTCAACAAGGGACTAGATGCGCTTTTGGGACAATCTAATATCAATCAAAGATCTGTAAAAGAAATAGAAATATCAAAAATTAAACCAGGTAGGTTTCAACCAAGATCAAACTTTGACAATGAAAAGCTTCAGGAATTAACTGAATCGATAAAAAAACAAGGAGTTCTTTCACCCATTTTAGTTAGAGAGCTTGGTCTTAATGAGTATGAAGTTATTGCTGGCGAGAGAAGGTTAAGATCATCAAAAATGGCGGGACTAGGAACAATACCTTGTTTGGTAGATCAAAAAAAAGATCAAGACGCTCTTGTGTCGGCCCTTATAGAGAACCTTCAAAGAGAAGACCTTAATCCTGTTGAAGAAGCAAGAGGTCTTGATAGACTAAAAAGAGAGTTTGGGCTTACTCAAGACGAAGTGGCGTCTTCAACAGGCAAGGCAAGAAGCACAATAGCCAACTCACTTAGAATACTATCTTTGCCAACATCGGTTCTTGATTTGCTTTCTGAGGGAAAAATTGAAAAAGGGCATGCAAAACTTTTAGCATCAATGCTACCCTCTGACGCGGAAAAAATGGCAAGAAAAATAATTAAGGAAAGATTGACCGTAAAAGATCTCAGCAATGTTTCTCTAAAAAACAAATCAAAAAATTCACCAAAATCCAAACAAAAAGATACCGATATGTTGAATATAGAACAAGAGATGTCTGAATCATTTGGACATAAGGTTGAAATAGAAACCAAGAATAAAAAATCTGGAAAAGTAACTATTTTTTATAAAAGCCTTGATGAGCTTGATAATATTATTGCAAAGATAAAAAAATAACTTACAAACAACTTGTTTATCAATGATTATGTTTCTATAATTCTCGCCAGAAAAATATATAAATATATCCCAAAGCCTGAGTTTGAAAAATATTAATTTTAGTAAAAGAATTAAGCTAATTTTGTTGTTAAATTTTGTAGTTTTTACTCTCGGAACTGTTGCAAATGCTTATTTTGCAATTATTGCGTCTGGTTATATTGCAACAATGTTAATGATTTACTTTTTAGGAACCAAAATTAAAGACTTTATAATCAATGTTGGTTATATTTGGATTTCAAAATGGACAGTTTTCATTATTTTCTTGGTACTCACAGGTGTTTATTTACCTGATGCTTTCTTGTATTCTTTACTTATGTTCATTGTGTTTAATATCACCATTAATCCATCAGATTTTATTAAAGAAAAAGGCGCTCAATAATCATGGCATCTGAACTAACAACAGAATCATATATCAGCCACCATTTAACCAACTTAACATGTGGAAAAACTGCTGAGGGTTGGACTTGTGACCCATACAAGGTTGATCAAATGGGCTTTTGGGCTTTTCATGTTGATTCTTTGTTTTGGTCAATTGGCCTAGGGGCATTATTTGTTTTTGTTTTTAGGAAAGCCATATCAAAGAACTCTGATGCGAGTGTGGCACCAAGCGGAATGCAAAATTTTGTTGAAATGAGCATTGAGTTTGTAGAAGATAATGTTCAATCACTATTTGGATCAGTAAAAAATACACTTATTGCACCATTAGCACTAACCGTTTTTGTATGGATTTTGCTTATGAATCTTATGGACTTGGTTCCGGTAGATTTTTTGCCTGTTCTTGCGGGACATGTTGCATATGTAATAGCTGGAGATGCTGTTGAATGGATTAAAGGCCCAGAGTCTCTTTATTTTAAAGTTGTTCCAACCACCGATCCTAATATAACTCTGGGAATGGCTTTTGGAATTTTCATTCTTACTATCTACTACAGCATAACAGTAAAGGGATTAAAGGCCTTTGTTGCTGAACTTACATTACATCCTTTTGGCAAATACATGATACCAATCAATTTTGTTTTAGAAATGGTTAACTTTATTGCAAAACCAATTTCGCTTGGCCTAAGACTTTTTGGAAATTTATATGCAGGAGAAATGATTTTTATCTTAATTGCATTAATGTTATTTTTTAGTAGCATACCAATTGGAGTACTTGGATTTGGTTTGCATCTGGTTTGGGCGCTTTTCCACATTTTAATTGTGGCATTGCAAGCATTTATTTTTATGGCGCTTACTATTGCATACTTAGCAATGGCGCATGAAACTGAGGAGCATTAATCCTCAAATTATAGGAGAAAAAAATGGAATATAGTATTTTAGCAGCTGGAATTACCATGGGTCTTTCAGCCATTGGTGCTGGAATTGGTGTGGGAGTTTTGGGCAGCAAATTTATTGAAGGTATTGCAAGGCAACCTGAGTTAGCACCCTTTCTTCAAGGAAGATTCTTCTTGATGATGGGATTAACTGATGCGGTTCCAATGATTGGTGTTGGCCTTGGAATGTACATGTTATTTGCAATATAAAAAGTATATAAGCTAAAAAATGAACATAAACGCAACCTTAATTGCCCAAGCAGTTGTAATGATTGTATTTGTAGCAATCTGTTGGAGATACATTTATCCTCCTATTCTCTCTGTTATGAAAGAAAGAGAAAAAAGGATATCTGACGGTCTTGAGGCTGCAAAAAAAGCTGATGATTCATTAGAAGAAGCTAAGCTTGCCTTTGACAAAGAACTTAATCAGGCAAAGGCCGAAGCAGCAGAAATTCTTGATAAAGCAAATGCAAGAGCATCACAAATTGTAAGTGATGCTGCATCTAAAGCAGAAGCAGAAGCTGAAAAGATACTAACCTCAGCATCAACAACAATAGAAAATGAAACCAATAAAGCCAAAGAAGAGTTGAGGCAGCAGATGTCAGACATAATAATTGATACCACTCAAAAAATTCTTGGGGATGAGATATCAAAGGAAAAACATGAAGAAATCCTCAAAAAAGCCGCTGAGGAACTATAAAAGATGATTGAGCTAACACCCCTTGCCAGACCATATGCCAAAGCATTGTTTGCCTCGGCATTAGAATCTAAAAACATTGACGAAATGGCGTCTGAGTTAAAAACTATGGCGCTTGCATCAAAAACCGATGGCGTAATTAATACCATTGAAAATCCTGTTCTATCAAGACAAGATGTTGTAACTGTTTTGGTCGATATATTTGATGAAAGTATTTCTGACACCTCAAAAAAGCTATTAGAAATATTATCAGAAAATAAACGCCTAAATCTTCTAGAAACAATCTATATAATTTATCAAGAACTCTTAGAAGAGCATAAAGAACAAAAATCAGTAGAAGTTTTTGTAGCTGTTGATCCTGGAGAAGAGGCCAAACAAAATATTGAAGACAAACTAAAATCAACCTATGGCAAAGATGCCAATATTTATTTTTCTAAAGACCCATCAATGATGGGCGGCCTATCAATAAAGATAGGAGATGAGACATTAGACCTTTCCATCAAAGGTAAGGTTAAAAAACTTGTAAACCAATTAAATTTTTAAGGTGAAAATATGAGCCAATTAAATCCATCAGAAATTTCCAGCGTCCTAAAAGAGAAAATTGCTGGCCTTGATCTATCAGCTGAAAGAAAAAATGAAGGCATAGTTGTAAGTGTCTCAGACGGTATTGTAAGAATTCATGGTATGGGTGACGTCATGTATGGTGAGGTTATTGAATTTGAAAATGGCACAAAAGGAATGGCGCTTAACTTAGAACAGGATTCTGTTGGTGCGGTTGTTCTTGGTGATTATCTTGAAATAATTGAAGGTCAAAAAGCTGTTTGTACTGGAAAAGTTTTAGAGGTGCCTGTTGGGGAGGCCATGCTTGGTAGAGTTGTAAATACATTGGGTGCACCTATTGATGGCAAGGGTGAAATTAATGCTGAACACTCTTCACCAGTTGAAGTTGTTGCTCCTGGAGTTATTGCACGTCAGTCAGTAGATCAACCTGTTCAAATTGGCTTAAAAGCTGTTGATGCCATGGTTCCAATAGGAAGAGGTCAAAGGGAATTAATTATTGGCGATAGACAAACAGGTAAAACAGCTGTTGCAATTGACGCAATCATTAATCAAAAAGGTACGGGTATTAAATGTATTTATGTTGCTATTGGACAAAAACAATCAACTGTTGCTAATGTTGTAAGAAAACTAGAGGAACATGGAGCAATGGAACACACCATTGTTGTTTCAGCCACAGCTGCAGATCCAGCACCTATGCAATATCTATCAGCCTATGCTGGATGCACAATGGGAGAATATTTTAGAGATAAAGGAGAAGATGCTCTAATAGTATACGATGACCTATCAAAACAAGCTGTTGCATATAGACAGGTATCATTGCTTCTTAAAAGGCCTCCAGGGAGAGAGGCATATCCTGGAGACGTATTCTATCTTCACTCAAGGTTGCTTGAGAGGGCTGCAAGAGTAAATGCCGACTATGTTGAGCAAGTCACTGGTGGAAAAGTTAAAGGTAAAACAGGCTCATTAACAGCATTGCCTATTATTGAAACTTTGGCTGGAGACGTTTCAGCCTTTGTTCCAACCAATGTAATTTCTATTACAGACGGACAAATATATTTAGAAACAGAATTATTTAATTCAGGTGTAAGACCTGCAATTAACCCAGGTCTATCTGTGTCAAGGGTTGGCGGATCAGCACAGACGAAAATAATGAAAAAATTAGCTGGTGGAGTCAGAACTGCGTTAGCTCAATATCGTGAATTAGCTGCATTCTCTCAGTTTGCATCTGATTTAGACGATGCTACAAAACAACAACTTGCAAATGGTAAAGCTTTTACAGAACTTCTAAAACAAAAACAATATGCGCCAATGAGTGTTGCTCAACAAGCATTAAGTTTATTTGCTGCTGACAGAGGATACATGGCAGATGTTGAGGTTGAAAAAATTCTTGATTTTGAAGAGGCCCTTCATGGGTATTTGACTTCTGAAAAAGGTGATCTTGAAGAACAAATTAACTCAACAGGTGACTGGAACGACGACATTGAGGCACAATTTACTGCTTTGGTTGAAGATTTCAAGAAAACACAAACTTATTAAATTATAAACAATGGCTAACACTAAAGAAGTAAGAAAACAGATTGCGAGCATTAAGAGCACTCAAAAGATTACTTCTGCTATGGAGATGGTGGCTGCAAGTAAGATGAAAAAAACTCAAGACACTATGCTTGAGGGCAGACCATACTCTCTAAAAATTAAAGATGTTATTTCCCATGTCGCTTTAGCAAATTCTGAATATCCTCATCCTTTTTATGAAGAAAGAGCTCCAAAAAAGGCATGTTTTATAGTTGTTTCATCTGATAAAGGACTATGTGGCGGTTTAAACATTAATCTTTTTAAACAAGTCATATCAAAATCTGCTGAATTAAATCAACAAGAAATAGGATCTTGCTTCGCCTTAATTGGAACAAAAGCTTCAAGCTTTTTTAAAAGTGTTGGTGGTGAGGTCATTGCAGTTGCAGAAAAGCTTGGTGATAAGCCAAATCCAGATGACTTAATAGGATTAACAAAGGTTGTTTTGGACATGCACAAGAATAACGATATTGATCAGGCTTATCTTTGTTCAAATAGTTTTGTCAATACAATGACACAACAACCAAATGTTGATCAGTTAATTCCATTGGCACCAGAGGAACAAAGCGAAGAAGCACCTTCACAATGGGACTACATTTATGAGCCTGAAGCAAAAGAATTGCTTGATGGCTTATTAACAAGATATATAGAGTCACTCGTTTATCAGGCTGTTATTGAGAATAATGCATGCGAACAAGCTGCAAAGATGATTGCAATGAAAAATGCAACTGACAATGCAGGCGATTTAATTAAAGAATTAGAACTTTTATACAACAATGTAAGACAAGCGGCTATAACTCAAGAGCTCTCTGAGATAGTCGGGGGTGCGTCAGCAGTTTAAGGAGAATAATATGAGCAACGGAATAGTTACACAAATTATCGGAGCGGTTATCGATGTAGAGTTTGATAAAGATAACATTCCAAAAGTTTACGAAGCGCTTATGGTTGATGAGAGTGGTACAACCCTTGAAGTTCAGCAGCAATTGGGTGATGGTGTAGTTAGGACTATTGCTATGGGAGCAACAGAAGGTTTAAAAAGAGGACTTACTGCATCAAGAACTAATGCTCCAATTTCGGTTCCAGTAGGACCGGAAACATTAGGTAGAATTGTGGATGTTTTAGGTAATCCTATTGATGAAAAGGGACCAATTGGTGAAAAATCAAAAATGCCAATTCACAGAAAACCTCCTTCATACACAGATCAATCAGCGTCTAATGAGGTCCTTGAAACTGGTATTAAAGTTATTGATCTTATGTGTCCATTTGCTAAAGGTGGAAAAATTGGTTTATTTGGTGGAGCGGGTGTTGGTAAAACAGTAAATATGATGGAGCTTATAAATAATATTGCTCTTCAACACTCAGGTCTTTCTGTTTTTGCTGGTGTTGGCGAAAGAACAAGAGAAGGAAACGATTTTTATTATGAAATGCAAGAATCAGGAGTTGTAAACATTGATAATCTTGGCGAATCAAAAGTTGCCATGGTTTATGGACAAATGAATGAGCCGCCAGGAAATAGATTGAGAGTTGCTTTAACCGGATTAACTATGGCTGAAAGCTTTAGAGATGAAGGTAAAGATGTTTTATTATTTATTGACAATATTTATCGATACACCTTAGCAGGTGTTGAGGTGTCGGCTCTTCTAGGCAGGATGCCGTCTGCTGTTGGATATCAGCCAACATTAGCTGAGGAGATGGGAGCTCTTCAAGAAAGAATTACATCAACCAAGACAGGATCTATTACTTCAATACAAGCTGTGTATGTGCCAGCAGATGATTTGACAGACCCGTCACCAGCAACAACATTTGCTCACTTGGATGCTACTGTTGTTCTTTCGAGACAGATTTCTGAGTTAGGAATATATCCTGCTGTTGATCCTCTTGACTCAACAAGTAGGCAGCTTGATCCGTTTGTGGTTGGAGATGATCATTATGAAGTTGCTCAGGGAGTTCAAAAGATTTTACAAAGATATAATGAGCTAAAAGATATCATTGCAATTCTTGGAATGGATGAGCTTTCTGAAGAAGATAAAGGACTTGTAGCAAGGGCAAGAAAGGCTCAAAGATTTTTATCCCAGCCTTTCTTTGTTGCTGAGATTTTTACTGGAACACCAGGAAAATATGTCTCGCTTGAGGATACGATTAAAGCATTTAAGGGCATTCTTAATGGAGATTATGACCATCTTCCTGAACAGGCATTTTATATGGTTGGAACTATTGAAGAGGCTGTAGAAAAAGCTAAGAATTTATAAATATGAATACCATAAAAATAAATATTGTTTCTTCAAGTGAGGAAATCTATTCTGGGGAAGCAACTATGGTGTTTGCTACTGGAACTTTGGGAGAGCTTGGAATTGCACCCGGCCACACACCACTTTTAACGGGCCTAGCTGCTGGACCTGTTAGAGTTCAAAATGGATCGGATGAAGAAACATTTTTCTGCTCTGGAGGATTTTTAGAGGTTCAACCAGATTTGGTAACTGTTTTATCTGATACTGCAGAAAGGGCGGAAAGCCTAGACGAGTCCGAAGCGATTAAAGCTAAAGAAGTCGCTGAGCAGGAACTTGCAAATAAAGACACATCAATTGATTATGCAAAAGCTTCAGCCCAACTCGCAGAAGCTGTTGCGAGGCTAAAAACTATTCAAAAACTGCGAAAAAAACAGTAAGGTATCTATTTAGCCTTATATTGTGAAAGTTCATACTGTAATTCTAGCTGCCGGAGAGGGCTCTAGAATGCAATCAAACAAAGCAAAATCTCTTCAACCTGTTGGCGGACTGTCAATGCTAAGGCGTATTTTCGATACTGTTTCAAATTTAACTGATGAAATTTCTTTTGTAGTTGGTTTCGAAAAAGATTCGGTAATCAATGAGATAGAAAAATTTTCTGGAATAAATCATATTTGTGAACAAAAAAGGCCAATCGGCACTGCTGATGCAGTGAAATCTGCACTAGACTCCATAAAGCAAAACTCAAAGGTTTTAGTCTTATACGGCGATGTTCCCTTAATAAAAAATGAAACACTTAATAATCTAATTTCAATGACAGATGATAGCCTCGCGATTTTAAGCACAGAACTTAAAAATCCAACTGGCTATGGAAGAGTGAAAAAAAACGAAAATGGATTGGCAATATCAATAGTTGAGGAAAAAGATGCTTCTGAGGAAGATAAAAAGATAAAAGAAATTTTTACAGGGATACTTTGTTGTAATAAAAAACTTCTTGAAGAGGCAATAGGCGAAGTAAATAATGATAATGCTGCATCAGAGTTCTATTTAACAGATATTGTTTCTATAATAAATACAAAAGGGTTTAGAATTAATACATGTATTGTTCCCAATGATGAAGTAAAGGGCGCCAATACAAAAGAAGAATTGTCAGAGTTAGAGGGAATATATAGAGAAATGAAAGCAAACGATCTATTAAATATGGGCATAACTATATCTGATCCATCTAGAATTGATGTAAGAGGAGATGTCTCTGCTGGTAAAGATTGCTTTATTGACGTGAACGTAATTTTGGAGGGTGATGTATCGTTAGGCAATAACGTGTCTATAGGCCCAAATACAATTTTAAAAAATGTTGAGATTGGAGATAATTCAAAAATTGAGGCTTTTTCTCATTTAGTGTCATCAAAAGTCGGGAATAATTGTTCTATAGGACCATATGCAAGACTAAGAGAGGGGAGTCATATAGATGATTCAGCAAAGATAGGCAATTTTGTTGAAACTAAAAAAACAAAAGTTGGCAAAGAATCTAAAGCTAATCATTTTGCATATCTTGGCGATGCTGACATTGGCAGTGACTCCAATATAGGAGCAGGTACAATCACATGTAATTATGATGGTAAGGAAAAACATCAAACAAAGATTGGAGATAACAGCTTTGTTGGAACCAATTCATCACTAGTTGCACCGGTAACAATTGGCTCAAATGCATATGTTGCAGCTGGATCTGTAATTACAAAAGATGTTCCTGATAATGCTTTAGGTGTAGGAAGGGCTAAGCAAGATAACAAAGAAAATTGGTCTAAAAAGAAGGACTAAAAAATTATGTGTGGAATTATAGCTGCTGCCTCAAATCGAAATGTTGGAAAGTTGCTTGTTCAGGGTCTACATAAAATGGAATACCGTGGCTATGATTCTGCTGGAATTGCTCTTCATCAAACAGACCAAATTGCTCATCTTAGAACTCTAGGAAAAGTAAAGCTTCTAGAAGAAAAAATGATAGCTGAAAAGCCAAAAAGCAAGCTTGGCATTGCTCACACTAGATGGGCAACTCATGGAGAACCATCAGAAGAAAATGCACATCCACATATGTCAAATGAAAGAGTTTATATCGTTCACAATGGAATAATTGAGAATTATCTAGATCTTAAAGATTTTTTAAAAAAAGAAGGTTATTCTTTTTCATCCCAAACGGATTCTGAATTAATAGCTCACCTTCTTGAATATTTCCTTAATAAAGGAAATAGCATGTTAGATTCAATGTATTTTACCAAAGAAAAGCTCGATGGCGCTTATGCAATAGCAGCTATAGACAAAGAAGACGATCAAAATATTATTATTGCTAGATGCAAATCTCCACTTTTAATAGGAATTGGAATGGATGAATTTTTGGCTGCATCAGACCCATTGGCGATTGGCCAACTTACCAATGAGTTTATTTTTTTAGAAGACGGAGACGTAGCAGAATTATCATCTGAGACTTATACCATTTTTGATGAGTCTAAGAACAAAGTAAAAAGAGAAATTTCTCAAATAGATATTTCAAGTCAAGCTACATCTAAAGGCGAATATCGGCATTTCATGGAGAAAGAAATTTATGAGCAACCAGAAGCAATTCTAAAGACCATTGATGGGAGAGTAGGCGGAGACGATGTTTTAGAAAATATATTTGGTCTCGGTTCATCTGAAATGTTCGAAAAAGTTAAGAGAGTCCAAATAGTGGCCTGTGGAACAAGCTTGCACGCTGGAAGGGTTGCAGCTAATTGGTTTTCAGCAATTTCAGAACTTCCTACACAAATAGACTATGCATCTGAATATAGATATAGAAATCCCCATGTGGACGATGACTCTCTCCTTGTAACAATTTCTCAGTCTGGAGAAACAGCTGATACCCTTGCTGCTTTAAGATATGCACAAGAAAAAGATTATCTATCCACCATTTGTATTTGTAATGTTCCTACAAGTTCTCTTGTAAGAGAATCAGAGTATTCAATATTTACTAACGCCGGTCCTGAAATTGGGGTTGCATCTACAAAAGCCTTCACAACACAACTTGCAGCTTTAATGCTACTAGCATTGTCTCTTGCAAAAAGCAGGGGAAAAAATCCAAAGCTAAGAACAAGAGTAATAACAGCATTAAGATCATTGCCAGAAACGGTCGAAGAAACATTAAAACTTAAAGACACAATTCTAGAAATCGCACCTGAAATAGCCAATAAAGATAATGCTTTGTTTTTAGGTAGAGGTATTTTTTATCCAATCGCAAAAGAGGGGGCACTAAAGCTTAAAGAAATTTCTTACATTCATGCTGAAGCCTATCCAGCAGGGGAGTTAAAACACGGTCCTCTCGCATTAATTGATGAAGAAATGCCAGTTATTGCTTTAGCTCCAGAAAGTGAGATAGCTGAAAAATTAGTATCAAACTTAGAAGAAGTTAAAGCTAGGGGCGGAACTCTATATGTATTTTCTGATCCTTCAATTTCAATGGACTTAAAGTCTGGAAGACTCATCAAAATGCCAAAGTGCGACTTTCTTTTGACGCCGATCATTTATACGATACCTCTTCAAATACTTTCTTATGAAGTAGCTTTGTTAAGAGGTACCGACATTGACCAACCAAGAAATTTAGCAAAGTCAGTCACTGTCGAGTAGATAGAACTGTCCACTTTTACAAGATTGTGGATATTAAATATTAGTGATAAAACATAAAAATGAATAGAAAGTTTGTTTATTACATTATTTTTGCTATTTCTTTTTTGCTTTTTTCTATAGTCCAGGATTACATAAGACCAAATTATGATGGTGCTAATAAAATAATAATTTATCTTCTTGGGGTTGCTCCAAATTTCTTGCCAGGAATTGGATTGCCTGCTCTGTTATATGTGGTGATTCCAGAAGTATCCAAACCTAATTCATCTTTATTTAAAAATCGACTCTATTGGTCAGTAGGAATCTCCATATCGGGATTAATTGCCAATGAGTTCATTACAATTTTTACACCTGGAAGAGGTGTCTTCGATTGGAATGATATTCTATGGACTATAATCGGAGCATGTTTGTTTACATTGACTCACAAGAAGTTAAGCAAAACAAAATAGAAGTTTAATGAAAGAAAGGCACATAGAATTTTTAATTAGATTCCATAAACCAACAAGTAGACAGTTAAATCTACTCAGTGACG
>CACJCN010000002.1 GCA_902591925.1 uncultured SAR86 cluster bacterium
TTATTTAGGTATCCTGATTATGAATGTTTTTGAGGAAAATGGTATTACACATTTAGACCTCCATGGAGTGAGGCATTTCGATGTTTCTGATGAGGTAATAGATTTTATTTTTCAATATCAGATTAAGATTCCTCTAATTATTATCTGCGGTAATTCAAATAAAATGCTAGATATTGTGAAGTCATCGTTAACTGCTAAATCCATTATGTTCTCTATGCCAAGATTTGGTATTATTAGAGTTGAAAAATTATGAGTAATTTAGATATTTTATTATTTGACGATCAGTTATCTGAAGAAGAACTGATTATTAAAAGTTCTGCCAAAGATTACTGTCAATCTGAATTGATGCCAAGAATATTGGAGGCAAATCGAAAAGAGGTTTTTGATAAATCTGTTTATAAAGAAATGGGGAAGCTTGGTTTCTTAGGTGCTCCAATAAAGGGATATGGGTGTGCAGGTACCAATTATGTTTCCTATGGTCTTATAGCTAGAGAAATTGAGAGAGTTGATTCAAGTTATAGATCAGCATTTAGTGTTCAAACTTCGCTTGCAATGCATGCTATATATAAATTTGGTTCAGAAGAGCAGAAAGATTTTTATTTACCTCAAATGGCTGAAGGAAGTTTGATTGGCTGTTTTGGTCTAACAGAGTCAGACGCTGGATCAGATCCAGCTTCAATGAAAACAAATGCTATTGAAAAAGATGATGGTTATATTCTTAATGGTTCAAAAACTTGGATAACGAATGCTCCAATTGCAGATTTATTAATCATATGGGCAAAAGATGAGCAGGGCGTTCTTAGAGGCTTCATTGTTGATAGAGATACTAAAGGTCTTACAACACCTGAAATTGAGGGAAAGTTTGCTTTAAGAGCATCAGTTACAGGTCAAATATTTCTTGATAATGTATTTGTTCCTAAGGATAAAATACTCCCTGACGTTCAGAGCTTTCGAGGCCCATTCTCATGTCTCAATATGGCAAGATATGGAATTGCTTGGGGTGCAATGGGTGCAGCAGAATTTTGCTGGAATGCTGCTCTCGAATATTCTCTTGAAAGAGAACAATTTGGAAAACCACTCGCTTCAAAACAACTTGTTCAAAATAAATTAGCTGATATGCAAACTGAAATTACTCTCGGCTTGCAGTCTGTTTTGAGACTCGGAAGACTTATCGATGATGGTAAAATGAAACCTGAAATGATTTCTTTGCTAAAAAGAAACAATTGTCAAAAGGGACTCGAAATTGCAAGAATTTCAAGAGATATTCATGGAGGCAACGGAATCAGCGATGAATATCATGTTATTAGACATTGCATGAATCTTGAAGCAGTGAATACCTATGAAGGCACTTATGATATTCATGGACTTATCCTTGGAAAAAGCCAAACTTCAATGGAGGCTTTCTAGTAAATCTAGTTCTTTAGATGTTTTGCTAGAAATTCCTCAACTTTTCCGAACATATTAAGTGTAGACTGTTCTCCACGAAATCCATGTCCTTCATATGGTTCTACATACCATTCGTATTCCTTACCAAGACTATCAAGCCTATCTGCAAGTTTTCTTGCATGAACCAATCTAACATTAGGGTCTTGCGCACCATGAATTATCAAAACAGGTGATTTAATTTTGTGAGCCTGTCTTAATGGAGATGTTTCAATAATGTATTCCATATCTTCAGGATCATCTGGATCACCCCATTCCAACCTAAGTTCATCATAGAAGCCTCCAAACCTTCTTGAATTTCTATTTGAGTCTTCTTGTAGTAACTCTAAATCAACAACACCTACAAAATTAATACCTGCCGCATATAGGTCAGGTGTAAAGGTAAGACCAGCCATGGTTGCATATCCACCATAACTACCTCCAAAAATTGCAATTCTGTCTGCATCAGCAACACCCTGATCAATTAAATAGTTCACACCATCAGTGATATCATCTTGCATCGTTTTTCCGAACTGCTTATTAGCTGATATATAGTGATGTGCTCCATATCCTGTTGAACCCCTAAAGTTAGGTTGAAAGACAGCATATCCGCGACTTGCTAAAAACTGAACATATGTATCATATCCAATAGTATCTCGGACATTTGGTCCTCCATGGGGATGAACTACCATTGGTAAATTTTTTCCTGAGGTACCTAATGGTATGGTTAAGTAACCGTGAATTATTAGCCCATCTCTTGCTGTATATTTAATAGGAGTCTTCTTTGCAAGTTTAGTTCTATCTATCCATGGCGAACTATCCCACAAGAATGTAAGTATCATATTTTCTTTGTCAAAATAATAAAAATCACCTGGATTAGATGAACTTGATACAGACAAAACAACTTTATTCCTGTCTTTACTCCAAGTAACAGGCCTAACTATTTCACCAGGGAAGGCGGCTTCAAGCATATCATTTGTCTGTTGCACCTCATCATCAAAAAATAAACGAACAGGCTTCTCTGCATAATAACTTACATAGATTAATTCATTTGTTTTCTCATCAATTGAAGCTCCTCCAGAAGCTGTTCTACAGCCACCAACAGGACCAGCTACGTCGTAGGTTGGATCTTCATACATTAATTCAAAAGTTCTTTCATTAGGATCATATAAAAATAATTTACTCTTATCATTTTCTTCATTAAACGTGTCATATTTTGAAACGTCTTGACCAGCAACCAACCATTTATCATCTAAACCACTTAATGGAAAAAATGTAGGAGTTTGACATGTATTAGTAAAATGTATTTCCCATTTATCTGTTTCAGGTAAATATCTCCAAATTCTCCATCTATCTTCTACATTTGAAACAGCTGCAAGTGGAGTGCCATCTGCTTTTTCAACAACTTGTGCTAACCATTCTTCTTTTGATATGTCAGGTCCTGAGGCAACTTTTTTCTTAGCACCTGTAAATATGTTAAGTTTGTAATAGTCATCCACAGAACCTCGTCTCTCATTAATTTTAACCATAACGTTTTTTGGATCATCAGGAAGAAGGCTAGTAAGTTTTGGTTCAGCAATTATTCCTTGAGCTGTTTTAAGCTCATATAACTTTTTCTTCTTTGAACCATCTATATTCATTCCCCATAGCGCATATGCTCCCAAAGACTTTCCAGATGAATTTGTAGGCTCAGTATTAAAAATTATCCTTTCATCTGAAACCCACCTTACTGCTCCGACGCTACTATTTCCTTTTCCTGATGTCAGCGTTACTGTAGAACCATCCTCAGTACTATAAAGAGTTAATCTTCCACCACGATAATCATCCTCTACATATTTTTGAAGGTCAGTCTCTATATCACATTTATTATTTCTAGGTTGGCTTACAATTGCTATGTAGTCTCCATTTGGAGACATTTGCATGCTGTTGTAATTTGAATAACACGCAAAATACTCAGCGGGAATTGTATTATCTGCAATAACTTTGTTATTAAATGAAAGTACTGTCAAAAAAGAAACAGCGAGAAGATTTATTTTATTCATATTTTTTTCCATAATTTATTAAATAGTTAATGAAATTTCAGCAATTATTACAACGTGATACATAAGATACACAAGCTGTAATCAAATTTAAATTAACGAAATGTCGTTATATAAACAATGATAATATATTAATATTAATTTTTTTATTAAAAAATTCAAAAATACTATGTTTTTTACCTAAAATATAGTACTTTAGTACTTTAATTATCATATTAAGGGGATAATTTTATGATTAATGACATGAAAAACTTTTTTTTACTAACAATTTTTACAATTTCTTTTGTAGTAGTTGCTGATAATCCTGGAGATATTGTCGTTTCCGAAGAGACTGAAGCGGTTACTGAAGAAGTTGTTGAAGATGCTCCAGTAGAGACTGAATCAGAGTCTTCAGAAGAAGAAGCTCCAGCAGAATCAGAAGATGGAGTTGTAACTCTTGAAAAGGTTACCGTAACCGGTTCCAGGATTAAGAGAAGCCAAGTTGAAGGTGCTACACCTCTAATCGTTATCACAAAACAAGACATGAAAGATAACGGTTATAGAAACCTTACAGAAGCTCTTCAAAGTTTACCAATAGCAAGTGCGCAGACTCAAAACGAAGCTTTAGTAAACACATTTACACCTAACGCTAGCGAATTAGATTTAAGAAGATTTGGACCTGGTAGAGTACTAGTGCTTGTTAATGGCAGAAGAATGGCTGATTATCCCTTTCCATATAATAATTCATCAAACTTTGTTAATACCGGAACTATCCCAGCTGGTTTAATAGATAGAATCGAAGTTGCAACATCTGGTTCATCTGCGATTTATGGTTCTGATGCTGTTACAGGTGTTGTAAATATAATTACAACAACAGGTTTAGAATATTCTGAAGTTGATGCATTTGTTGGTCAAACCGACAATGGTGGAGATAACATTCTTGATCTAACTTTTACAACTGGTGGTTTTTCTGGAAATCATAGTTGGACAGTTGGTGCCAATTTTTATCACATTGATCCAATGTATTATAAAGATAGACCAGGTTTCAGAAGTTGGTCAGATAATCCAATTTGGTCTGATCCAAGTGATCCTCAATATAGAAGTACTGCAGTCTTTGCTGATTATCTAGCATCCTTACAAAGTATTTCTGGTAGAGACCAAACTCCAAGAGGTTACGGAGAGTATGGTTATGATGCCGTGGCTGCTAATGGTTATACATGTGAACAATTCTATCCGACTGGGTTTAGATGGGATAAAGAAGATTATGGTTACTCATCGCCACCATTCTCTTATCCCGGATCATACTGTGTACAAGATTACCAAGATGACAACCAGACGTTGATTAACGAAAGAGATGAGTACACTGTAATGGGAACATATAACTATAACTTTGATAATGGAGTTGTTTTAAGTGCAAGAGCTTTTTACTATGAATCAGAGTCATATATTAATAGTTTCTCTAGATGGTTTAGATTGTCTAATGTTTGGACACAGACACCTCATACTACTAGACAAGATGCTGGATTTGGTGGACTTATAGGAACAAATGATTTTGGTTTGTACAGATATACTAGAACTCTTGGTGGACAAATAGGTCCAAATGCAAGAAGAGAGTCTAATTATACTGAAGATACTTTTGACATTTTTGTTGGTTTGAGTGGAGTTTATGACAACGGCTACGACTGGAATTTTGGTATAAGCACTACTGAATATAATTCATTATATGAATCTGCTCCTCTAACAACAGATGTATATGACTGGATTACAGGTGCTGATAGAGGCGATACAACAGATATAACTGACTTTTATAAGTGGAGAGGCGATCTTTACTATAATGCAGCTTATGCTTTTGGAGTTGGTTCATATTTAACTTATGCAAACATTTATTATTCATACATGAATACACCCGCTGCTCAAAATCATCCTTGTGGTGTTGATACGATTGTTGATCCATTATTTGGAACAACTTATAGTGCTTGTTTAGCATGGGACAGAGCTTTTTCTCCTGTTGCAAATGACCAAATAGGTGCTTTTAACGCTCCTGAGGTAACTGGTGCTGAAACATCTTCAACTATGATTGATTATCAAGTTTCTGGAGAACTGGACGTTCAGTTACCTGGTGGTCCAATGGCCTTTGCTGCGGTAATTGAATACCATGAGCAAGATTATTTACTTAAACCAGATCCAAGAAGGGTAGCTTCTGACCTTGGAACTCCTGGCGTACCAATTTTTATTAATGGATCTGCAAGACAAGGTGGTGGAGACAGAGACAGATTATCTGTTGGTGCAGAGTTTTTATTACCTGTAACGCCTAAGCTTGAGCTTACTGCTGCTATAAGATCTGATGAGTACGATAATAAATCAAGTACAGTTGGGCGAAGACAATCAGCAATGATTAATTTTGCTTACAGACCAAATGATAAATTCTTACTAAGAGGTTCCGTTTCTGAGAGTTTTAGAGCTCCAGATATGCACTATGTTTATGCTGGAAACAGCTCTTACTTTGATTCAGTTACTGATCACAGGGCATGTTTCTTTAGTGGTGTGCCAACTGCTGGACAATGTGACGATTCCTATACAATTAGAGGTAAATTTAGAGGAAATCCTCAATTAGATGCTGAATCAGGTGAAAACTTTTCAGTTGGTTTTGTTTGGGACTACACAGAAGGTGGCTCTTTCACACTTGATGCATTCCAAGTTATATTGGAAGATGCTGTAACAAATGTTGATGTAACCAATTTAGCTGCTCGTGAAGCATATTGTTTTGCAGTAGATGAAGGACGAGGAGATGATTTTGAAAATTATTATAACGACTCTGATTTTTCATCTGTAAATTGTTCGGACGTTTTACCAAACGTTGTTCGTGGAACAACAACTGAAGAATTTAGTAATACTAATTTACCAAATATTACTGAAATTACTACATTTAATACAAACCAGACTATGCAAGAGTATGTTGGTATTGATACGACTTTAAGATATTCATTCTCAACAGAATCAGCTGGTGACTTTAGTTTTGTTATATATAATTCAAATATCTTAAGCAGAAACTTTAAAGTCGATGATATTTCTGAGGAAATAGATTATTTAGATACATATATTTATCAACCAAGATCTCAGCAAAATGCTACAGCGCTTTGGAGGTTTGATGATTGGAGAGTATCACTATTCTTAGATAGAACTGGCCATATGGAGCAGTACTATGGTGAAAAAGGCGATCCATTCATCGTAGCTAACCTATCTGTAGGTTACAACTTCTCAGCAGACTTTGATCTTAGAGCTACAGTCTCTAACCTTGAAGATAAGATGCCAGAGAAAGATAGTGCATATGGTTTCCCATGGTTTAACAGAGGATACTACAGCATATTTGGAAGAGCTGTATATGTCAGCGCGACATATAGATTCTAAAAATATATATAAAATATAGTAAAAACTATATAATATCAGGGCCTTAATTAAGGCCCTGTTTTTTAAGTTATGAAAAAAATTTATTCTTTAATATTATCATTGTTTTTTATAAATTCTTTGTCTCAAGAATCAGAAGAACCAGTCATAATTGTTCCTGAAAATCCTGAGGAGCTAGTTGTTGAATCTATTGATCTTCAGTCTGGAACTATAGAAAGTCTTCAAAAAACTCAAGCACAAATTGATAAATTAGATACCGAATCAAAAAAACTTACAAATGAATACAAGGATACTATTGTTGAGTTCGAAATTCTTAATAAGTATGACAATCAACTTGAAAGGATAACAATCAATCAAGCTGAAGAAATAGCAAACATAACTAAACAAATAGATGATCTTGATGAAACAAATAAATATGTTCTGCCATTACTTGAAAGAATGGTTATTACTTTAAGAGAACTTATAGAGATTGATGTTCCTTTCTTAATGGATGAGAGAATATCAAGGCTTGAGGAATTGGAAGATATACTTTTCAAAGCAAATTTTTCTACTGCTGAAAAATTCAGAAAAATCTACGAGGCTTATCAAATAGAAAATGAATATGGCAGAACTATAGAGGCATACTCAGGATCAATAAATATCGACGGTGTAAACTTAGGTGCGCAGTTTTTTAGACTAGGTAGATTAAATTTATATTACATGACACCTGATGGTGATGAAACAGGTTATTGGGACAAAAATAAAGGAAGCTGGAATCACTTAGGAGGTAAGTATTCTGATGAAATAGATTCTGCTTTAAAAATTGCATTTAAACAAGCTCCGCCTGACTTCATTAATCTCCCCATTCAAGAGGTGGAGAAATGAAGAATATATTTAACATAACATTCATTATTTTTTTTACCACATTCGTTTTTACTCAAGAAGTTGAAGAAGAAGTAGATCCAAATATTGAGAGAGTTGAAAAAATTCAAGATTTAATTGATAGAGTCGAACAAAATCGTGCAGAACTTTCCTCATTAGATAAAGCACGTTTAGATGAGTTTATTAAAAAAGTTGCTGATAGAAGATTTTTATTATCAAAGGCAAAAAAACAATTAGCTGATGAGGAAGCTCGAAATCAAAGGCTGGAAGATTTATTTGAAGCAAATGAAATTAGACTTTCAGAACTTGAAACTGAGTTAAACATTAAACTTGGTGTTCTTGGTGAATTATTTGGAGTTGCCAGACAGATGGCTGGTGAATTACAGGCTGATTCTGAATCTGCTTATAATTTTTCTGAATATCCAGAAAGAGCAGATGCTTTGAATGAAATTGGAAAAATTAAAGTTCATAGTCTTGAAAATCTTGAAGATTTATGGGTTTTGCACTTAAATGAAATTTCTTCATCTGGTGAAGTAAAAGAGATTAAAGCAAATATAATAAACTCCTCTGGCGACATTGAAGAAACTCAGTTAGTTAGATATGGGCCATTTAATATGGTTGAAAATAGATCATTTGTGAAAACTGATATTGCAAATAATGCTTTTTCTGTTTTACAGAAACAACCTGATAGATCGCTAAGGAGAAATTTTAGATCACATTATCGTTCTGATGACTATTCTGTTGCTCCAATTGACCCAACCAGAGGGTTCTTACTCTCACTCTATCTTGACAAACCTAGTACTTTTGAGAGAGTTGCTCAAGGAAAGCTAATAGGATTTATTATTGTCATTATTGGAATTTCTGGTCTTATATTTGCAGGTTATAGATACTATTCTCTTTATCAATATGCAAAAACTATAAGCTCTAAGGATGACAATGATGTCTTCAATAAAATTGAGAATATTTCAAATAATGCAAAAGATGTTGAAGCATTTGAAAGAGAATGTGACGAAGTCTTATTGGCTGTTAATGGAAATTTAAGCTTTGGTGTTAATTGGATAAAATTTTTAGCAGCAGTAGCTCCATTATTGGGCCTTCTTGGAACAGTTATTGGTATGATCGAGACCTTCCAAGCAATTACTGTTTTTGGTACAGGTGATCCTAAACAAATGGCTGGTGGAATATCTCAAGCTCTTGTAACAACAATGTTAGGATTGATATTTGCTGCACCTTTGTTGGCAATGTATACATTGCTCTCTGAAAAAGTATCTGGAATATTACAAGAAATTGAAGAATTCGTTGCTGTTAATATCGTTAAAAAAATACAATAATGATTGGATTATCTGATTTATTTGAAAGAGGCGGACCAGTCCTATATATACTATTTTTGGTAACAATAGCCATTTGGTTTATTATTTTTTCTAAATATCTTTCTACCTCTTATAATAATAAAAATTGGATTCATAATAATTTCAACGATTTTTCTAGGGGTCTGGTAATTAATAATAATAATTTTGATTTGTTTCAAGAATCATTTTTAATTCATGTAAAAAGAAAATCGTCGAAGCAATTAAAAATGCTAGACGGCTTAATTGGTTTATGCCCAATGCTTGGTTTATTAGGAACTGTATATGGAATGATTGAGGTATTCGAAGTTCTAGCTGTCCTAGGTACCGGAAATCCAAGAGCTATGTCAACGGGTGTTGCAAAAGCCACTATACCAACTATGGCAGGGATGACAATTGCTCTGAGTGGACTATTCTTTAAATTTGATCTTGCTAATAGGGTTGAAAAATTTCAAGAAGAAGCTCGAATATATTTAAAACAACAAATAAAACATGAAGCGATATAACAGAAGAAGACAAGCTCAAGAAGAAGCAGCATTAGATTTAACTCCAATGATGGATATTGTCTTTATAATGCTTATTTTTTTTATTGTCACAACATCTTTTGTTAAAGAAACAGGTGTTGAAGTAAATAGACCAAATGCTGAAACAGCTGAAAGAGATGAAAAAGGTAATATATTAGTAGCAATTACTGAAAATGATGAAATCTATATAGATAAAAGAAGAATTGATTTAAAAGCAGTAAGAGCAAATATAGAAAGGCTAAAAATTGAATACCCAGAAGGATCTGTTATTATTCAAGCCGATCAAAGATCTAGATCAGGTTTATTAGTTGAAGCTATGGATCAGATTAGGCTAGCAGGAGTTACTAATATATCAATTGCTGCCAAAAATGATAATTAGTAAATACGAAAAATATTTTCCACATTTCTTGTCGCTCCTAGCGGCATTCTTTATCTTTTTGCTTATGCAGTATCTTATTACAACTAATATTTTTGATAAGAGAAATAATGAAGATATTAGTTATCTAGAATTTATCAGGATTAATACTGACGATTCATTGCTAGAAAGAGATAGAAAAATACCTGAGAGACCCAAGCCAGAAAAAAGACCTCCACCACCACCTGATATTGATCTTCAACAAGATACAAAGTTAGTCAGACCAGATTTAGATATTGAATTACCAAATTTTTCAGTTCCTGTAGATTTTGGTGGAGCTTTTCTAGGAGATATGAGTGACTTGCAAGGTACTTCTTCCGCGTTAATTCCTATGGTTAAAGTGCAACCTCAATGTCCAATACAAGCAATTCAAGGTGGAATTGATGGTACTGTTCAAATTTATCTGGTAGTTGGGCCTAATGGTAGGGTAAAATTAGCCAGAATTGTAAGAGCTACTAATGGAACTCTATTTAATAAAGAGGCTACTAAAGCTATCAGAAGGTGGCAGTTTAAGCCCAAGGTAATAAATGGAATTCCAGTAGAGCAAGCTGGTGAATTAACTGTGGAGTTTATTTGTAATGCGTAATTTTTTATTTTTAGTCTTTTTTATAACATCTTTTAATATTTCATCTGAAGAAACTATTAGCAGATGGATGTCAGATTATTTCAAAAGAATTCATGGTCATATAGCTGATGAAAATTATGATAAAGCGCTTGATGAATTAGAACTTGGAGTAACTAACTATTTCAGAAATGGTAGAACCTATGAAGCAGCATTATGTTATCAATTATATGGACAGTATTACGCAGTTCAAAGTCAATATACAGAAGCCGTACCTTGGTTTGAAAAAGCATTAGCTACTGACAAAATGCCTCGTATAGGCATGCAAGAAGTTAGATTCCAACTTGCTCAAACATATTTCATGATTGGAAATTACAAAAACGTTATTGCTTTACTGGAGGAGTTTATAAGGGTTGGTGAACGTTATAAGTTCCCTGTATCTGCTCGAATAAATTTATTAATGGCTTATTCACATGGAAGATTAGATGAGTACGAGCCAGCATATTTTCACATTACGGCTGCCAATAATAAATCTGATAAACCTCAGATAGACTGGATTGAGTATGCCTTTAGCCTTGCAATGAAATTAGAAAATTTAGATGATGCAGAAGATCTTGGAACAAGATTATTGTTTTTAGAACCTAATAAAAAGAAATATTGGAATCAAGTAAGCGCATTATATTTTGCAAAAGATTTTGAGTTAGATTCACTTTCAGCTCTAGAACTAGCATATGAAAACGATACTCTCAATAAAGAATCTGATTATTTATTATTAGCTAAATACTATTTATATCAAAAATCACCATTGAAAAGTGTACTAGTTTTAAATGATGGCATTGAGAAAGATTTTGTGAAAGAGAATGAAGAAAATTTAAAACTACTTTCAAGTTCTTATTTTTATGCAAGAGATTTAAAAAATGGTATCAAGATTTTAGTAAAAGCAGAGAAAATTTCTGATGATCCAGAATTATCTTATAGATTAGGTACATATGCCTTTGATAGTGAAAATTACAAATTAGCTATTTCTTCATTTGATATAGCTAAGGAAAGAGGATGGAATAAGATACCAGGCAGAATAGAACTCATTAAAGGCATATCCTTTTTTGAACTTGATGATGTCGAACAAGCTAGATCAAATTTAATCTTAGCTGCTAATTTTGATGATACAAAAGATACTGCGGAGGGTTGGTTGTCTTACATAGATCAATTCTAATATGATTTCTACAGAAAACTTAGAAAAACATTATGAAGTAGGTCCTGAAAAAGTTTTTGCATTAAAAGGAATAGATCTATCCATTAAAAAAGGTGAATTTGTATCAATTATGGGTCCTTCGGGATCTGGGAAAACAACGCTTATGAATATTATAGGTTGTTTAGATTCCCCCTCAAAAGGTGATTATTTTTTAAATGGTAAGCTTGTAAGTGATCTTAGTGATGATGAGCTTGCTAAAATAAGAAATCAAGAGATTGGGTTTATTTTTCAATCATTCAATCTTCTTGCAAGAAATTCTGCACTGAGTAATGTTCTATTACCAACTAAGTATGCAGGCTTAGATGGAAAAAAATCTTTGTCTATTGCAAAAGAGATGCTTGAACTGGTTGGTTTATCTGATAGAACTGATCATACGCCTTCAGAACTTTCAGGTGGGCAACAACAAAGAGTTGCAATTGCGAGAGCGCTTGTAAACAGACCAAGTATCATTTTTGCTGATGAACCTACTGGAAATCTAGATTCAAAAACAGGACAAGATGTTATGAATTTACTTAAGGATTTAAATAATAATGGTCAAACAATCATAATTATTACGCATGAAGATAATATCGCAAATCAATCCAATAGAATAATTAAGATTAAAGATGGTCTTATTGAAGAAGATAACAAAAATGTATAAATTTATATCCTTAGTAGTAATTCTTGCTTTTGTATTATCAGGTTGTGGTGGAAGTAAAGATAATTCAAAAAACGAATTTTATAAAACGAAGGAAGTCATTCCAAATAATTTAGAAGTTACCGTTGAAGCATCGGGTATGGTAGAAGCTATCTCCTCTGTTGAGATAAAATCAAAAGCTTCTGGAGAGGTTTTATTTCTTGGTGCTGAAGTAGGAGATTTTGTTGAAAAAGGCTCAATATTGGCTCAGATTGATCAAAGAACACCAAAAAATATACTTGATCAGTCCAAAAGTGATCTTGAGGCAGCAAAAGTAAGATTATCAAATGCAGAATCACAATATGACAGAGGTAAGGAGCTCCACTCTCAAAAGAGTATATCTGACCAGGACTTTGAAGATATTCAAGAAAATTATGCACAAGCAAAATCTACACTTGTTCGAAGTGAAGTTTCTTTTGAAAACGCAAAAATTGCTTTGGATGACACTGTCGTAAGATCTCCAACATCAGGAACAATAGTTTCTAGACCTGTCGAGGCTGGTCAAGTTATCTCGTCTCCTACATCTGCAGTTGGAGGTGGCACTTTGATTATGACTTTAGCAGATTTAACAAAAGTTAGGGTAAGGGCGTTAGTTGATGAAATTGATGTTGGTAAGGTTAAAATTGGCCAAAATGTTTCGATTAAGGTCTCAGCCTATAGAGATACAGAATTTTTTGGCGTTGTGTCAAAAATAGAACCTCAAGCATATGTTGTTCAGAATGTGACTACATTTCCAGTACTTATAGATATTAATAATGACAAAAATATGCTTCTTTTAGGTATGAATACTGATGTTGAAATAGAAATTCTTAATAAAGATGTATCTTTAAGTGCTCCTACAATGTCACTAAGAACTAGGAAGGATATTTATTCAGCAGCATCAATTTTAAATATTGCAAAAAATGAAATCGATTACTTTTTAAAGGATAAAGTTAAAGGTGAAAATTTCAATAAGTTTATAGTAATTAAAGATACACGAAATGGTCCCAAATTATCATGGGTAGAAATAGGTAAATCTGACCTATCAAATGTTGAAGTTACTGAGGGTCTTGAAGCAGGTGACATTGTTTATATCTTACCAAGTAAAGGATTGCTAGATTATCAAGAGCAATTTAGAAAACGTGTTGAGGCATCTATCAGTTTAGGATAATGATTTTAAGAGAATCTTTTGAATCTGCCTTAAACTCTATTAAAGCAAATGCTTTAAGATCTTTTTTAACATCATTAGCAATAATCATTGGAACAGCAGCTGTTATTGCGGTTATTGGCATTGGCACAAGTGCTAATAAAGCCTTAGATGCAGAAATTGACGAATTTGGAGTAAGGAATTTGTCAATATTTGCTGGTCAAAAAAGACGAGGAGGGGTATCTTCGGGAGCAAGTCCATTAACATTAAAAGATGCATACGCACTTGAACGAGTTACTGAACATGATTGGCTTGTTGCGCCCGGTATTCAAAGAGGTCGCCAAGTTCAATTTGAAAATAACAATATGCAAGCAAGTATTAATGGCTACTCTGTCAATAACTTTCCTGTGAGGGGATTTAATATTGAATACGGGAGACTTTTCACAGAAAAAGAAAACTTAGCAAGAAAAAAATATGTTGTCATAGGTTCTAAAGTAGCATCTGAACTAAAAACATTTTCACGAAATCTCCTTAATAAAGATGTTCTTATAGGTGGAGCCTCGTATAAAGTTATTGGAATTTTAAAAGAGGAAGGCTCAAGTGGATGGCAATCACCTGATGATGAATTTTATATTCCAATTCTTACAGCAACTTCAAGAATTGCTGGAACTGAAGACTTAGGCTGGATCAATGTTGGAATTCCAAATGATGCAAATGTTGACCTAGTAATGATGAGTATTGAAGAGGTATTAAGAAGACAACATGATATTGGACCTGGAGAGGATAATGATTTTCGAATAAATGATTGGAGTCAATATGCAGATTTACGCAGACAAGCCACTAATATTTTTGCTTTACTGATTGCAGGAATTGCTGGAATTAGTTTGGTTGTTGGTGGGATAGGGGTAATGAACATTATGTTAGTTTCCGTTACTGAGAGAACAAGAGAGATAGGGCTAAGAAAAGCTCTTGGAGCAACACCAAAAATCATTCTCTTTCAGTTTTTAGTAGAGGCAACAATACTTTGTGCTATAGGAGGGATAATCGGTGTTTTTATTGGAACCTTATTGCTTTATGTTTTTGCGTCATTTAATGATTGGCCCTTTGCTATGCCTTTTAGCGCTATCTTAGGTTCTATAACTTTTTCGGCTATTGTTGGTCTAATATTTGGTATTTGGCCAGCTCGTAGAGCAGCAAAATTAGATCCAGCTGTCTCACTCAGATATGAGTAAATTGAAAGTTATTCAATTATTACCTGAACTAAATTTTGGAGGTGTTGAAAGAGGGACGAAAGACATGTCCAATGCTTTAATATCTGAAGGTCACAAATCTATTGTTATATCAAATGGCGGTATATTTGAAAAAGATATTATAGATAACGGAGCAAAACATATTAGTTTGCCAATTCACAAAAAAAGTTTATTTTCATTATTTCTGGCAAAAAGTCTTAGGAGTATATATGAAGATGAAAAACCAGACATTATTCATGTAAGATCAAGGATTCCAGCATGGATAAACTTTTTTGCATGTAGAAAATTATTAAAAAAACCAATTTTGATTTCAACTTTTCATGGTCTCTATAGTAAGCCAATATATAGTCAAATTATGACTAGAGTAGATCATACAATTGCTATTTCAAAAACTGTTAAAGATTACATTCTTAACACTTATAAATTTCCCGAAAATAGGATTTCAGTTATCCCAAGAGGTTGTGACATGATTTATTTCAATAAAAATGATGTAAAACCTGAATGGTTAAAAAGATGGTATGAAGAATATCCTCAAACAATGAATAAAATTATTTTAACTTTACCAACACGAATTACAAAGTGGAAAGGTGTTGATAATTTTATTGAACTGATCTCAAGACTGGATGGCAATACTTTTCATGGCTTAATCGTAGGACCTACTTCAAAATCTAAATTAAGATATTTAAAATCACTTAAAAATAAAATTAGAAAACTTGGCATTAATGACAATGTAACTTTTACTGATTCAAGGAATGACATAAATAACATTTATAAAATATCAGATATTACTTTTAACCTATCAATCCAACCTGAGCCTTTTGGAAGAACAACTATTGAGGCAATTAGTTGCGGATCAAAATTTATTGGCTGGGACCATGGAGGTACTAAAGAAATTCTTGAAGAGCTTTATCCTGATGGCCTTGTCAAATTAGGAGATATTGACTCTTTAAAAGAAAAAGTAATTGAAATATCAGATAAAAATTACTTTTCACCGAAAGAAAATATTTTTACTTTAAATAGAATGATTGATGAAACAATTCAATTATATGGTCAACTTGTTGATAAAAATTTATAAATTTCTTTAATTTCATTTATTTTATTTGTTATTGAGTATTCATCTGTTACAAATTCAAAAATAGCTTCTTGATTTAGAAGTTTTATATTATCAACATATTTCTCTAGAAGATCTTTTAATGATTGTTGATCATTTTTTTTAGCAAGAAGCTCTTTTGGAAGAATTTCATCCATATGTCCAACATTTGTTGAAAGCACAGGTATTTCCAGATGAAGAGCTTCTAAGGCAACTCTAGGACCTCCTTCATATCTTGATGATATGATTAGTAGAGCAGCATCTCGATATATTTCATAGAGATCATCTCTATTTACATTATCAATGATTTTAATTTTCTTTGTTAGGTTGTTATTTTTAATAAGAGATAAAAGTTTATTTTTTTCCTTACCTGATCCAACTATTAAAAGTTTTTTATTAATCATTTTCCATGCTGGAATCAGCAAATCAAAACCCTTTACATGCTCTAATCTTCCTATCGCCAGAGCATATTTATTATTCTTATCTTTAAATTTTTGTAAATTAGGATGCCACCAATTTGAAATGACCTTTGATTTATTATTAATTCCATTAATTACTGCATCACTAACACCAATTATAAAGTCTGGCTTTTCAAATATTTTCGTGTTTTTTTTCACTCCGTGAACTGTTGCTACATGTTTAAAATCATTTTTATTAATTCTTGATATTATTGCAGTTGTTTTAGCTCCATGAGTATGAACAATATCTGGATTAATTCTTTTTAATAATTTTTTTATTTGATATTTACCTAATAGAGATTTTCTTCCATAATTTTTTATTTTAAAAATTTCAATATTCTGACTAAAGTTAAGCGCAATGGACTCATTACATATAAGAATTGGATTATCTAAAAGATGATTTGATAAAAGCTCGTCTACATGCTGCTCAATTCCAGCAAAAGTATCACTCATAACAAAATGAACTATGTTCATATTAGTTGTAATAATTTATATGAAATTTTTTCAACTTCAGCATAAATTTCATTATGAATATTTTGTTTCTGAAGTTTCATTTTAGAAATGTCATCTGTGATATTACTACAATCAATAAAACCAATTTTTTTATTTTCAATAAGACTATCAATAACTTTTACTACCTTATTTGAGCTCCTAATTTTTTTCATATCCATTAGGTATGTTTTACCTTTGCAAGAGAGACTTTCAAAAACCATATTAACGCTATCCCTGGTTATCAATTTAGAGGATGCATTTTTTAAAGTTTTTTCAAAATCACTTGAGCCATGATTGAAATCAAAAAACTTAATATTATTGTGTATATCTAGTAATGACTTTAATTTTTCATTTGTAGAGGGGGGCGTTCTTCTTGAATTATAAATATAACAATTTTTATTTGGGTGAACAGAAATAAAATAATTAATTTGAGCAATGATATAGTCTTCATCAAAATAGTAATGTTTATTTTTACCACCAACCGCAATTAAAATTGTATTTTCATCAGTTTCACTATCTGACACTTTTGCAATTGATCCTTCAAAGAAAATAACATTATCAGTTTTTTTAAATTTATCTCTATCATGCATGGGAGCACAAATAAGATCAAACTTATCTTTATTGAAAGTGGGAGAAAGAATAGCTACTGATTTTGTATCACTTTTTTGATTCTTTTTAGTATTTAATATTAATGAGTAAGTTTTGTGACCAGCTCCAATTATTAGATCATATTTTTTTTCTTCAATATTTTCTAAATATGTGAAAAAGGGAAAAAATCCTTTTACAAGCCTCTCATCAATATTTAGATCAATCTTCTTGGAAATTTCATCAAGCAGATTTTTTACTTGCTTTTCATGCCCAATATTATTGTCCTTAACCCACAAAATGTTCATTTAAGTTAATTATACATTGGATAAAGTGCTCAATATTGGTTAACCTAAAAATATGGATGAAAAGAAAACTATTAAATCAATAGCAACAGCGCTAGTATCCCAATACGGGGATGATGCTCAAACTGTTGCTATGTTAAGGGCTGCAGAATTCGCAGCAGAACTTAAAAATGATGAATGGGCAAAGTGGGAAAAGGTCATCATAGAAATTGAAGGATTAGATAATCAATCAATTTTAGATGGATGAATTATCTTTATATAAAAAGTAGGTAATTTAAAAAATATGAAATTTAAAAATTTTTTTAGAGATAATACAAATATTTTAATATCTTGTCTGGGTGCTTTTTTATGTATTTTTTTTATATCCTACTTTAACTCTATTGATGAAACAAATGTTTGGTTGATACCCCCATTTGGAGCAAGTTTGGTATTGGTTATGGCTGTGCACGATAGCCCATTAGCCCAGCCAAGAAATGTCTTTTTTGGTCATATTCTTTCAGCTTCATCTGGTGTTTTAGTGTTTTATCTTTTGGGTAATTCGCCTATTTCAATATCATTAGCGTTATCTTTTGCAATATTTCTGATGATAATTACTAAAACTATTCACCCACCAGCAGGCGCTAATCCTATAATTGCAATTTTGGGAGCAAAAACTATTGAATTCGTTATAATGCCCGTTGCTACAGGAGCTTTATTTATAATTATTTTTGCTTTTGCATATAACAAAATTTTGAAGAGGTAGCTAATCATTATTCATTAATGCAACATGGGAAACATTGAAAATACTATTAAAAATGTTTTAATTGATGAGTTCAATCCATCAATTTTATCAATAACTAATGAGAGCTATATGCATAATGTCCCTGAAGGCTCCGAAAGTCACTTCAAAGTAATTCTTGTTAGCGATTCATTTAAAGATGTTCCAAAAATTAAACAACATCAAACAATTTATAAAGCTTTAGGTAATATTATGAACCAAATTCATGCGCTATCTATTCATTCTTTTGATAAGGAAGAGTATAAAAATAATCCAATGATTATTGATTCGCCAAACTGTGTTAACAAGAAATGAGAATAGATTTAAAAAATATTGCTTCCGTTCTAATCGATAAGCAAATAATTATTTTATTTTTTATTTTTGCCTTAACTGTCTTATCTGGACTTGGGCTGAGTAATTTTAAACTTGATGCATCTTCAGATGCTCTGGTTTTAGAAAATGATGAATCTTTAAAAACATATAGAGAAGCTGAGGATGAGTTTGGTGACTCAAGTTTTTTGATTGTTACATATGAACCTTATAAAGAACTTTTTTCTGATTATTCCATTAATAGGATTGCAAACTTAGAAAATGATTTAAAAAATATTGATGGCGTTGATTCTGTTTTATCACTCCTCGATGCACCTATTTTTTTCCAACCAAAAGTTGGTTTAACAGAAGTAGCTGATAATTTAAAAGATATAACTTTTGAAGATATAGACTTAGATCTAGCTAAAGAAGAGATTATTAATAATCCTATATATAAAGAGTTAATTATCAGTAAAGATGGAAAAGTTACAGCTATGCAGGTTGTACTTAAGGGTAACAATGAATATAACAATCTTATTACTAAAAGATATTCGATTCTTGAGAAACTTGATTCAAAAGAAGTTTTTACGAGCAAAAGCCGACTAGATCTTCAAAATGATCTAAATAATATTAATTCAAGAATAAGTAAGATTAATGATTCAGAATCAGAATTTAACAAGATTCTTATAAATAACATAAGAAATACTCTTGATAAATATAGAGATGATGCAACCATTTATCTTGGTGGTCCATCAATGATAGCAACTGATATGATGGAATATATTGAGTCTGATCTAACTATATTTGGTGCGGCAGTAGCAATAATTTTTGCAGTAATGCTTTACCTCTTTTTTGGGTCAATTTGGCTTGTGATTCTTCCATTAATGAACGCTTTTTTAGCAACATTTATAACGGCTGGTTTTCTTGGATTCATGGACTGGAAAATCAGTGTAGTATCCTCAAATTTTATCGCTCTGTTATTAATTTTGACAATCTCATTAACAGTTCACTTGCTAGTTAAGATAAATGAGTTAAAAGAAAAACATGATTTTAGAACTGCTATATTGAAAGGTTATGAGCAAATGTTTGCACCATGTTTTTTTGCTGCATTAACAACTGCTGTTGCATTTTTATCACTTACTTTTGGAGAAATAAAACCAGTAATTGAATTTGGTAAAATGATGGCATTTGGGATCTCAATAGCATTTATTTTAACGTTTACATTTTTGCCTTGTTTAATATATATATTAACAACCAACCAAGCAAAAGATTATTTATCAATTCATAAAGTAACAAAATCATTATTAAAATATTCTCAGAAAAATGTTCGCTTTGTTTCATTCGCTTTTGGTATTTCATTTTTACTTTTATGTTTTGGAATTTCGAAGCTAGAAGTAGAAAACAGATTTATTGATTACTTTGATCCCGATACAGAAATATATAAAGGAATGTATGAAATTGATTCTAAGCTAGGTGGCACTGCAACTCTTGATATTATTATTACTCAACCAGAAGATTCATTTGAATCTATTGAGATTGAGGATGAATTCTTTGATGATGATTTATTTGAGGATGAGTCAAGCTCTGCAGCTGGTTATTGGTGGAATATATATTCTTTAAATGAACTTGAAAAAATTCATGATTATCTAGATTCAATTCCTGAAATTGGTAAAGTATTAAGTGTTGCAAGTGGGGTAAAGCTAGCAAGACAGATTAATGATGGTGAGGATTTAAATGATCTTGAATTGGCTTTGCTTAGATCTGTTTTACCAGAGGATATCAGAGAAACTCTCTTATATTCCTATATTAATAAAGATGACTCAGTAGTAAGAATATCTACAAGAGTAAATGAATCTGCATCAAGTTTAAATAGAGATGCTTTGCTTAAAAAAATTAATAATGATCTTCAAAATAAATTTAATTTAGAAGAATCTCAATATGAGATTACTGGCTTGGCGGTCTTATATAACAATATGCTTCAGTCATTATTTCAATCTCAAATAGGTTCACTGATTATTGTCTTTGCTGTAATCTCTTTAATGTTATTTTTAATTTTTAGATCTATAAAAGTAGTTTTAATAGGGCTAATACCAAACATCTTCGTTGCATCTTCGGTAATGGGTTTATTAGGATTATTTAATATTCCTTTGGATATAATGACAATTACTGTTGCTGCAATAAGTGTGGGTATGGCGGTTGATAACACTATTCATTATATTTATAGATATAAAAAAGAACTTAAAAAAAATAATTCTGATCAAGCTTTAAAAAATGCACATGGCACAACAGGAAGGGCAATATTTTATACTGCTACAACAATTTCAGCTGGTTTTTGTATTCTCATACTTTCCAACTTTTTTCCAACAATTTTATTTGGACTTTTCACATCTATAGCTATGATTTTAGCTTTTATAAGTTCGTTAACTTTATTACCAAATCTATTAGTAAAATACAAAGTTTTTCAATAGTATTAACTTATGGGACCTTTAAAAGATATTACAGTTATAGAGTTTTCAGGTATTGGCCCAGGTCCGTATTGTGGAATGTTATTGGCGGATTTAGGAGCTGATGTAATAAGGGTAAGTAGAAATGGTGCTGAAGGATTAGAAAATAAGTACGATATTCACAATCGATCCAAGCGAAGCATAACAGCAGATTTGAAAAATAAAGAATCAGTTGCTGAATTGCTCAAACTTATCGCTCAAGTTGATGTAGTTTTTGAGGGATTTAGACCTGGTGTTATGGAAAAATTAGGTATTGGGCCTGATGATTGTTTAAAGGTAAATCCTAAACTAGTATACGGCCGCATGACAGGTTGGGGTCAAGAGGGACCACTGTCAAAATTGGCAGGTCATGATATTAATTATATTAGCCTCTCTGGTGCTCTAAATTCTATTGGGAGAAAGGACTGTAATCCAAGTCCGCCATTGAATTTAATTGGTGATTATGGGGGTGGTGGAATGCATTTAGCTTTTGGGATTGTTTCTGGATTGATACATGCTTTAAAAACTGGGGAAGGACAAGTAGTTGACTCTGCAATGGTAGACGGATCACTTTCATTAATGTCATTCTTTTATTCACTAAAAGAAATGGGTCACTGGGAAGACAAAAGAGAATCAAATCTTTTAGACGGTTTTGCACATTTTTATGATACTTATGAATGCTCAGATAACAAATTCATAGCAGTAGGTTCCATAGAACCTCAATTTTATTCTGAACTTTTAGACAAACTTGAAATAGATGATAAAAGATTTCAAGACCAACATAATAAAGACTTATGGCCTGAACTAAAAGAAATCATGACGTTAAAAATTAAATCCAAATCTAGATCTGAATGGGTTGATATATTTTCTGATAGTGATGCTTGTGTTTCACCAGTTCTAAGTATGGATGAGGCTCAACAGCATCCACATAACCTAGAAAGAGAAGCCTTCATCAATATTGATGGGTTTAATCAACCAAATGCATCTCCAAGATATTCTAAAACTACACCGGAAATTAAACACAATGCCAAGGAGGTAGGAGCTGATCTTGATGATGTCTGTAGAGAATTTAACCTATGTAAAGATGTATTTTAAAACTTTTTAACTTTGAAAAAATGAAAGACTAGTTTTATAAGTTTTCTCTCTAATATCATTTATATCTTTTTTCATTAGTGTAGCAACTTCATTAGCAATATGATTTAAGTAAGTAGGTTCATTCCTATTGTTTTTAGGCTTTTCTTCAAGATTTTTTGGAATCAGATAGGGACAGTCGGTTTCAATCATTAATCTTTCTAAAGGAATATTTTTAATGGTTTTGCGAAGTTCAACATTTCTTTTTGCATCGCATATCCACCCAGTAACTCCTATATAACAATCTAGCTCTAAATAATCATTTAATTGTTCTTTAGTTCCTGTAAAACAATGAACAACTGACTTATTAATATCAGATGAATATTTTCTTAAAATCTTAATAAAATCATCATGCGAATCTCTTTGATGAAGAAAAAGAGGTTTATTTGTATCAATTGCTATCTTGATCTGTTCTTCAAATGCAAATATTTGTTCTTCATAGGTAGATAGATTTCTAAAGAAATCCAAACCAGTTTCACCAATAGCATGAGGGTTATTATTGTTTATTACTTCTTTTAGCTTTTTTAAATATTCTTCATTGATTTCGTTTGCGTGATGGGGGTGTACTCCAATAGTGAAGAACATATCTTTAGAATATCGATTATATATCTCTAGTAATTTATCTATGTCACTTAATCTACTGCAGATAAGTCCAAATTTAGTAATATTATTAACAATCGCTTGATTAATAACTTCATCTAGATCGTTATCAAATCTATCACTTGTAAAATTACAGGCTATGTCGGCAATTTCATGCATATCGGTCTATATTAATTTCTAATAATATAAATTATGAACTAAAATTAACTCATCATGAATCAATTTAAAAGATTTCAAGATGCTCTTAATCTAGAAAATATTGAAGATAATAAGTTTTTAGTAAACCCAAATACTAATTATTTTGTTGGTAATACACCTCATGGAGGATATTTAATGGCAGTGATGCACAAAGCATTAACAAGTATATTGCCACATTCAACAGCAATAAGCTCATCAGTTCAGTATTTAGATAGAATTGATGCTACTCCTTTTGAGCTAGAAGTGGAAACTTTTAAAATTAGCAGAGGTAGCTCATCAGGAATTGTTAAGTTGAAGCAAAATAGTAAAACTTGTACTACTTTTACTGGAACTTGTTCTGATTTTGAATTTATGAAGGGATATGATGGTTTGTCAAAGCCTTTACCTGAAATATTTAAAGACAAAGATAAAAAAGATTATGTAAAAATGAATTACGATAAAATTTCAAAAGGTTTTACACCCGCATTTATCCAACAATTGGAATGTTTAGTCCATCCAGATCATGCTTGGTGGAATAGAGAGTCAGATAACAATAAAGATAATGAAGCAAGATGCTCCGCTTTCCTTGAAATGGAAGGTGGAATACCTGATCAATTCTGCTTGTCTTTTTATTCAGATATTCTTCCACCTGTGGTGTCAAATAAATATGGACCTCTGGGATGGATTCCAACTATTACATTAACAACCCATATAAGACAATTACCGTTAACACCAGTGGTTTATGCTGACTTTAGAGCTACTGATATTAATAAAGGATATTTTGAACAAGATTGTAATATATGGGATTTAAATGGAAATTTAGTTGCTTCGAGCCGACAACTCACTAGAATACTAAAATCAGAAGAAAAATTATCATAAAATACTAATCAAAAGGATATCTTATGCAATTTAAAGGTACAAAGAACTATATATCTACAGAAGACTTGAGCATGGCTGTAAACGCTGCTAGAGCTCTTGAGAGACCTCTGTTAGTTAAAGGTGAACCTGGAACAGGCAAAACACTACTCGCAATTGAGGTTGCTAATGCGCTTGGTATGGATTTAATAGAGTGGCATATAAAATCAACTACAAAAGCTTCTCAAGGTTTGTACGAATATGATGCAGTTACAAGACTTAGAGATTCACAGTTAGGTGACGAAAGAGTAAAAAATATAGCAAACTATATCAAAAAAGGTAAATTATGGGATGCCTTTACATCTGATAAACAAGTGGTTCTATTAATAGATGAAATAGACAAAGCAGACATAGAATTTCCGAACGATTTACTTCAAGAATTAGATAGGATGGAATTTTTTTGCTATGAAACTGGTGAAACAATTAAAGCAAAACATCGTCCATTAATAATCATGACTTCAAATAACGAAAAAGAATTACCAGATGCATTTTTAAGAAGATGCTTTTTTCACTATATTCAATTTCCTGATAGAGAAACCATGAACAAAATTGTTTCTGTTCACTATCCTAAAATAAAGAAAAAATTAGTGAGTGAAGCGCTTGAAATATTTTTTGATTTACGCAAAATTCCTGGGCTTAAGAAGAAACCATCAACCTCTGAATTAATAGATTGGCTTAAATTATTACTTTCAGATGATATGCCAGATGAAATACTAAAGAATGCTGATTCCTCAAAAGCCATTCCTCCTTTGTATGGCGCGCTTTTAAAGAATGAACAAGATGTCCAACTTCTTGAAAGACTTGCATTTATGTCAAGAAGAGAATCAAACTCAAAATAGATGTTAATTAATTTATTTCAAACTATTAGATCTTCTGGCGTACCTTGTACCGTAAGAGAGCTTTTAGATTTATTAGGAGCCCTTGAAAACCAATTAGTTTATGCAAATATTGATGACTTCTACTATCTTTCAAGAGCAACTTTAGTCAAAGATGAAAAATATTACGATAAATTTGATAAAGCTTTTGAAATATATTTTAAAGGTATAGAGCGTATGGAAGACGTTTTTCAGGCACTCATACCAGAAGATTGGTTAAGAAAAGCATTTGAAAAAGAACTTGATCCAGAAGAATTAAAAAAGATTAAGTCTCTTGGCGGTTTAGAAAAGCTATTAGAGGAATTTAAAAAACGCCTCGAGGAGCAAAAGGAGCGACATGAGGGTGGCAATAAGTGGGTTGGAACCAATGGTACATCCCCATATGGTCATGGGGGTCAAAATCCAGAAGGTATAAGAATTGGTGGTCCTGGAGGACAAAAAAAAGCTGTAAAAATCTGGGAACAACGACAATATTCAAATCTTGATGATTCAGTAATTATAGGTACTAGAGATATCAAAATGGCATTAAGACGATTAAGAAAATTTGCTAGACAAGGAAATGATCTTGAGCTTGATATGGATGATACTATTAAATCAACAGCAAAAAATGCAGGCTATTTAGATATTAAAATGGTTCCTGAGAGACTTAATTCAGTGAAGGTTATCGTTATGTTTGATGTTGGTGGTTCGATGGATCCTTATGTAAAGCTATGTGAGGAATTATTTTCTGCCATTAAAACTGAATTTAAAAACTTAGAATATTTTTATTTTCATAATTCTATATATGAATCTGTTTGGAAAGATAATAGAAGAAGATCACAAGAGCGATTTATGGTGCAAGATATTATCAATAAATTTTCATCAGACTATAAAGTCATTGTTGTTGGAGATGCAACAATGGCTCCGTATGAAATAACGAACGCAGGTGGAAGTATTGAACATTGGAATGAAGAGCCTAGTCATGTTTGGATAAAAAGATTATCTGATCATTTTGAAAATATGGCATGGTTAAATCCTGTTCCCGATGATCACTGGGATTACACATCATCTATATGTATTCTCAGAGATTTGTTTGAAAATAGAATGTATCCTTTAACCTTGAAAGGTTTAGAAGAAGGAATGGCGGAGCTGTCAAAGTGAATAATGAATTATCAAAACACAGTGGAATTAAATGGGGCCCATTTACACTGAGAATTCCTTTTATACACATGAAGTTTCTTACAGGAGAATTTCTACAGGGTCTCATAATCGCTGGAGCAACTGCATTAGCTGGGGCACCAGTAGTAATGGCGCTTGGATTAAGTTTTGAACAGGCTGTTGCATGCTGTTTTATAGCAAGTATTTTGATTACATCTGGCCCAATTATATTTGGTGAACCACTAGCTCCAGGTTGGGTTACTCCAGCATTACCGCTTGTAATTGCCTTCTTCATTTCAAAAGGATATTTCGATGGAGTATATAGGGAAGAAGCTTTTCATTATATGGCTGCAATGTGTATCGAGTTTACAATCATAATTTTATTTTTAGGTTTAACTGGATTAGGTAGAGTAATTGTTGAAAAAATTCCTAATGCTTTGAAATCAGGAATCATTTTAGGAGCTGCTCTTGCCGCCTTCTATCAAATTTTTTTTAGTGATTTTGAAAGGTATATTGGAGAAACTCCAGTAGCTATGTTAACAATATTGATAATTTGTACTATTACTACTTTTTCAGAACCATATAAAAGAATTGCTGAGCATAACAAGATATTAAAGATAATTGGATCTTTAGGACTACTACCAGGATTTTTAATAGCAGCCTTTGTTGGATATCTTGTTGGAGAAATAAATTTTGATATTCAGTCAGGATTTTTATTGCCACCTATGAGTGAGGTTTTTGAGTTAACTTCACCATTATCAATTGGAATGCCACCAGTTGATTACTATCTTGAAGTTTTTCCTCTCGTGATAATTGGATATTTATTGTTATTCGGAGATTTTGTTACAGGTATTGAAATTATTCATGATGCTCAAAAAAATAGACCTGATGAGCAAATCAACATAGATATTAATAGGGCTCATAATAGTGTGGGAATTAGAAACTTTATTGGCGCATGTGTAAATCCTTTTTTTCCAACTCAAGGAACTTTGTGGACAGGAATTCATGTAATCATCGTCGAAAGATGGAAACAAGGCAGAAGTGTTATGAGGTCTCTTTTTGATGGAATTGGTTCATATTATTTAATGGGAATACCATTATTATTTTTTGTGCTTCCCTTTATCACATTAATGAAACCATTAATGATATTGGCTCTTGGCGTAACATTGGTTCTAACTGGACTTGCGTGTTCTTATGTCGCTATTTCACTGGTTAAAAAAAATAGTGAAATTGCAATATCTATAATAACTGCTCTTTTTGTAGCATTCGGAGAATTTAATGGTGTTGCAGCTCCATGGATCGGCTTATTAATTGGACTCTTTCTAAGTTTAGTACTTGTAGATAATTCGATAAAAGGGAACTAGATTGGATAATTTTGCTTTAGAAATATCAGATTTAAGAAAAGTATATTCTGGAGGTACAGAGGCGCTAAAAGGCATTTCTCTAAAAGTAAAAGAGGGAGATTTTTATGCATTACTTGGGCCTAATGGTGCAGGAAAGTCTACAACCATAGGCATTATTGGAACTTTAGTGACAAAAACGAGCGGAACTGTAAAAATATTTAATAATGATATTGATCAAAATGTTTCTATTGCAAAGTCAATCTTGGGAGTTGTATCTCAAGAATTAAATTTTTCTCAATTTGAAAAAGTAATTGATATTGTCACCACACAAGCTGGATTTTATGGGATACCAAAATCCGTAGCAAAACCAAAAGTAGAAATTATGTTAAAAAGATTAGGTCTTTGGGATAAGAGAGATGATCAAGCAAGAACTCTATCGGGAGGCTATAAGAGGAGGTTAATGATTGCAAAAGCACTTATTCATGAACCTAAATTATTAATTCTTGATGAGCCAACAGCCGGAGTTGATATTGAATTAAGAAGGGAGATGTGGGATTTCTTAAAAGAAATTAATAATAATGGAACGACAATAATCTTAACAACTCACTATCTTGAAGAGGCTGAACAATTATGTAGAAATATTGGAATTATTGATTATGGGGAAATAGTTGTTGATACCTCAATGAAGGATTTATTAAGAAAATTAGATGTTCAAGGGTTTGTTCTTGATCTTGAGGAGCCACTTAAAGAAGCACCAAATATTGATGGATTCGAGATAAGATTAGAAGACCCACTTACTCTAATTACTGCTGTAAGCAAAAAAAGTTCTATAAATAACTTATTTAGTGAACTTAATAACATTGGTATAAATGTAAAATCTATGCGTAACGAATCAAATAGGCTTGAAGAATTATTTATTGAAATGATTAAGAAATAAAATGAAAGGTATAAGTAATAAAACAATTTTAATTACATTATGGACTTTGACATCAAAGGAAATAAGAAGATTTTTGAGAATATGGATTCAAACACTAGTACCACCTGCTGTAACAATGTCATTATATTTTGTGATTTTTGGCTCCTTGATTGGTCCTCGTATTGGTGAAATGGATGGTTTTGATTATGTCCAATTTATGATACCTGGTTTAATTATGATGTCAGTTATTACAAATTCATATGCAAATGTTGTATCTTCTTTTTATGGAGTTAAGTTCCAAAAATCCATTGAAGAATTATTGATATCACCTATGCCTCACTGGGTTATATTGCTTGGATTCATTTTAGGGGGAGTGTCTAGAGGAGTCCTTGTAGGAATAATTGTTTTTTGTGTAAGTTTGATATTTTATCCTGAATTTGAAATAGCAAACTTGGGCTTAACCTTATTAGTGCTGGTATTAACAGCTATTTTGTTCTCATTGATGGGTTTTATAAATGCAGTATTTGCAGACAGTTTTGATGATATATCTGTAATTCCAACTTTTGTTTTAACACCTTTGATCTATCTGGGAGGTGTTTTTTATTCAATTAATATATTGCCCGAATTATGGAGACAAGTATCAATGGCAAATCCAATGTTATATGTAGTAAATACTTTTAGAGAAGGAATGTTAGGAATAAGCGATGTTTCAATTTCATTCTCATTAACAATGATTTCTATATTTATATTTATATTTACATCTCTATCTTTATATTTATTGCATAAAGGCATTGGAATTCGAGAATGAAGACTTCATTTCTTGGAAAGAGTTCAAAAAGGATTAAAAAAAGTGGCAGGAATCTTCTTGATAGCATTGGCAGAATAAAAGAAGACATAAATTATGGATCAGACATATGGAATGTTTATGATTTTATGTATTTAGATAAAAATAAAATTCCTGCTCTAAATGTATTAGAAATATCCATACCATCAAAATCTGGTTTAATAATTGAGTCAAAATCTATGAAGTTGTATTTAAATAGTTTTTATAACAAATCTTTCAAATCTAAGACTGAAATAATTAATAAAATTAAAAAAGATCTTGAAACAAAACTTAAAATAAAGATAAGAATAAAATTTATTAACTCTTTTGATAAAGAACCAAAATGTATTGATTTAAATAATCTTAAACTTAAGAAGACACCGGCAAAAAAAATTATTAAATTCAATGGATTTAGATCTATATGTCCTGTAACTTCACAGCCAGACTTTGCAAATATTTATATTTATTCTGATAAATCTATTGATACCTCATGGTTAAAAAAGTATCTAATATCTTTTGCAAATCATGGTGGATTCCACGAGCAATGCATTGAACTTATTTTTAAAACTTTAAAAAATGATTTTTCAATTAATCATTTAGAAGTTTGTGGTCGTTTTCAAAGAAGGGGAGGTATTGACATAAATCCAATAAGAGGAACACATAATAAAAAATTATTTGTAAATTTTAGAGAATTTAATCAATAATAACTTATTACATAAGGAGAAATTATGAAAAAAATATTGTTACTTGTTATTACGTTTTCAATATCAAATGTATTTGCAGAAATTTGGAAGGACTATGAGCCATCTGAAAGACAAATTCAATTAACTGTTATTGATGTTCAAGCAAACTATCTTGACAATTATTTAGTCAATTTAAAGAGAACATGGGTAAGATCTGTTGAAGTTCAAAAAGAACTTGGACATATAGTTGATTACGGTGTTTATGTCTCTGACGGAGCAAATAGTCCAAATGTTTGGTTAACCATTGAATATGAAAATATGGCTGCAATGGAACAAACCAAAGAAAAATATGATGCAGTTAATGCTGTGCTTGCTGAAAGATATGGCGATGACGATGAGGAGCTTGATATGATTGCAAAAGGATATGAAGAAATTAGAAGAATGGTAGATAACCAGAGAATTAATCAGGTAAATTTTAAAATGTAATTAAGTGCCCCCTTTGTAAAATGAGGGGGCTAACTTTGGCGGAAGGTGAGGGACTCGAACCCCCGCGCCGTTACCGACGACACCTTTCCAAGGTGCTGCATTACCGCTCTGCCAACCTTCCAAATTTTAAAATTATTATACTTGTTTCGCTATATCTTTAAATGTATCATTTCCTGATGTCGAGTAAGTACTCCAAAAACCTCATTAGTATCTTAGAAATGTTGTGGAACATTGAGAAAGATTTAAATTTAGTTTCTTACAATGAAACAGAAAAAAAAATCTATTATATGATTGCGTGGAAAATTTCTAACTGTGGCAAATGCAATATGACAGATGTTATAAATTTATCTCGATTTTCAAGGTCTACAATTTATAAAACTATTAAAAAGTTTGAATCTGATGATCTTGTCTTAATTAAGCAATCACAGGGAGATAAAAGAGAGTTTAATTTAATACTAGCAAATTAAATTCTTATATTAGTAATGGCTCATTTTATTAAAGTCTCTATAACAGTATATGTATTTTCTATGTTTTGCTATTCAGTTTGGTATTTTCTTCAAGTGCTTGATATTGCTAACTTAAACCCAAATGGTGAGTGGCTAGGAAGCTTATGTTATCTCCCTCATGGTTCAAGAGTATTAATGTTTTGTTTTTTTAGATATTACTCTTTACCAGCATTATATTTAGCAGAAATCACAGGTCCCTCATTAATTAATCATCAAGATTACATGACTGGTTGGTCTATTGCAGCAATAGCATCATTATTTTCAGTTGTTGCAGCAGTTGAATTAGTGAAATGGACAAGAGCAACTCCTGGATTTTTTTCATTCTTTAAACAGGTAAACTTTGAAAACTATAAGTTTTTGTATTTGGTGATCATTGTTTCATCTTTGATGAATGGATTGTTTGTAAATCTCATTTTATCAATCATTAATTCAATAAATTCTATAAGTGTTATTACTGTATTTAGATTTGCTGTTGGCGATTTCTTAGGCGCATCAGCAGTTATAGCAGCATTGTGGGTAATCTTCAGAACCCTTAAAGACACACGTTTAATCATAGAACCAAATATAGAAGACAAATAATCTTGTATACTGTATAAATATACAGTATAATTCGTAATTATGAGCAATTTAATTTATCTAAAAAAAGATCCAATATTAATGGAATTAGACTCATCTGTTGACAAAGATTCCACTAAGAAAATGTTGGCTTTCAAATTTTTTAATGGTGATGAAAGACTATTAGATAACTATCTTAAAGAAAATACTCATGAACCAGTTAATAACACATACAATAAAGATCTTATTGAACCAAAATCACAACTTGAGTTTTCTTTTTAGTAATAAATAAAACTTTATTTACTTATTAATGAGTATATAATTTATGAAGGAGTCTTATTTAGTAATTTTTTAAGGGGATTACTAGATATGTTTATTACTACCCTGAACATGGAGGTGGTCCTATTAGTATTTATTTAATATCAGGAAACGGAGGATTTGCCTTTTGACAGAGGTAAGTTTTTAGTTTCTGGCTAACAATTGTTGCTAACAAGCGTTAGTTTATAACCCCCATTTATTTGGGGGTTTTTATTTTATTATGGAATTTAAATATTGGTTAATTCTATCTATACTTGGAGCTGTTTGGGGTAGTGCCTTTATATTTATTAAAATTGCTGCACCTGAGTTTGGTGCAGTTGGACTAGTACAGACAAGGTTATTAATCGCATCATTAGTATTTTTACCAGTCCTTTTTACAAAAAAATATTTCAATCTATTAAAGCCAGCATGGAAACATTCTCTAGTTTTAGCTGTAACTAACAATGCTATCCCATTCACTCTTTTTTCATTTGGAAGTTTTGGTGCAGACTCAAATATTCTAGCAATTTTAAATGCAACAACCGCATTTAATACTATGATAATTGCTTTTTTGTGGTTGGGTGAAAAAGTCACAACTAAACAAATATTTGGTCTTATATTAGGATTTATTGGAGTAATAATATTAGTGAATCCTGAGTCATCTTCAACTTCAATTTTTTCTGCAATACTTTGCTTAATTGGAGCTGCCTGCTATTCTTTTTCAACTGTGTTCATACAAAAATATTCAAATAATACAGACAAGTTTGTTTTAATTGGTTGGTCAATTGTATTTAGCTGTATCATCATGATTCCAATCACTCTTTTAAATTTACCATCAGAAATACCATCATCAAGAGCAATTTTGTCAGCTATATGGCTTGGTTCAATCTCTACAGGATTAGCTTTTTTTGGCTATGTTTATCTAATTGAACAGATTGGAGCTGTTAAAACTTCAACTGTTGCTTATTTTCTTCCAATATTTGGAATCATATGGGGTGCAGTCTTTTTAAATGAAATTATTACTTTAGGTATTATTTCAGGATGTATTACAATTCTTATTGGAGTATTTTTTGCGACATCTAATAAAAAGAATGACATAAAGGGTGAAATGCATGCTAACTAAAGACCTCAATACACTGTTAAAAGAAGCAAATGATATTGTTAAAAGACTTTCATATGAAGAATCAAATCTTTTAATAGAAAATCATAAGACAGTCATAATTGATGTCAGGGAAGAGTCCGAAGTTTATAGTCAAGGCATTATTAAAAATGCTATTCATATACCCAGAGGTCTCATAGAGTTTCAGCTTAAACCAGATTCAGATAAAAATCCTGTATCTATAGATAGTGAAACCAATATTCTTGTTTATTGTGCTGGTGGTTATAGATCAGCTTTGGCAGCTAAATCATTAATAGATCTTGGATTTAAGAATGTTTATAATTTAGGTGGATTTCAAGAATGGGTTGAATCAGGTGGGGAAATTCAGGCAAATATCTAAATAATTACTGTATAATTACGAAAAAAAATACTTGGGGGGCAAGTAATGAGATTTTTTACATACGCATTTACATTAAGTTTATTCATTTTCTCTAATTATAGTATCACTCAAGATTCTATTGATGTTGAAGAGATAATTGTTACAGCAACTAAAACAGAAAAGACTCTACAAGAAGTTCCTGTTGCTGTGTCTGTAGTTACTGCTGATACAATTGAAAAAGCTAACATTATTGATATTCTTGACTTAAAAGCAGTTGTTCCTTCACTTGATACAAGACAAAGAACAACATCTACACAATCTACGTTTTTTATTAGGGGTTTTGGAAATGGTGATTACAATCAGGGTATTGAACCCTCTGTAGCAGTTTTTATCGATGGGATTTATAGATCTAAAATGCAGTCTCAGATTTCAGACTTACCAGTAGTTGAACGAATAGAAGTATTAAGAGGTCCGCAAAGTACACTGTTTGGTAAGAATGCTACGGCAGGTGTCATTAATGTTGTAACAAAGAAACCATCTTTTGAAAAATCAGGATTTATCTCAACAACTTTTGGAAACTATAATTCAAAAAGGGTAAAACTATACTCAACTGGTCCTTTAAGTGATACAACAGCATATAGCTTTTCAGCTGGTTTAAATCAATCTGATGGTTATGCAGATAATATTACTACAGGAAATGATGTTAATAATAGAGATAGATTTAATATTAGAGCTGAGCTTTTAATTGAGCCTAGTAGTGAGTTGTCAATCAGGCTGACTGCAGACTATGATGAGTATGATGAAACATGCTGTACAGTTGGGAGTACAAGTTATGGCGTTGCAAATCAGATTGCAGCAGCTCTTGGTGGACAAGTAATTCCAAATGATCCATATACTCAGAAAGTCTTTTTTGATTTTGATCCTGATACATCTGGTGATAACTCAGGACTTTCAGCACATGTAAAATATGATTTAGACGATAAAGTATTTGAAAGTATTTCATCTGTAAGAAGTTCATATATGGAAAATGTTCAAGATGTTGATTTTGATGGGGCGCCAATTGTTAATCCTAGTCCAATTAAACAAGATCTCGATCAAGTTACTCAAGAATTTAGACTTTATAGTAACAATGATTCAAATTTTAATTGGTTAATTGGAGCATATTATTTTCAAGAAGACATGGACTATGAAGAATCTATATATTACGGTCCTGCATTTAGACCGTATATGGCGGCCTTTTTACCTCCCGGTTCATTTGAAGGTTTAGAGGCGGGATTTGGCCTTCCAATAGGGACTGTTTTCCCAGCTGGAGTTGGGAACACTGAAACCGCAACTCAGGATAACTCTAGTACTTCTGTATTTATGCAAGCTGACTTAGATTTATCTGACAAGCTAAATGTTCTTGTTGGCGTAAGTTATATGGAAGATGAAAAAACAGTATCTTATAATCAAATAAATACCGATTTCTTCTCTCAATTAGATTTTGTTGCTATAACAGCTGCTGGACTAATGCAATTAGGAATTCCAGCATCTCAAGCTTTTCTTTTAGCATCAGATCCAGTTCAAAATCCATTATTGGCTTTTCAAGCTCTTCAATTATTACCTCAATTTGTGAATTTTCCTAATGCAGTAAATGATGGGAAAAGTAAGGATAATAATACAGATTACAATTTAAAATTCAGTTACACTTTAAATGATTTTACTTCTATATATGGTGGTGTTTCAACAGGATTTAAAGCTTCAGCTTGGAATATTTCTAGAGATTCAAGACCAACTACTAGTGAAATTGCAGGTCTAGCAGCAGCTGGAACACCTGTTGGTCCAAATACAACCGTTGGGACTAGGTATGCCAATCCTGAGAAAGCCGAGGTATTAGAACTTGGTGCCAAAATTGCCTTACCCTCAGGTTATCTAAATATTGCAATTTTTGATCAAGAAATCGAAGATTTTCAAACTAATACATTTGTTGGAACAGGTTTTGTTCTTGCTAATGCAGGATCTCAATCTGCTGATGGATATGAATTCGATTTAGTCATCTCACCTACCGAAAATATCGATCTTGCTGTTAGTGGATTATTTATTGATCCAATATATGACTCATATGTTGGTGCAGCACCTGGTGACCTGTCTGGAACTGTTCCATCTAATACTCCAGATGATACAATCTCATCTACAATTACTTGGAACTACAATATTAGTGGCTGGGACTCATTCTTAAGAATTTCACATCTTTATTCCAGTAAAGCAAAGTTACTTGAAAATCCTGTACACCAGGCATTAATTGAAGCTCAAGGTAATGGTTACAGAGAGCAAGATACTCTTAATCTGACTGCCGGTTTTGAGAAGGACAATTTATCAATAACTTTGTGGGGTAAAAATATAAATGATGATGAATTTTTAACATCTGCATTTATTGGTGTTGCTGATTTATCTGAAACAACATTTTTTGGTTACCCTAACAGCTTTAAGAGTTATGGTTTGACTTTAAATTATTCTTTTTAATATTCAAAATATTACAAAAAAAGGGTTCATTTGAGCCCTTTTTTATTGGCGCGCCCGGGAAGATTCGAACTCCCGACCCCTTGGTTCGAAGCCAAGTACTCTGTCCAACTGAGCTACAGGCGCTAGAGAGTAATCTAGATTAATTCAAACTGCAGAAAGTAGCAAAATTAATTTTTATAAATCATTGTCATAGAAAGTATCAAATTCTATAATTTCTTACGATTGGGGAAATTATGAAGCACGTCAGAAACACATTTTTAGTATTTGTAGGTCTATACATATTAACTTTAATGTTTATATATGTAGATGTTTATGACAGCAGACCACTAATTAGTTTATTTAAAAAAATTCAATCTAATTCAGCACTTGAAGTCGTAGATTTTTCAGTTAAAAAAAATGAAAGCTTAAAACCTAAACCAAAAGCAAATAAAGATAGGAATCCATATTATGGTGACCTTCATGTTCATACAAAGTATTCATTTGATGCTTATGTATTCGGAGTTACAGCATCTCCAGATGATGCCTATAGATATGCTAAAGGCGAAAGTATTAAACATCCTTTGGGGTATGAAATGAAGTTAAGAGAGCCATTAGATTTTTATGCAGTCACAGATCATGGTTTTTATATGGGAATGATTCAAGCCTATGCAGATACATCTACAGATATCTCACAAAATGACTTTGCCAAACCTTTTCATAATTTAAATGATTTAGATAATTTAACAGTTGAATCAGCTGCTGTGCGAACAAATATATTTAGTTCTGTTTTAGGAGCAACAATTATTCAGCCTTATCCTGATTGGCATCCACAGCTTTTAAGAGCATATTTTACACGTAATACTCAAACTGCATTGAGATCTTTTGACTATGATATTCATAAATCAGCATGGGCTGATGTAGCAAGATCAGCCAATGAACATAATGATCCAGGACACTTTACAACATTTATAGGCTATGAATTTACAACATCTACAGATATTGAAGGCGGAAATCTTCATAGAAATGTGATTTTTAATTCTTCTAAGGCTTCTATTAGACCTTGGACAAGAATTGATTCAATTAACCCAGAGGATTTATGGACCTGGCAAGATAGATTGAGAGAGAAAGGGGTAGATACTATTGCAATACCACATAATTCTAACGGATCAAATGGAGAAATGTTTGAGATGGAAACATTTAAAGGTAATGCAATTAACATAGAATATGCTAAAAAAAGAATGAGAAATGAGCCAATTGTTGAGATAACTCAAGTAAAAGGAACTAGCGAGACTCATCCTTTGTTATCACCTGATGATGATTGGGCAGACTTTGAAATTATGGACACTAGAGTTGGTAGTATACCTCCAACCTATAGCAAGCCATCTGGTTCCTATGTAAGAGAAGCCTATTTAAATGGACTAACTTTAGACTTTACCAGACAAGGTAATCCATATAAATTTGGTTTAATAGGATCAACCGATACTCATGTTGCAGCTTCATCTCTTGATGAGTCTAATTATTGGTCAAAAGTTGGTCTCCTTGATGGTGACTCTCAAAATAGGGGTTCTGTTCCTCTTGAAGATGAAAATGTTGAAATTTTGGAAGAATATACTAGAGCATTCAGTCAACCTTTAAGTACAGTTAATTTTAATCAGGGAGAATATGCAAACACTGGCTTTACTCAATGGGGAGCATCAGGTCTTGCAGCAGCTTGGGCTGAAGAGAATACAAGAGAATCAATATTTAATGCATTTAGAAGAAAAGAAACCTTTGCAACCACTGGAACAAGAATTGCAGTCAGATTTTTTGGAGGTTTTAATCTTTCTTCAATAGATATGGATTCAGAATCATTAGTAGCTGATGCTTATTCAAAAGGTGTAACAATGGGATCTGATCTTTTAAGTGTAGAAGGACAAACTCCTGAATTTATTGTTTGGGCACAAAAAGATAAAAATGGAGCTCCTTTACAAAGAGTACAAATTATTAAGGGATGGGTAGATATGGCTAGTGGAAGACCGAAGGAGAAAATTTTTGACGTAGCATGTTCTGATGGTCTTGAACCAGATCCCAATACAAATAAATGTCCTGATAATGGAGCTAAGGTGAATATAAATGATTGTTCTATTTCATCAAATGTAGGCTCATCTGAACTTAAAACTATCTGGAAAGATCCTGAATTTGTTCCAGAGAACAAATCTTTTTATTATGTTCGTGTTCTTGAAAATCCTACTTGTCGATGGAGTACTTGGGACGCAATTAAATCTGGTTATAAACCTCGTGAGGATCTTCATGAAACAATTCAAGAACGAGCTTGGACATCTCCAATTTGGTTCATCCCAGAGGAGTCAAATGTTGAGGTTATTCCTCTTGGTGGAACAATTCAACTGAGAAACATCGATTAGTAATTACAAATTAAATCATATTGAAGTATAAAATAACTCTTTTTTTTCTAATCGGAATGGTGCTGTATTTTATAGATGTCAGCTTAAATTCCTATGACGACAAAGAAATATATATAAGCGATCAAGAGATTCTTAGCTTAGTGAATGCTTGGAAGTCACAAGTTGGCAGAAATCCAAATGATGATGAAATAGCCCGTATTATAAATAATCTTGTTGATGAAGAGATATTATATAGAGAAGCATTAGCCCTTGGTTTAGAAAAGAACGATAGAATAATCAAAAGGAGACTTGCTCAAAAAATATCTTTTTTGAAGGAAGAATCAATTCTTGACTCACCAACTAAAGAAGATCTTTTAAATTATTTTGAAAATAATAAAGATAAATATTTCATTAATTCATCATATACTTTTACTCATTATTTTTTTTCGTCAGAAGATAATTCTGAGTTAAGAGCATCAAAAGCTTTTATTGACATACTTGAGAGTAAAAATATTGATGCTGACCCCTTTTTTTTAGGAAAAAATTTTGTAGATGTTAGTATCAAAAAAATTGAAAGTGATTTTGGTAATGACTTTAGCGCAAATTTTAATGATATTGAATTGAATAAATGGAAAGGACCATTCAAATCATCTTACGGCCATCATATCGTACTTGTAAGAAATTATATTCAAGGTTATTTACCTGATATTACTAGCATCTTAAAACAAGTAGAAGTTGATTACATGCAAAGTAAAAGAGATAAAGCTGTTGATGAATACCTAAATCAAATAAGATCTGATTATAAAATTTATATAAATCCAAACTTAAAGATTTAATGAAAAATTTTCTCTTGGTATTATTTCTAATTAGCACATTTGATATCAATTCTCATGAATTTAATCCAGCTCATCTTTTTATAGAACAATCAAATAAGAGCGAATACTTATATGAAGCTACATGGATGTATCCTTTTAAAAATATTGGCAAGAGAGCTGAAGTTATTTTTCCTAATAAATGTACAACTGAATCAATTGATCTTTTTTATCAAGGTAAGTATTTAAATGAAAAAATAGTGATAGATTGTTCAACTTCTTTAAAAGGGCTATCTATTGAAATTAAAGATCTTAGTGTTCTTACAGATGCATTAATAACAATAAATTTTTCTGAGGAGGTATTTGAAGGTCTTGTAAATGTTCAAAATAACTCTCTAAAAATTCCTGAAGAAATAATTTATTTACCATCAACTTATTTAAGATTAGGCTTTTCTCATTTGTTTGATGGATGGGATCATATCCTATTTATATTAGGTTTGCTTTTTTGTATTTCTGGAATTTTGAATATCATTAAAACCATAACAGCTTTCACGTTAGCTCACAGTATTACATTGGGTCTTACTGTCTTTGAATTAATATCTTTGCCTCAAGGCACAATTGAGGCCTTAATCGCGCTTACAATCATTTTTTTAGCTTTAGAAATTAATAAATATAAAACATCCATCAGAACTCCTTGGCTAATGGCATTTGGATTTGGTTTACTGCATGGTCTAGGATTTGCTGGAGCTTTAATGGATATTGGCATAGCAAATAACAATATGCTTGTATCTTTGTTTTTTTTTAATATTGGTATTGAATTAGCACAAATTATATTAATACCTATTCCAATAATTTTATTATATTTATCCGATAAGTTAAGAAGCTCAGAATATGTAAAAGTCAGCGCTAGCTTGATAATTGGAGGTGTTGGCTTCTATTGGTTTATAGACCGTGTAATTGGTATTATTCTATAACAAATTTTTAAATATAATGTTTTTCAAAAATAAAAATATAGTTATTGGAGTTACCGGCGGTATTGCCGCCTACAAATCTGCTGAAATAATTCGTCTTTTTAAAAAAGAAGGAGCAGAAGTTAGGATAGTAATGACTGAATCTGCCAAAGAATTTATTACTCCTCTTACTTTGCAAACTGTTTCTGGTAATGAGATTCATGATTCTCTTTTAAATGCAAATGCTGAATTAGCAATGAGTCATATTGAATTAGCAAAATGGGCTGACATAATTCTAATTGCGCCTTGCACAGCTGAGACGATGGCAAAAATAACTCACGGAAGAGCAGAGGATCTAATGGGAGCAATAATATTAGCCTCAAAAGCTAGCATATATATTGCACCTGCAATGAATATGAATATGTGGTCTGATAAGAGTACTCAAGAAAATTTTAAAACCTTATCCAAAAGAGAAATATCTTTTATTGGTCCTGCTGATGGTGAACAAGCATGTGGCGATGTTGGTAAAGGTAGAATGGAAGAGCCAAAGGATATTGTTGAGTTTATAAAAAATGATCATAAAAAAGGACCTTTATCTGGTAAAAAAATTACAATCACCGCTGGCCCCACACGAGAACAGATCGATCCTGTAAGATTTATATCGAATAATAGTTCAGGAAAAATGGGTTATGCAATGGCAGAAGCAGCGGTTGAATATGGTGCTATTGTTAACTTAGTAAGTGGACCTGTTTCGATTATTCCAAATACGTCAGTAAATTTAATAAAAGTTAACTCAGCTAGTGAAATGTTTAAAAAAGTTATTAAATATATGGATGATTCGGATATATTTATTGGGTGTGCGGCTGTATCTGATTTCAAGCCTTCTAAGTATTCAGATAAAAAAATAAAAAAAGATGATATAAGTAATATCGATCTTGGTCTAAAAAAAAATAAAGATATATTAAGTTTTGTTGCATCAAATTTTATATCAGCTTATGTAGTTGGGTTTGCAGCTGAAACTGATAATGTAGATACTAATGCAAAAAAGAAACTTGAAGCAAAAAATTTAGATATGATTGTTTCAAATGATGTATCTGATAAATCTATTGGTTTTGACGTCGATGACAATGAGGTAAACGTTTATACAAAAAATAATAAATTTTTTCTTAAAAAGGATAAAAAGATTAGAATAGCAAGAGAAGTACTTAAGATAGTTGCGTCAAATATTAATTAATAATTTTGTTAAATATGTCCCACAAAAAACCAGTTACCATCACGACTTTAAATAAATTTAAAGAAAGCTCTGAAAAATTTACATGTTTAACTGCATATGAGTCAACAATGGCTTCTGTAATAAGTCAATCAGGAGTTGATGTTATTCTAGTCGGAGATAGTTTGGGTATGGTTATTCAAGGTCATGATAGCACTCTGCCTGTTACTATGGATCAGTTGATATACCATCTTGAATGCGTTGTAAATGGAAATGAAGGTTCTCACATAATGGCTGATATGCCTTTCATGAGTTATGCAACTGATGATTTAGGATTAGAGAATGCTAAAAAACTTATGCAAGCTGGGGCAAACTCAGTAAAAATTGAAGGTGGAGAGTGGATCTCAAAAATGGCTCAAGTTTTATCAGATAGAGGAATTCCAGTTTGTGCTCATATGGGACTAACTCCACAAACAATAAATAGATTAGGAGGTCACAATGTCCAAGGAAGAGATCCATCTCAAAAAGAAAAAATTATCACTGAAGCATTGGCTTTAGAGAAAGCAGGTGCTTCAATGTTGTTATTGGAATGTGTGCCTGGAGATTTGGCACAGCACATTACTAAAGAATTAAACATACCTGTAATTGGTATTGGTGCTGGAGTTCATACTGATGGACAGATTATGGTAATACATGATCTATTAGGAATATCATGCTTAAAAAAACCACCTAAATTTGTAAAAAACTTTATGAAAGATTCTTCATCGATTCAAGATGCCATAAAAAAATATGTTATGGATGTAAAAAGTCATAAATATCCGTCCAAAGAACATACATTTAATTAAGTTTGAAAATTTTTAAATCAATAGAAGAATTTATTATATCTAAATCTGGATTAGGTAAATTAACTTTCATACCAACTATGGGCAATCTTCATAAAGGACATGCCTCTCTAATTGATATTGGAAAAGAATTTAAAAATGATGTCATTAGTACAATTTATGTAAATAAGCTTCAATTCAATGATCAAAATGATTATCTTAGATATCCAAAATCACTTGATAATGATATTGAGTTGTTAGAAAGACATGGCTGTAATTATTTACTTATTCCAGATGACACCATTTTAGACGAAATAATTTCAGTGAAAGCGCCATCAAAGTTTAACAAGTTATGTGGTAAAAATAGACCAGGACATTTTGATGGAGTATTAACTATTTTAAATAAAATGTTCAAAATTATTGAACCTGAAATTGCTATTTTTGGTAAAAAAGATTACCAACAATTTGTTCTAGTTAAAGATTTTATTAAAGAAAATAACTTGAATATTAAAATTATAGGAGCTGAAACTATCAGAGAGGAATCGGGTTTAGCCTTATCATCGAGAAACAACCTTCTAACAAGAAATGAAAAATTAATTGCAAAAAATATTAATAAAGTTTTGATTGATTTAAAAGATAATAAACAAACTATTAGTTTAAATTTTATAAATTCCAAAATAAAATATTTAGAAAATCTGGGCATAAAAGTTGATTATTTATCATGTTGCGATCCTGAGTCATTTGAAGAGTCGTATAATATTAATGAAAAAGATTTGTTAATTGCAATTGCAGCATATGTTGGAAATGTAAGATTAATTGATAATATAAAGTTAACAAAACTTTAATAATTTCTTATATTTAACTATACTTGCGCAGTTATGAATAAAACATTACTTAAATCAAAGTTACATCGAATCTCAGTTACTCAAGTAGAACTTGATTACGAAGGTTCTTGTGCAGTAGATAAAGAATTTCTTGATCTAGCAGGTATGCAAGAATATGAAAAAGTTGATGTATACAATGTAACTAATGGAGAGAGATTTTCAACCTATTTAATCTTAGCTGAGGCTGGGTCTAAAACTTTATCTGTAAATGGTGCTGCAGCTCATAAAGTTTCAATTAATGATATTGTAATAATCTGCACTTACGGATCATACAATGAATCTGAAGCTGAATTACATGAACCAACTTTGGTTTATTTTGATAAAGATAATAATGTAACCAATGTTAAAAACAACATTCCTGAACAACGTCTTAAATCAATATAAAATTAAACCTTATTTAGTTTTATTATTTTTAATAATATTTTCTTCAACTACTTTTTCAGAGACTAAATTAGTAATTCTTGGTTCTGGAACACCAAATCCAGATCCTAATAGATTTGGTTCTGGTTATGCCATTATCGTTAATGAAAAAGCATATATTGTTGATTTTGGTCCAGGTATTGTAAGAAGAATTTCAGCAATGTCACCTTCATGGGGCGGCAAGTTTTCTGCAATGGAATTAGAAAATATTAATATTGCTTTTTTAACTCATATTCATTCAGACCACAGTGGTGCACTAGCTGACTTAATTCTTACTCCATGGGTTATGGGAAGGGATGAGCCATTAAAACTATTTGGACCACAAGGTCTAAAAAAAATGGCAAAAAAAATTAGTGAAGCATATGAAGATGATATTAACTATCGACTTTATGGTTCTCAACCAGCAAATAAGCTGGGATATTTAACAAATGTTAGTGAGATATTTGATGATGGTCTTATTTATAAAGATGATAACGTTGAAGTAACTGCTTTTAAGAACTCTCATGGTGATCTTGAAGATTCCTTTGGTTATTTATTTGAAACCAATGACAAGAAAATACTATTTTCTGGAGATACAGCTGTTAGTGAAAATTTGAAAAAATACGGAAAAAATTTAGATATATTAGTCCATGAAGTATTTTCTAGCGAAACTTTTGAAAATAAAACTAAAGAATGGCAAATCTACCATAAAGCACATCATACTTCTTCAATTGATCTTGGGAAAATTGCAAATGAATTAAAGCCCAATAAACTTGTTTTATCTCATATATTGTTCTGGGGCGCATCTAGTGAATCTCTTTTGAGCGATATTAGTCAAAACTTTGATGGAACAAGCATTATTGCTGAAGATTTATTGGTTATAGATTAAAGTAAGTATCACCAATTAAAAATCCACAAATAAAAAAAGCTGATGCCCACAAAGGTTCCTTAATACAAAAAGATATAAGATTTTCTAGGTAATTTTTCATAAATATATAGATTGATATTAATGTTAATGCAATTTACGTACCAACATTAATGGCGCGCCCGGAGAGATTCGAACTCCCGACCTCTTGGTTCGTAGCCAAGCACTCTAATCCAACTGAGCTACGGGCGCGATTACTAAACTTTGCGTGCTTCTTCTGGAAGCATTACAGGAATACCGTCTCTTATTGGATAAGCCAAACCAGATTCTTTACAAATTAATTCATTTGTACTTTCATCATATGACAGTGTTTTTTTTGAAACTGGACAAACTAATATATCTAGTAATGTTTTATCTATGGTTGTCATTGCAGGAAAGTATACATGATGAATGAATTTTTGTTTATATATGTTATCTTTAACCAAAATATATTCTCAATATTATGAATTCTCTTGAATTATTGGCTTTAAATAATTTTCCTTTAGTTGAACCAGGTGATGACTTGCCATCAATTATATTTGATTCCATTAAAAACAATAAATTGATAATTAATGACAACGACATTGTTGTTATAGCTCAAAAAATAGTATCAAAAGCTGAAAATAGATATATAAATTTGAAAACAATAGAAATATCTGAGGAGGCTAAAGATTTATCAAAAAAACTGAATAAAGATCAAGGATTAGTTCAAGCCATAATAAATGAATCAAATAGAATACTTTCTACAAAAAAAAATGTAATAATTGTTGAGCATAAATTAGGATTTATAAATATTAATGCAGGCATAGACCTTTCAAATGTTCCTGACGAAAATCTTGGTCTCTTATTACCTAAAAACCCCAAAAAAAGTGCAAAAGATATTCAAAAAAATTTATCAAAAAAATTAAATAAAAAAATATCAATAATAATTACTGACTCAATGACTAGACCCTATAGATCAGGTGTAATCAATTTTGCATTAGCAAGTCATAACATCCAGAGTCTTGTCGATCTCAAAGGCAAAAAAGATATTTATGGAAAAAAACTTAGAGGAACTGAAGTAGCTGTTGCTGATGAACTGGCATCTGCAGCAGGTCTATTAATGGGCCAAAGTAATGAAAAAAAGCCTGTTGTTTTAATCAAAGGTTTCAAACAAGATAGTTCTGAAACAAACAATGCATTTGATTTGATTGTCACTGAAAAAGAAGATCTATACAGGTAATATTTGAAATATATAATTAACAAATGAAATTAAGCGTAAACCTTAATAAAATTGCTCTTCTTAGAAACGCAAGAGGCGAGAATTATCCTAATATAGAATACTTTGCCAATAAGGCTATTGATCTTGGAGTTGATGGGTTAACACTTCATCCAAGACCTGATCATAGACATGCAACCAGTGATGATGTCATTAATATTTCTAAATTAACAAAGGCTAGGGGTGTTGAGTTCAATATTGAAGGAAATCCATTTTCAAAACCAAATAAAGAATTCATTGGTTTTTGTGAATTGACTGAAATCATAAAGCCTGAACAAATAACCTTAGTTCCTGATGCTATTGATCAAATAACTTCTGATCATGGATGGTCTTCTGGTTCACATGATTCAGAATTAAAAAACTTGATACTTTTACTAAAAGAAAACTCAAATGATGCCCAAATTAGTTTATTTATTGATAATATTGAAGGTGTAGACTATGCGGCTGAAATGGGTGCTAATTTGGTAGAAATTCATACCGGTGCTTTTGCTAAAGCTATAAATGATGAAAATTTATCTATAATAGATGAAATAAAAAAAATTATTGATCATGCTATAAGTTTAAATTTAAAAATCAATGCAGGTCATGATTTAAATCTAAATAACTTACATTATTTAGTTGAAATGGGTAATATTAATGAGGTATCTATAGGACATGCAATTATAGTAGACTCTCTTCATTATGGTTTTGAGGAAACAATATCTAAATATTTAGAAATTATTAGGAAATAATATGGATATAGAAGAAAAACTTAAAGAACAAATTAAAGAGAATGACATATTGATTTATATGAAAGGTACTCCGTATGAACCAAGATGTGGTTTTTCAGCAAGAACTGTTCAAACATTGATTGAATGCGAATCACAATTTAGTTATGTAGATGTATTAGAAAATGACGATGTCAGAGCAGCATTGCCAAAAGTTTCAGATTGGCCAACCTTCCCACAGGTATTTATTAAGGGAAATCTTGTAGGAGGTGCTGATATTATTGCTCAAATGCATGAAAATGGTGAGTTAAAAAAACTCATAGATTCAGAAGTGTCTTAAAAATCAAAATTATTAATAATTTTACAGAAAACTTCAGCTGTCACTTTAGTATCATATGCAGCAGAATGAGCTTCATCATTATCGTATTCAATTGACAACTTTTCGCATATTCTAGCAAGAACAGTTTGGCCTGTTGCAAGGACACCTAAAGAAACAGTGTCTATTACAGAAAACTTATGAAATGGAGTTTTTTTTATGTTATTCCTTATTACAGATGCATCTAGAAAAGATTTGTCAAAATGTGCATTATGACCAACTAATATTGCTCTTGAGCATTCATATTTATTTCTCGCTTTATTAATAGTTTTAAATAAATCTTGAAGAGCATCTTTTTCAAGAATAGCTTTCCTTAATGGATGATCTAACTTAATTTTTGTAAATTCAAGCGATTCCTTTTCAACAATAGATCCTTCAAAAGGCTGAATATGATGTCTAAATGTTTCGCCAGGTATAAATTTATTATCTTTTTCCTCAATGAGGGTAATGGCAATCTCTAAAATTGCATTCATTTCTGGATCAAAACCCCCAGTTTCAATATCTACAACTACAGGAAGATATTTTCTAAATCTATTTTTTAACACCAAGTTTTTCTTGTAATTTTGAATTTGAAGTTGTGTAACCAAAAGGGACTCTTTCTCCGGGATAGATCCTTTTGTAGGCTTCTTGAACTGCTAATGTAGTTTCATGAAATCCAGATAAAATTAAATCAAGTTTTCCAGGATAGTCATTGATATCTCCAACAGCAAATATTCCTTCTTTTGATGTTTGATAGTTTTCTGTATTTACTTTAATTTTTTTTCCGTTTAAATCAATATTCCAATCAAGTATTGGACCAAGTTTTTTATTTAGACCAAAAAGAAATAATAATTCATCTGCTTCATAAGACTCAATTTCATTAGTTTCAAAGTTTTTTAAAGTTATAGAATCAACTTTTTTATCTCCAATAATTGAATCAATAAGATATGGAGTAAGTAAATTAACTTTATTTTCTTTCACTAAATTTCTCATGAGCTCTTCAGTATGTTGTGCTCCTCTAAAAGCATCTCTTCTGTGAACTAGGCATATAGATTTTGCAATCTTAGATAATTCAACTGTCCAATCAAGTGCTGAATCACCGCCACCAAATATAAAAATATTTTTATCTTTATATTTGTCAACAGACCTAACTGCATATTCAACACCATTTGTAAGAAACTTATCTGGATCTTCAATATTTGGAGGTCTCCTTGGCTCAAAAGATCCAGCTCCAGCTGCAATAAAAATATTTTTTGAAAAAAATTCTTTTTCTTCAGTTGTTTTAACTTTCCAAAAATTATCATCTTCATATTCAATTTCTTCAATTGAATCGACTCTTTCTGAAAGATGTAATTCATAGTCAAAAGGCTTAATTTGTTCTAAAAGGGCGTCAACATGTTCTTGAGCAGTTTGAAACGGAACACCTGGAATATCGTATATTGGTTTTTCAGGATATAACTCAGCACATTGACCCCCAGGTTTATCAAGATTATCAATAAGTGTGCAATTTAATCCAAGTAATCCAGCTTCAAAGACTGTAAATAATCCAACTGGACCTGCGCCAATTATAATTATGTCAGTTTTAACCATTATCTTACCTTCATCCCAGGTTTTGCACCTTCATCTGGTGAAACTAAATAAATACCATCATCATTACTAGAGGCAAGTACCATTCCCTCAGATATTCCAAATTTCATTTTTCTCGGCTCTAAATTATTGACTAAAACAATATACTTATCAGTAAGATCTTCAGGCTTGTAAGCACTTTTAATTCCAGCAAATACATTTCTTGTTCCTAAATCTCCAACATCTAAAGTTAGTTGAAGCAACTTATCAGCTCCTTCAACGTCATCTGCCTTGATAATTTTAGCAACTCTTAAATCAACAGCTGAAAATTGATCAATATTAATTAAATTTACATTATCCATATTTTCTTCCTCAGGAATTATTAATTTTTCAAGCCTATTAAGCAATGGTTTGTAATCATTTATTTTTGTTATTTCATCATCAACATTATTAATTGAAACTTTTTTAATATTTAAGAATTTAAATGCTTCATTGGTAATACTGGGTATGATTGGATGAAGATATAAAGATAAAATATAAAAAGCTTTTATTGCAGTTGAACTAATATCAACTGCTTCTTCAATTTCTTTTTTCCATGGAGTTTGCTCATTTATATATTTATTAACATCATCAGCCAAATCCATGATATTTCTAACTAATTTTGAGTATTCTCTAGATTCATATAAGGATACAATTTCATCTTTTTTAGACGCTAAATTATCAAGAATATTGTTATCAATATTTGTTGATAAGATATTATTATTTTTCTTTAAGAATGACGAAGATCTTGATGCAATGTTTAAGTACTTGCCAACTAAATCAGAATTAATCCTTTGAACATAATCATCAAAATTTAAATCTATATCCTCAACTTTGTTATTAAGTTTAGCTGCAAAGTAATATCTCAAAGTTTCAGGATTTGTAATCTCAGCAAATTCTTTTGCTAATATACCTGTACCTTTTGACTTAGACATTTTTTCACCATTTATGGTTAAAAAACCATGAACATTTATTCCACTTGGTAATTTGAGGTTTGCTGCACTCAATAACGCTGGCCAAAATAATCCATGAAAATAAGCAATATCCTTTCCAATAAAATGATAAATCTCATATTTGGAATTTTCTGACCACAAATCTTTCATATTCAATTTATTTTTTTCTGCCCAGTTAGAGATTGATGCTAAATAACCTATAGGTGCATCTACCCACACATAAAAGTATTTATTCTCTTCTCCAGGTATTTCAAAACCAAAATAGGGCGCATCTCTAGAAATATCCCATTTTTTTAAGTCATCATTTAGCCATTCGTTTAACTTATTTTTAATTGATTCTTGAAGATCTACATTTTTTAAAAAATCTTTAAGCATTTTATTCTTTTGAGGCAGATCAAAAAATATATGCTCACTTTCTTTCTTAATTGGAACTGTATTTGAGATAATCGATATTGGTTTTTTAACATCAAGTACATTATATGAAGCTCCACATACACCACAATTGTCACCATTCTGATCTTCAGCACCACATTTTGGGCATGTTCCTTTAATAAACCTATCGGAAAGAAACATTTCTTCTTTTTCGTCATAGTATTGTTCAATATTTGCTTTAGAAATTAAATTATTATTTTTGGCGCATTCATATATATATTCTGAATATTTTCTATTTTCATCACTATGTGTTGAGTAAAAATTTGCAAAATTTATTCCATAAAGTTCATATGAGGATTTATGGTCCTTATAAACATCAGAAATTAATTCTTCTGGTTTTATACCAATTTCATTAGCTTTCAACATAACTGGTGTTCCATGAGTATCATCAGCACAAAAGAATAGGCATTCGTTACCATTAAAGTTTTGAAATCTAGTCCAAATATCTGTTTGAACAGCTTCAAGAATATGTCCTAAGTGCAGTGGTGCATTTGCATAAGGCAAAGCTTGGGTGACAAGTATTTTTCTTTTAGTTTTTTTAGAATTGTCCATTTAATAACTGTATTATATGTGAAAAAATTACTTAATATGCCTATAAAAAAAATAATTGCATTCGGTTCTGCTAAAGGCGGAGTTGGCAAAAGTTCAATTACAGCATCTCTAGCACTTAGCCTATCTAAGCATAAAAAAATAGGTATATTGGATGCAGACGTTTATGGACCTAATCAAAATATATTATTTAATCTGGATACAAAAAACGAAATTGTAGATAAACAAATCATACCGATTACAAAGAAAGGTATAAAGATTATATCTATGGGAAATATCATGAATTATGAAGATGCAGCTGTATGGAGAGGTCCTATGTTAAGTGGCGCTATTAAGAAGCTAGTTCATGATACAAAATGGGGTGAATTGGATTATCTATTGATTGATATGCCTCCTGGCACTGGCGATGTATATCTAACTATTTTTAATGAACTTTCAATAGATGAATTTATTTTGATTACAACACCTAATATTTTAGCAAATTCAGATCTTCAAAAAACTATCACAATGTTAAAAAAACTAAATATAAAAATTTTTGGATATATTTCTAACAATATTTTTAATGTAAAAGATCAAAATAACAGCATATTAATTTCTGATAACATTAATCATCTTGGTACATATAAATTTGATAAAAACCTACATGATTTTAATTTAGATTATAATTCTGAAATAACAGAGGAGATATCTAAAAGAATTTTGTCAGATACATAGTTAATTGTGAAATATTTATATTTATTTACTCTTGTCTTTTCTTTTAATTATTTAATAGCAGATGAGGTAAGAGACCCATATGAAAACTTCAATAGAAAAACTTTTGAATTTAATGAAAAGTTAGATGAAAATATTTTAAAGCCAGTTGCTAGGACATATTCAAAATTTCCGCCCAAAATTAAGATCGGTGTATCAAATTTTTTCAACAATCTTGAGGATGTTGAAACTTCCATTAATCAATTTCTACAAGGCAAACCAAAAAAATCTATAAATGATTTTTCAAGATTTTTAATAAATTCAACAATTGGATTGGGTGGGTTTATTGACGTTGCCTCAAAAATTGGACTCGAAAGACATGAAGAAGATTTCGGACAAACTCTAGCTGTATGGGGTGTAGGACAGGGTCCTTACATAATGTTACCTGGATTAGGACCATCAACTTTAAGGGATACATTAAGTAGGCCCGTATCATCTTTTTCATCAGTTACATTTCATATGACTGATACCGATGTAAACATTACCCTAAAAACTATTGATGCAATTGAAACTAGAGAGAGATTGTTGGATGTTGAATCGTTACTGTCTGGTGACAAATATTCATTTGTAAAAGACGCCTATATTCAATCAATTAATTATGAAATTGCAGATGGTATTGATGTTCAAGATGATTTTATCGATGATATGGAAGATTTTTTAATAGACTAAAAGATCTTCAAGTTCATTTTTATGATTTTTCAAACTATTATCTCTAATGACTTCCAGAATTTTTACTCTAAAAGACTTAGCATATTTGTCTCCTCTAGATAAACCAAACAAATGCTTCATCATCCTGCTTAGATTGTGACCATTTTGAATTTGTTTCTCAACATATTCTAAATATAGATTAAGTACTTCTTTTTTTGAATTTATTGATGAATCAAGTTTATAAAACCTTGGTTCAATATCTTTTAACATAAATGGATTATCGTATGCGGCTCTTCCAATCATAACTCCATCAACTTTATTTAAATGATGCGAAGAATCATCAAGATTCTTAATTCCACCATTTATTATTATCTCAAGATCAGGAAAGTCATTTTTTAACCTATAGACATAATCATATTTTAAAGGAGGTATGTTTCTATTTTGACGTGGGCTAAGTCCTTTTAAAATGCCATTTCTGGCATGTATTATAAAAACTTTAATTCCTGATTGTTTAACGATTGAAACAAAGTTATAAAGAAATTCATAATCCTCATTATCATCAATACCAAGCCTACATTTAATAGAAACTGGAATACTTACCGAATTTTGCATATTTGATAAGCATTCAGATACTAAGTCTGGCTCAAGCATTAAACATGCTCCAAACTTTCCTTTTTGAACTCTATCAGATGGACATCCTACATTAAGATTTATTTCGTCATAACCGAATTGTTCACATTTTTTTGAGCATTCAATAAGATCTGAAACGTTGGAGCCGCCCAATTGAACACCTACAGGATGTTCTTCTTCATTGAATTTTAACTGATCAAAGCATTTACCATATACCAATGAACCTGTTGCAATCATTTCGGTATATAAAAAAACTTTTTTTGATATTAAACGCAATAAAAAACGATCATGCATATCTGTGTATTGCATCATTGGAGCGACGCAAAACTTTCTATCCAAAGCTTTCATTATAGAAATAAATTAATTGCTGTGTACCCGACGATTGATAAAACTATTGTGTATGGTAGTGCCATATATACCATTCTTAAATAGGAGAGATTAATTAGTGGTGCAAGTGAAGATGTTAATAAAAATAAAAAGGCAGCTTGACCATTTGGTGTTGCAACACTTGGAATATTTGTACCAGTATTAATTGCAATAGCAAGGTTATTAAACTGTGTTTCAGTAATAACTCCACTATCAAAAGCACTTTTGACTTCATTGATATAAATTGTTGCAACAAATACATTGTCACTTATTGCAGAAAGAAAACCATTTGCAACAAAGAACAGTGAAGGTTGAGTTGAAGGATCCTGTGATAATACATAATCAATTACTGGAGAAAAAAGATGTTGATCATGAATAACACTTACAATTGCAAAAAACACCGCAAGTAATGCTGTAAAAGGTAGGGCCTCGTGAAATGCCTCACCTAAATGATGTTCTTCCGTGATACCTTTGAATGCAGTTAGCAAAATTATTACACTTAATCCAATTAGACCGACAGCAGCCAAATGTAATCCAAGAGCAATTACAAGAAAAACCGCAACCAAAGACTCTACGAGAAGTTCTGCTCTATCTTTAGCTGTGATATTTTCCTCTCTGTATACTGAATAATCATTAAAGATTTCTCTTATGTTAGGTGGTAGCTGGTTGCCAAAACCAGCGATAGAAAATTTCTCAATGATAAAACATGTAAGAATACCTGCTACAAAAACAGGCATCGTTATCGGAGCCATTCTTAGGAAGAACTCAACAAACTCCCAACCAGCAATGGTAGCGATCAGTAAATTTTGTGGTTCTCCAACTAATGTACAAACACCACCCAAAGCAGTTCCAACTGCACCATGCATAACTAGATCTCTAAGAAAAGCTTTGAAGTCCTCTAATTCTTCTAGCTTCAAAGTATTTATTGACGAGTTAGCATGGTAATCATGCGATTCATCAGAAAATGAGCCACCTGATGCTACAGCATGATAAATTCTGTAAAAGCCTATAGTTACTCCAATTAATACTGCTGTTACTGTAAGAGCATCTAAAAAAGCAGATAAAACTGCAGCAGAAATACAAAATAAAAGCGATAGTAATGTTTTTGAACGAATGCTTAATAACAATTTAGTAAATATTGTTAACATTAAGTTCTTCATAAAATAAATACCCGCTACCATGAAAACCAATAGTAGTATTACTTCTAAGTTATTTTCGATTTCATGAAATACAGATTTTGTTGAGGTTAAACCCATGACAATTGCTTCCAATGCAAGCAGGCCTCCTGGCTGGAGTGGATAACACTTTAAAGCTAAAGCCAATGTAAAGATAAACTGTAATAAAAAAACCCATCCAATTATAAAATTTCCATCCAATCCCATAGAATTAAGTATCAATAATAATGGTGGGTTAATTATAAGAAAGGCTATTATGGTAGACTTGTACCATCCTGGGGCATTGCCTAGAAATAATTTTTGGACTTCATTGAACATCAGGGTATTTTAAACTTATTTGTTATGCATTTTAAAAGATTTTTAGAAATAAATGATAAAGAAAATAATAAATTTATTATTTTTAAGAATAATAAAATATTTTACGAAACTGAAATAAAAACTTTTTTACTCGATAGCAACTATTTAGATATAGATATTGATAATTCTATTGTCATTGGAATAGCTGAATCAGAAAGCAAAATCTATGCTGTTGATATTTCTAATTGTGAAAATGATATAAATATTGGTTATAAATCACTTGTTGAATACGATGTTAGACATCTGTTAGCAATTTCTGAACCTGAAGATATTGTTTTAATGGGTAGGGCAAATCAATTATTACACTGGATAAGAAGTAATAAATATTCAGGCTATTCTGGTGAATTAAATAAATTTGATACAAACGAAGAATCATTAGTTTGTCCAACTACATCTACAATGATATATCCATCAATAGCACCATGCGTATTAGCTATGGTAACTAGGGGTGACGAAATCTTATTAGCCAGAAATAATTTATTTCCAGAAGGCCTGTACAGTGTTTTGGCAGGTTTTGTAGAAGTATCAGAATCTGCGGAAGAAACAGTAAAACGAGAAGTTTTTGAAGAAGTGAATATTAAAGTTAAAAATCTTAAATATTATGGAAGTCAACCATGGCCATTTCCCTCTCAATTGATGTTAGGATTTTCTTGTGAATACGATTCTGGTGAAATTAAAGTTGACGAAACTGAGATAGTTGAAGCTAATTGGTATAAATACAATGATTTGCCTTATGTTCCTCCAACGACGAGTTTATCTGGTTTATTAATTAATTCTTTTGTCGAGGATCATTCTTAGCTCTAAGAGGAATATCTTTTTTTGGTTTTTTTTCTTTAACGATTTCCTTTATTGCAGGCTCTTTAGTCTTATTTTGTAATTCTTTTTTAGGTTCCTGTTTTTTTGATTCTTTAGATTTAAAGTTTCTTTTGTCATTATTTTTTTTGTTTGTATTTTTAGTCTTATTAGTAGATGAAGCTTTATTATTTTTATTTACTTTATTACTAGGCTTATTTTTAAAGCTTTTATTAGATTTACCACGTTGTGTATTATTTTTTCTTCTATATTTTCTTTGTGGTCTTTTCTTCTTTTTGGTCTCTTCAACCTCTATACCAGTTATTGACTTTAACCATTTCATTAAGCCAGATTTTCTTGATTTAGGCATCTTCGGTGGTTTAACACCATCAACTAATGGTTTCATTGTTTTTGACTGATTATTAGAATCTCTCCAATTAACATCAGGTTCTGGACTATCTGGTGTCAATTTGTAAGAATCTGTATTTTTTACATCTGAGTTTTTTATTCTTACGACTTTGTAATATGGCCTTGATTTATATGGATCAGCAATTACTAGAACTTTAACTTTATTTGTTTTTTCGATACTTATAATGTCATATCTTTTTTCATTCAAAAGATAGCTAGCAACATCTGCTGGAACATAAACATGTATTTCACCAGTATTTTCTTTTGCTGCATCTTCCCCAACAATTCTAAGAATTGAAAGCCCAAGAGATCTTGGACCTCTTACCAATACGTGTTCAATATCGTAAGATTCATTTAATGAAGGACGCAATCTTTGTCTTGATATCTCTAAAAGACCAAATCTAGATATATTTGATACTTGTACTCTGGCCCTATCAGAGAATACAGCCTTTCTAAATGAAGACTCCACTTTATTTTGATTATCTTCATTCATCATGTCTATGAAATCTATTACAACTAGACCACCGACATCTCTAAGTCTTAATTGTCTTGCAACTTCTGTTGCTGCTTCTAAATTTGTTCTAAAAGCTGTTTCTTCAATATCTTTACCTTTTGTAGATCTTGCAGAATTAACGTCAATTGTTGTCATGGCCTCAGTTGGATCAATAACAATGGACCCGCCTGAGTTTAATGATATTTCTCTTTGAAAAGCTAACTCAATTTGAGATTCAATCTGATATCTATTGAAAAGAGGTATCTCCTCATCATAAAACTTAACTTTTTCAGCATGATCTGGAATAACAGCTTCAATAAATTCTTTAGCTTCATTAAAAATTTCTTTGTCATCAATTAATATTTCTTCAATATCTTCTTTAAAATAATCTCTAACAACTCTTACAATTAATTTATCGTCTCTGTAAATCAAAGATGGTGATGTTGCATTTGGAATTGTGTTGTTTATTTCATCCCATAAAGCAAGTAGATAGGCTAAATCTAAGCTTAGCTCCTCAACAGATCTGCCTAAACCATTTGTCCTAACAATTGCACTCATGTTCTCAGGAATATTTAACTTATCAAGAATATTTTTTATTTGATCTCTTTCTTCCCCACTAATCCTTCTAGAAATACCACCAGATCGAGAAGAATTTGGAATTAGTACTAAAAACCTCCCAGCCAAACCAATCTGAGTTGTAAGAGCGGCTCCTTTAGTGCCTCTTTCTTCTTTTGTTACTTGAACAACAATTTCTTGGCCTTCTTCTAACGTACATATTGATTTACCTTTTTTGTCCTTTTTATAAAATTCACTTGAAAGATCCTTTAATGGAAGAAATCCATGCCTTTCTGAGCCAAAATTTACAAACGCAGCATCTAAACTAGATTCAATTCTAGATACAGTTGCCTTAAATACACTTCCTTTGAGAAGTACTTTTTCAGGTGATTCTGTATCAAAGTCGTATAATTTGGCACCATCAACAAGTGCTACTCGTAGTTCATCACCATAGGATGAATTTATTAATATTCTTTTCATTTTTTCTCCCTGTATAGGAAGATAATTCAGCAGTGTGCTTTTACTAAGCGTGTATCAGTAAGTCTTACTCTTTAGTGCTTACATGATCAGCTCTATTAGGAGCTTTTTAATATATAACTGTTGTATTTATCTTTCTTATTAATTTTCTAGGAAAACCTAGTTATTTAAGTGTATATCCTATAGATTTGTATGATGACTGTCAAAAAAATACTAATCAATGAAGATAATGAAGGTAGAAGAATAGATAATTTTTTAATTTCGATATTCAGCACAGTTCCTAAAAGTAAAATTTATAACATTATAAGAAAGGGTGAAGTTAGGGTTAATTCTTCTAGAAAAAAACCTAACTATAAACTTAAATTAAATGACCTAATTAGAATACCACCTAATCTTGAAATCTTAGATAAGAAAATAAAGATAATAAAATCAGATCAAATTTTAAAACATACTAAAAATATAATTTATGAGAATGATAATTTTATAGTTGCTAATAAAAGAAATGATATAGCTGTTCATGGAGGATCAAAGAACTCCTATGGATTGATTGATATATTTAGGAAAAGATATGGAAATAACCTGGATTTATGTCATAGACTAGATAAGTCAACATCAGGCTGCATTGTCTTTGCAAAAAACAAAAAAGCTGCAAAACACTTTAGCAAATGCTTAAAGAATAAAGACGTTAAGAAAACATATTCAACAATTCTAAAGGGAAAGATAAAGAAAAATATTACTGTTGATATACCTATATATAAAAATTCTACTTTCAAATCTAAAGCAGCATTTTCTAAATTTATTTTAAAAAAGAAACTTAAAAATACATCACTTGTAGATGTTGAAATTGATACTGGGAGAACTCATCAAATAAGAATACATGCATCTAAGTTAAACCATCATATTATTTTTGATAAAAAATATGGTGATAAAGATTTCGATAAATCGCTAAATATTGGAAATCATCAAATAGCACTTCATGCTAAAGAAATTATCTTTCCAGATTTAAACAATAAAATGATAAGAGTTAAATCTAAACTTCCAGTGGAATTTAATAATTTGATTTTAAGTCTTGAATAAATTTCCTGTTATTATCAATAAAATTTTGTTAGGATAGCGTTTTTTAGGGCATATTATGGCGGTACAAAAAAGCAAAGTTACAAGGTCTAGAAGGGGTCAAAGAAGATCTCATGATGCTTTAAACTCTAAAACTTTATCAATTGATCCTGTTTCTGGTGAGAAACATCTTCGTCATCAAATGACGAAAGATGGTTTTTATAAAGGCAGATTGATTAAAGATCTAAGAAAACCTATCAAAGAAGAGTCAGAAGAAGTAACATCATAGTTATGCCTAGGCATATAAGTATTCTTTTTCCAGGACAAGGTTCACAGTCTCTTGGAATGCTCAATCATCATTCAACAGACCTACTTAAGTCATATGAAGAGGAAGTAAAAAATTTACTTGGTTTCAATATCATAGATATTATTAATAATGGACCCATTGAAGATTTAAATAAGACATCTATAACTCAACCTGCAATTCTTCTAGCATCAATTTTAGATTTTAAAAATATTTCAAATAAACTAGGATTAATTCCTGATATTTTATGTGGACATTCACTTGGAGAATATAGTGCTATGGTTGCAGCAAATGCTATTTCTTTGCAAGAAGGTCTATCACTGGTTCACAAGAGAGGAAAACTTATGGAAAAGTGTCCAAAGGGATCAATGTGCGCTGTTCTTAATATTGATCTTGATGTGATTAATGAGATATGTTCCAAAGTTGAAGATGAAATCAAGACAATAGTTACACCAGCAAACCTTAATTCACCTAAACAAATTGTTGTTTCTGGTACCGAAGAAGGAGTTGATGAAGTTATCAATCGTTTAAAGGATTGTGGCTATAAGAAGTGCATTAAACTTAAAGTAAGTGTTGCTGCTCATTCTAAAGTAATGAGCAATACTCTTGATCAATTTGAAAATGAGTTAAATAAAATTAATTTTTCTTTACCAGAGTATTCAATAATTCAAAATGTAAATAATAAAATTCCAAATAATATTGATAATCTAAAGGAAAATTTATTAAGTCAATTAGTCATGCCTGTTCAGTGGATTAATACCATGAAACAGATTAAAGAATATGATGGTATTGTTATCGAATGTGGTCCGAATAAGGTTTTATCTGGTTTAGCTAAAGCTAATGGTATTGAAAATGTGTACTCGACTTCATCTGAAGATTTTTTTGATAAAATTAAGGAAGAACTATGAGTAATGGTAATGTTTTTATTTCTGGCGCATCAAGAGGAATTGGTAATTCAATTGCTTATCATTTTGCCGAAAATGATTATGTAGTTCTTGGAACATCCAGAAATGAATTCGAGTTTGATAAAAAAATTAAAAATCTTATTCCTTTGAAACTTGATGTTACCTCTAGAGAAGATATTCAAAATTGTTTTAATGATTTGAAAACAAAGAATTTGCTACCAGACATTCTTATCAATAATGCTGGTATTACCTCAGATCAGATTTTTTTAAGAATGAAAGATGAAGAATGGGATAAAGTTATTGATACCAATCTTAATGGAGTTTTTAACCTTTCAAAGATTTTTGTAAAAAATATGATCAAAAATAAAAAAGGTAGAATAATAAACATATCATCTATTTCTGGATTAATGGGCAATCCTGGACAAGTCAATTATTCTTCATCAAAGTCTGCACTTAATGGTTTTACTAAGTCACTTGCAAAGGAATTGGGTTCTAGAAACATAACTGTAAACTGCGTTGCTCCAGGATATATAGATACAGATATGACATCTTTTTTAGATGAAGATTCAAAAAAACAAATAGAAAAATCTATTCCTCTTGGTCGTTTGGGTAGCGGTGAAGATATATCTAAATTGGTAGCATTTCTAGCTTCTGATGAGGCCTCATATATTACAGGTCAAACCATATCAATTGATGGTGGTTTGCTTATGTACTAATAAAAATGTGCAACTTTGAACTATTACATGTAAAATGTGTCAAATTTCAATATAGGGTAATGGAGATATTATGAGTGTTGAAGATAGAGTCAAAAAAATTGTAAGTGATCAATTAGGTAAATCTGTTGAAGAAATTCAAAGTGATTCATCCTTCGTTGATGATCTTGGAGCTGATTCATTAGATACTGTTGAGCTTGTAATGGCGCTTGAAGAAGAATTTGATCTTGAAATTGCTGACGAAGACGCTGAAAAAATTTCTACAGTAAATGAAGCTGTTGAATATATAAATTCAAATTCATAAAAATTTAATTTTTTAAATCTTTTTAAATGTTTACAATAACAGTTGTTATTTAATCATTTATTATGCATTTAATAAGATCCCTAATAATTTGTAGCTTACTAATATCATTATCAATATATGCTCCTTACAAAGCATTTTTTGATCAGGTTCCTCAAAATAAAAACTTAGTTATAAATATTGAAAGGGGCGATACTATTTATGAAGTTTTTTCATTATTTTTACCAATAAATTTTGCTAATAAGCTTTTTTTAAAGATTTATTCTCTAAGAAATGATATTAATTTAATACAATACGGCGAATATCAAATTGGTAATAAATCTATTTTAGATATTATTAACTTAATAAAATCAGGCGAAACAATTACCCATAAATTAAAAATTAATGAGGGATTGAATATTTATGATATAGAAAATTTAATTAATGATTCATACTTAATAAATGACTGTAGTTTTCTAAAATGTATCAACACCAATCTATCATTTAGAGAGGGCATTCTTTATCCTGATACTTATTTTTATAAAAAAGGTATGAGTGCGTCTGAAATATTAAACGAAAGTCACACAAGATTAGAAAACTATTTAAATAATAAATTAAAAAATAAAAGTACTTATACCTCATTGAATAAAGAAGAAGTTTTAATTCTTGCATCAATCATTGAGAAAGAAGCTGGTAATGATGACGAGAAAAGTAAAATTGCTAGTGTTTTTCTAAAAAGATTATCTATAGGCATGAGACTTCAAGCTGACCCAACAATCATTTATGGTTTATTACCAAATTTTGATGGAGACATAAAAAAATCTGATATTCTAGATAAAAATAATAAATATAATACATATATGATTAATGGCTTACCTCCAACTCCTATTTCAATATCTTCTATATCATCTATAAATGCATCAATTGATTCACTTCCAGGAGACTATTTATTTTTTGTTGCTGATTCAAAAACTTCACATTATTTTTCAAAGACTTATGAAGAACATCTTAATAAAATTAATGAGTTAGGACTTAATAAATGAAAATAATATCATTTGAGGGAATTGAGGGTGTTGGTAAATCTACTCAGTTAAGACTTCTAAAAGATTATCTTGAATCAAAAAATTTTTTAGTAGATGTATATAGAGAACCTGGATCAACAAATACTGGTGAAAAAATAAGAGATATTCTTCTAAATTCATCAAATGAATTATCAAATGAAGCTGAACTTCTTTTAATGTTTGCATCAAGATCTGAGCTTATAAAACACAAGATAAATAAATGTAAATCTGACTATTTACTATTAGATAGATTCTATGATGCCTCTATTGCATATCAAGGTTATGGCAGAAAGCTTTCTATTCCTTTAATTGAATCTCTTATAACTTTTATAAATTGTCCAGTACCTAATTATAGTATTTTGCTTGATATCCCAGTTGATGAGGGTTTTGCACGCAAAACTAATGATGATATTGATAGAATTGAATCATCAAGCAAAGCATTTTTTGAAAGAGTAAGAAAAGGTTACATTAAGATTGCAAAAGATAATAAGGATAGATTTATAAAAATTAATGCCTCTTTGGATATTGATCAAATTCATCAAAAAATAATTAAACATATCGGGTTATAAAGTTGAGTATTGATAACTATGATTGGTTAAAAGAAATTTATAAAAATATTGATTTTGACAAGTTGCCACATGGAATAATAATTTCTGGGTCTAAAGGTCTTGGTAAAAGACTTCTTGCAAATGAGATTGGTACAAAAATTCTTTCAAAGAAATTAGATTCAAATGAACTAGCACTTATTAAGTCTAATAACCATCCTGATTTTTTTAAACTAGATAAAGAAAAAATACTTCTCCACCATATCACTTATAGAAAAGATAAATGGGATGATGAAAAGGGCCAAAGAAATGTTAATGATTTTTTATCAGTAACTCCGTCAATTTCAAATAATAAGGTAGCTTTAATATTGAATGCTCAAACTATGAATGCCGAATGTCAAAATGCATTATTAAAATCTCTTGAGGAACCAGCTAAAAATACTTTCATTATTATCGTTACTGATAGAAACAAATCATTACTCGATACAATATATAGTAGGTGTCAAATTATTAATGTACCTAATTTAAATGAATCAACTATTAATGATTGGCTAAGCAAAAATGGTATATCAGATATTAACTCTACATATTTCCCAAGCTTTATATCTCCATTAGAAATTATTGAAGATATTCAAAACAATAAACATTTAAATTTTAGGGAGTTCCTTGAAATTATTTCTGACTTTATAGAAAATAAAATTGATGCTAATTCAGCCTTAAAAAATGTTGCAAATCTAGAAATTGATTTAATTACTAAGACAAATTATTTAATTGAATTTCTTAAGATACTCTTAAAATCAAGGTTATTATCTGAAGAATTATCGGGTTCTTATGTAAAATTTAATACATTTAAATTTAACAATTTAAAGATTTCAAATCTTATAAATGATTTAAATGATTTTCGATATGATTATTTTAAAGTCCCACAAATCAATGAAACACATGTTTTAAACTATTTTTTTAGCGAATTAAAAAATTCTATCAAGATATAGTTGTACCACCATCAACAACTATTGTTTGTCCGTTAATATAATTACCAGCATCAGAAGCAAGCATAATAGCAACACCAGCAATTTCATCTGGCTCACCGATCCTTCTCATAGGTGTTGAAGATAACACTGAATTTAAAATATCAGGATTTTCCCATAATGCCTTCGCAAAATCTGTTTTTATAAGACCTGGTGCAATTGAATTTGCTCTAATATTTTTATGACCAAATTCAGCAGCTATATTTTTAACAATCATAACATCGGCAGCTTTACTTATATTATAAGCACCAAGTATTGGGCTACCTTTAATAGCAGCGATACTAGATATAATAATAATTGAACCATCCTCACGATCAATCATATCTGGTAATACTAAGTTGCATAAAATTTGATTAGACTTAATATTATTATTCATAACCTTGTCAAACTTTTCTGATGGCATATCAAGCATTGACCCCATAAATGGATTTGTTGCAGCATTGCAAATGAGGGTATCAATTCTTCCTAGTTTTTCTTTAGTTAATGATACTAAATCATTTAGTTGATTTTCATCACTGATATTTGCTGGAATAGGGAAGGCAACTTCCGTACCAACAGCTTTATTAATTTCACTAGCAGTAGCTTTACATGCATCAAGTTTCCTACTAGAGATAATGACCTTGGCACCATGTAAAGCACAATGATGTGCAATACTTTTTCCTATACCCCTTGAAGATCCTGTAATTAAAATTGATTTATCTTTTAGGTTAAATAATGACATATTTTCATTATAATGAAATTATGACTAAAAAAGTTGAAATATATTCCAGGTCAAATTGCTCGTACTGCGTTATGGCAATGAACTTCTTTGATTCAAAAGGAATAAAATATGATGTCTATAGTGCTGATGATCCAAAAGTTTTTGAAGAGATGTTAGAGCGAAATCCTCAAGCTAGAACAGTTCCCCAAATTTTTATAGATGATGAGTTAATTGGTGGATATACTGATTTAGTCGAAAATTATTCGGAACAATAATATGGAACAATTTAATGCTTTTTTGGTATTACTTGATAGTAATTTAAGTGGATCTTGGTGGTTTCCAGCTTTATTAATTGGAACGGGTATATTTTTTACTATTTATCTAGGATTTCCACAATTTAAGTATTTCAATAGCGCATTCAAAATAGTATCTGGAAAGACAAAAAACTCTGAATCAAATGGAGAAACAACTGGATTTCAAGCGCTTACAACAGCTATGTCTGGCGCTGTGGGTACAGGAAATATTGGTGGTGTTGCTTTAGCAATTTGGACAGGTGGGCCTGCAGCAATATTTTGGATGTGGATTACAGCAATTTTTGGTATGACAACAAAATATGTTGAAGTAACTTTAGGCCATAAATACAGAACAACTCTAAGCGACGGCTCAATATCTGGTGGACCAATGTATTACATTGAACAAGGTTTAAATATGAAATGGGTTGCTATTCTATTTGCATTCTTAATGATGATTACAGCTATTGGTTCTGGAAATATGCCTCAAATTAATAATATCGCTTTGGTAATGAATACTGAATTTGCTGTACCTAAACTATTTACTGGATTATTTTTGGGAGCTTTACTTTGGATAATTATTATTGGAGGAATAAAAAGGATTGCATCTGTTGCTAGTAGAATTATTCCAATAATGGGTCTTATATACTTTGGAGGCGCATTAATAATTTTGGCAGAGAATTATCAAAATATAATACCTTCATTTAATGCAATATTTGCACAAGTCTTTACTGGATCTGCTGCAGTTGGCGGATTTCTTGGCGCTAGTTTTGCAATGAGTTTAAAATATGGAGTTGCTCGTGGGCTTTATTCGAATGAAGCTGGTCAAGGATCATCTCCAATTGCTCATGCTTCATCAAAAAATAAATCAATTGATCAAGGTGTTGTTTCTATTCTTGAGCCTTTTATTGATACCATTGTTGTTTGCAGTGTTACAGCATTGGTAATCCTATCAAGTGGAGTATGGACTCAAAAATTTGATACAACTTTCTCAAAGACAGATATGGTAATTCTTGAAGGAATTTATTCTGATGAAAAAAATATAGATGGTGAATATATTAATCCTGATCATATAAACGAATTAACAAATTATGTTCAATCTATTGATTCAAATGTAAATGAATTTTCAGGATCATTAGACATAAAGGATGGGAAAATATTATCAGAAAATATAACTGTAATTCATTCTAGATCAATTGCAGAAGATATAAGAATCTCTAATTCAATTGATGATGGTTTATTTTCAGGAAAACTTGAAGTTAAAAATGGAAAAATATCAGAACAAGTTACTATAAATGGTAAATCACTTGTAAGCTCAGCCGAATTGACAGCAAAAGCATTCTCGCAAGGAATACTTGGTCAATATGGAGGTAAGTTAGTAGCTATAGCATTATTATTATTCGCATTTTCTACATCAATAACCTGGTGTTACTATGGGGATAGATCAACTGCGTATATTTTTGGAGAGAAGGGCGTTGTTTGGTATAGAAATTTCTATGTTTTATGTTTTGTTTTAGCTGCAGTTATTGATACAACTGTAGTTTGGAACATTGCTTATGTTGTTGTTGCACTTGTATCGATCCCAAACTTAATTGCTATGTTTGTTCTCAGAAAGGAAATGAAATCTCTCTCTGATAATTTTGAAATTAAATAGCATAATCAATTTGAATAAAATCAAAAATTTATTATTGTTTATTGCAATTCCCTCAATCTTTTCATGTGGAAGCGGAGGTGAAGCTGATACTCAAAATACAATAGTTAATAATGTTCCTATTTCATATTCTTATTCACCACCTTCAGGAAAATCGATAGATAATTGTGTTGCTAAAAGTGATAGAGCAAATTGGCAAGAAGACTTTATCAATTCTGAGTTAGATATTTCTAAGTGGTCTTTTGATGAAGGTTGCAACAATAATGGTGGAGGTTGTAATGGGAATAATGAATACCAAAACTATACACTGAATGATTCAGATAATCTCTTTATTGAAAATGGCTTTTTGAAAATTCAACCTATATATGAAATAAATACAGGCTCTGATAATGTTACTCAGAATTACACTTCAGCAAAAATCATGACAAAGGATAAATTCCCAATTGATATTAATAGCAGGGTTACTATTTGTTTTAAACTTCCTGAGGGAACTGGTTTGTGGCCAGCCGTCTGGATGCTTCCTTTTGACAATTCTCCTTGGCCTAGTGGAGGTGAAATAGACCTTATTGAAGCAAAAGGTAGGTCATATCCCATTGATGGATCACCAGGACAATCTAATATAATAAGTTCTGCTGTTCATTTTGGAACACAATGGCCTGATCATAAATATATTGTTAATGAATTTTATTCATCAATTGAAAACAATTATCAAGATTTTTTTCATTCGGTTACTTTAATTTTTCAAAATAATAAAATTGATATTTATGTTAATGATGAAACGACTCCCCACCTCAGTGTTGATCCATCAATTTATCCTTTAAATCAATATGCATATCCATTCAATAGACAATATTATTTAATTATTAATGTTGCTGTAGGTGGAAATTTTGATTCTGGAAGAGTTGAACCATCTGAAATTTGTATTGATTCAAGTTGTTCAAATTTTATAGATAATCCAGATAAAAAAAGATTGATAATAGACTGGATTGAATACGAAAAATTATATTAATTTTTTTTATGTAATAAAGAAACAATTTCTAGATGTTTGGTATTAGGAAATTGATCAAATAATTCAATTTTTTCAATATAATGACTCTTTAGTAAATTTATGTCTCTTATGTATGTGTTTTGATTACAGGAAATATAAATAACATTCTTAAAGTTATTTAAAATATTAACTGTATTAAGATCTAATCCTGATCTTGGTGGATCAACTAAAACATGTGAAAAATCAAAGTCTGTAATTTCATTTTGCTTCATTCGATTAAATTTTTTACCATTTATTAATTCATATACTTCATTTGATGATAGTCTTGCTGAAGAAATATTTGATATTGAATTTTTAATAATAGCTTTATTAAGACATTGAATTGCATTTCTATTGTTTTCTGTTGCTAAAACTTTACTGAATAAAGATGATAACGGTAATGAGAATGTACCTACACCACAATATAATTCTAATAAGTCTTTTGGATTATTAATAAAATCTTGTACTTTAGTAAACATTTTTTCTAAAAGAAATTTATTTGGTTGAAAGAAACAGTTGTCGGTTTGATATAAAACTAAATTATTTAACTTTAAATGGTACTCAAAAAAATAGTTTTGAGATGAATAACAAAAGTTTTTTGATCTAATAATAATATTTATTTTTAATTCATTAGACAATTTATCAATTAACTTAATATGGTTATCAGTGATTTTTTTATGGTAAATAAGAGAAGTTGTAACAAGATTCGAGCTATTAGATCTAAAATTAATTTGAAATAATTTGTTTTTTAACTTTTCTGAATTATTAATTTTATCCAATAAAAGTTTCATAGTTTTTTGAATTTCAACAGAAGCAACTTTAAAAGATTTTAGATAAATCTTTTTATTGTTTTCATACATAACATAACCTCCTTTGCTAAAAGAAAATTCGCATCTATTTCTATAATTTAAAGCAGGACTTAAATTTATATTTACATCATTTTGAAAATGACTTTTTATATTTGTTTTAAATTCATCGAATTTATTCATTAAAAAAACTTGTAATAACCAAAATTAAACTTATAAAACTTAAATTAATAACAAGAAATAACAATATTACTTTAAAAAGTGAAATATTATTTAAATCTTTTTTTAATTCATCTTTTTTTCTAATTCCTAAAAAAGAATTTATAATTCTGTAAAACCACATATTTTTATGAACAAAATTATTAATATTACAAAATCAGCTGAGGAATACTTGGCTAAATTAATTAAAGACAAAAATGAAACAGATTTGTCAATAAGAATATTTATTTCTGACCCAGGCACCCCAAAAGCAGAAACTTGTCTTGCTTATTGTAAACCAGATGAGTCTATGCCTGATGATATGATAATTAATTTAGATTTAATAACTGTCAATATTGAAAAAAGAAGCATTCCATTTCTTAAAGATTGTGAAGTTAATTTTGATAATGATACATTTGGAGGCCAACTTACAATTAAGGCTCCAAATGCAAGAGTGCCGAATATTTCACCTGATAGCCCTGTAGAGGACAGAATAAATTATGTAATTTATAACGAGATAAATCCTATGCTTGAATCTCATGGAGGAGAGGTTAGTCTTGTAGAATTTAGTGATAAAAATGAAGCTGTTCTTCAATTTGGAGGAGGTTGTCAAGGTTGCGGTATGGTTGATGTTACACTCAAAGATGGTATTGAGACGACATTAGTAGATCAAATACCGGAAGTAGAAGCGGTTGTTGATGTAACCGATCATTCTCTTGATGAAAATGCATATTACAAATAATTAAATTTCATTTACAGAAACTACCACGCCAAAATATGGATGATCGAAAAAGTGAATTTCCTCATTAAATATTCTTTTTTCATTATCGATGAAGATTGTAATATTGGGACTTTTTGTATATAAATCTCCTAAATATGCCTTAAGATCAATATGCATAAATCTTTTTTTATAGAGCTTTATAAGAAAGCCATAATTATTTTGACTTTGATATGACAAATAATCTATAGATTCATTATCGGGAATTGTTTGGATCCATGATTTTGAATCAAGTAAAATATAATCTTTGTCATTACCAATTCTATTTTTAAGATCATTCAAAACAGTTAAATTATCATAATCTCTATAGAGAGGTTCTGGTAATTTATTAATGTCTAAGCTATCAATATTATCAAATAAGTCTTTATAAAATTCAGACATATTTGAAAAGTTACTATGTTCTGTTTTACTAAATAAAGAGGCTTCATCAAATAAATAAACAATATTTTTATCAGGTATTTTTAATTTTGTTTTGAAAGTTTCATTAGTCTGGATATCTGTAAACTTAAAAATAATTAGTTCTATTTTGTATTCAGCCGTATCTTCTTGAGCAAAACTAATATTTATTAATAATATTAATAATAAGGATCTTTTTTTAAAAAATTTCATCTAACAACTTATTTATTTTTTTTCTTCTAACCTCAGAGTTTAATTCATCATACTTATAAATAAATTTATTATTTGAATTAATTTGATATATTTTAGGCTCATTTTTGGCAAGACTAATTAATTTATCGAAATGAGTGTCTTTTATAGCATCTGTTATTTCAATATTTGTATTTTTTTTATTAGACTTAATTGATTTAATTCCAGTATTTAGTACCTTTAAATAAAATTTTTTGTTATCTATTAAATTTTTAGTTTCAATTGGTATTTTTCCGCATCTGTCCTTAAGGTTTGTATTCAAAGTCTTTAAATCTTTTAAAGTTAAAACTTCATCAAGTTTTTTATAGATTTTTAAACGCTCTAGAGGTGAAGGCAAATAATCTTCACTAATATATGCAGAATCATAAAAATTTATCTCTATATCTTTTTTAATTGATAGTTTATTATTTTTTTGAGAATTTATAGCATCTTTTAACATCGATAAATATAAAGATAAGCCTATGTTGTCAATGTGACCGCTTTGTTTATCTCCTAACATTTCTCCACCGCCTCTAAGTTCAAGATCTTCTTCTGCAATTAAAAATCCTTCTCCAAGACTAGAATGTCTAATTATAGAATCTAATCTATTTCTAGAAAGCTTTGGTATTTCTAGTGTTGGAATTAAAAAATAACAATAACCTTGTTTCTCTGACCTCCCAACTCTCCCTCGAAGCTGATGAAGTTGTGATAGTCCAAAATTATGTGAGTTGATAATTATCATTGTGTTTGCATTTGGAATATCGAGCCCCATTTCAATAATAGTTGTACAAATTAATCCATCGATATCACCATTTTTAAAATCATGCATTACATTTCTTATTTCTTTTTTTGAAAGTCTTCCATGAGCAATTGAAACCTTAAAATCAGGCAGTAAGTTATTAATTTCTTTTTCTATAGCCGTCATTTTGTCTATATCATTTTGAACAATGAAACATTGACCACCTCTTACTTTTTCTCTTGTTAATGCTTCTTTAAGAAGCTGTGAGGTTTGAATTTTTAGAAATGATTTTATGTTAATTCTATTTGTTGGCGGAGTCTGTAAAAAAGAAAAATCTTTTAAACCTGAGAACACAAGATTCATGGTTCTTGGAATAGGGGTAGCAGATAAGTAAAGCACATGAATATTTGATTTCCTATTTTTAATGAAGTTTTTTTGTTTAATACCAAATTTATGTTCTTCATCAATGATTAGCAAACCAGTATTTTCGTAATTGATAGTATTATTAAAAACAATGTGAGTAGCAATTAAGATATCAATCTTTTTTGCATTAAAATCATTAATTACATGTTCTTTGTTTTTATTTGATGTGTGTCTATTTAACTTGTTTATGGATACTGGGAAATTTTCAAATCTTTTGATAAAGGAATCATAATGTTGATCACAAAGTACTGTACTTGGGGTAATAATAATTACCTGTTTATTAGATGAAACTGATATGAACGCTGCCCTCATTGCAACTTCTGTTTTTCCAAATCCTACATCTCCACATAAAACACGATTCATAGGTTTTATAAGAGAAAGATCCTTTTTTATTGATAGAATGGATTCGATTTGATCTGGTGTTTCACTATATGGAAATTCTTTTTCAAAATTTAAAAATAAGTCTTCATCAGCTTTTAAACGTGGTGAACTTGCATTATTTCTTCTTGATTCAATATCTAATATTTCTGCTGCATGATCAACAACTCTTTTATCTGCTCTAGATTTTTTAATTGACCATTTATTTGATGATAGTGAATCAATTTTAATATTGATATTATTATTTTTATGATAATTCGTAATTTTATTAATATGTTTAAGCGGAACATATAAAATCTCATTTTTGTCGTATATTATTTTTATATATTCACTGAATTTTTTATTAGCTTCGACAACTTCTAATCCTTCATAAATACCCAAACCATAATCTTCATGAATTATTAAGTCCCCACTCTGAAAAAGTTTTGATAAAGTATCTTTCTTTATTGATTTAGTGTTTGATAGATCTATTTGGTATGCTGACTTATCGATATATTCTTTATGAAAAATAAGCGTGTTCTCATCTCGAATATTAATTGGCCTTATAATATTTCCATAAATTATAGAAAGATCGTTTTTTATCTCACTAGTGTTTTTAATTTTAATTGCTTCAGTTTTATATTTTTCTTTTAATTTTTTAATTTCCGAGGGTATAGAAGACATTAATACTATTTTTCTGTCTTTAAAATTATTATCTTCAATTGCTTCTTCAATCTGTTTAAATGATTCAAATGAATGATCAATCTTATCTATGTCAATTTCTTTTATTGATTCAGTAAAATCTAATATATCTTTGTAACTTAAGAATAAATCTGATGGCTTAATTAATGGTCTGTTTGAATCATTTAATTCATCCTTATATCTATTTCTAATGAGGTCGTCATATTTTTTTATGTTATCACTTAAGTCATGATATTTAATGAAGTTGTAATCATTAAATATATCTAAAAAAGTTGATATTTTTTCAAAAAAGAAAGGAAAATATATCTCAATTCCTTCTGGAACTTTATTATTTTTTATCTTTTGAAATATAGAGCAATATCTTTCATCTATATCCGGAAAATAATCTCGCCATTTATTAATAAATGACGAAACTTTTAAATTATCCAGACTATATAAATTTCCTTTAGAAATAGAAAATTGATTAATATTTTTTATTGATAACTGGGACTCGATATCAAACAGTCTTATAGATTCAATATGATCATCAAATATTTCAATTCTTAACGGACTTTTATAAATAGGTGAAAAAACATCAATAATACCGCCTCTTACCGAATACTCATTTATTTTCTCTACATTTGTAATTTTTTGATAATTTAGAGATTCAACAATTTTTATAATTCTATCAATAGATAACTCATCGTTTATTGAAAATGTCTTTTCAGATTTAAAGAAGTATCTATCAGGGAATATTTCAAATAAATTTTTTACTGAGCTAATTAAAATATGTTTATCTTTATTTTTATTATTTATTAATTGAAATCTTTGTTTAGTTATATCTTCTGGAATTGAAAAATGATCATAGGGAAGAATATCATTCTCAGGAAAGATATGAATTATGTTATTTTTAATTAAAAATGAAAGTTCGTTATATATATACTTTGATTCAATATTGTCTTTAGTGATAAGACATAGAGAATTTGAAGATTTATCAAAATATTTCTTAATAGAATATGCATAATTTTGATAGCTATTTTGTTTATTTTTAGTCATCTAGTTGTGTATAATGAGGACCTTATTCTATCAATCAAATTTAATATATAAAGAAAAAAATATGGATATAAACTTTAGTAAAGAAGATATTGCTTTTAGAGATGAAGTTAGAGACTGGTTGGCTAACGATTATCCAAAGCATGTAAAAGAAAAAACTGACGCTGGTATTACAATTAGTAAAGAGGATTTAATAGATTTCCACAAAGCGTTATCAAAGAAGGGTTGGATGGGCTACAACTGGCCTGTTGAGTATGGTGGAACTGGTTGGTCAGCTTCGAAGTTATACATTTTTAACAAAGAGCTCGGTTTAGCTGGATGTCCACCAATATTGCCTTTTGGTGTTGGCATGGTTGGTCCTGTCATATATACATTTGGTAATGATGAGCAAAAAGAAAGATTTTTACCTGATATACTTAATTTCAACACATGGTGGTGTCAGGGCTATTCTGAACCAGGTTCCGGATCAGATCTAGCTTCTCTTAAAACAAAAGCTGTTCTTAGAAATGATCTCGATGAAGATTATTATGTTGTTAATGGATCTAAGACATGGACAACATTAGCTCAAAATGCCGATTGGATATTCTGTTTAGTTAGAACTGATAATAGTGGTATAAAGCAAGAAGGAATTTCATTTCTACTTATTGATATGAAATCACCAGGAATTGAGGTTAAACCAATAATAACTATTGACGGAGATCACGAGGTTAATTCGGTATTTTTTACTGATGTGAAAGTACCAGCCAATAATCTTATAGGTGAAGAGGGTAAAGGATGGACTTACGCAAAATTCCTTCTAGCACATGAAAGATTTGGCATAGCTGGCGTGGGAGCTTCAATGAGACAACTCAAAAGATTGAAAGAGATAATTTCCAAACTTGATAATTCAGATTTGCAAAAAAAAGTAAATGAACTTGAGGTTGCGTTATCGGCAATTGAAATAACAGAATTGAGACTTCTATCCGCTCTTGAAAATGGTGGCCATCCTGGAGCTGAATCATCAATATTAAAAATCAAAGGAACTGAAATGCAACAAGCCTTATCAGAACTATTTGTGGAGGCATCTGGAGAGTATGCCTTAATGTATCCAGGACCGCATGGGTATGAAAATAATGATAAACCAGCAGGTCCAGATTATGCTGCTGAAGGCCTATCTGGATTTTTGAATCTTAGAAAAACATCAATATATGGTGGCAGCAATGAAATTCAAAAAAATATCTTATCCAAGTTTGTGTTGGGCGTTTAATTAATGAATCTTGATTATAACGATGAACAAAATATGTTGCGAGAGCAGATACAAAAATTTTGTGAATCTGAATATGATTTTTATAAACGAGAAGAAATAGTTAAATCATCAAAAGATTTTGATCCAAACGTTTGGAATTTGTTTGCTGAACAGGGATGGTTATCAATGCCATTTTCAGAACAATCTGGTGGCCTTGGTTTTGGCCCTATTGAATTATCAATTTTGTTTGAAGAATTTGGAAAAGCACTTGTAATAGAGCCATATTTATCAACCGTTGTTCTCTCTGGAACATTATTAGATAAATCAACATTTTCAGAAAAGAATGACTTAATAGAAAAAATTTGCACTGGATCTATTCATATTTCCCTGGCATACGCTGAAGTTGATAAGGGATACGACTATCTAAACCCTACTACAACTTTAGACTCAAAATTTATTTTGAATGGAACAAAAACATTAGTTCTTAATGGATCTAACGCTGAAAAAATTATTGTAACTTGTAATAATGATGAGACTTTAAATATTGTTATATTAGATGCAAATACATCAGGTGTCTCAATAAACTCTTTTTCAACTGTAGATGGACAGTCATGCTCAGAAATTTCTTTTGAAAATGTTAAATTAGATAAATCAAATATTGTTGCTACAGGCAATGATGCTAAGAACTTATTAAAAGAAACAATTAATTTAGCTACATTATGTATATGTGCTGAGGCTGTTGGTTGTATGGAGTCTTGCTATCATAAGACATTAGAATATACAAAAGGTAGAGAGCAATTTGGTCAACCTATATCTGGTTTTCAAGTTTTACAACATAGAATGGTTGATATGTTTATTGAGTCAGAATTAGCAAAGTCACTTTTAATCAAAGCAATGTTGGAAGTTAATAATAGATCTGATGATATGTATAAACATGTCTCTGCTCTAAAATCATATGTCGGAAAATCTGGAAAACTTTCAGCAAAAGAAGCTGTTCAACTTCATGGAGGCATGGGTGTTAGTGAGGAAATGATGATCGGACATTACCTTAAAAAAATGATTTCAGTCGATGCATTATTTGGAAATGCTGACTATCATCTTAAAACTTTTTCATAATACTTTATTTAGGTATTTTACTAAAAGATTTATAATCAAACCATGAGTGATAACAGGGATATCAATCTTCAGTCTACTAAAAGACAAAAAAGGATCTTACCTGAAGATTCATTTGGCGATTGGAAATGGAGAGAAGGTCTTGCTGAGCTAATGGTTCCCATTATTGGTTCTTTGTATCGTAATGGCATAAATATCCTTATTTATGGTAAATCTCTTGTAAATGAATCACCAGTAGCAATAATGAAGGCACATCGCTTTGCTAGACAATCTGATAATAATGAACTCAGTGAATTAGAAACTTATCCAATTTTAAAATATATAGAAACTTTAGATCTAGCTGATTGTGAGATTGATGTTGGTGAAATAGCTGTTAAATGTCCATTTTTTGAAGAAATTAAAAGTGATGATAATAAAATTGGGGATTACATTGATAGCGAGCTGGAATCTGTATTAAATAAGAAATCAAATAGACCTCCTGAACCTGCAAATATAGTGTTGTATGGTTTTGGAAGGATTGGAAGACTTGTTGCTAGAATGATGACACAAACTACAGGACCAGGTAATTATTTTAAATTAAGAGCTATTGTCATTAGAAAAGCTACTGATGATGATATATTTAAACGAGCCAGCTTGTTAACAAAAGATTCTGTTCATGGTCCTTTTGATGGCACAGTAAGAGTTGACAAAGAAAATTCATGCTTAGTAATTAACGGAAATCCAGTAAAAGTTATTTATGCATCTGGTCCGGAAAAAGTTACTTATGCAGATCATGGTATACATAGTCCAGTCGTAATTGATAATACTGGTATATGGAGAGACGAAGAAGCATTATCTGTTCATATTAAATCAGGAGCCTCAAAGGTTATTTTAACTGCGCCTGCAAAAGGAAATATCAAAAATATTGTATACGGAATAAATGATTCTATTCTTGAAGAAAATGATCAGATTATATCTGCTGCTTCATGCACAACAAATGCAATTGTTCCTGTTCTGAAAACTATTAATGATAAGTTCAAGATTAATGGAGGCCACATTGAAACTGTTCATGCTTATACAAATGATCAAAATCTAATCGATAATTTTCACAAAAAAGATAGGCGTGGTAGAGGTGCGCCACTTAATATGGTAATAACATCAACTGGGGCTGTAAATGCGGTTGCGAAAGCTCTACCAGAACTTAAAGGAAAACTTACTGGTAATGCCATAAGAGTGCCGACGCCAAATGTTAGTCTTGCAATATTATCACTGGAATTAGATGAAAAAGTTACTGTTGAAACAATAAATGATTATCTTAGATCTATAGCTTTTCACTCTAAATATAGAGAAATTATAGGATTTGTTAATTCATCTGAAGTTGTCTCTACTGATTTTTATTCATCACCATTTGCAACAGTAATAGATTCTCAGGCTACTATTACTAATGACAAAAGAGTAACTCTTTATTGTTGGTATGATAATGAATACGGCTATACTAAACAAGTAATTAGTTTATCTAAGAAAGTAGCTAAAATTAATTTACCAAGATTACCTAAACCAATTAGCTAAAAACATAGAATCCTAGGCGCTTTAGCCTTATAATTCTATTGTTTTTTATTGTTTCAACCGTAACTTTATTAAGGCACACAAAAAGTGATAAAAATATCAAAAGGTCTTGATTTACCAATATCAGGCTCACCTACAAATATAATTTCTGACGAACCTAAAGTTTCGTCTGTAGCTTTGCTGTCTAATGATTTTATTGGCATGAAACCAACCATGCTAGTGAAAGAAGGAGAGATTGTTAAAGCTGGTCAAAAAATTTTTGAAGATAAGAAAAATATTGGAGTTTATTTTACTTCTCCTGCTGGTGGTATTGTTAAGGATATAAACAGGGGAGATAAAAGAAGGTTTTTATCAATCGAAATAGACATAACAGATACTGAAGAGTTGGTTAATTTTGATATGGGCGATTCAGTTGATCAAATTAAAGCATGCCTTATTGATTCTGGACTATGGAATGCTTTTAGAACAAGGCCCTTTAATAGAACACCTGGCATTAATGAAACTCCTGATGCTGTTTTTATAAATTGCTGTGACTCTAATCCTCTTTCGATAGATCCGTATGAAATAATATCACTTAACAAAACTGAGTTTGATGAAGGACTGAATGTTTTATTAAATTTTTTTAATTGCAATATAAATCTTTGTTATCAAAATAACGATTTTGATACATCATTTGAAAAAATAAATTACTATCAATTCCAAGGCCCACATCCATCAGGACTAGCAAGCACTCATATTTCTAAGATTTATCCAGTGAATCTAGATAGAAAAGTTTGGACAATTAATTATCAAGACATTATTTCAATTGGATACCTTAAGCATAACAAAGAAATTAGAACTTCAAAATATATATCGTTAGCTGGTCCCTCGGTTTATGAACCATCTTTAATAAAGGTAAGAATTGGAGGAAATATTGACGAAATTACAGCTGGTAAAATTGAACCGAATTCAAGAATCATTTCTGGATCTGTTCTTCATGGTCATCAATCTGAAGGAGTCATGAATTATCTTGGATATTACGATTCTCAAATATCTGTTATTGCAGATGAAGTTAATAATATATTTATGAATTGGCTTATGCCAGGTTCATCTTTACATTCAAAATTAAATATTTTCATATCTTCATTTATCAAACCTGAAAAATTTACTTTCAATACTTCTATTGGTGGTGGTAATAGAGCCATAGTTCCAATTTCATCCTACGAAGAAGTAATTCCTATGGATATATTAGTAACACAATTGTTGAAAGCATTAGTAGTGTCCGATATTGATATGGCTATAGATTTAGGTATGTTAGAACTAGTACCAGAGGACTTGGCATTATGTTCATACGTATGCCCAAGTAAATACGATTACTCATCAATATTAATGGATAACCTTAACAAACTTTATTTAGAATCATGAAAATTTTAAGAAATTATCTTGATAATATAAAACCAAATTTTGTAAGCGATGGTAAACACGTTAAGTGGTTTCCATTATTCGATGCTATTGAAAATTTATTTTTTTCTTATGGTAAAAAAACAAAAAATCCAATACATGTAAGAGATGCTGTTGATATTCAAAAAGTAATGGTTACTGTTTGGTTAGCAACTTTTCCAGCTATGTTTTTTGGTATGTATAATCTTGGTGCGAACTCTCTTGAATATTTAGAATCGATTAATCAACAAAATACTGGTGATTGGCATCATTATTTTGTGAGTATAGTTGGATATGATTCAAGCAGTTTTCTAAGCAAGCTTTGGTTCGGCGCATGTTATTTTCTGCCAATATACTTTGTTGTTTTTACAGTAGGTATTGCTTGGGAAGCTTTATTTGCAATTGTTAGAAAACATGAAATCAATGAAGGAGCTTTTGTTTCAACAGTTTTATTTTCTTTAAGTTGTCCTCCTGATATTCCTCTTTGGCAAGCTGCTATGGGTATTTCATTTGGTCTTGTAATAGGTAAAGAAATATTCGGTGGAACTGGTAAAAATTTCTTAAATCCTGCACTTACTGGCCGAGCTTTTTTATACTTTGCATATCCTGCTCAGATATCAGGAGATAAAGTATGGGTAGCAGGTATTTCTGATTACAATATAATTCCTGAGGGTTACAGTGGAGCCACAGCCTTAGGTGTAGCTGCTGAAAGCGGTATGGCTGGAATAACTAATTCCTATACATGGATGGATGCATTTCTAGGTAATATTCCTGGTTCAGTTGGTGAAACATCTATTATTGCTATATTAATTGGATTAGCAGTTCTATTAATTACTAAAGTTGCTTCATATAGAATTGTTTTAGGAACTTTTGTTGGAATGATATTAATGTCATCTCTATTAAATATAGTGGGATCAGATTCAAATCCAATGTTTGCTATTCCTTGGTATTGGCATGCTGTTATTGGAAGTTTTGCTTTTGGTTTGGTGTTTATGGCAACAGAGCCAGTTTCAGGTTCAGGAACTAATACTGGAAGATGGATATACGGAATTGTAATTGGAGTTACAGTTATATTAATACGTGTTATCAATCCAGCATTTCCTGAAGGAATGATGTTAGCAATTTTATTCGCAAACTTATTAGCTCCTGTTATTGACCATATGGTCGTTATGTCTAATATAAAAAGAAGAAAGGCTTTATATAATGAATGAATCAATAGTTAAAACAATTGGAGTTGCATTTGCAGTTTGTTTAATCTGCTCACTGGTTGTTTCTACATCAGCAGTTAGTCTTAGGGATCTTCAAAAAGAAAATAAACTAAATGATAAAAGAATAAAAATACTACAAGTTGCAGATATCTATGATCCAAGTATTTCTATTGCTGAGCAATTTTCTGAATTGGAGTCAAAGTTTATTGATTTTAATACTGGATTAATGATGGATGAATACAATAATTTTAGTATAGATGAGTATGATCAAATTGTTGTTACAAAAGATCCTAATTTATCATCCAAAGTTCCAAGTTCAGAGGATATTGCAATTATAAAAAACAGAGAAAATGTTGGAAAGATTTATATATTAAGAGACGAAGTAGGCACTATTGATAAATTAGTACTTCCCATAAGAGGTTACGGGCTCTGGGGAACTCTATATGGTTATATTTCAATTGAAGAAGATTTTAATACTGTTTCTGGAATAGAATTTTATGATCACAAAGAAACACCTGGTTTGGGTGCAGAAGTTGATAATCCAAAATGGAAAGCTCAGTGGAAAGGAAAAAAAATATATAAAGACAATAAAGTTAATTTAGCAGTAATTAAAGGAAAAGTTGAGGCAGGGGATTCTGAGTCATCCTACAAAATAGATGGTCTATCTGGAGCCACTATCACAAGCAGGGGAGTTACAAACATGGTAGCTTATTGGTTTGGTGAGTCAGGATATTCATCATTATTAAGAGAATTAAACTATGAATCTTAAAAAGTATCAGGATGTAATTGTTAAGCCACTTATAGATGAGAATCCTATTACATTGCAAATTCTAGGTATTTGTTCTGCATTGGCAGTTACAAACAATCTTTCAGTCACAATGGTAATGTGTGTAGCAGTAATAAGTGTAATTTCTTTTTCAAACCTTTTTATATCATTAATCAGGAACTATATTCCATCGAGTATTAGAATTATTGTTCAAATGACAATAATTGCATCACTTGTAATTGTTGTAGATGAATTATTAAAAGCATACGATTATGAAACAAGCAAAAAGCTCTCTGTTTTTGTAGGTTTAATAATAACGAATTGTATTGTAATGGGTCGTGCTGAAGCTTTTGCTATGAAAGAAAAACCATTATTAAGTTTTTTAGATGGTCTAGGAAACGGTATTGGATATAGTTTAATTTTGATCGCAGTAGCAACAATAAGAGAGCTATTTGGAGCAGGAACTTTATTTGGATATGAAATTCTTCCACTAATATCTAATGGTGGTTGGTACATGGGTAATAATTTATTACTGTTACCCCCGAGCTCATTTATTATCATAGGTTTATTTATTTGGTTAATAAGATCATTAAAATCTGATCAGGTTGAAGAAGATGACTTCTTTGTTTCAAAGCATTCAACCAGTCCTGATTTATCTAAAAGAGAAATAAATGTTTGAACATTACTTAAATATTTTTATAACAACTGTATTCATTGAAAATATTGCATTGTCTCTTTTTCTTGGAATGTGCACATTCATAGCTATATCAAAAAAAATTGATGCTGCTTTTGGGCTTGGAATTGCAGTAATTGTTGTTTGTTTGATCACGGTGCCTTTAAATAACCTAATTTATAACTATATTTTAAGAGAAGATGCATTAACCTGGATTGGTATTGAAGGTACAAATCTAGAATTTGTTGAATTGATTAGTTACATTGGTGTCATTGCAGCAAGTGTTCAAATATTAGAAATGTTTTTAGACAAGTATGTACCTGCTTTATATAATGCTTTAGGTCAATTTTTACCACTAATTACAGTTAATTGTGCAATTTTAGGTGCTTCCTTATTTATGGTTGAGAAAGATTTAATGTTTGTTGAAAGTATTGTTTATGGATTTGGAGCAGGTTTTGGATGGGCTTTGGCTATTGTTGTTTTGGCTGGTATTCGAGAAAAACTAAAATATTCTGATATACCAGATGGATTAAAAGGTCTTGGCACAACATTTATTATTGTAGGATTAATGAGTTTTGGTTTTATGTCATTTGGAGGTATTTCACTTTAATATGAGTATAGATTTAATTTTAGGTGTTACCGCTTTTAGTGGAATTATTCTTCTGCTTGTTCTTGTAATAATATTTGCAAGATCAAAGCTTGTATCAACAGGCAATGTTTCTATTGAAATTAATGGTGATGATTCCAATCCAATAGTTGTACCAGCCGGAGCAAAGTTATTACAAACATTAGCTGATAACAATATATTTCTTGCCTCTGCTTGCGGTGGCGGTGGAACCTGTAGTCAGTGTAAATGTCAGGTATTTGAAGGCGGTGGCTCTATATTAGCTGCAGAAGAGTCACATTTTAATTCAACACAACAAAAAGATGGTTGGAGATTGTCATGCCAGGTACCGGTAAAGAATGATTTAAAAATTGCAGTTCCTGAGGATGTTTTTGGTGTAAAAGAATGGGAATGTGAAGTTATATCTAATGAGAATGTTGCAACCTTTATTAAAGAACTGATTCTTAAATTACCAGAAGGTGAAAATGTAGATTTTAGAGCTGGCGGTTATGTACAACTTGAGGCTCCAGCTTATGATATCGATTACAAAGATTTTGATATTGAAAAAGAATATCATGAAGATTGGGATAGATTTAAGATTTGGAATAACAAATCATCTACTAATGAACCAGTTATTAGAGCATACTCTATGGCTAATTATCCTGAAGAAAAAGGTATTATTAAATTTAACATAAGAATTGCATCACCACCTCCAGGCCAAGATGTTCCACCAGGATTAATGTCTTCTTGGACTTTTGGTCTTAAACCTGGAGATAAAGTTAAAGTGTTTGGACCATTTGGAGAATTTTTTGCTAAAGAAACTGATGCGGAAATGGTTTTTGTAGGAGGTGGAGCAGGTATGGCACCTATGAGATCTCATATATTTGATCAATTACTTAGAATAAATACCAATAGGAAAATAACCTTCTGGTATGGAGCTAGAAGTCTTAAAGAAATGTTTTATGTAAACGAATTTGACGAGTTAGCGAAGAAATACGATAACTTTGAATGGCATGTTGCATTATCTGATCCATTACCTGAAGATGACTGGGATGGTGAAACTGGCTTCATACATAATGTATTATATGAAAATTATCTTAAAACTCACGACGCACCTGAAGATTGTGAATATTATATGTGTGGTCCGCCAATGATGAACAAAGCTGTAATTGATATGTTAATTAATTTAGGTGTAGAGCCAGAAAATATCGCTTTAGACGACTTTGGTGGTTAATAAATTTTAACAAAGTGTCTAGATATTTTTTTTCTAAACTAATAGCTCTTATAGCTGGAATTATTTTATTACTCATTGCATATAATCATAATGCTAATTCTTTATATGTAATATCAGGAAATGCATACGGAACAACGTGGTCTGTTTCATCGCCTCAATATATTGCAGATAACCACAAAGAAGCTATTAAAGATATTATTAATGATATTGACTATGTAGCCTCAAACTACAAGTCAAAATCTGAAATTTCAAAAATTAATTTGAACTTTAAACAATCTCAATTTGTTTCAAATGACCTATTTGAGATTTTAAAAATAGCTAAAAGTGTAGAAGATATTTCGGATGGATACTACAACATTATGTTGGGTAAAATTTCTAGTAGTTTGGGGTTTGCACCAGATTTTGGTAAAAAATCTCTTCAAAAAAAGTTGTCAACATATGAGCTTGATGAAAAAAATAGTTCTTTAATAAGATACTCTGAGAATTGGTTTGACTTGTCTTCCATTGCTAAAGGATATGCAGTACAAAAAATACATGAATACCTTACTTTGTCTAATCTTAATAATCATCTTATTGATATAGGAGGTGAATTAATAATAAGTGGAAGTAAAAATGGTAAACCATGGAATATTGGTATACAAAATCCTTTATCAAATATAGATAGTTCAACTACAACCATAAATAATGAGAATAATGATTTTCTTGCTATTGCAACATCTGGAGAGTACAGAAATTTTAAATTAGATAAAGATGGAAACAAAATTACTCATACCATTAATCCTCTTACTCTTTCATCTATAGATAATGATATTTTATCGGTAACTGTTATTAATGATTACTCTGCAACATATTCGGATGCTTATGCAACAGCCTTTAATGCAATGGGAAAAAGCAAAGCAATAGAAGTAGCTAATAAAAATAATATTGCAACCATGATTATTTATAAAAAAGCTAACAATGATATAGATATTGTTTTTTCAGATAAATGGTATGATTTATTTATATGAATGAGTTATTACTGTCATTTTTAATAATTGCGTTTGCTTTTACTGGCTTAGCAGTAGGCCTTATTTTTAAAAATCAACCAATTAAAGGTTCTTGTGGGGGAATGGCTAATCTTAAGGATGGTTCTACTTGTGAAATATGCGGAAGATCTGATCCAGAAAATTGTAAAGATTAGTTCCTTTTATAATCATGGTTAATGGTCATTGTGATGAAAAATTCTCCAAACTTAAAAAAATCCTAGAACAACAAATAAGTTCTGATTTTGAACTGGGGGCATCTGTTGCTGTTGAGTGGAAAGGCAAAGAAGTCGTTAATCTTTATGGTGGTTATAGAGATGAAACTAAAATCTCAAAGTGGGATAAGGACACTATTGTTAACGTTTTCTCTGTAACTAAAGCTATTTCTGGAATATGTATTACAAAATTGGTTGATGCCGGTTTGCTAGATGTAAATGAATATGTTGGCTATTACTGGCCAGAATATTCATGTAATGGTAAAGAAAATACAAAAGTTATCGATTTCCTTACTCATAGAGCAGGTATGTTTGGATTTGAAAATGATATTCCTCAAGCAAGTTGGAATGACTGGTATGTTTATGTAAAAGCTTTAGAAAAACAAAAACCATTTGTTACTCCAGGCTTGTCTCAAGGATACCATGCAGTTACATTTGCATGGTTGGTTGGTGAATTATTTAAGAGAGTTGAGGGAAGATCTATTGGAAGATATTTTAAAGAAGAAATAGCCGATCCATTAAACATTGATTTTCATATTGGTCTTAATGATAATCAAATGAATAGATGTGCATCAATCACCTCATTTGATAGATTGGATTCAATTAAACCACCTATTGATTTTATAAAATTTATACCTAATTTTTTTCTCAATCATGAATTGATTAATTTAAAAAAATCTCTAAAGACAAAGCATTTCTTAAAAGCATTTATGCCAGAACCTTTTCAAGAGAATGATGTTAATTCAATTGATTTTAGATCAGCTGAACTTCCAGCTGGTAATGGTCATGGAACTGCAGCTGGCCTTGCAAAATTATTTGGTATTCTTGCTTCTGGATGTAGCAGAGACAACATTAAAATAATGGATAAAAAAACTTTAGAGCAAGCAACAAAAGTGTATTCAAGTGGTCCTGATTCAGTATTATTTGGAGTAAAACTTAAGTTTGGATACTGTTTTATGTTAGATGGTAATAAGAAGACAAATATAAACTTTGCACCAATCTTTTACAAAAATACATTTGGACATGCTGGAATAGGGGGTTCAGTTGCTTTTGGAGATAAAGATAATAATTTAGGATACAGTTTCGTTTGTAATAAACAACAAAAATCTAAAAATCTCTATAAGACATCTAATATGCTGACAAAAGCTCTTTATGAGGCAATTAATTAAAATTGATTCATAGTATTATCCTTACCAGCAGCCTTTAAGGCAGCTTCACCAGCAAAGTATTCTTTATGATCATCTCCCATATCTGAACCTGACATATTTTGATGTTTCACACACGCTATTCCTTGACGAATTTCTTTTCTCTGAACATTTGCAACATATCCAAGCATGCCTTCAGATCCAAAATATTCTTTTGCAAGGTTGTCAGTGGAAAGTGCAGCAGTATGGTATGTTGGTAATGTTATTAGATGATGAAATATACCTGCCTCTTTTGAAGCATCAGCTTGGAATGTCCTTATCTTATCATCAGCTTGCTTTGCTAAATCAGTTTCATCATATTTCTCATTCATTAAATCATCTCTATCATATTTTGAAACATCATCACCATTTTCATTCATTACATCAAAAACTTGTTGTCTAAAGTTCAAGGTCCAATTAAATGATGGACTATTGTTATATACTAATTTTGCATTTGGTATTGTCTTTCTTATCTCTTTCATCATCGATGCTATTTGACCAATATGTGGCTTTTCAGTTTCAATCCAAATTAAATCTGCACCGTTTTGTAAGCTAGTAATTGAATCAAGAATACATCTCTCCTCACCAGTTCCCTTTCTAAACTGGTAAAGATTAGATGGAAGTCTTTTTGGTCTAACAATTTTGCCATCTCTGTTAATCATAACGTCACCATGTTTCATGTTTGAATCATCAATTTCATCAACATCAAGAAATGAGTTATATTTATCTCCCAAATCACCTTTTTCATTAGTTATTGCAAGCCTTGCTGTTAAACCAGCTCCTAAAGAATCAGTTCTAGCAACAATAATTCCATCATCAACTCCTAATTCTAAGAATGCATATCTAACAGCATTTATTTTTGCTAAAAACTCAGCATGAGGCACAGTAACTTTGCCATCTTGATGTCCACATTGCTTTTCGTCAGATACTTGATTTTCTATTTGGATTGCACAAGCTCCAGCTTCAATCATTTGTTTTGCCATTAGGTATGTTGCTTCTTCATTACCAAAACCAGCATCAATATCGGCAATTATTGGAACAATATGTGTTTCAAAATTATCTATTTTTTCTTGAACAGCAGGTTTATCCTTTTCAGATGCATTATCTAATTCTCTAAATAAACCTCCTAACTCTCTAGCATCAGCCTGTTTTAAAAATGTATATAACTCATTTATAAGACTTGCTACTGAGGTCTTTTCATGCATTGATTGATCAGGCAATGGTCCAAATTGTGATCTAAGTGCTGCAATCATCCAACCAGACAAGTACAAATATTTTTTATTATTTGTACCAAAATGTTTTTTTATAGAAATCAGTTTTTGTTGTCCTATAAAACCATGCCAACATCCAAGTGATTGAGTGTAAGCAGCGGGATCCTTATCATATTCGTCCATATCTTTACGCATTATCGATGCAGTATATTTAGCAATATCAATACCAGTCTTAAATTGATTTTGAAGTCTCATACGGGCAACATAATTTGGATTTATTGCATCCCAATTTGATGTATCGATATCAGTAATAGATGAAGCTTCTTCTAATGAATTTTTGTATTTTGACATATAATTTCCCCTGTTATGTAGTGAAGTAGATAATATTATGTAGATTGTGTCAATATAATGAAGAAATGCAGTTATTTAGGGATTATTTCAGTAGTTTTACTACAAATAACCATTAATTTATATTTTTTTTGCTAGACCAATATATTTTGCAGGAGTTAAAGATAGAAGCTTTTCTTTTGATTTAATTGATATATCTAATGAGTTTACAAAACTTTTATATGAATCTTTATCCAGTTTTTTACCTCTTGATAAATTTTTTAATAGCTCATATCCATCATCAATACCTTCATACCTCATTATTGTTTGTACTGCTTCAGTTAAAACCTCCCAATTGTTGTCAAGTTCACTAAAGATAAATTCTTTATTTGGTGAGATTTTTTGTAATCCATTTAGCAAGGAAGTTATACCAATTTTTGTATAACCAAATGACATTCCAATATTTCTCAAAACAGTGCTATCTGATAAATCTCTTTGAAGTCTAGATCTAGGAAGCTTGTTAATAAAATATTCATTTAATGAGTTGGATAGTCCAAAATTTCCTTCTGCATTTTCAAAATCTATTGGATTTACTTTATGAGGCATGGTGGATGAACCTACTTCATTATTACTCAGTTTAAGTTTGAAAATCTCATTTGAAATATATATCCACATGTCCTGTGACGTATCAATGCAGATATTATTTATTCTTGTAATTGATTGTAATAACTCAGCAATCCAGTCATGAGGTTCTATCTGTGTAGTAATAGGATTTTGATTAACTTTAAACATTTTGATAAATTTATTTGTAAATGTTATCCAATTAATACGAGTCTCAGCAATGTCTAAGGCGTTATAGTTACCTACAGCTCCACTAAACTTTGCTAGCGGTGCTATTGAATTTAATTTTTTTATCTCTCTTTCAATTCTTGTTTGAAATACTTTTATTTCTTTGCCAATTGTAGTGGGGGATGCTGCTTGACCATGTGTTCTAGATAGAAGTGGGATTTTTGACCATTTTGATGAAAGTTTTTTTAAGCTTGTATTCAGATTTTTTAAATCTTTTTCGCAAACCTGTATTCCATCTTTAATCATAATTGCATATGACAAAGAATTAATATCTTCACTAGTTAAACCGAAATGAATTAAATTTATATATTTCTTTAACACGCTATCTTTTTTAAAGAAATTTCTTATGTAATACTCGACTGCTTTAACATCATGATTTGTTACTTTTTCTATTTTTTTTATCTCTAAAACACTCTTATCATTAAAAGAATCTCGAAACTTAATGATTTTATTTTTTGATTGATTTGATATTTTAGAAAAATAATTTGGATATTTTTCACATAAAAATAGCAACCAATTAATTTCTATAATAAATCTTGTCTTTAATAAGCTATATTCAGAAAAAATACTTCTTATGTCTTCAATTTTAGATGAGTATCTATTGTCAAGTGGAGAAATATTATTATGATCAAATTTCATGGGTTAATATTAATTAATTATTAGTATTATGCGCTTTTAGAAATAATTCCTCCACCCAAACATATATTGTTATCATAAAAAACAGCAGACTGACCTGTGGCAACTCCTCTTATCGGCTCAGAAAATTCAACATTAAAAATTTCATTTCTGACATATATTTTACAATCTATTGGTGTATGCTGATGCCTAACTTGAACGCTACAATTTTTAGGAAAAGAATGATCGATATCATTAATCCATGAAATGTTTTCACACTCTAAACGTTTACTAAAAAGCAACTCGTTATTAATACCCTGACATACATAGACTTCATTTTTATCGATATCTTTATCAAAAACATACCAAGGAAGATCCTCTTTACCTCTTACACCACCAATATTTAAACCTTGTCTTTGGCCTTTAGTGAAGAGAGTAGCACCATTATGTGTTCCAACTTCAGTTCCAAATTCATCATAAATAATTCCTTTTTCTAATTTTATGAATCTACCTAAGAAATCTTTTAGATTTCTTTCACCAACAAAACATATGCCTACGGAATCTTTTTTTGAAGATACAGGTAGTTTTATTTCTTTAGCAATTTTTCTTACTTCCGTTTTAAGAAGATTTTCTAGTGGAAAGATACACTTTTCAAATTCTTTTTCTCTAACCTCATGAAGAAAATATGTTTGATCTTTTTCTAAATCTTTTGATCTTACGAGTAGTTTCATTCCATCAATATAATTCAATGATGCATAATGTCCTGTAGCAATATAATCAGCGCCAATATTAAAGGCGTAATCAAGAAAGGACTTAAATTTAATTTCACGATTACACAAAATATCAGGATTTGGTGTTCTACCTTTCCTGTGCTCATTCAAAAACTCTTCAAATACTCTATCCCAATATTCATCTGAAAAGTTTGCTTTATGCAGTGGTATATCTAACATATCACAGACTTTTGAAGCATCCTCAAAGTCAATTTCTGAGGTACAAACTTCACCAGGCTCACTTTGCCAGTTTTGCATAAATAGACCAACTACTTTAAATCCTTGCTCTTTTAATAAATATGCGGATACAGATGAATCAACACCACCAGACATCCCAACTACAACAGTTTTTTCACTATTTTTCATATTATTAAATGAATTCATAAATTAATATTTTAGGAGTATAATTATCACCGATTTTAACTGCAAATAACGAATTAAGAGAGCTATTATTCTATGCCTTACAAGAAAATAAAAGTCCCAAAAAAAGGCTCCAAAATTACTTACGATAAAGGGAAGATTATTATTCCAGACAATCCAATCATTCCTTATATTGAAGGTGATGGAATTGGTGTTGATATAACACCGCCAATGATAAATGTTGTCAATGAAGCTGTAAAAATAGCATACAAAGATAAAAAGAAAATTGAATGGATGGAGGTATATTGTGGAGAGAAAGCTACACAAGTTTATTCAAAAGATACATGGTTACCTGATGAGACTATAGATGCATTAAAAGAATTTGTTGTAAGCATAAAAGGCCCTCTAACAACACCTGTAGGTGGTGGAATTAGGTCATTAAACGTTTCATTGAGACAAATATTAGATTTATATGTATGTTTAAGACCAATCAGATATTTTGATGGTGTTCCTTCGCCAGTAAAAAGACCTCAAGATGTTGATATGGTTATATTTAGAGAAAATTCAGAAGATATATATTGTGGTGTAGAGTTTGAAGGAAATTCAAAGGAAGCTAAGAGTTTAGTTAAAACATTAAAAACAAGATTTGATGTTTCAAAAATAAGATTTGATGATAACGTAGGCATAGGTGTTAAACCTATATCTAAAGATGGAACCTCAAGACTTGTAAAAAAAGCTATAGATTATGCAATTGATAATAATCGCTCGTCAGTAACTTTAGTTCATAAAGGAAATATTATGAAATATACCGAAGGTGCATTTAGAGATTGGGGATATGAATTAGCAAAAAATGAATATGGTGGTATCGAAATTGACGAAGGTCCATGGCAAGAGATTGTTAATCCAAATAATGGTAAAAAAATTGTTATTAAAGATGTAATTTGTGATGCGTTTTTACAACAAATATTATTAAGACCTATGGAATATGACGTTATAGCAACAATGAATCTTAATGGTGACTATATATCTGATGCTTTAGCTGCAATGGTTGGTGGGATTGGTATAGCTCCTGGAGCAAATATATCTGATGAATATGCAGTTTTTGAAGCTACACATGGTACCGCACCTAAATATGCTGGACAAAATAAAGTTAATCCAGGAAGTCTTATTCTTTCTGCAGAGATGATGTTGAGACATATGGGTTGGATAGATGCAGCAGATTTAATTATGTCATCTATGGACAGAGCAATTGGTGCCAAAAAAGTAACTTATGATTTTGCTAGGATGATGAGTGATGCAGATCTTGTATCTTCATCAGGATTTGCAGATGAGATGATCAAAAGAATGTAATGTTTAAGTTATCTCAGGATAATGATAATGACTCAACTTCATCAGACCTTGGAGCGGTTGTTCTAGAAAAAGACCCTGAAGTTAAAGAACCACCATCATATCAAGTAGTATTAATTAATGATGACTATACTCCGATGGAGTTTGTTGTTTTTGTTATTCAAACTGTATTTGGACATACTCATCAAAAATCTACAGAAATAATGATGACAGTTCATACAAAAGGTAAGGGTGTTTGTGGTATATTCTCTAAAGAGATTGCTGAAATGATGTCATATGAAGTTAACACAATGGCTAAAGATCATGGACATCCTCTTTTGAGTGAAATAGAACCTTTAACAGATTAATAAATGTTTAGTAAAGAATTAGAACTATCTATAGCTGCGTTATTTGATAAAGCTCATGAGGCTAATATTCAATATATTACTGTTGAGCACCTCTTATTAATGATAATGAGCGATTTTGATGTTAAAGAATTTTTTAAATCTAAAGGTATTAGTAATGATTCACTGAAAGATGATTTAAATAATCATTTAAATAAAAATGTTGTATCAAAAATTGACCAACAAAAACCTGTTCAACCAACATTAGGTTTTCAAAGAGTTCTTCAAAGAGCTGTATTTCATATCCAATCATCTGGAAAAGGCGTCGTTAAACCTATAAATATTCTAGTTGCTATTTTTTCCGAAAAAGAATCACATTCTGTCTTTTTACTTAACAAATATAAGTTAAGCAGGCTTGATGTAGTTAGTTATTTATCGCATGGCCCTAAAACTTCATCAGTGAAAGAAAAATCGATTGATAATAATTCATCAGATGAAAAAGAATTATCTTCTGAGAACGAATTTTTAATCAACCTTAACAATTTAGTATCAAATAATAAAATTGATAAAATTATTGGTAGAAAAAAAGAAATTGAAAGATTAGTTCAAATACTATCCAGAAGAAATAAAAATAATCCATTATTAGTTGGTGAATCAGGTGTTGGAAAAACAGCAATTGCAGAGGGTCTGGCATATTTAATTTCAGAAAAAGAAGTACCATCTATAATGGAAAATACGGTTGTTTATTCATTAGATATAGCAGCTTTAATAGCAGGCACTAAATATAGAGGTGATTTTGAGAAACGCTTAAAACAAGTTTTATCGTTTTTATCTAAACAAGATAATCCAATATTATTTATTGATGAAATACATACTATTATAGGAGCGGGATCTGCTTCAGGCGGCTCATTGGATGTATCAAATTTGCTTAAGCCTGCCCTAGGAAAGGGAGAAATTAGATGTATTGGCTCAACAACTTTCCAAGAATATAGAGGAATATTTAATCAAAATCAGGCTTTATCTAGAAGATTTCAAAAAATTGATGTAGTTGAACCTAATTTTGATGAATGTGAGGAAATTCTTAATGGTATTAAGGATATTTATGAAGAATATCATGACGTTAAATATACTGATGAGGCTATCAAATCATCTATTGAGCTTTCTTCAAAATATATAAATGATAGATTTTTACCAGACAAAGCAATAGATGTAATTGATGAAACAGGTGCATTATTAAATATCAACAGAAAAAATGATAAAACAATTAAAGTCTCAAAAAATGATATTGAAATGACCATATCAAAAATTACTAAAATACCAGAACAAACAATCACAACTAGTGATAAAAAAGATCTTAAGAATTTAGAAGAGAACTTAAAAAGAGTTATTTTTGGTCAAGATAAAGCAGTTAAAACATTATCCAATGCTATTAAGTTATCTAGGGTAGGTCTTAGAGATGAAAATAAGACTATTGGATCATTTTTATTTACAGGTCCAACAGGGGTGGGTAAAACAGAAATATCTAAACAATTATCTGAAATTCTTGGTATTGATCTTATTAGATTTGATATGAGCGAATATATGGAGAGACATACTGTTTCACGTTTAATTGGAGCTCCCCCAGGTTATGTTGGGTTTGATCAAGGAGGACTTCTAACCGAAGCAATTGTTAAATCACCTCACTGTGTTCTCTTGTTAGATGAAATTGAAAAGGCCCATCCAGATATTTTTAATATACTTCTTCAAGTTATGGATGCTGGTCAATTGACTGATAATAATGGACGAAAGTCAGATTTTAGAAATGTAATATTGATCATGACAACAAACATCGGTGCTGAACTTTTAAGTAAAAGAAACATTGGTTTTGCTGAATCATCCAATGAATCAGATGCCATGAATTCGCTTAAAAGATTATTTTCACCCGAGTTTAGAAATAGACTTGATGAAACAATACAATTTAATTACTTAGATAAGAGTGTCATTTTATCAATTGTTGATAAGTTTCTCACCAAACTTCAAGCACAACTTGACAAAAGAAATGTTGAAATACAAGTTTCTAAAAAAGTCATTGAATGGATTGCTGATAATGGATATGACAAAGAGATGGGTGCAAGACCTATGGAAAGGTTTATATCTCAAAATATTAAAAAACCACTTGTAGATAAACTATTGTTTGGAAATCTAAAAAGTGGCGGATTAATTAAACTAGATATTGAGAAAGGCAACTTAAAATTTAGTGATGCTAAGACAAAGGTAAAAGCTTAAATTACCTACCTCTAAACGTAATTCTCCCAACGGTCAAATCATATGGTGTCATCTCAACTTTTACTTTGTCACCAGTTAGTATTCTAATGTAGTGTTTTCTCATTTTCCCAGATATATGAGCAGTGATGATGTGACCATTGTCTAGCTTTACTTTGAATTTAGTATTGGGAAGTGTTTCAATAACTTCTCCCTCAAATTCTAACTGATCTTCTTTTGACATGTTTGTATTCTACACCATAAGAATATCTTGTTATTACTTATCTTTATCTATTTTGAAATATAAAAATTAAAGAAATTGATTGAATAATACCAATAATAAGGAATACAAATATATTTGCTGGTATACCAAAAGGATTTGGTTCATCTATTCCTTCACCAATTGGAACACCTCCATATAGTGACATCGTAAATATTGCAGAAAAAAAACCTAACACAATACATAGACTAAGAAGTGCTGGTAATAATGAATAATTACTTATCCATAAAAGGTATAAACCTATTCCCGCTATAAATATATTTGTTGATAATCTCCACACTTCATGAACTCTTGAATGAGCGTCCCAGTCAGGATTTAATAAATGTGTGTGTCCAGTATCAACAATTAATGGAAGTATTGTTCCTAATAGTAGACAAATTGTAGTTAAATACTTACTTGTCATCTTTAGGCATTCTAGCTTTAAGAAATTCAGGTAAATAGTCTGTATTTGAATGGTTATTAATTTTTACACATTTGTTTTCTAGTGTACCAATTCCTTCAATGGTTGTTTTTAAGATATCACCATCTTTAAGAAATTTACCCTGAGTTGCACCAACACCCTCAGGTGTACCTGTAAAAATAACATCACCAGTATTTAAAGTTATAAATTCAGATATGTATGAAATTAAATATGGAATATCAAATATTAAATCGTTAGTGAGTGTTTCTTGTCTTAATTCATCATTTACCCAACATTGAAGTTTTAAGGATTCCTTATTATCAAATAAATCTGTTGATACTAAATATGGTCCTATTGGCCCGAAAGTATCAAATGATTTACCTAAATTGAATTGTGGTGGTGTTGCGTGAAATTGAACTGGTCTATCTGATATATCTTGGCCAACACATAAACCAGCTACATGATCCCATGCATCTTCCTTGCTTATATCTTTTCCACCCTTACCGATAACAAAAACTAGTTCAGCCTCATAATCTACCATATCACTTTTCATAAATATGTCTGACTTTGGGCCAGAGATGCATGTTGAATGTTTGGTAAAAATCATAGGGAAGGGAGGTATCTCTAGATTAGATTCCTCCGCATGTTTTCTATAATTTAAACCAACAGCAAAAACATTTGTTGGTATTATCGGTGGATCCAGATTTATATCACTTAAATTACCAGAGGGCTCGTAATCATTTAAATTTATATAAAGTTGGCTTAACTTCTCAGTGTCAGATAGAGCTTTAAGAGAATATGATGAAATGTCACCATTTGAGATGGTATTTACATCATAATATTTATCATCTTTTATAAATATTGCTCTTCCAGAATTGCTTCCTAATTTATACCCCATAAAAAACCTCTCAAAAATGAAACTATATGTTAGTCATTTGGATAAAATAATACAACTTCCCGAGAAAAATAGAAGTAATTTATAAGACATCTATATTTGGAAAATATATATAAATTATGTAAACTAACCACATGGATAGAAATTATTATTAGTTTCAATATAGGGGGAATTTATGTATTCATCATTAGTCAAAAAAATATTATTAATTTCAATATTTACATTACCTTTTAGTGTTTTATCTCAAGATGGTGGTGGAATCGAAGAAGTTGTAGTTACAGCTGAAAAAAGAGAACAAAATTTGCAAGATGTACCATCTTCAATAACTGCAGTTTCTGACACTGAAATGGAAAGAGGTACTTACCAAAATATATTTGATCTTCAAACTTCTGTACCAAGTTTAGTTGTTGGTTCTGCCGGTGCTTCAAGACCTTTCTTATTTATTAGAGGTGTTGGAAGTCGTAAATTTGATCCAGGTACAGAAGGAGCTGTTGGTGTTTTTGTCGATGAAATTTATAACACAAGATTTACAAACTCTATGATGGATATCGTTGACTTAGAGAGGGTTGAGGTTTTAAAAGGTCCTCAAGGAACACTCTATGGAAGAAATACCATTGGTGGTGCTATAGCTCTATACACAAAAAAACCTACTCAAGAAACTGAAGGAAAAATTAAAATTGGTTTTGGTACTGAAGGATATGGAAAATTAGCTGCCTCATATTCTGGAGGCTTAACTGATTCATTGGTTGGAAGAGTTACATTATCAACAAAAACTGATGATGGTTTTGCGGAAGAAAAATCATCAGGTAGAAATAATGGTGGTGATGTAGATGCATTTAGACTATCTCTAATCAAGGAAATGGAAAATGGATCAGAACTATCTTTAATGATACAAGACACCTCATACAGTGCAGATGCTCATTTAGCAGAAGCTCAACTTGAGTGTGGCCCTACAATTGATCCAAGTGGCTCTCCTAATTTTATGAGCGTAGCCTATTTCAGAGTTGGTGCTGCTGCAAGTCAACTTGCTAATGCTGGAATAATGCCAAATGACTGTTATTCAACCGGTCATTTATTGCCGTTTTTTCCTGCTGGACCTCTTGCTGGGCAAGTAAATGCTAATGCGCTACCAGCCATTGGCAGTGATTTAGTTCAAAATTTAATTAGAGCTGATATGGCTGATGGACCAAGAATTATTGATAATGATCATCCAGGCTTTAATGATATTGATTCTACTCTTGTAGCACTGAAATATATTAATGATATATCTGATAATTTAACATTAACAGCAATGTTATCAACAAATGACGTTGAAAATCAATCGAGTTTAGATTTTGATGCAACTAGCAGAGCATCCGTTGTTAATTACGTTGAAGAAGAGTCTGATCAAACCACAACTGAATTGAGACTAAACTATACTGGAGACAATTTCTATTGGGTTGGAGGTATTTACCTTTTAGATGACAATATTTATAGTAATTATAACTTTACAACTGATATTCAATCTACATTTGGAATAGTTCAATTAATGCAAATGATGGCAGGTATGACACCAACACCATCAGACAATATGCAGACATCAAATGCAAATGTAACTTCAGAAGCAATATATTGGCAGGGTACTTATGCATTAACTGACAAATTAAATGCAACATTAGGTGTTAGAAAAAGTGACGATGAAAGTGACTACAGAATTGATATAACCACTACATCACCTGGCATACCATTTGTTCAAGTTCCTGGGTCATGGTCAGAAGTTTTAACATTCGGATCAACAGACCCTAAATTTGTTTTAGATTATTCCTTTAATGAAAATACTATGGGATACGTTTCTTATTCATCGGGTTATAAGAGTGGTGGATTTTCATTTGCTACTTGGTCAGAATCTGAATCAAGGGGTGGTTTTAAAGAAGAAGAACTTGATGCAACAGAAATTGGTATCAAATATAAGTCACCTGATAATAGGCTTGTTATGAATGCTGCTTATTACGAATATGACTATAAAGATCAACAGCAGCAGATTATTGTAGTTACCCAATCAGGATCTTTAGCTGGAAAAACATTTAATGCTGGTCAATCTGAAATGACTGGTTTTGAACTTGAGACAAAATTAGCTATTACAGATAATACACAGTTAGATTTTAACTATTACTCTACAGATACCTCATTTAAGTCTTTTGTAATACCAACAGCAGTTCCTCCATTGAATTTTACTGGAAATCAAATGAACTACTCGCCTGAGAAAGCATATAATGTTGCCTTTACAGCTATCTCCGATGATGATTCATCAATATTTAGAATGGCATATTCATTCAAAGACGATTTTTTCATGGATCCAAGCAATAGATTTTTAAGTATGCAGGAAAAATATGGAGTTGCTAATGTAAGTTATACAAAGTACTTTAATGATGATTTAAGAATGAAAATTTTCTGTACTAACTGTACTGATGAAATCTATAAAACTCAGGTTACAACATTTGCTATTCCTTATGGTGGTGGTGGAAGAAACTACTATGCAAATGCAAGAAGAATAGGTGTTGAGATAACTAAAATGTTTTAATTAAAGCCTCTGTTAAAGAGGCTTTTTATATATATTTTAAATATATTTTTAGATATTTTGTTTATTGATTTATTTTAATCACATGAATAGTATTTATATATTATGAATAAATATGTTTTATATGGTTACGGGGAGTCTGTAGCATCTAACCAAGTTAGATTGGCCTTATCCGAAAAAAATATAACTTATGACTATAATTTAGTTAAGTTGGAGTCGACAGGTGAACATTTACGAGATGATTATAAAAAATTAAATCCAAAGACACTGGTTCCAACATTAACAGTAAATGGTAATCCAATATGTGAAAGCTTAGATATAATGAAGTTCATTGATAATGAACATCCTGATCAAGGAAAATCACTTTTTCCTGACGAAAGTGAGACTTTTAATGATTTATTAGACTTTTTATTTTTGGATGATTCAAAAGAACTTGGTGCTAGTTTTGGATCTACTGGAGGCGGGATATCAGTTCCTGTTCTGGGTAGGTTGTTGTGCAAGAGATCATTATTAAGTGTATTCATGGATTATTATAAAAATCATGGTGTCAAAAAAAGAAAGTTTATTTTTTTAATGGTTAGAATATTTAGAGGGCCGCCACCAGGATTATATGAAAAAATGATGTATTTTTTAGCTAAACACTTAGTCTACACTGAAAATTATTTAAATCATGGTAAGGAATTCATATACGGTGATAAATATACAGCTGCTGATTGTCTTTTAACAGTTTTACTTCATAGAGTAAATGAAATGCGTTTTTATGATGTTTTTGATGGAAAAATATTACCAAATATATCAAAATATTGGTCTATGGTTTCATCTAGACCAAGCTATAAAGAAGCAATTATTGATTATGAAACAGGTGAATGGAAACCTGAATTAGTCGCTTTATATGGCGATGGTGCTAATACGTTTAGTGGATTACTAGAAAATAATATTAATAATATTTTAAATAAGGAGAATTAATGATGACAGAACCAGTTTGTAAAGTAGCAGATATTATATATGTAAGATTTGAGTTGACAGAGTTTGAAGAACAAAAAAAATACCTTCATCATTTTGGAATGATGCTAGCTCATGAAGACGAAAACGGTATATTTTTTAGAGGAACAGGAACTTCGCCATACATATATGTTGCTACAAAAGGCGATGAAAATAAATATATAGGAACTGCATATAAGGCTAATGATTATTCTGACTTAGAAGCTTTATCAAAAGAGTTTAATGTGGATATTGTTGAAAATACAGAACCTGGTGGTGGTCACAAAGTTACTTTAACAGATCCAGATGGTATTGAAGTTGAGGTTTGTCATGGTATGAATCAAGCCGAACCAGTTGCTGTAGTATCTAAAGTATTGAATACTGGTCAGTCAAAAGCAAGAGAGAGAAATGTTGTACAGAGATTTGGTAATGCAGCAGATGAATGGCAGTTAAAAGGTGATAAATGGGTATATGAGTTATCATCAAAAGTTAAAAGATTAGGCCATACCGCCATAAATTGCAGAGATCCAAAAGCATCAGTTGATTGGTATGCGAATACAATTGGTTTTCTTATCAGCGATAATTTAGTTGCACCAGATGGAGACAGCATGGGTGCATTTATGAGATGTAATCAAGGCGATAAACCTGTAGATCATCATACTCTTAATAATATGGCTTTACCTGGTGATAGTTATCCCGGTCCTTATGGACATGCTGGTTATGAAGTATCAGATTCGGTAGACGATCTGATGGCAGGTCACTATCATTTAAAAACTAATGGTGAATATTTTCATGAATGGGGCATAGGAAGACATCTTTTAGGAAGTCAAATGTATGATTATTGGAGAGACCCTCATGGATTTACCCATGAACACTGGACTGATGGAGATTTAATTGATGCTTCTGTTCCTGCAAATGATGTAAGTTTATTTGAATTTGGTAAAGCTCAGTATGGACCTCCACCTCCAGCAACTTTTGGTCACTCTATGCCAATTGAAGAAGTTAACAAAGTTAGAGCTGAAGTCCCGGATCTTTATGAAGGAGTTTTAAAGGACTTAGCAAAAATGCAAAAAGAAATGGAAAATGAAAATGATTGAGTTTTCAGAAGAGCAAAAATTAGCTATTTCTAAAGCTCAAGAAACATTCTCAAAAATTAAAGAAGATGCGGATTTATTAAACGATAAACAATTAGATCTTCTTTTTGGTCAAGCGAGAAGTATGAATGGTTGGAAGGATCAAGATGTCTCTGACAATACATTAAATGATCTTTATGAACTGACTAAAATGGGTCCTACAAGCACTAATTCATGTCCAGCAAGATTTGTATTTATAAAATCTGATGAGATGAAAGAAAAAATTAAACCAGCTTTATTACCTAATAATGTTGATAAATGTATGACAGCTCCGGTTATAACAATAATTGGCTATGATCTAGATTTTTCTGATCATATGGGTAAACTTTTTCCTCATATGGATGTTGCTCCGATGTATAAGGGGAATAGTGATATGAATTTTGCAACAGCTTTTAGAAATGGTTCTTTGCAAGGAGCATATTTAATGATTGTGGCTAGAGCTTTTGGTTTGGATTGTGGCCCAATGTCAGGATTTAATAATGAGTTAGTTGATGAAGAATTTTTTAGTGGTACAAATATTAAATCAAATTTTTTATGTTGTTTAGGTTATGGAGATCCATCTAAGATATTCTTTAGACTACCAAGGTTTGATTTTGATGAAGTTTGTAAGATAGTCTAATCAAAATTTAACAAGATCTGTTAAATATTTACCCATCATCTTATTTTTTATTTTTAATATTTGTTTAAATAATACTATAGGTCCGTCGATCTTTATTTCATTACTAAACCTTTTATCACTATCAAGATCATCAAACCATCTCTTTACATTCTCATATTTATTAATTGGTATTCCTGCTGAAAATAATCTTTTAGTTGAGACATACCAAGCTAAGTCAACAATTGTAAATTTGTTTCCTTTAAGGTATTTATTTGTTTGTAATTGACTATCAAATTTTGTATATATTTCTTTAAATTTACTAGCACTCTCAATAACTTCCTTATCTGTAATACCGTTATCGTAATGATTTTTCCAAAATAAAAGTTCTCGTTCCTTATGCTCATCCTCTTTACCATTAATAGTTCCTATGTAAGATTCTTTAAATGAAAGTTTTTTAAGATCTTTCTTACCCAGACTATGAGGAATGATATACCTAAAAGTCAGCCTCCGTAGATCATGATGAAGACTGTCTTCAAATGCAAGATCACTTACAATTTCATCAAATTTATCATCTGGATATAATTTATTATTTGTAAACTTTTCATCTAAATACATCATTATGTCGTTACTTTCAATATGAACTTCACCGTTATCAACGAGGGTAGGAACCAATCCTCTAGGATTTATACCAAGAAACCATTCAGAAAATTGCTCCTGTTTAATTAAATTAATTTCGTGTGAATGCCAATCAATATTCTTAATATTAAGAAAGATTCTTAATTTTTGTGAACAAGCAGAACCCTTAAAATGAAGTAAATGTATTCCTTCCCATGAAAGAACTTCTTTTGTTTTAATATCGGTTATATCTAATTTCATTTAAATAATATTATTTAAGTACTTTTAAAATTCCAAGCTCTCTTGCTTCAAAAAAATATTTCATAAAAACCTTTTTATCATTTGTAGACATTTCAAGCACTTCGTCAATATACTTTTCCATAGCAGCTAAGCCAAATTCAACAACCATAGCAATAGCCACAGCTGACTTAATTTCAGCATTAGGTTTTTTTAATTTTTTTAATTTTGTAAGTTGTTCTAATGTTTGTCTTGAAACAGACAAATTTGAATCAATTTGAACTCTTACTAAATCCATTTGATCATCAAGTACAGCTCTTATAATAGCTTTAAAGTAATCTTCAGTTATAGTTGATAGGGGTTCGTCTCCAAGATTATTGGGCGATACATTTCTCCTTTCTAATTGTTGAACATGTTCAAATGCCAATTGTTTGTAGGTTGCAATTAATAAACCTTTTTTTCCACCAAAATAATGATGAATTTGAGCATGATTTACACCAGCATGGTCAGCAATATCTCTTATAGTAAGTTGATTTGGGCCTACCGATCCAACAAGATATGCTGCAGAATCTATAAGACGCTTTTCAACATTTTTTCTACCTCTTCTATTATTATCATCCATAGGTATATGAATATTAATGCTTAAAAAGCTCACCTTTGAGTTTTGTAGTAAGTTTGTCAATATTATTTACAATATCTTCATCATCTACACAACCATATATATGTTGATCTGGTCGAATTATCGCAGCAGATATATTATTTTCTTTAGCCCAACTAGAAATCTTTTTATCTTGATTAAATTTATTATCTTCTGTCATTAGATGGATATTATTATCAAAAATTTTTGCTGATTCTAAATTCTTAATTTCATTGAATACATTTATATCATTGTGAAATAGTAAAATTCCAAAATTGTTACCAAGATATTGATCAAATAATTTATTATCGACTTTAATATCAAGAGAAGGGTGAGGAATAATTACACCATTAACATCATTAGGGAATAGATAATTATCAATCATTCCATTTTTAATTTTCCATGGCTTTTGAAATTTTAAAGGTTTAAGAAGTTTTGGTATATAACTGGCAACATTGAGATAAATGTCTCTTAAGGTTGCTGTTAACCAATCTTGACTTCCAATTATATCGCCTTGTTTCATTGCGCCTTTTATTACAAAATCCACAATTCCTTTTCTTTCTAATGAATATGTATTAAGAATTTTTTTATTAAAAGCGTTGTTCATTACTCCTGATAATTTCCAACATAAGTTATATGAATCCTTTATACCTTGGCATAGACCTTGTCCTAAAAACGGAGGCATTTGATGGGCAGCATCACCTAAAAGAAAACAATTATTAAATTTAAAATTTTTTGCCAATAGACCATGAAATGTATAGGCACTAGATCTTAACAATTTACCACTATGCAGTGGAATTTCTGGATTCAGCCTCCATAGATGTGGCTTCATCATTTTACGTATATTTTTTTCGTCTTCTAATGTCTCTAAATTATCATCAGGATTAACCTTAAATTCCCATCTAACGTGTTGTCCTGTTATTGGAACAATTGTCGTTGGTCTTTTATAGTCACATATCTGATATCGATCTGTGTTAATTTTGTATTTTTCATCTACTTGATAATCTACAACAACCCAATCTTGATCACATTTATAATCAAATGATTCTATATTCAATGCCTTTCTAACAAAACTATTAGCACCATCACAAGCTAAAACATAACTACTTGTAATATATTCATTTTCTTCATTGTTTATATTTAATAAAGTTAAATTATTAATAGATTCTTGAGCATCAATATTTGTTAACTTATAGCCAAGTTTTATATCAATATTGTTATGTTTAATAGCTTCACTTCTTAAAAATTTTTCAAATATAGGCTGATTAAAGAAAACACTTTCATCATAACCATTAATAGGTTCATCAAGTTTAAGATTTATATTTACAATAGATTTACCTTTATTGTTTAAAAAATTAATTCCTTCCATTGGATGAATAATTTTAGAAATTTCATCCATAAAACCCATTGTTTGGAATATTCTTTGAGTTTGTCCATCAAAATGAACAGCTCTTGGAATATCCCAAATTTCTTTTTTAGGTTCTATTACAATAGTATTGAAACCTTTTTGTCCAAATAAATTTGCTGTTACAGCGCCGACAGGACCATAACCTATTATTGCAATATCATAGTGCATATAATGTTATTATCTATAAGTTAATTTATTTTAGTCAAGTGGATAGATGACATAAAAAATATATTTTATAATTGACACAATGTACACAGTAGATAACTTTATAAACGGTAAGTCTGATACTGCCTCAAAAAATTCATCAATAATTGTTAACCCATCCTATGGTAAAGAGATAGGAAAAGTACTTTATGCTACTGATGAATCAATAAATTTAGCAGTTGAAACATCATTAAAAGCATTTAATACATGGTCACAAACTGGTTTAAGTTTTAGAGCAGAATTGATGCTTGAATTTAGACAAGAACTTATAAAAAAATCATCTGAAATAATTGACTTATGTACTACTGAAGCCGGTAAGACATATCCAGATGCTGAAGCTGAATTGGATAGAGCGGTTCAATGTATTACTCATGCTGCATCTGTTCAACACTTTTATCCGTCTCATTTGAGTCCCAATGTTGCAGGTGGAATCGATATTGCAGATAGACGTTATCCACTAGGAGTTGTTGTTGGTGTTGGCCCATTTAATTTTCCAATATTAATACCAATTGTTCATAGCTCTATGGCTCTTGTTACGGGAAATACATTTATATCTAAACCAAGTGAAAAAGTTCCGTCAATTTCAAGATTGATAGCAGAAATATATAAGGATGCAGGTTTACCTGATGGATGTTTTAACCTTTTAAATGGTGGCAAGGATGTTGTTGAGAGTCTTGTTTGTCATAAAGATGTTGCAGCTTTAGCTTTTATTGGTAGTACTCCTGCAGCTAAAAGTTTAAAAATGCTAGGCGTTGAAAATAATACGAAAGTTCAAGCTTTAGGTGGTGGTAAAAATCATATGATTGTTTTGCCTGATGCTGATTTAGATATGGCTGCAGATGCTGCCGTATCTGCAAGTTTTGGTGCAGCAGGTCAAAGATGTATGGCAGTTTCGGTTGTAGTCGCAGTTGGTGATATAGCAGATGATTTAGTTAAAAAAATTAAAGAGAGAATGCCTAATCTAGTTATTGGTAAAACTGATAACTCTGATACTCAATTAGGACCAGTAATATCACAAGAAAATAAAGATAAAATCTACTCTTTTATAGAAACTGCAGAACCTGAAGGAGCCTCATTAGTAGTTGATGGAAGAGAAGTATCAGACGCTATGGAAGGTTGTTTTGTTGGTGCTACATTAATTGATAATGTAAAACCTGGAATGTCTGTTTACGAAAATGAAATATTTGGACCTGTTTTGTCTTTTGTAAGGGCAGAAACTTATGAAGATGCAATGAATATTACACATAGTCATAAATTAGGTAATGGGGCAGCAATATTTACTCGTGATGGAGGGGTTGCACAAAAATGGACTAATGAAATCCAGGCAGGCTCTATTGGAATAAATGTTCCAATACCACTCCCAACTTATACTCATAGTTTTGGTGGATGGAAGGATAGTGGTTTTTCTGAAACAAAAGCTTTTGGACCTTCTTCAATCGATTTCTATACCAAAACGAAATCTGTAGCAACTAGGTGGCCTGACCCTAAAGATAGCAAAGTTGATCTTGGTTTTCCCAAGAATGATAAATAATTTTTTAAATCTTTTAATCAAATTAATAATTAATTTTATATTTATATTCATAGATATATACATATCGACTCTAATCTTTTTTAGAGAAAAGCTTTTTTATACTCCTAATATTAAAAAATCAAAATATGCAAAGAAAACATTATTTATCGATAATCAAAGTCATTTTTACTTTGAATTTGGTAATGCTAAAGCTACTGAAGAAGATACAATTCTTATGATTGGAGGAATACCCACAAATCCTATGGAGTCGATGAGTTGGCTAGCAGCTGAACTTATTAATTTAAATACTAATTTCAAAGTTTTAATATTTAATATTCCTTTCTACGAAAATCATTTTGATATTGAGTTATCAGATACATTAGCATCCACAAATGGTAAAAATCTATTTACTAATAAAATAATTGATAATAAAAAAATTAATGTGGATCATAAATACTCACATAAAAATCAAGGAATAAAAATAAATGATTTCCTTAAGGCTCTAAATATAACTAAATGTCACTTTGTAGGTCATGATAGGGGTGCCGTAATTTTAGAATATTTTGCAATTAATTTTCCTAGTAAAGTATTAAGTTATTCAAGAGGATCTCAAGTTTGGAATTATATTGAACCGGAATGGGAATTATTGGCACCAGATATATGTGTTGGACCTCCACACAAAATTATGACTGTGTATGAGCAACTTAGACTTCTTCTTTTTTCAGTAATTCATTTTAAAAAACCACTTGAGCTTCTATCTGATTCTTTTGAATTAAAAGCTAGCAGAGCAAAGAAAGGAACAGATTTATACGATAGATATACTCATCTAAAATATAAATCACAACTGTCATATAAAAAATATTCAGAAAAGTTTAAACATTCACTTATTCAAGGTGGTGTTTACTCCGAGGTGAAGAATAGGGCTAATCTTAGAGAAAGATTATTTCCAATCATGCAATTTCAAGGAGAAGATGAGTTTAAATATAATAATTCAGGTACATTGATTTCTGATCAGCCCTATTTTGGTATTTATAATTTATTTAGAAATGAAATAAAAGATGTTTATCCAGGTTGTATTGGCCAAGAATTTAAAAAGTATCAAAGTCAATACGTTACAGAAAAGCTTAATTATAAAGAAATCCAGTTAAAGCCAAACGCTAGGTTTTCAAAATTTTGTTTAATTCCAGATTCAGCACACTTTAATGTTGTTGAAAATCCAAAAAGTTGCGCAAATGCAATTGCAGATTTTATAAAAGAAATTAATTAGATTTTAAATAAAATCTTACAAACAATCCAAATAATAAAATGATTAAAATAGCCAGAATAACTATTTCTTTAAAAGCCAAAATCATAATCCATACAAATAATATTGCATTAATAAAAGGTGAGGGCGGTTCTTTTAGTTCATAATCTCTATTTAGCCAGGGACTTCCAATAAACCTAGTTTCATCTGTAAATCTATCTCCCCATAAAAACATCATTACAGGATCAATTTTTGGTGGATTCATCCAAATAGTCTGATTATCCATTGTGTTTTTCATTTCATTAAATACCTCTTGATATTGTTGAGATAAATCATTTGTTTCATATGGATCATTTAATATATCGTAAAGCTCATATGTTTTAGGGCCATTTGCTTGAATATTTTGGCTATAGAACAGCTTCCATTTTCCATTAAATAGAGCTCTTTCATCATTTATAACTATATTGCCAGTATGTACATTTTTTGGTTCCTTGATATTGTTATTGATCAAGTCATCCCATCTATCAACGCCTGTAAAAGGTGAATTATTAACTTTAATAGAGGCTGCTGATAAAAGTGTTGGTAAGAGATCCTGAGCAAAGAAAAATTGATCAGATTTTCCTCCCTCAAGTTTACCTTTCCAGTAAATTACAGCAGGCACTCTTATGCCACCCTCATATGCTGAAAGCTTACTACCCTTTAATTTACCAGCACTACCTCTTGCAGATAAAAGATCAGGTGCTATAACTTTTGCTATCGGATCAACATCAAAAACAGGCCCGTTATCACTAAAAAATACAATGATTGTTTCTTCAAGGAGTCCTGAGTTTTCAATAGCTTTAATAATTTTTCCAATTTCTCTATCTAAAGAAAAAATATTAGCAGCATATTTTCTATCATAATCATTGTCTATATTTTTAAATAATTCAATATCACTTTCTTCAGCTTGAATAGGAGTATGAGGTGCATTAAAAGCAACATATAAAAAAAGTGGGGTAGATTCGTCTTTGTTTTCAATTATTCTTACAGCCTCATTAGCAATGAGAGTTGTAGAATAGCCGTCTTCATAAAGAACTTCGCCGTTTTTATGCCAATCTAGCCTTCCTGAAAAACCATGATCAAAATAACCAATACCTCCCATAAGATGACCATAAGTTGAATCAAAGCCTCTATTTATTGGTAAAAAGGCATCATCAGACATACCTAAGTGCCATTTTCCTGATAAAGCTGTTACATATCCTACATCTCTCAAGTATTCAGGCATAATTTTGTGCTCAAGCGGCATTCCGAATGATTCAACTCTTGGATTAGCAAAAGGTCGAACAACACCATTAGCAAAGTTGTTAATACCTGTAAGCATTGATGCTCTAGTGGGACTGCATGATGGATCAGCATAAAATCGATTCATCTCTAAACCTCTAGAGGCCAAATTATCAATATTTGGTGTTGGAATCGTGCCACCATGATAAGAGACATCACCCCAGCCAAGATCATCAGTTAATATGATAACTATGTTTGGCTTATCAAGCGCTATTAAACTACATGAAAATAATAGTAAAAATGCAAATTTTTTCATTATTCTATTATATAACCTTATTGATATTTTTAGTCATATGGATAAACTTACATAAGTGTTTTTAAGGAGTAAAAATGGCAAAAATTAATGTTTTTATAGTGGTAAATTTAACTATAAATGATGCAGAAGAATACAGGATTTATGAAAAAGGATTTTTTCCAATTTTAAAAAAACATAATGGAACTTTTATTACATATGATGATTCGCCAGATGTGCTTGAGGGACCAAAACCTTTACCTGGGAGAGTGATTATTTTTACTTTCCCATCCGAAGATGATGCTAACAATTGGTGGAATGATATGGATTATCAAGAATTAAGTAAACATAGAAGGGCAGCAACGAATGCAACTATTCAACGTATTAAGGGATTGCCTCCAAGAGAATAATGATTGATTACCTAAGAATACAGAAAATTATTCACTGGTTAATGGCTATTATCATAATGCTTGATTTAAATATTGCTCAAAAATTTGGAGGTGAAATGCAACTTTTGGATCGTTTAGAATCAAGAGTAGATCACGCAACAGCAGGCATGATAGTTACTTTTTTATTTGTTTTAAGAATAATATTAAGATATAGGTATGGAGCACCAAGTCTCCCACAAACTATGCCACTGTGGCAAACACATTTAGCTAAATTAGGGCACTTTGGTCTCTATTTTCTTATGGGATTACTAATTATATCTGGAATAACAACAGCAAATTTTACTAGTGACCCAATTGTGGTATTTGGTTTATTTAATTTATCTTCAGAAGTAGACAATTTATATATGTTTGAGTTAATTCGAGGCATTCATGAATTCGCAACAAACGCTATAATTGCTCTAATAATTATTCATATACTTGCTGCCATTTATCATCACTTTATTATAAAAGATGATACTACCAAAAATATGCTTAAATTTTGGACAAGAAAATCTTTGAGATGATAGTTCAGAGTCAATTAGAGATAAATAAAGAGTCTAATACAGTTATTGATTTAATTAAAAGTAAAAGTAATCTTGAAAAATTTCATCCATTCTGTAAAAAAAATATTGTAGTTAAATGGAAAGGTAAAAATTCTGAAGATATAGTTATTTATCATAATAATAAACAATATGTAAGAAAATTTACTGAATGGCATCAAAGTGGTTATAAGCTTGAGATATTTGAAGATAGAAAACTTGCAGATATTTCATGGAATGTTAAAGATTTAAATAACAAATCTATTATTAAAATCACAGCAAAACCTTATCTACCATATAAATATAGATTTATTAATGTAATAGTATTCAATCTATATGTTAAATACGTTCTGCAAAGTTACTTAAATTCAGTTGTAAAAGGGCTTAAATATTACCTAGAAACTAATAAAACTGTATCAGATAATCAATTCGGTAGACATATTTGGTATTCCTGATATATTATTTAACATAATATATATTATGCGAAGTTATATATTTGTATTTGATATGTCCCTATCCTATACTCAACACTCATATAGACTTTTTATAGTTATAAAAATATGGAAAACAACGAAATTATCTACCTTTGCATGGTTATATTTACATGTTATGGCTTTAATTTAGCTCAAGGATTAAGAGCTGCAATCAATAGAGGTGACACAGTAAGAATCACTCCCAAGATATTATGTTCTGTTTTTTGTATATCTGTTTCAATAATTGCAATAAATATTATGATAGGTTCGCCCTTTTCTTCATTAATAATTTATCTACATGTATTAATAATAATTTTTCAATCTGCTATGATTTGGTACTCGAAACCAGACTAACTATTCAACAGAACTTCTAATAATTTCTAAGTCTTTTGTTAAAACACTACCTATTGCGGTATGAGATAAGTTTTGTCTTGAAATCCCAATGATCTCAGCTATTGTTTCTGCTGCATATATGCCTGTACAGTGACCGCCCATAAATTTAGTCATACCATTATTTTTAAGCCAGTTTGCAGTTTTAATTATAGTATTATCATCAGCTTGAAATAAATGAAAGCCGCCAATAGCACCATAAACAGGTACATCTTTTATTTCCTGCAGTTTTTTTGCGGTATTGATTATCCCAGAATGTCCACAACCGGACATCATAATCCAACCTTTATCAGTTAACATACCAACAGATTGATCATCTTTTATAATATCTGGTACTTTAAACTCTTTATCTACATATAAGCCTTTGGGACCATTATAATATTCAATTTTTCTATCTACCGTTCCTGTTGCATATATATTTTTTGCGACCATTTTATAATCATCTAGGATTATGAATTTTATACCCTCCTCCTCAGCTACTTTTTTAAATTCAAGAGAATCATCAAAGTTTCCAGGACCTTCTTTAGTTCCATCTTTTTTGTATCTTTGATCAAAAAATCCTCTCGCAACATAAACCTTACTAAATGCATCTTTATTAATATCTTTAAAAGTTTTTCTTAATTTAATAAGACCCCCAGTATGATCACTATGAAAATGACTTAAAACAACTTTATTAACTTTTGAGAGATCTTTATTTAGTACTTTAGCGTTATGTAAAACAGTATCTTCATGAAAGCCAGTATCAAAAAGTATAGATTCGTTATCACTTTCATAAAGCGCTGAAAAACTCCATTCTCCAAAACCTCCAAAATTAGAAATATTCGTTGCTAATACTGTAATTTGATACTCAGCATTAATGGCTGCTGATAATAAAAGAAAAAAGAATTTTATATGTTTGAATGTTTTGGACCACATAATATTACCTTAATGCTTTGTGCTCCACCCTCTAGAAGTGGATCTAATTGTGTAAGCAACCCTGTTTCAACTCTCCAGTTAAGATACTTTGCTTGATGATCGAGAGTTTCCCAATCTTCAATTAGGTGAATTGTATTAGTAGAATCTTCAATGTAAGTATCAACAGAAATGCATCCATCATAACTTCTTGTATCAGGTAATGCTTCTGTCATTGCGTTCTTCAGCGCATCTAACATATTTTCTTTTGCTGGAAATGAAACAATAACTAAGTTTTTCATAGTTATCTCCTATTTAACAAAACTCGTAACTTCATTTAAAAACTTATCAAACGAAGGTTGATGGTTATACATCATATGGCCAGATTCAAACTCAGAAAATATTACTCTAGACATATCGACTGAGTTATCATTCATAAAGTTTTCAGCTGTAAAGCATGGAGTAGCAAGATCATAAAGTCCACATGAAACATATACTTTAAAATCTTTATTGTATCTTTGAGCTCTAGCAATATGAGGAACTGTATTTACATATCCAAAATCATTGCCCTTCCATTGTTGCGGATGTTTCCAACTATAAAAAACTTTTGAATCACCACTCTGATATAACATTTCCATTTCAACACCGATTTCACTAAACCAGGTATGAATAGCTGTTACATATGCAGACATGAAACCCTCACTCGAAACATCTGTATCCGAATATTGACCACCTGATATATAATCAGAATTCTTATATCGCGAATCTAGTCTTCCTACTGAAAATCCTTCGTCTCTTAATAATTCTTTTCTAAAGCTTGATGGATCAACTCTCATATTAAAATCCTGAACAAATCTTTCACTTAAACCAGTAAAAAAAGAATATTTTTCCATAATTTTATTTCTTTCATCATCTCCAATCCTTGAACCCTTCAAAAGTGCAGGCCCATATTCATTTAAGCTAAACTCTTTTGAATCATTATAAAATTCAGTCAAAGTTTTATCAGTATCTATCTTTCCGTGATAATATGCTGTTGCCGCATAAGACGGTAAAAATCCATAATGAGGACTATTATTACCAGGATGAAAGACTAGATATTGATAGTCTGATGCAGGCGCCACCATTAATAATCCATTAATTTCTATTGGCGTAATATCACCTGATCTTAATTCAGATATCAACAATGGGCCTCTAATACCTCCGTAACTCTCTCCTAAAATATATCTTGGAGAATTCCATCTTTTACTATCAGTTATCCAACGTCTAATAAATTCTGCAATAATTTTTGGATCCTCGTTTACACCCCAAAACTCTTCTCCCTTATGACACCCAATTGCTCTACTGTAACCAGTACCAACTGGATCAATAAAAACTAAATCTGCATCGCTGAGTGGAGATAATTTATTATCTACAATGTTATATGGTGGAGCACCATCATCGGTAGCATCACTAGGAACTTTTATAACTTTTGGCCCTAAAACACCCATATGAAGCCACAATGAGGCTGAACCAGGACCACCATTAAAGCTAAATATAACCGGTCTGTTAATATTTGAATCTTTTGCTATATATTCTGTATAGAAAAAAGATGCCATAGGTAAGTTAGGATTATCTTTTTCATAGATAATTTTTTCTTTCAAACTTGCTTCATATTCAATTTTTTTACCATTGAATATGCCATTAAAGGAATTTGAAAAAGTTCTTTCAACTAACTTATCTTTTGTAATCTCCTTGCATTTATCATCGGCAATTAAATGATCATCAGCAATTAATGAAAATGAAAAAAACAATATATATAGGTAGCGCATTTAAAATTTCTCCATATTTAAATATATTTAATTATTGTCTATATTTTATCTATTAAACTATACTTTTATCATAAGAATTACAAATAAACTTTAATGACTCAAACGGAGCCTGATAAATGCTTAAACTATTACTAATCACTATATTATCCACAAATCTCTTATCATCCACATTGATGGAACCTACATCATTTTCAAAAGATCTTTATAAAGAAAATATACTTGATGGTTCTTATAATGATGATATTGATCATCCAAACAAATTTTTAGATTTTAAAATTGGTGAGCGTGTTGCAACACCTGAGCAAATTTCTGAAGCGATATTAAGTTGGGCTAATCAATCAAACCGAATGATAGTAAAAGAATATGCTAAAAGTCATGAAGGACGTCCTTTATATGCATTATTTATTTCGTCTCCATCAAATTTAGCCAAATTAGATGAAATTAAAAAAAATGTAAATTTACTTGCTGATGGAGAAAATACAAATGCAAATAAGGCTAGAGCTTTAATAAATGATCTACCTGCAATTGCGTGGATGGCCTACTCTATTCACGGGAATGAAACTTCTGGAGCAGATGCAGCTTTGGCTAGCATTTATCATTTTATTGCCAGCAATGATGAAGAAACTATAGATATGTTAGACAATATGTTAATAATTATTGATCCATTAATGAATCCTGATGGTCGTGCAAGATTTGCAAAAACATTGGAGCAATATCGTGGAACAGCCCCAAATTATGACGATCAATCTCTTATTCATACAGGAGATTGGCCATACGGCAGAACAAATCATTATTTTTTTGATTTAAATAGAGATTGGATATATGTAACACAACCTGAAACTCGAGGTCGAGTTAAATTAATAAATGAATGGAAGCCTCAAATACTTGTCGATGCTCATGAAATGGGTCCACAAGACACATTTATGACTGGCCCACCTAGAGAACCAATAAATAAAAATATAGATAGAGATTTAATAAAATGGGGTAATGTTTTTGCTCAAGATCAAGGTAATGCATTTGATGAGAGGAACTGGAGATTCTATACAGGTGAATGGCATGAAGATCTCTATCCAGGATACTCATTTTATGTCCAATTTAGAGGTACTCTTGGTATTCTTTATGAACAATCCAGAATGGCTGAAGATGGTGTAAAAAGACCTGAGGGAACCATTCAATCTTATAAAGAATCTGTTCATCATCAATATGTCAGCACAATGGTGAATTTAAGAACTCTTAAAGAAAATTCAAAAGCAATGTATAGAGATTTTTGGGAGGGAAGAAAATATAATGTATCCAAAGATAGTAAATATGCTAATCAAACTTTCGTAATTTTACCAACAGAAAATGTAGGTAGATTAAAAACATTAATTGAAAAGTTACAATTCCAAGGTATAGAACTTTATAAAAATAATAAGCCTATCTTAGTAAAGAATGTATTAAAACAATCTGGTGATATTGATGATAATTTTTCAATTCCTGTAGGAAGTCTAATTATCCCCAATAGACAAGCTGAAGCTCCAATTATAGCTGCAATGCTTGAGTTCGATGCAAAAATCGATGAATCAGTTCTTGTAAAAGAAAAACAAGCGAATTTAAGAGATGGATCATCAATTATGTATGATACAACAGCCTTCAATCTTACAATGATGTACGGTTTGCCAAGTATAACTGTTCCAGAAAATATAACTAATAACCTATCTCCATGGGAATTTAATCAAACTAACTATGAGATTGATAAAGATGCATTAATGTGGTCCGTTGATGGCAATGACGATCGCTCAGTGGCATTTGCAGCTCGATTAATGGAACTCGGTGTTCAAGTGAGGATTATTAATAAGGCGACTTCTCTGTCAGGTCACGAATTATCAAGAGGTAGTGTTGTTGTTTTAGGTATGGATAATCCTCTTATGACTGATTTACATATTTTAGTTGAAAAGATTGCTAGAAATTTAGAACTGTCTGTTGTTTCAATTGAATCAGGATTTGGTCCTGAAGAATTACCTGATTGGGGTGGTGAACACTTTAATTTGCTAGAAAGACCGAAGGTTGCAATTTTAAGTCATGAAGGATTTAATTCTTATGATGTTGGTGTAAGTTGGTGGTCAATTGACCATCATTTAGGTATCAGGCATAGCCAAATAAATATATCTATTGTTAATTATGCTGATTTGAGACGTTACAACACAATCATAATTCCAAGTGGTGGAAGCTTAACAAAAAATAATAAAACAATGCTAACTGATTGGGTAAAACAAGGTGGAACACTTATTGCTCATAATGGTAGTGTGAGAGCACTAACTAATGAAGAAGGAGTTGGGAACGTCAAACAGATTCAAAATAGTTTTGATAAAAGTAATAATTTCAATATTGATTTACAGAGAGAAATATATGCATTAAGTGATGAAATTGATTATGAATCTGTATTGGGTAACAAAGTAAATACAGAAATTTCTTATCCATGGGAAACATCAAAGAAAAAACTATCACAAAAGGAATTAGAAGATAGAGATAAGTGGCAATCATTATTTATGCCTTCAGGATCTTTTGTAGGAGCTAGAACTGATCAAAAACACTGGTTAACTTTTGGATCTACTGAAATACTTCCAGTTTTATATAGTAACTACCCTGTTTTAATGACAGATAAGAATTCTCAAGCAGCTGTAAGAATTGGCGAAATAATAGATTCACCTGAAAATAATGAAGTTAAGGTATTAAATTGGTCAACTATTCCTGCTGGTAAAGATATAAATATTAGAATGAGTGGTTTAGTATGGCCGGAGGCCGCTCAAAGAATTGCTAACTCAGCATATGTTACAAGAGAAAGACTTGGAAGTGGACAAGTAATTCTGTTCTCAGGAGAACCAAATTTTAGAGGATCTACTTTAGGAACAAACAGGTTATGGTTAAATGCTGTGGTATATGGAGCAGGATTAGGTACTAGTAAAAAAATTAACCTTTAAATTTAGTGAAGTACTTTAGAGATCTCTGGAAAATTACAACTGCATATCTTGTTGGAAGTTTTGCATTAATACAATTTGCAAATATCGCTCTTCCATATTTTGAAGTTGAAGCAATTCTTGGATTAAACTCTGATTTGTTTATGCGTTTATTATTTATAGGTCTTCCAATTGGGTTACCTATAGTCCTTGTAGTTGGGTATGTTTTAAATAAAAAAGGAGTTATCCCAAAAATATCAATAGACGAAGTTAACAGAATTGAAGGAGGTTCATATAAACAAAAAATAGCTGTAATTCCATTTACAAATTTAAATAAAGATGATGATGGTGCTTTTTTAGTGGATGGTATTGTTGAAGATTTAATTACAGAATTCTCAATGATTAAGGAAATTGAAATTCTTTCAAGACAGTCATGCTTTGACTATAGAGAAAAAAAATATTCTTTGAATGAGTTTAAAAAAGATTTTGGTATTGATTATGTTGTTTCTGGAAGCATACGAGTAATAAACGAAAGAATAAGAATTTCTGTTGAGCTATCGGAATTAAACGAAGGAAAAGTACTTTGGGCAAATAAGTATGACAGAGTAAAAGAGGATATATTTGATATTCAAGACGAAATTGTTAGAAAAATTACTATTTCTTTAATTGGAGAAATTGAATTATCAAGTCTTGAAAGAGCGAAAAGAAAACCTACAGAAAATATGAATTCTTATGAGTGTTTATTAAAAGGAAAGGAATTACACCATAAGTTTACAAAAGAAGATAATCAAGAAAGTATTAGAGTTTTAGATCAATCTATAAAAGCTGATTCTAATAATTCTCAAGCTTATGCATGGAAAGCTTGTGCATTAGGTCAAGCCTATGGAAGAGGATATAGACAGGATACTGATAATCTGATGATAGAAATAATGAATAATATTAATAAGGCTGTAGAACTTAATAATAATGATTTTGAAGCTCATAGAATGTTAGCCGAAGTTCATCTTTCACTGCATGATTTTGATAAAGCATTAGATCATGGCTCTAAAGCCTATCAACTTAATCCCAATGATCCTAGAGTATCTTCTGTTTATGGTGAAATATTAATAAGAACAGATAATATTAGCGAGGGAATTAATCATTTAGAAAAAGCTTATGAGTTAGATCCTATCCCTCAAGGCCAGAGCACCTCTGATAGAAGAATTTACGCATTATTAACAGGCTATTATTTTTCTAATAATATTGAAAAGTGTAAAGATTTAATAAATAAAGTGGTTGAACTAGATTTTAAATCTTGGTTACTTTCATATGATATATATACAAAAAATAATATTGAAATAAATGATAACTGGTTTACAAAAGGTTTAGAGAAATTTAAAAATGTTGATATTAAATTAGAGATTGATAGATTCCATTTAAATAATAGTGTTTTACAATCTGAATTAGAAAAAACTGCTAAAAAAATTTTTATTGCGTAAATTTATAAAAAATAATTTTAGGTGCCCTTTCCAATTGCAACAGGTCTTATCGGAGATGCAGCACTGCCTTCAGTCATTAAAGGTAGAATTATGACGCAAGAAAGTTCTACATTATCTTGTGACAGACCCTTTAAATTGAAGTTTTCTAATGTGTGCACACCAGATTGTGTTAAAAAGTAATGATGAGCAGGATTAGCTATACCATCTGGATTTTGAGCTCTTTCAGGACCATACTCATCCTCGTCTGCAAATGTATCGACGCCCCATGTATCCAATCCAACTCCAACAACTTTTTTTTCACTCAGATACTTAACAAGATTATATGAAACACCAGGTGCCTTTTTATAATAAATCCCAAGCTCATCAGGATCTTGGTAATTATCGCTCCAACCAGTATTTATTAAAATTACGTCTCCTGGGAGGATTCCTCTATCCTTTAAACTAGTTTTTTTAATTGTATCTTCAACATGTTTAACAGTTACATATTCACCTGCTTTCATAGCAATCCCATTGAATATATGTTTTCGTACATCAAGAAATACTGCTGTTGTTATTATGGGTGGAACAGTTTCAATACCTAATTTTTTTAGAGGCGAATCAGGTGTTGGTTTTACATCTTTTCCTTTTAGATCTCCAAAATATTTAAGTGAAGACAAGTCAGCCACGCCTTCTCCATTCCAAACTTCATCTGTGTAACCGAAATGTCCTAAAGCATCCATTTGAGTACCTTGATTTCCATCGTTAACATTTTCGTTTAATACATCCATTGTAAATACTTGTTTAGAACCAGCCCATGGTATTTCAGGAAGAAATTTGGGTTTATATTCACCAGCAAATGGTGAAAGAGGCATAGTAGATGTTCTTTTATAAGACAATTCATATATTTTTGATTCTGGATTACTCATTTGTTCAGAACATCTTTGATAAGTTTCATATCCAAGAAGATTTGTCATACCTCTTTGATTTTGTAATTGATCAGACCATACAAAAGGTATGAAAATAAATATACATAAAATATTTTGTAAATTATTCATTAAGCTGCAGTATATCCTCCATCACATACATATACTGATCCTGAACAATTTGATGACTCATCAGAACCAAGAAATAATGCCAGATTTGCGATTTCTTCATTAGTTGAATATCTGTTAGTTGCAACCATGCTATTAACCATATCTACTACAGATGAAGGATCATCTGGATTTAATTGCTCACCTAAAGAAGCCATCATTCTATTATCAACAGGTCCTGGTGCTAATGCATTAACTCTAACATTCATCGGACCATTTTCTAAACAAGCTGTTTTAACCATGCCGCACACAGCATGTTTACTTGCGATATAAGGACATAATCCATTAAATCCTATCAGTCCAGCTGTTGAAGCAACTGCTATAAAAGAACCACTTTGTTGTTTTTGCATAACAGGAAAGGCATATTTCATAAATAGCCAAACACCCACTACGTTAATATTAATAACATTATTAAATTCCTCAACAGTGAATTCAGTTAATGGTTTTACAATTCCCTCAGTACCAGCATTTGCCATCACTATGTCGAGTGAACCAAATTTTTCACATGCATCATTGATAGATTTACTTATTGCTTTTTCATCTTTTGAGTCAGCTATGCAGGTTATAGCATTAGTTGGATTATTTAAAGAATTCATTAAATTTGTTAATTTTTCCTCTGATCTTCCAACTAAAACAAGATTTGCACCCTCCTCAAGAAATCTTTTTGATGTAGCTGAACCTATTCCACCAGTTGCTCCAGTTATAATTGCTGTTTTATTTTTAAGTCTCAATTTAATTCCCTCTCTTTATTTATCTAAATTTAATTTGAAATAATGACTGCCATTTAGTTACATTTATATTTAAAATATTACAAAAAGATGTTTCATACTACAAATTAATATTTTATTTTATATTTTATGATTTACTCAGATATTTTAGATACTATTGGGAATACTCCCTCTATAAAAATTAAAAATATCTCTGTGAATGGTACAAATTTATATGTAAAGGCAGAATATTTTAATCCAGCCAGCTCAGTAAAAGATCGTTTAGCTCTCAGTATTATTAATAATGCTGAAAAAAAAGGTGTTTTAAAAAAAGGTCAAACAATTGTTGAAGCTACAAGCGGTAATACTGGTATAGGTCTTGCTCTTGTATGTGCCTCAAAAAACTATCCACTTGTAGTTACCATGCCTGATAGTGCTTCAATTGAAAGAAGAAAATTAATGAGATTTCTTGGAGCAAGAGTATTGCTTACACCAGCATCTGAGGGTGGAACTGGTGCCTACAATAAAGCAAAGAAGTTAGTTGATAAAAATAAATGGTTTTATGCAAGGCAATTTGAAAATGAAGATAATGCAAAAATTCATGAAGAAACAACAGGAATTGAGATATATGATGATTTTAAAGAAATTGGATTAGATTATTGGGTTTCTGGATATGGTACTGGTGGAACATTTACTGGTGTTTCAAGATTATTAAGAGAAAAAATGCCAAAAACTAAATTAATCTTAACAGAACCAGATGTTGCGCCACTTATCGGTAGTAATAATATTCAAAAAAGAAATTCAGATGGCTCAGCGGCTGAGTCTCATCCATCCTGGAACCCACACCCAATTCAAGGATGGACAACTGATTTTATTCCTCTTGTACTTCAAGAAGCCATTGATGAAAAATATTATGATGAATTGATACCAGTATCAGGTGATGATGGAATTTTCTGGTCAACCGAATTGGCAAAAAAAGAAGGAATAATAACCGGCGTCTCTGGAGGCTCAACTTTTGCAATTGCTGTTAAAGTAGCAAAAAAAGCAAAACCTGGTTCAAATATTTTATGTATGATTCCTGATACAGCTGAAAGGTACATGTCTAGTGTATTATTTGATTCAATTGATTCAGAAATGAACAATGAAGAGATAAATTTATATAAATCTGTTTAAATTTAAATTTCTTTTGCAGGGATACCAGCAACAGTAGTATTTTTCTTAACATCTTTTAATACAAGGCTTCCTGCGGCTACCTTTGCATTCTTCTCAATTGTGATGTTTCCTAAAATGGTACTTGAAGCAAATATTGATACACCTGATTTAATTTTAGGATGTCTATCACCATTCTCAAAACCTTTTCCACCAAGCGTAACCCCTTGATATATTGAAACATTTTCATCAATTACAGATGTTTCACCTATAACGACACCTGTAGCATGATCTATCATCACACCTCCAGAAATTTTTGCAGCTGGGTGTATATCAACACCAAATATTTCAGATGCTCTATTTTGAAAGAAAAGTGCCATAGTATGTCTATTATCATTCCATAAACAATGTGCAGCTCTATATGTAGCTAATCCTTGAAAACCCTTATAAAAAAGAATTGGTGTTGAAAAATACTTACATGCAGGATCATGATCTTTAAAAAAAATTAAATCATTAATTAAGTCATCTTCGATATGATCACACTTCTTATATACATCTAGAATAAATTCTTTTATTTTAGAAGATGATAAAGCATCACTATTAAGTTTTGATGCAAGCACGGAAGCAACCGAATCTGTTAAGTTTTTCTGAGATAAAATTAATTGATTTAAATAAGGCTCAAGCGATGGCTCAGCACCAATTCGTAGCTTAACTTCATCTTTAATGGTATTCCAAATATTAGTATTCATAAATTATTCTATGAATAATCCAAAGCCTTCTTGAAGACCAACAACATCATTCCATGTGTGTTTATTTAAAGACAGATAATATTCTTTTGATTCTTTGGGAAATAATATGTAATTCAATAAATCTGTCTCTTTATTAGAAAAATCCTTGAGATCATTGGATTTACAAAATTCAGAAAAATCTTTTTTATAACTATCGATTGTAAAATTTTCATTGCTTTCGTCTAAAATATTTTTATCAATTTTATTTAAAAGTTTCTTATTTACTTTTCCTGGAATTTTTCCATATTTGCCATTAACTAAATCAATAAATTCTTTATTTAATGTTTTATATCGTTCGTTATCAAGAACATTCATTAATGCTTGGGCACCAACTATTTGCGATGATGGAGTAACTAATGGGACATATCCAACATCTTCTCTAATTTTTGGTATTTCATCAATAAGATCTTTCAGTCTGTCTTGCTTTTTAAGATCAACTAATTGTTTTTCTAAAATACTCAACATACCACCGGGCACCTGATAAAGAAGCATATTAATATCAACACCCCTCATAGATCCTTCATATTGAATATATTTAGGTCTTATCGATTGAAAATACTCAGCAATTTTTGTTAATAATTTCATATCAAAAGGGTTGTCTGAGTCTTTATATATCATAGAAATGAAACTTTCTGTTGCAGTATGAGCATAAAGATTACTAAAAGATGATATCGAAGTATCAATGTTATCAACACCAGCCTCATATGCCTTTAAATTAGTTGCATCAGCTAATCCTGTAGTTGAGTGTGTATGAAGATAAATAGGAATTTTTAAATTTTTCTTAAGTTTTTTTATCAACTCAAAACCAACATTTGGTCTAAGCAAACCTGCCATATCTTTTATAGCTAGAGATTTAGCTCCTATGTCCTCAATATTTTTTGCTAGAGTAATCCAGTATTTTTCATTATGCACAGGGCTAGTTGTATAACAGATTGTACCTTGAGAATTCTCTCCCTCTCTATTTACATATTCAATTGAAGATTTAATATTATTTATATCGTTAAGCGAATCAAAAATTCTGAATATGTTAATACCCTCTTTGACTGCATTTTTAATGAAAAGAGAAATAACTGAATCATCGTATTCTTTATAGCCAACAAGATTTTTTCCTCTTAAAAGCATTTGTAACTTGGTTTTTTTTATATGTTTTTTGAATACTTTCAATCTATCCCATGGATTTTCATTTAGATATCTTAAACAACAATCGTATGTTGCACCCCCCCATACCTCTAATGAGGAATATCCAACTTTATCTAATAATTTTAGAACCGGTAACATATCACTAGTTTTCATCCTGGTAGCAATTAAAGACTGTTGTCCGTCTCTTAAAACTACTTCAGTGATATTTGCTTTTTTATTTGGCATAAATAATAAGATATTATTTTTCTTTACTTATTTTAATTCAAAACTATTAAAAATAAAAAACCCGTTATGAAACGGGTTTATTGATTTAAATTCAATTAATCTATAAAAACGGTGTGATCCTTGCCAGACTCTGCAACTCTGATTACTAACAAATCTGAACAAACATCACCTAGATCTGGCGCATCGGTTTCTCCTCCATGAACCCAATCAGATTTTTCAAACCAATATTCATTATTGGAATATTTTTTCCACTTACCAGATGATTTTGATTGAGAAACACCATCAAGAACATATACAAGTGTTCCTGCTGCAGGATGAAAATGTTTAGGAACTGTTCCCTGATTACATGTTTTCCTTCTTTCAACATGCATTTCCATTCCACCACCCATATCAAAAACTTCTGAAGAGACCATTCCTGGAAAAGATTGTTCCTCTGAATGATCATCAGTATAAACATCAGTAGCCATAAGTAATAAAAAACTAATTGATAAAAAATATTTCATATTATTCTCCTGTATAAAATTTAACTAATTGAACAAGTTCAACATTTATATTCTGTCTGATAGAAGACACATCAGAGGCAAAATCCATGAATTCTTTGGATGAAGTTGCTGACTTAATCCCTTTATCCAATTTATCCATTGAATCAGCTCCTAAATAGACCATATGAGAAACATATCTATTACCATATGCAATTCTATTCAAACCAAATGAACCATCGAATGTGTTTAATTGAGAACTCATAAATTTTTTCCATGAATTCATATAGTCAGATTCATGTCCTGGCTCAATATTGAAATTGTATTTTGCAAAAGCAGTATTGTTAGTCCATGCTCTTGCAGCTACTAAGTTTTCAGATATCCAATTCCATGATCTATCTGTATCTGTGTTATCTTGAAATGATTTAATCATATAAGCAGAATCTTTGCATGATGAGAAAATAGCTCTTCCTTTTTCCATCATTTCATAATTTTCATATACCACTAAAATAAAATGGCTTGAACCTGAACCACGAAGCGACCATAAACTTACAGCCACGCCAGACTCTTCTCTCCACTTTTTTGCACAATCAGATTTATCAAACCTATCTAATGCCATCATGAAACTAGCTGGATCTGTTACAGTTAAATAATTAAATTCGGCCACTGTTCCATCTGAATCCATAGACACTGTTTCATCAGATAAAAGATTTATTGAAGTAATAAATAAAAAAGAAATTATTAATTTTATTAACATAGTTTTTATCCTCCCAATACATCAGTATTAAATACATTTGAAATTAATTCCACATATTTATGTGTATAAATTGTTTATATATTTTTTTAAATCTTTGTAACGTAATTTAGATATTTATACTATTATAAAGAATCAATAAATAAGGGAGGATAATTATGGCTGAATATCAAATTTTAAACTTAATGCAAGTAGGCTTTATTCAAAATGCAATGTATTTTGTTGGAATGGTTCTATTTACATGGTTAGGTTTTAGAATGGCCAATAATATTTACAACAATCCTGATGCGAATATGCTAGCAAAAGTTTTTACATCAGTATTTTGTATATTTGTTGCAGCTTTTATGTTTGGAGTAAATCAAATAGGTGCTTCTATATTAGAATCCGCCGTAACTCAACTAAATGAAATTGGGGCAGCGTCAGGTGAAAGAATGGCTGAATACCTTGATTTTCCACTTGTTGTTGGTTCACCACTTCAAACAGCATTTGTTTTATTTATTCTTGCGTTTCAGTTAGCAATAACTTGGTCAAGAAAATAGTTCAATAATATGGGGCCATTTGGCCCCTTTTAATATGATCAAAGATAAAAAAATAAGTCAGCTTCTTTGTATATTAATTTATTTTTTATCTTTTTATGTATCATATATTCTTTTACCAAATTCATTAGATTTTATTTGGTTGAAAATCACAATATGGCACGTTTATGCAACGATCTTTATATATATTGGGAGTGTAATACTCAAAAATTCAAGTCTATATGACCCTTTTTGGTCAGTCGCTCCAGTTCCCATAGTTATATATTTAGCATTGAATTCAGAAAATTCTTTGTTGTTAAAACTCTTAGTTACTATACCAATAATATTTTGGGCAGCTAGATTAACTAGAAATTGGCTTATAAGTTGGAGAGGATTTGAGCATGAAGATTTTAGATATATAGATTTAAAAAAAACAAATAAATTTCAAGCTGAGTTCAATAATTTTTTTGGTATACATCTATTCCCAACATTCATTGTAAATATTTGTCTGTATCCTCTTATCTATATATTCACTTATGATGTAGAGGTAACGACAAGCTTATACTTCGCATCTATTTTTACATTTCTTGCAGTAGTACTTGAGACTGTAGCTGATGAACAAATGAGAGGGTTCAGACAAAATCCAGAAAATAAAGGAAAAACTATGAAATACAAGTTATGGAAATATTCTAGACATCCAAATTATCTAGGAGAGATTGGGTTTTGGTTTGGTATATTTTTTATGAGTATGAGTTCAGAGTTTGCACCATTCTGGCTAATAATTTGCCCACTAGCCATGTTAGCATTATTTGTCTTTGCATCATGTCCAATGATGGATGAAAGGAGTCTTAAAAATAGATCGGACTATAAGGAGTATATGGAAAAGACATCTCAATTATTTTTAATGCCACCAAAAAACTAAATTTGAGATGAATTAAAATATATGTAATATTATTAAACATGAACGATACAAATTATGTCCAAAAATTTATTTGGATTTCAGAAAGAGTCTTATTATTTTTAATTGCCTTAGCTACTATATTTGCAACAACTTCTGAAATAATAAGAATGATTGATGTAAAAATTGTAAATCTGAGTGATTTATTTTTATTATTTATTTATGCTGAGGTGCTTGGAATGGTTGCTTCATTTTATGCTAATAACAGAATACCTGTAACTCTTCCACTTATCATTGCAATGACTGCTTTGACAAGAATGATTATTCTTCAAAGCAAAGATGTTAATGCTATAAATATAATTTATGAAGCAGCAGGCATACTTATACTAGCAATTTCTGCCTATATCATGACTCTTAAAGATAAAATTAGTTTAAAAAAACTAATGCTAAGAGAAAAATTAGAAGAATCTGAAAAAGGTTAGCTATCTTTTCCTAAAACTTTAATTCTCTCATTGAATCACAAATCGAATTAAAGTCTTTAATAATTTCATTAATGATTTGTTTTACTGGTTTTATTTCATTTATTAATCCTGATGATTGACCAGATAAAGCCGGAGCTGCCTCCATATCACCACCAAAGTATAAATCTTTAATATTTATAAGTGCAGTCATATCCATCTCGCCTTTATCATTAATTTCTTTAGTTAAGTGTGATTTAAGCGCCCTTATTACTGGTTTTGATTTTTTATTTAATATATATGTACCATCAATACCTGAATCAATAATTTTATTTTTAAAGTTATCATGAACTGGACTTTCTAAACTTGAGACAAATCTTGTTCCCATTTGAATGCCCTCCGCTCCTGCAGCAAAAACAGCGGCCATTCCAGCACCATCTGCAATACCACCAGCAGCAATTATTGGCAAATCTAAATTTTGTCTTATAGATTGAATGAGAACTAAAATACCGACTTCAATAGGACTTTTAAATCCACCTCCTTCAGTACCCTCAACAACAAGACCATCAACACCAGCATTTGCTGCTTTAATCGCACCATCAAGACTAGGGACAGCATGATATACAGTTATTCCTGCATCTTTCAATATACCAACATATTTTGTAGGATCACCAGCAGAAGTTGTTACAAATTTAATACCCGACTCGACACAAAAATTAACCATTGAGTCATCTTTTAAAAATAATAAAGGTAAATTAACACCAAATGGTTTATTAGTTAGTTCTGACATCATTTGAATTTCTTTTTTACAATTATCGATTTCGCCAGATGAAGTTTCTATTATTCCCATCCCACCTGCTTCACATACTGCTGAGGCAAGTTGGCTTCTTGCAATCCAACCCATTGGAGCTTGTATAATTGGATATTTAGATCCTGTATGTGCAGTAACTCTATTCATTAAGTAATTGTATATTTAAATTTATAAAATAAAATTCTTATCTAGAACTTTCTTTTCAACAGTAAATCCCTCAGGCTTTTCATTAATAAAATCTATTATTAATTGAGCATATTCAGGTCCTGCTTCTTCTTGTACAAAATGTCCAGGACCACTTATGACAATTTCTTGTGCGGTAGGTATTCTTTTTAAAAGCTCAACTAATTCAGGATTATTACCAGTAACAGGGTCATTATCTGAATTGGCGATTAAGAAAGGTTTGTTCCATTTTTCAAGTACATCTCTGTATGCCATTTCATTTTTTCTAATTTCGCTTGGAATTAAATATGGAAAAATCTGTGCTCCTGCTTTAAATGAAGCATTTGGATATGGAGCTTCGTAAGCAAGTCTTTCTTCATCAGTTACTGACCCAAGAATCTGCATAATTCCACCAACATCAATATTATCTGTATAAGTTGAGTATCGAATCCAATTTGTAAAACCATCACCACCAATAAATTCTTCCCAAGTTGCTGGTCCTTGAAGCCATATCATAAATTTAAATATTGGCCATATTATGTAGCCTCTCAAGTCATTCAAAAAACCTCTTCCAGTTGCTGGCAAACTTGTATTGGTTGCAATAACTCTATCGAATCTATTTGGTTCTTCTGCTAATACTCGAAATCCAACTGGTCCACCCCAATCATGAAAATGTGCGGTAATATTTTTTAAATCAAGTTCTACAATTAATTGAGTCATCTTTTCAACATGCATTAGATGTGAATAATCATCTGTTGATATATATTTATCAGATTTACCAAATCCAACCATATCTGGCGCAATAACTCTAAATCCTTCGTTTACAAGAGTTGGTATCATTTTTCTAAATAAATAACTCCATGTAGGTTCGCCATGAAGTAAATAAACAATCTGTCCATCTTTAGGTCCCTCGTCAATATAATGAATCCTTGTATCACCAATTGTTAAATAATTAGGTGTGAACGGATAATCTTTTAAGTCTTCAAATCGTTTATCAGGTGTTCTTAATATTCCAGGAGAAACTAAATTGAATCTCTCATAATTAATAGATGGTTCAGAGTTTCGAATGAATTGGAATAGTCCAGTAGATATAATAAGAATAAAAAATAAAATTGAAAAAACTTTATTCATCAGCATTCTCCAGTAATATACTAAAAGATAATATATTGACGTAATATATGTCAAAGGTGTTTTAGTTATGAAAGTTGAAAACAAAGTTATGCCCAACGAAGCTCAAATAAATGGTTTCTTAGAAAATTCTGAAATTGGGCCTATATCAATGGTGAATTTGCTTAAATATAAAGATAAAGCTAAATATGATGATGGTCGTGATACTAATCTGACCGGAGAAGAGGCATATGGTCTTTATGCTGCTGAAGTAATAAATTTAGTTGAAAAGTATGGTGGTGAATTTATTTTTGCAGGTAAAGTTAGTAGATTAATGTTAGGTGAAGTTGAAGATTTATGGGATTCTGTTGCAATTGCTAAGTATCCAAATAGAAAAGCAATGTTTGATATGACAATGGATCCAGAATATCAAAAGATTCATATTCATAGAGATGCAGGACTAGAGGGTCAGCTCAATATAGAAACAATCTAAAAATATGAAAAAAATATTAATTATTATAAGCTTTTTGGTTTCTATATTTATTATTGGTCTTGTATCATTAAACTCTCATTCAATTCAAGACAGAATTTTAAATATTGGTATAAAAAATATTCTTTTTAGTGCAGAACCTTTTCTTGATAAAGAAGATACGTTAAAAGTTGTTATTTGTGGTTCACGATCCCCTCTACCTTCTCCAGGACGAGCTGAATCTTGTGTGCTCGTAGAAGCTGGTGATGACATTTATATTTTTGATATCGGTAATGGAAGTGTTAATAACCTTACTCAATACCAATTGCCATGGCAAAATGTAAAGGCAGTTTTAATAACACATATGCATTCAGATCATATGGCGGACTTGCCAGATGCACATCTTCAATCTTGGATTCAAGGGAGAACTGCACCATTAAAAGTTTATGGACCAGAGGGAATAAATCTTATTACTAAAGGTTTTGAGCTAGCATACTCACCGGATTATCAATATAGGAATGAACATCATGGAGATGAAATGTTACCAATGAGTATTGCAGGGTTTAATGCGATCCAAATTATGGACAATCAATTAATTCCAAATGATACTCCTGGATTAGAAATATTACCTTTTGTAGTTGATCATTATCCTGTTAATTCGTCATTCGGTTTTAAAGTATCTTATAAGGGAAGAACAGTTGTTATAAGTGGAGACACTATTCATGATGGAAGTGTTCAAAAATATTCTAAGGATGTTGATCTTCTTGTGCATTCGGCTATATCAATAGATATTGTTGAAAGAATGAGAAAACTCGCCCCAATACCCCAATTGGACAAAATACTTCTTGATATACAGGATTATCACACGAGCATAAAGGAAGCAGGTGAAATTGCAAGAGATGCGGATGTAAAACATCTACTCATTTATCATTCCATACCAACACCTCGAAATACTTTAATGGAAAGAGTATTTTTTAGACCTATTGAAGGCATATTTGATGACTATACTCTTTCAGACGATGGAACTAGAGTTGTTATGCCTGTAGGTAATAATGAAATTATTATTGATAAAATAAATTAATGGCACTTTTTCCTAATAAATTAAATGATGATTACAAAGGTTCTAAATTTGCGATATATGGTCTTTATCCTATTTTTGCTTTGTATATATTTAGATCACTTGTACATTTCCTTTCAGAAAATGCTGGTCTTGTTGGAATTGCAACAATAAAAGAACTTCCAATTATAGATACTATAGATCCGAATAACTTAGTTTATTTATTTGCATCGCTTTGGGGAGCTACACAGGCATCATTAACATTAGTTTTATTAATTTTATTTATTAAATATAAAAGCCTCGTACCGTTAATATATATGATATGTCTCTTAGATCATTGCTTTAGATTAATTTCAGGTTCACTTCACCCTTTAACCGATGATTACTATATAAACACACCTCCAGGGGTAATTGGGAATATACCAATATTAATATACTTTATGATAATGTTTTATTTGTCATTAAAAAAAGGAAGCACATAATATGATTGATTTTTATTTTTCATACAGAAGTCCTTATTCATATTTAATTCTTCCAAGAATGCTTAAACTTAAGAATGAATATAAATTGGATATAAATTTTAAAATCGTTTATCCCATAGCTATAAGAATGCCTGAATGGTTTGATAACAAAAATATATTTTTCTTTATTCCATTCATAAGAGACTTTAAGAAAAAAGCAAAAAAATTAAATATGCCATTAAATATGCCGATAAAACCTGATCCAATCAGACAGAATACATTAACTGGAAAAATAGCTGATCATCAACCTTATATATTTGATGTTTGCCATATCGGCCAGTTAATGTGTAATAGAGGTAAAGGAATAGAGTTTGCATATGAATTATCAACCTTGATATGGAGCGTTAAGAACTGGAATTCAGAAGATAAATTAAAAGATCTGCTAGCTGATTTTGGAGAAGATTTAGGTGAAGTCAGGGAATCAATAAAATCAAATGAAGAGAGTTTAATTGAGGAAATTGAAATGAATCAATTAGATCAAAAAAAAGCTGGCCATCATGGAGTTCCTTTGAATGTATATAAAGGAAAGTATTATTTTGGACAGGACGATCCATTTGAAGAATTAATCAAAGAATTAATAAACGATGGAGTGATTAAAGATTTTTAATGAAGGTACTGAGAACTCCTGATAAGTATTTCGCAAATATTAAAGGTTTCCCATTCGATCCAATATACACAGATATTTTTGCAGATGATGGAACTGAAATAAGAATACATCATATCGATGAAGGTCCATCGGATGGTCCAATTTTATTAGCGATGCACGGCCAACCAGTTTGGAGTTATTTATACTCTAAAATGATACCTATCCTTAATGATTCTGGAATAAGAGTAATCGCACCCGATTTAGTTGGATATGGTAAGTCAGATAAGCCAGCCTCAAGAAATGATTATAGTTACCAGAATCAAGTTGATTGGATGAATCAATGGTTAGTAAAAAATAATTTAAATGATTTAATATTTTTTGGTCAAGATTGGGGTGGATTAATCGGCCTTAGAATGATTGTTGATAACCCAGATAGATTTACAAAAATATCTATGGGTAATACCGGATTACCCTATATGCCAAATACTCCAAAGGCTGTGATCGATGAAGTGCATGAATTTAGGAAATCAAATATAAAACTTACTCCGCTTAACATGTTTAAAGAAGTAAGGAAGATGGATTCTGGTAAAACACATCCCGCATTAAAATTTATGTATTGGCAAAAATTTTGTTGGGATACAAAAAATCTTCCTGTTGGATTATTGAACTCAGCGATGATGGAAAAAATACCAAATAATCAAATTAGAAATCATTATTTTTTTCATAGATTAGGATTATCTAAAATATCACCCTATATGAGTGATTTAATGAAAGCATATGAGGCCCCTTTCCCATCTCCTAAATATAAAATGGGATGCAGAGCTATGCCAAGTCATGTACCAATAATTCCAGATAAATCTTTAGATGCCCAAAAAAAAGCAAGAGAATTCTATAATAAAACTAATAAACCATTTTTATCTGTTTTTGCTGGTAATGATCCTGTAACTAATGATATGGAAAAAGATGTATTGAGAATTGTACCAAATGCCATAAAAGCTAAAAATATTGGTGGTGGCCATTTTTTTCAATGGACTAAACCAAAAGAATTATCTAAAGTATTAATTGATTTTATAAAGGATTAAAAATGATTGAATTATATACAGCACCAACTCCAAACGGTCACAAAGTTTCATGCACCCTCGAAGCATTGGGTATGGATTATAAAGCAATACTTGTTAATCTTTCTGAAGGTGAACAAAAGAAACCTGATTTTTTAAAAATTAGTCCCAATGGAAGAATTCCTGCAATTGTGGATACATCTAATAATTTATCTATTTTTGAATCTGGAGCAATAATGATTTACTTGGCTGATAAAGCAAATAAATTGATCTCAAAAAATCCTAAGAAAAGAGCAAAAGTTTTAGAATGGCTCATGTTTCAAATGGGTGGAGTTGGTCCCATGATGGGACAGGCAAATGTATTTTTTAGGTATTTTCCTGAAAAAATACAACCTGCTATTGATAGATATCAAAATGAATCAAGAAGATTGTTTGAAGTACTTGATACACATCTAAAAGATAATGAATGGCTTGCAGATGAATACTCAATAGCTGATATTGCAAATTGGTGTTGGGTAAGAACACATAAATGGTCTGGTGTTTCAACTGATGAATTAGAAAACTTGGAGAGATGGAAGGATGCTATGTATGAGCAACCTGGGATGCTTGAAGGTATAAAAGTGCCAATTGAAATTAAAATAGATAAAAATCTTGACGATGAGGAAAAAACAAAAGAATTTATTAAAAATGCGCAAAAAATGGTAAAAAAATAAGGAGTAACTATGATAAAACTATATTTAACACCTGGAACAAGAGCTGGTCGAGTTGCATGGCTTCTCGAAGAGCTTAAAATTGAATATGACATAGAGGTGCTGCCTTTTACAAAAGAAGGCCTAAAATCTCCAGAACACAGATCCAGGCATGCTTTAGGTAGAGTTCCAGTTATAGAAGATGGAGATATTTCAATATTTGAATCTGGGGCCATTATTCAATACATACTTGATAAATATGGTAACGGTAGACTCAAACCTGATATAAATTCTGATGAATATCCATATTATCTTCAATGGTTTCATTTCTGTGAGGGAATGGTTATGCCTCCAATGAATCAAATTGTAGTTCAAACAGTATTGCTACCACCTGATAGAAGAGATGAAACAGTTTTAAATCAAGCTAAAAATTTACTTTCAAAATCATTATCACCAGTAAATGATTTTTTAGATGGTAAAGATTACTTGATTGGTGAATTTTCAGCAGCTGATTGTATGTTAGGACATTCTTGTTATATGGCAAACAGATTGGGTTGTGTAAATGATGAAATGGCTAATGTTAAAAAATATGTTTCTAATATTGAAGCTAGAGGAGCATTTCAAAAAGCAATTAAACTTGGTGAAGAGGCTGGTAATCCCATAGGATAGAATATAATGACAGATCCTATAAAAGTATTTGGAAATGTAGGATCTCCGTATACACAAAAAATGCTATCTCTTCTTAGGTATAGAAATATTCCTTATTTAGTTTCGTGGGGAGATGTAGTTCAGAATTTATCTTTTCTTAATATTGAGCCTCCCAAGCCTGTTTTATTACCCACCATGGTGTTTAAAGATGATAAAGGTTTAGATATTTGTAGAACTGATACAACACCAATAATAAGATATCTAGAAGAGTTATATAAAGAAAAATCTGTAATACCTCCCTCACCTATTTTAAGTTTTCTCAATTACTTGCTAGAAGATTTTGCAGATGAGTGGACAACAAAATATATGTTTCATTACAGGTGGTATTTTAATGAGGATGCAGATAATGCAAAAAAAATGTTAGTACTTCAACATAAAATAGATATAGATGACGAATCTATGAATCAATTTGGTGACATTATTTCAGATAGACAAATTAATAGATTATGGGTTGTTGGTTCAAATGATGATACAGCAAAACTCATTGATCAAAGCTATAAAAGATACTTATCATTGATGGAAAATCATCTTAAATTTTTACCATTCATGTTTGGACAGCGGCCTTCATCATCTGATTTTGGTTTATATGGTCAACTTACCCAACTAGTTGGATTTGATCCAACACCCAGAAATATCGCATATAAGCAATCACCAAGAACAGTTTCATGGGTAAATATAATGTCAGATTTGTCAGGTTTACATGATAGTGGAGGAATTGGTGAGTTTTTTGGAGTTAAATCTAACGAAGTAAAAAATAAAAATAAATTAAACTACTTTAAAGATCATAATTATGGATGGCTTGATATAGATAACATTCCTAATTCACTAATTGAAATATTTAATGAGGTTGGAAAAGTTTATATTCCATGTCTAATTGCTAACGCAAATGCTTATGAAAACGGTGATGAGGTTTGGGAAACATCGATAGATGGAGAAATTTGGAAACAAAAAACATTCCCATATCAAGTAAAGTGTCTAAATTGGATCAAAGAAGAATTCAATAAATTAAAAAAACAGGATAAAAATATTATTTTAGATTTACTATCAGATACTGGATGTAATGAAATTTTAAGTTAATTTTTCAGATCTGTAGTGATAAAAAAAGAACAAGGTTGCGGTTGCAGTTAACAAATGCCAAATTCCATGAGCTTGAACTAATGAATCTGGATTACAAAATTGTGAATTTGGATTTATTGTTAAATTACCTTCTAACCAAATAAGCCATGCTGCAATATAAGCAAACATTCCAGCAAAATACCAAATATAACTTCTTTTGCCTCTTGGTTTTTTAGATGAAAGTAATCCTGGTAACCAAAATAAAATTATCCACCAGTAATTTCCAATATTATTAATTACATCAATTGGAAAGATTCCAAATATCATTAAAACTAAAAAACCAACAAAACCAGATATAAATCTCATTTTTGGAGACCAAAATCTATAAAGAAACTCACTTATTACCCACAATCCAATAGAGACTCCAAATAAATCAAGGCCTATTCCCATTCCATAACCAAATAATCCTCTCATCAAAGCATAAATTAATACTATTGCTATATACATTTTTAAAAAGACATTTACTGTCCAATCTGACATTTTATATATGTTGTACAACCAGGGTATTACAATATACATGACCATACTAAGATTATCTGCCCAACCTCCCCATTCAGTATTGGTTCCATGCATCATCATCGATCCAGGTCCTAAGTAGACTACAGCAACTCCATACAAAACAGTAATTTTGTTAATTCCTGAGAAATCATTAAAAGAGGTTTCATTAGTAATTTTATACAAAATATAAAGACCAACGACCATGAACCCTAAATTAGTGAGAGTATTGATAGGCTCCCTAAAAGGACCAGGACTAATTCTTTCACACCATCTTGAAGCTTCACCAATAAAATTTAATGAATCTGGCGATTGAATAATCTGAAAAAAGCTAAGTAAGTAAAAGACAACTAAAAAAACAATACTGACAATTAGTGTTATTGGAAAAGCGTTTTGTAGTTTTATAAAATTTTTCAATTTATCTAACAGTATTTACTACATATATTTTATCTTCATAACTATCAAAGTTTTTTTCATTCATTTCAAGAAATATATCAATATTGTCATTATCACTCTCTTTTCTTAGAAGGAAGTTATCATTAATAATCTTAAAATTATAAAGAGAATAATTATATTTTATTTTTGCATTGGTTATTTTACAGCTCTTGCCAGAAGAATCTTTTGGCTGATTAAATTTCAAAAACTTTGCAGCTGCAACTGAAGTAGGTTTAAAAAATGGGCAAGTTTTGAAATTTATTTCTCCATTATCATTCCTTGAAGTTGCACACATTGATTTAGTAGCTTTGATATTTGTTATTGAAGAATCAGTATCAATATCAAAATTCACAATAGAATATCCCTGATATATCGTATTGGGATATAGAGGTTCATAGACCCTTACAAGCTTAGTTTGACAGTCATTATTAAAAAATTGAAATGAATGAATGAAATTTGTAAAAAATACTAATGGAAAAAATATAAAAAAACATATCTTATTCATATGAAGAAATAAAGTGACTAAAGCGATGATTCTAGTTCAGGCAGTGCATTGAAAAGATCAGCTACTAACCCATAATCTGCTACCTGAAATATAGGAGCGTCTTCATCCTTATTAATAGCAACTATTACTTTTGAATCTTTCATTCCAGCTAAATGTTGTATGGCACCGGAAATACCAACTGCTATATACAAATCTGGAGCAACTATTTTACCAGTTTGCCCAACTTGATAATCATTTGGAACAAAACCAGCATCAACAGCAGCTCTAGATGCCCCTACAGCCGCACCAAGTTTATCAGCTATCGAATCTAACAAATGAAAGTTATCTCCAGACTGCATTCCTCTTCCACCAGAAATTACAATATTTGCAGCTGTTAATTCTGGTCTGTCACTTTGAGCTAACTCTTCACCTACAAACTTACTAATGTTTAATGATCCCTCATCATTAATTTCATGAACTTCAATATCTGAATTATTTTTAGTAATAGCATCAAAGGCAGTAGATCTTACGGTTATAACTTTTACGTTATCGTTTGATTTAACTGTTGCGATACAACTACCTGCATAAATAGGTCTCTTAAAAGTATCATCAGATTCTATCGAAATAATATCTGATATTTGTTGTGAATCTAATTTGGCAGAAATTCTTGGCATAAGATTCTTACCAAATGTTGTTGCAGGTGCAAGTATATGAGTATAGCCTTCACAATTAGCAAGAACTAGAGAAGAGATATCTTCTGCTATTGCATTTACATATGTCTCACTATCACATTTTAAAATTTTAGATACGTTATCTAATGTTTGACATTCAGCAACAACACTATCGATATTTGAACCAGCAACTAGAATTGCTACATCGCCTGTTAAGGAAGTTGCAGCAGTTACAGTATTTAAAGTAGCTCCTTTGAGTGAATTATTATCGTGTTCTGCTATTACTAATATACTCATTGAATCACCTTTGCTTCATTTTTTAATTTATCAACTAAATCATCTACTGTCTCAACTATGATACCTGCTTCTCTAGATGGAGGTAGTTCTACAGACAATAATTCAGTTCTACAACCTAAATCAATACCAAGGTCGGCAGCAGGTATAACATTTAATTCTTTTTTCTTAGCCTTCATTATATTTGGCAAAGATGCATATCTTGGTTCATTTAATCTAAGATCTGTTGTAACTATTGAAGGAACTGTCAATTCAAGTGTTTGAAGGCCTCCATCAATTTCTCTAGTAACAGTAATTGATGAATCATTTATCGAAACTTCAGAGGCATTAGTAGCTTGAGGATAATCAAGCAATGCTCCTAACATTTGACCAGTTTGATTGTTATCTCCATCGATAGCTTGTTTACCTAATATAATTAAATCTGGTTTTTCATCTTCTATAATTTTTTGAAGAACTTTAGCGATTGCGAGAGGTTCTAGAATAGAATCAGTTTCTACAAGAGTTGCTCTGTCTGCACCAAGTGCCAATGCAGTTCTTAGTTGCTCTTGCGAATCTGTCTGACCAACAGAAACAGCAATAACCTCAGTTGCTTTACCTGATTCTTTTAACCTTACAGCTTCCTCTAAAGCAATTTCACAAAATGGATTAACTGCCATTTTCACATTATTCAAATCAACGTTTGAATTATCAGATAATGGTCGAACTTTTACGTTATAGTCGACAACTCTTTTAATCGGAACTAAAATTTTCATAGTAATTAATTGTTTTAAATTAACTTGTAAATTGTACTTATTTATATGTATATTTAATATAAGTTTTAATTATTTTTAAATATTTTTAATATAAATACTGTTTATAATATAGTATAATTATAATGTATTTTTAATTACGAATACAACACGAAAATCTTATGCACAGAGAAGTAATGGAATATGATGTTGTCATTGTTGGTGGAGGACCATCTGGTCTTGCTGCTGCCATTAAATTTGCGCAACTAAATAAAGAAAATAATACAGATCATAGCATTTGTCTTTTGGAAAAAGGTTCTGAAATTGGAGCACATATTCTTTCTGGTAATGTTTTTCAACCCAATGCGCTAGACGAATTAATTCCTAATTGGAAAGAATTAGATGCTCCTTTGAATGTTCCTGTTAAAAAAGATAAATTAGTATTTCTTCTAGAAAAAGTTGGGATACCAGTGCCATCTTTTATTATGCCTCCAATGAATAATCATGGTAACTATGTTATAAGTTTAGGCAACTTATGCAGATGGCTTGGTGAACAAGCTGAGCAAATGGGTGTTGAAATATTTCCAGGATTTCCTGCTAGTAAGATTTTAATTGAGGATGATAAAGTTGTTGGTGTTCAAACCGGGGATATGGGTATTTCAGAATCTGGGGATGTTAAACCTGGACATGAACCTGGTATTGAAATTAGAGCTAAATATACTATTTTGGGAGAAGGATGTAGAGGGCATCTCGGCAAGCAAGTAATACAGAAATTTAATTTATCTGATGGAAAGGATCCACAACATTATGGTATTGGTTTCAAAGAGGTTTGGAAAATTAAGCCTGAGCTTCACGAAGAGGGTTTAGTCGTCCATACAAATGGATGGCCTACTCCGTTTGATACTCCATCAGGTTCATACTTGTACCATGGTGAAAATAACGAAGTTTATCTTGGTTATGTAATACCGTTGGATTATAAAAATCCTCATCTTAGTCCATTTGATGAATTTCAAAAATGGAAAACGCATCCTTCCATTAAAAAATATCTTAAAGGTGGAGAAAGACTTACTTATGGAGCAAGAGCACTAATTAAGGGCGGCCTTCAATCATTGCCAAAAATGGAATTTCCTGGAGGGCTTATTATTGGATGTAATGCTGGAACTCTTGTTTTTTCAAAAATTAAAGGTTCACACACAGCAATGAAATCTGGTGAAATAGCTGGTCAACATATTTTTGAAGAGCTACAAGATTCATCTAATGAATCATATGATTCTAGAATTAAAAACTCATGGATTTATGATGAGCTTTATAAATCTAGAAACTTTGGCCCATTTTTTCATAAGTATGGTGCTTTGATTGGAGCTGCATTTAATGCTGTGGACCAATTAATCTTTAGAGGTAAATTGCCTTTTACACTTAATCATCCAACACCTGACTATGCATGTCTGAAAAAAGCTGATGAAATGCCAAAAATAGAATATTCAAAACCAGACGGTATATATTCTTTCGATAAGTTATCATCGGTTTATCTATCTAATACGAATCATGAGGAGGATCAACCATGTCATCTTCAATTAAAAGACTCATCAATTCCTATAAGTGTTAATCTTCCGCTGTATGATGAGCCAGCACAGAGATACTGTCCTGCTGGTGTTTATGAGGTTGTAGAAAAAGATAATGAGAAAAAATTTGTAATTAATGCTCAAAACTGCGTTCACTGTAAAACTTGTGATATTAAAGACCCATCACAAAATATAAATTGGGTGACTCCTGAGGGTCCTGGAGGACCTAACTATCCAAATATGTAAAAAATGAGGTACTTTCTATTTCCTATTCTTTTTATTGTATTGTTCTCTTGTACCACAGTCGAAGTTGTTGAACAAAATATTCAGGAAGAAATTAATGAAGATGAAAATAAAGTATTTATTAATTTTTTAAATTCAGAATGGGAAAAGACACTTAATAATAATCCACTTTTTGCTACTTATGTTGGTGATAAAAGATCAAATAATATAATCAATTCAAACAGTATTGAACAATTTTTAATAGAAAAAGATTCAAGTATTGAATCGTTAAATAATCTTAAAAAGATTAATTTTTCAAAGTTAAATGATGAAAATAAACTTAACTATAAGCTTTATGAGTTTGGTATTAATAGAGAGATTGATCTTAGAAATTTTCCAACTTACTTTTTAAGAATAAATCAAAGAGGTGGTATTCAAAGTTTTTATGAAACAGGAAATAGACTTGTTTATTCATCAATACAAGATTATTACGATTGGCTTTCAAGATTAAATATTTTTTCAGAAAATATTGATAATTTTATTAAGATTAATAAAGAAGGTCTTTCAAAAGGCATTACTCAACCAAAGATGATTACTGAGAGTGTGATAGTGCAAATAGATGCCATTATCGAGTCTGAAATTGATAAAAATCCCTACATGAAAGTTTTTATAGAAGCAGATAGTAACTTAATATCAAATGCTGAGAAAGATGAATTAGTTATTAAAGCTAAAGAAGTTGTTAATAACAAAATTATTCCTGCATATATAAACTTAAATAATTTTTTAAAAAAAGAATACTTACCAAACTCAAGGAGTTCAATTGGTATAAGTGATGTTCCAGGTGGTAAAGAATATTATGAGTATCTTGCAAGATTTTACACCACTACAAATCTTACTCCTGATCAGATTCATGAAATTGGATTAGATGAAATAAAAAGAATACGATCAGAAATGGAAGCAATTATTAAACAAGTAAATTGGGATGGTGATTTTAATTCATTTTTAAATTATTTAAGAACAAGTCCAAGATTTTATTACGATAATTCAGAGGATCTTTTCAACGCATATCTCATCATGTCAAAAACAATTGATCCATTGCTAACAAAAATATTTAAAGTTTTTCCTCGAGCGCCTTATGGTGTTATACCAATTCCTGATGAATCTGCACCTTTTACAACAACTGCCTATTACAATAGTCCAAGTCCTGGCAGACCTGGATATTTTTATGCAAATCTTTACAAACCTGAATCTAGGCCAAAATATGAAATTCCTGTTTTGACAGTTCATGAAGCTGTTCCTGGTCATCATTTTCAAATCTCTATTGCTCAAGAATTAGAAAATGTTCCACCATTCAGAAAATATCAAGGTATAACTGCGTTTGTTGAGGGTTGGGGTTTATATAGTGAGGAACTTGGTGAATTTATGGGTATTTATGATGATCCGTACGATAAATTTGGTCAGCTTACATATGATATGTGGCGCGCTATAAGGTTGGTTGTAGATACAGGAATGCATTATAAAGGATGGTCTAGAGAAGAAGCTGTAAATCTATTTATAGAAAACTCAGCCAAATCTATTTTAGATATTAATAATGAAGTAGATAGGTATATAGCATGGCCTGGTCAAGCACTAGCATACAAAATTGGACAGTTAAAAATTTTAGAGCTTAGAAATAAAGCTGAAAAGTTATTAGGTGATAAATATGATATTAAAGATTTTCATTATGAAGTACTTAAAAGAGGCTCCCTACCTTTAGATTTATTAGAGTTTTATATTGATGAATGGATTAATTTAACTTTGAACTCTTAGACCTTCTGCATCTTTCACTACAATAAATAACATTTGACCAATTTTTTTTCCATTTTTTTCTCCAAGAAAATGGTTTATTACAAACTGGGCACACTTTTTTTTCTAATGTAAGTTTTTTATGCAATTTTGCCTATTATGTGATTATGATTGTTACTTGGAACATAAAGTAATTTGTTTTCTATGTAATTATTTTCAAGCGCAAGATCAACAAACTTGTAATATGTGTTTCTATCAAAAAAACCTTCAATCTTGTTTCTAACATGAACAAGTGGTATTTCAGAATTATTATAAGCAATTAACCTTGTTGTATTTAATGCATTTAGTTCAAAGTCATAATTCATGTTAGTGAAAAGTTTTATGTTGTTTTTAGAGATTTCAAAATCAATAACTTTATATGGTGCTAACTCAACCTTAACTGAAACTTTTTCAACCGGAGTAACTAAAAAATAATTATTATCATCATTTCTAATTACTGTTGAGAAAAGATTTATGAGTTTTTTATTTTTAATCGGTGAATGGTTATAAAACCAATTACCTTCTCTATCAATGAAGAATTCTTGTCCTTCACATAAATCTGGATTCCATTTATCTACAGGTGGAAATTTTTTTTGTCCTTCAAGATCTTTTTTAATTTTAGAAATACTCATTTATGGCCCTAACTAGTACATATAATCCAATCAAACACAAAACAACAGACATTATTGATAGCAAGTATTTATTATTGTAAACATTAAAATTTTTAGATTTTGAGGAAGTCAAAACGTAACTTAAAAAAATAAACCACAGTGCTGATGTTAATGAAAAATATATTGGATATAAATAAAAATAATTTCCATTTAAATTATCCATCAAGATAGCAAATAATGACACAAAAAATAAGAATGCTTTCACATTAAAAATATTAGTTATAAGACCAATATAAAAACTATTGTGTTTTATATTTAAAAAATTGTTATTTTTTGGAAACTCATTATTAATTGATGAATACATTGTTACACCTAAATAAAGAATATATATCCCACCAATCAAACTTATTATAAATTTATATAAATCATTAGCTAATATTAATAGGGAAATTCCACTTATTGCTAGAATGCAATGAACTAGTATGCCAAAACCAATTCCTATCGCTGTTTTAATGCCCTCAATTCTTCCATGGATGGAAACTTGTCGAATAACTATAGCCGTATCTGGACCCGGGCTTGTTAAAGCAATTAAATGTGCAAAAGCTGACCAAATAAACATTTTTAATTAGAGATTACTGCAGGTTCGATTTCTAGAGTGATATGAAATGTATCATAAATTCTCTCTTTTATATGTTCAGCAAAATCTATAACATTTTTTTGATTTGCATTTTTATTTGTGATCAACACAAGAGAGTGATTTTCATATATTTCAACATTATCAAATTTTGTAAGCTCATTTTTAATTAACTCGATTAACCTTGCTGTGCCAACTTTAACTTTTTCAGAATCAATTTCCCATAAAACTAATTCATCTATAGAAAATCTATCTAATTTAATATCACTCTTATTAATTACATTATTTTTAAAAAAACTTCCTGCATTTGGAATTTCTATTGGATCAGGTAATGTTATTGATCTAATATCTGTAATCATTCTTGATACATCGCGAGTAGTAATGTTTTTTGGATCAATACTATTGTTTGTCATATATTTTTTTATTGAATCATATTCTAAGTTGTGTTCTTTATGACTATCTGTATAAAAATTTAATTTATATATCAACAAATTATTTTTTTTAAAAATTGAATCCCTATAAGAAAAGTTACAATCATTATTATTTAAAGAAATAAATTCATTGTTTATATAATCATAACAGTCAACGCTTTCGATTAAATTTGATACTTCCTGACCGTATGCACCTATATTTTGAATTGGAGATGCTCCTACGCTACCTGGGATAGATGACAAGTTCTCGAACCCAACTATATTATTATTTATTGTATGAATGACAAACTCATGCCAATTAACAGATGATCCAGCTGAAATAGTATTATTATATTCATTAAAATTAATTTCATTAAAATTTGGTTTAACAACAATTCCTTCAAAAATATCTGGCAATACCACATTGGTACCCTCACCTATCACAAGTACCGGTAAATTTTTAATTTTTATAAATTTATGCAATTCAATAAAATCATTTTTATCAGTAAGTTCAATGAAATAATTTGCAATTGAGTTTAATCTCAAAGAATTATTAATTAATTTATTTTTATAAATATTCATTGTTTCAAATACATAAGCGCATTATCAACATCATCCTGCGTATCTATACCATTAGGAATTTCTTTATCAAAGTGTGAAACAAAAATAGAGTAGTTATTTTCAAGAAATCTAAGTTGTTCAAGGTTTAAAGATAATTCATTATTTGTTGGTTTTAATTTTATCAATGCACTTAATGTTTTAAATGAATATCCATATATACCAAGATGTCTTCTTGGATTTTTAATATTTCCAGTTCTGACAAAATTAATTGCATAGTTTTTTATATCTGTTTCTACTAAAACACAATTTGGATTGATAAGTTCATCCTCAGATTTTATTGGGGTTGAGACTGTAATTACGTCGCAATCATTATCATAATAATCGTCTATTACTTTTGATACTAATTCACTTGGAATGAATGGCTCATCACCCTGAAGGTTTAAAATTAATGTTTTATCATTTAAATCTAACTTTTTAGCGGCTTCGTAAATTCTATCCGTACCAGATATATGGCTAGAAGATGTCATGATTACATTATTAGTAATTTCCTCAACGTTACTTTTAATAAGATCTGAGTCAGTTGCAACATAAGCATTTTTAGTAATACTAAGTGCATTAGTTATAGCTCTCTGAATAATTGATTTTCCATCAATATCGATAAGAGGTTTATTTTTTAATCTTGTAGAGCCAATTCTTGACGGTATAAGAATATATGTATTTTTTATCATGTTATAAAGAAATTGACTTAAGTTTTTTGTCTAGATTATCAATAAATTTATTATTAACATCTGCATCAATCTTAAGATACCAAATCTTATTATTATCAAAATCTTTACATTTTGATGCATCTTTTTCTGTCATTACTATTGGTAGATGATCTAAATAAAAAATATCACTTGTTAAAAAGTTATGATGGTCAGGAAATGGATGTCGAATGATGTCAAAACCTAACTTATCTAGAAGATCAAAAAATCTCCCTGGATTTCCAAGACCAGCAACTGCATGCACTTGTTTGTGCATTGGCCAATCTTCAATTGAATATGATTTACCTGATTTTAGATGTACAAACTTCGTTGGGCTAATATTCATTAAATATTCATCCTCATTTGTAGGGCCACTATTATTAACAATAAAATCAACTGTATTTATTCTTTTAGATGCTTCTCTTAGTGGTCCGGCAGGAAAAGTTAAGTTGTTTCCAAAACGCCTTTTGCCATCTATAACTGCAATTTCAATATGTCTACCCATTTTATAATGTTGAAGTCCATCATCGGAAATTATCACATCACATTCATGATTTTCAGTAAGTTTTTTTACAGCTCTTACTCTATTTTTGTCTATATAAAATGGAACATCTAACTTAGCTAAAATTTGAGCTTCGTCTCCAGTTTCTTTTACAGGAGTATCATTTGATACCTTAAGAGTTTCTTTAAATTTTCCACCATAACCTCTGCTTACAATTCCAGGCCTATATCCTCTCTTTTTTAGTTCAGTGACAATATATTTCACAAGTGGAGTCTTTCCGGTACCACCAATTGTTAAATTTCCAACAACTATAATTGGAATTTCAGATTTATAAGAAGCAATTTTATTATTAAGATATCTTTTTCTTCTTCGAGAAGTTAAATAAGAAAAAATTAGAGAGAAAGGATAAAGTAGATAAAGCCATAAACTTTTTTTATACCAACTATCTACAACAAAACTTGTTGAGTCCTCATCCTCATATTCTGGCATGAAAAGTTGAACAGATTTTGAAGTTCTGCTTTGTTTCTCCGGTGAATCCTCAAATTTATTTTTATATAAAGAATGATAAATATCTTTATTTTCAATTAATTCAGAATGTGTTCCTGTCTCTACAATAGATCCATTATTAAGAACAATGATTTTAGATGCATTTTCTATTGTTGATAATCTATGAGCAATAACAATAGTTGTTCTATCAGTTATTAATTTTTCTAATGCTTCTTGAACAATTAATTCTGATTCGGTGTCAAGTGCAGATGTTGCTTCGTCAAGAATTATTATTGGTGAATCTTTATAAAACGCTCTAGCAATAGCAAGTCTTTGTCTTTGACCACCTGATAGCAATACACCATCATCTCCAATTTCTGATTCGTAACCTTCTGGCAAATCTTCAATAAATTCAGAACAACCTGCCAACATTGCTGATTCTTTTAATTTGTCTACATCTATTTCATCATCACCATACGCAATGTTCTTTGAAATAGTGTCGTTAAATAAAGAAGGAGATTGATTTACAATAGATATTTGAGATCTAAGGTAATCTAATGCAAATTCGCTAATAGGCGTTCCATCAATTAATATGCTACCAGATGAATGGTTGTAAAATCTTGGAATTAAATTGGCTATAGTTGATTTTCCAGATCCTGACTTACCGACAATGGCAACTGTTTCATTTTTATTTATAGAAAATGAGATATTACTTAATACTTGACGACCGGTTTCATAAGAAAAGTTAACGTTATCGAATTCAATATTTCCTTCAATTGTATTTTTATTATCTCCAAGATCACTTTCAATTTCTTGATCGAGTTGTTCAAAAATTTCACTAGCTGCTGCTAAGCCTTTCTGAACAATCATATTGATATTAGATAATTGCCTTATTGGTTTAGCCATTAAACCTGCAGCAGTAAAAAAAGCAACAAAAGTTTCTGCATCAAGTGATATACCTAATTGTGCACCGAGAGCGAAATATGCAACTATTGATAAAGAAATTGATACAAGAACTTGAATAATTGGTGTTGCCATATTGCCTGTAGCTTCAAGTTTTAAATTTTGATTTTTGTTAGAAGTATTTGCTTCTAAAAATCTTGAATTTTCATATTCTTGAGCGTTAAAACTTTTAATCTCAACATGTCCGTCCACAGCTTCAGACGCAATATGAGTAACATCTCCCATTGCTGTTTGTATCTTCTTAGCAAGTTTTTTTAAACGTTTTCCTGCTACATAAACGATAAGTGCAATAAGTGGGGCTGTGCCGATTAATAAAAGAGTGAGTTTAAAATTTAATATAAGCAAATATACAAATAAACCAATTAGTAGGAAGCCTTCTCTTATGAGAGTTTTAACTGCATTTGAGGCTGCCCCAGAAACTTGTGTTGTTGTAAATGTAATTCTATTTATTAGTTGTCCAGACTGATTTGCATCAAAGTATGATTTTGGAAGGTCATGTAGCTTTTGAAAAAGTTCTGCTCGTAAATCATGAACAATGCCAAAACCAACTCTAGACATAAAGTAGTTCCCAACAAAAAAACCAATACCTCTTCCGAGGGCAATCAAAATTAAAGAAAGTGCTAAAAAAGAACTAAAATTTTCTTCCTCTGAGTTAATGAATCCAATTATTCTTCTTATCCATTCAACTGCTGCAATATCAGCAAAAGCAAAACTTATAAAACCTATAACACTTATAAAAAATGACCATTTATATCTAAACGTATAACCAAGCAGGCGTCTTAAACTTCCAGTTTTCATTTTTCAATAGTTCTTATTTGAACCTCATTAAAACCATATTTATTTAATAAATCCATAACAGTAACGACCCAAACATGCAAACTATCTGACTCAGCGCTTAATATTAAAGAATCTCCATTATTTTCTAATTCAAAGATAGCTTGTTCTAGATCATTTAAATTATCTATATCAAAAACTTTATCATTAATATATATAGATCCATTATTAATTATTACAATTTCATTAGAATTTTGGACAGTTTTATATTCAAATGATTCAGTTTTTGGGAGCTCTAAAGAGAGAAATTGAGAATCTCCTACTTTTGAAGTAACTACAAAAAATATTACCAATAGAAATACAATATCTATCAAGGGAGTAATTTCTATTGAAAATGAAGATTTGTTCTCTGAAATAAATTTCATTTGTTTATTACATCAATAAAACCAGAAACTTCTTTTTGCAGGTTTATCAATAGGTATTTGATTTTTTGTTCAAAATATTTATGAAGCACTAATCCTGGCACTGCAATTAATAATCCAAATGCTGTAGTAATTAATGCTTGTGAAATACCCGCAGCAAGTAAATCTGGATTAGCTCCAGAGGTTTCTGTTAATCCAGTAAATGCTTTAATCATTCCAACTACAGTGCCTAACAATCCTAAAAGAGGGCTTATAGTAGCCAATGTTCCTAGCATTGTAAGGTTTCTTTCTAAACTATATTTAACTTCAATAGCTTTCTCTTCTATCTTAGATTCCAAGTTTTCACGTTGAAGATCTTTATATTTAAGACAATTTATAAGCAAAAAACCAAGAGATGAAAGATTTGAAATTTCAAGTGATTGTTTTTTTGACATTAAGTCATTTTTTACTAAATTCATTATTTGATTAGATAAGCCTTTAGGTGAAACTAATCTGTTTTGAAGAAACCAAGATCTTTCGATTGAAATAGTGATTATTAGCACACTACAAGCCAATAATGGCCACATAAATGGTCCACCAGCTGAAATAAATTCATTCATTAATAATACTCAATTTAGAATTTTCTAATTTATATACCCTATCAAATAATTTAGTAAACTCATTATCGTGAGTCGCTGTAATTAAAGCAACTCCATATTTTTTTGATATTTCAAAAATTAAGTTCTGAATATTGTTTGAATTTTCTATATCCAAATTTCCTGTAGGCTCATCTAAAAATAAAAAAATAGGATTATTTATAATAGCCCTAGCTAAGGCCACTCTTTGTTTCTCACCTCCAGACAATCTCCAAGGTAAATGATCTTTTCTTTTGTAAATATCCAATGCTTTCATAAGATCTTTTGCAATAATCTTATTTGAGCTATTAAAAGTATTTTTTAGCATTAAAGGCATAAAAATATTTTCTTCAACAGATAAATCATCAAGCAAATGATGAAATTGATAAACAAATCCAAAGTTTTCTAATCTAATCTTGCTAAGTTCGTTTTTTGAGAGTAATGAGAAATCTTTATCATCTAAAAAAATATTTCCTGAGGAAGGTTTATCTAATCCAGCAAGAATTTGCAATAAAGATGATTTTCCGGCACCAGAAACTCCCGTTATTGCAATAGTATCATTTTGTTCAATAGTTAAATTGATATTATTTAATACATTCAAGTTATCGTTACCAATACTAAAAGTTTTGCAAACATCATTACAGATTAATTTATTCATGCCTTAAAATCTCCACAGGATTAAGTCTTATAGCTCTAAAAGATGGAATCAAGGTAGATATAAGGCTAATTAAAAATGAAAAAAAACATATCAAAAATATTTGACCAAAATTTATGTAGTATGGGAAATAATTTATAAAATATGCCTCCAGAAGATTTCTATCAAGCATACTTTCAATAACAGAAATAAAATTGTTGAGGTTATATATCAAAAGAAAGCCTAATAATACGCCTACAAAAATACCTATTAAGGTTACTATTAATCCCTGTGTAAAAAATATTAAGACTATTTGTTTATTACTAGCTCCGAGGGTTAATAGAATACCAATCTCTCTTTCTTTTGATTTAACTGTCATTACTACAGTTGATAATACTAATATTGAGGCCACAGCAATAATTAAAAATAACATTAAACTTATTAATAATTTTTCAAATTTAATGGCTTCAAATAAAGTTCCGTGAGTATCTTTCCAAGATGAATATGTTAAATTGTTAGAATCAAGATTATTAAGAATGTTCTTAGTGATTATATCTGCACTGAATAGATTATCTGTTTTAAGCCTAATTCCGGTTGTTTGATTTGCCTTAAGATTTTTTATTTTTTGAGATGTTGAGTGTGAAATCAATGTAAGATATTGATCAATCTCAGTTTTCAATTCAAATATACCTACCACCTCAAGATTTACAGATCTAGGGTAAGAGCCAATAAGAGTTGTTCTTATATCTGAGGTAGTTATGTTAACTTCATCACCAATATAGGCACCAATTTGTGCAGCAAGTAAAGAGCCAATAATGATCGTATTATCTTCATTAAGATCATTTAAATTTCCAACTAGCATATAGTCTGGAATTATTGACATATTTTTTTCTTTTAATGGATCAATTCCTATTAAAGAAACACCCCTAGTATCATATGAAGATGAAATTATTCCTTGAGTATCGATGTAAGTTGATGCCTCTAATATATTTGCATCTTTTTTAACTTGATTTATAAGGTCTTCATAGTCATCGATTGGTTCATCTGAACTAATAACTGAATGAGGTATAACTCCAAGAATCCTGTCCTCAAGTTCCTTTTCAAATCCATTCATAACCGAAGTAACAACAATTAAACTTGATATGCCAATTGATAAGCCAATTATTGCCAATAAAGTAGTGAATGAAAACGTACCTCCTTTATTGGATCTTAGGTATTTATAACCTAGTTTCAGAGATATAGATGACACAACTTATTTCATCAGTTGTTGTAAAACTTTCTCAATATTTCCTTTATATGGTGGTCTTACTGCGTCAAAAAATTTATCTAATTTAAAGCTTACGTCCTTAAAATATGCACGTGGATTTGAGAAATTCTTAAAGCCATCAAATGATTTATATCTTCCCATTCCAGATGGTCCCACACCACCAAAAGATAAATCATTTTGCTGTAGATGGCTAATAACGTTATTAACTGTTACACCTCCAGAGGATGTATTATTTAAGACATTATCTTCCTCTTTTTTATCGGTTCCAAAGTAGTAGAGACCAAGAGGCCTATCTTTAGAATTTATTAATCTTGTTGCTTCATCAATTTCTTCATATTCGACAATTGGTAATATAGGCCCAAAAATTTCTTCTTGCATTATTTTCATATCATCTGTTGTATTAGTGACAATTGTGGGCGGTATTTTATAAAACTCTTGCTGAGAAAAATCTTCATTCGCTGGATTTATTTCATCGACATTTGCTCCCTTAGCAATTGCATCATCCAACAAATCTTTAAGTCTATCGAAGTGCTTTTGATTAATTATTGATGTGTAGTCTTCATTGTTCTTAATGTCTGGAAAGTATTCTGTAACTGCATCTTTTGTTTCTTTTATAAAGTCATCCTTTTTATCTTTATGAACAATGACATAATCAGGAGCTAAACAAATTTGTCCAGCATTCATTGTTTTACCAAACATTATTCTTTTTGCGGAGGTTTTTAAATCAGCAGATTTACCAATGACAACTGGAGACTTACCACCAAGTTCAAGAGTGCACGGAACTAAGTTTTGAGATGCTGCGTTCATAACATGTTTTGCTACTTCACCTCCACCTGTATAAAGAAGATGATTAAAATTTAATTTTGTAAAAGCTTCACCTACATCAGGTCCTCCTAAGAAAGTTGCAAATTCATTTTGATCAAATGTTTTATCACATAGATCTTTCAAAAGAGCTGATGTAACTGGAGTATGTTCGCTAGGTTTATGCATTACCTGATTACCCGCAGCAAAAATCGATACCAGTGGTACAAATGTTAAATTTACAGGAAAGTTCCACGGCGAAATCATACCAACAGTGCCAAGTGGCTCGTATTTTACGTATGATTTAGCTCCTAATAAACCAAAAGGAAAGTTTGACGATTTTTTTTCTGGTTTACTCCATTTTTTTACATTTTTAATTGCTAAATTTATTGCAGGCATTATTCCATACACATCAGATAACATTGATGCATTATTTGACCTATTTCCAAAATCAGTATTTAAAGCATCAACAAAATCATATCTATTATCCATTATTAAGGACTTTAATCTCTGCAGTCTATCTATGCGTAATTCAACAGAAGGTGATCCATTTTTTATAAAAAAATCTTTTTGTTCATTCAGAACTTTATTCATTTCTTCAAAACTACTCATAATTAAACTCCTATTAGGCTCTATCTGCCTTATCTTTATTATTTGCTTCTCTAATCAATTTTCTCATATTTTCCCAATCGTCGTCAGATAATTTATCTAATTGAGAGAAAGTTCCACCGCCTGTAAGATATTGTGCGCCATCTATACCAATTGTTTGACCAGTTAAATAATCACATCCATCTGCCATAAGGAAAGTAGCTAGGTTTTGCAATTCAATCATCTCGCCAACCCGTCCAAGAGGAACAGTACTCATCATGCCATCATCTTCATTATTTCCTGGATTAAGCCTCTCCCAGGCTCCTTTTGTTGGAAATGGACCAGGAGCAATTCCATTTACTTTAATACCATATTTGCCCCACTCTGCTGCTAGGGATTTTGTCATTGCATTTATACCAGATTTTGACATTGCTGAAGGAACAACATATGGAGAACCTGTCCAAACCCATGTTGTTAAAATATTAATAATTGAGCCTTTTGATGATGATTCAATCCATCGTCTTCCAACTGAATGTGTCATATAAAAAGTACCATGAAATACAATATTTGCTATCGCATCAAATCCTTTATGAGATAAGTCTTTTGTAGGTGAAATAAAATTTCCAGCAGCATTGTTTACTAAACCGTCTAGAGAACCCTCATCAAAAATTGATTGAACATAATCATCTACATCTTTAGAAGCCCTAATATCAAGAGTTTGATAATTTACTTTTACTCGGTATTTCTCAGTAATTTCATCAGCTGTTTCTTTTAGAACATTTTCTCTTCTTCCACATATATATAAATCAGCTCCATGTTCAGCAAAATGGCCAGCCATTTCTTTGCCAAGGCCAGTTCCACCACCAGTAATTAAAATTCTTTTATTTTGTAATAAATCTTTCTTAAACATCTATCAATTCTCTATTTAATAATATCAATGATAGCATCTGCCCATAAATCTGAATAATTTAGTGACTCAACATAATCTAGATTTTCTCCACCGGATTCTTCAAATAATTCTTTATATTCATCGCCAATCTCAATAATTGTTTCTAAACAATCAGCAGTAAATGCAGGTGAGAATACTAAAACATTTTTTTTATTTTCTTTAGGAAGTGACTCTAACACCTCATCACTGAATGGACTTAGCCATTTATTTGTTAGACGAGACTGATAGGTAACTATATATTTTTCTTCGGGTATATTTAATTTTCTGGCTAAGATCTTTGTTGTTTCATATGTTGTAGCTTTGTAACAAAACTTGTTATCTTCAGTGACTTCCACCTCACAATTATGGTCTGCACACATAGAATCTGGGTATACATTGTCTACATGACTATTTGGGATTCCGTGGTAACTAAATATGATCTTGTCATATGTGTCAATTTTAAATTTTGATGCCTTATCAATCCATGCATCAATAAATTTATCATTATCATAAAATTGATTAATAAATTTTATTTTGGGTACAACCCAACGCTTAGACAGTATTCTCGAAACTTCTTCATACACAGATCCAGTTGTAGCAGCGGCATAATGAGGAAAAAGCGGTAGAATTATAAGTTCATCTGGATTTTTTCTCAAAATGTCATCTATTACTTTTTCAATAGATGGATTTTGGTATCGCATGGCGAAATGTACATCATAATCAGGTAACTTAGAATTAACTTTTTTTGCAAGTTCTTTCGTATTGTAAAGTAATGGTGAACCGGTTTCTGAATCCCATACCTCTTTGTAAATCTTTGTAGATGAGAATGAGCGAGTTGGACAGATAATAAAATTAACTAAAATATATCTTAGTACAGGATTGATATTTATGACTCTTCCATCCATCAGGAACTGTCTAAGGTATTTAAAAACACTAAAGTAAGTTGGTTTATCAGGTGTTCCTAAATTTATTAATAATAACGATTTACTCATAATCTTTTGTTTTTCTTATCATTGGATTAGATATTATAAATAGTATTAATCCAATACATAAGAATGAACTGAAATAATACAAGTAAGATGGATTAATTGCATATATTGGCATAGCAATGAAAGGAGTTGTCATGTGTCCAATGGGAATAACTGAACCCAGGTAACCTGCAGCAGATCCTTGATTTTCAGGTGTTTGCGCCAATGAAAGTGATGAAGATAATGCAGGTCTGGTCATACCAAATCCAAAACCTAAAACAATTACAGATAAATAGTAAATTGATATTGTTGGATAAAATGCCATTGTAAAATAAGAAAATACAAGCAATATTGTGCCTATAAGCAAAAGATAGTAGTTATTTAGAGGAAAAGCGTCTGTAAATATATATTGGCTAAAAATAGTTGATATTGATAATAATCCAAAAGTCATACTTATCAGAGTCGGTAAGTTATCTAAGTCTCCAAAAAAATCAGTAATATAAAAACCAATCGATTGAAGTAGTGATGATTGGCATAAACTTAACACAGCTGCAAAAAATAAAAATGGAAGAATAGATTTCGAATTCCATTTTATCTTCGATGACATTTCAGATTTAATATCAGTTCTTTTTGGTGAATCTAGATTTTTATATATTCCGATAGCCGCTATCAAAGCACACAAAGAAAATACATAAAAAGGTGTTTCATTTGTTATTAAAAACAAAAAACCACCTATCAATGGTCCTACAACAGTGCCTAAAAGAAAGCTTGATTCTAGTCTTGCAAATTTAACTGTTCTTTTTTCTTTTGGAGTAGTATCAGCAACATATGCAAATGATGCTGGTCTTGTTGCAGAACCAACTAATCCATTAATTAATCTCCCCAAGACTAATGCAGGAAATAAGAGACTTAAATTAAGTAAATTTTGTTCAACTAAAAATAATGGAGTGATTAATGCAATTAATGAAATCCCATATCCAAGCAATCCAAGAATTGCTATATTTCTTCTTCCATATTTGTCACTTGCTCTCCCCCAAAATGCACTAGTTAATGCCCACGCTACTGCAGAGATAGCAAAAATTGATGAAGTCTGAATTTCTGTTAAACCTAAATCTCTTGCTAAAGGCGGGACTAAAACAAAAACAAAGGATTGACCAAGCCCAACAGTAAATAGGCCAAATTTTAACCATGAGGCTCCTGATAAAGACATTAAGATATTTTAGTTATGCCAATGACTTCTTTAATTTGAGAAATTTTGTTTTTTGCAATATATCTTGCCTTCTTTGCTCCATCACTCAGTAAGTCATTTATATAATCATCGTCTTCTTTAAGTTCTTCAAATCTTGATCTTATAGGTTCAAGTTCGGTATTTATTGAATTAAATAGCATTTCTTTAGCCTCACCCCAAGCTATGCCATCATCATATGCTTTTTGTATTGATTTAATCTCTGAATCATCAACAAAATTCTTAAACAAGCTAAAAATAGTACAATCTGATGAATCCTTTGGCTCTCCAGGTTCCAAAGAATTTGTAACTATTTTCATAACCGATTTCTTTAGTATCTTTTCACTTTCTAAAAGAGGTATAACATTTCCATAAGATTTACTCATTTTTCGTCCATCTAATCCTGGAACTATATTTTCTTTATCCTGAATAATTGGATCCGGTATTGTTAGGATTGGTTGATATAAATGATTGAATCTTGCAGCAATATCTCTTGTCATTTCTAGATGCTGAACTTGATCCGAACCAACAGGTACATGGGTTGAATCAAACATAAGGATATCTGCAGCCATTAGTATTGGATATGAAAATAATCCCATTGTGATACCTTTATCAGGATCATTTTCATTTACAGACGTTGCCGCTTTATAAGCATGAGCCCTATTCATTAAACCTTTAGCAGTTACACAGTTTAAAATCCAGCACAACTCAATTATTTCTGGAACATCAGATTGTTTATAAAAATATGATTTATTTGGATCTAATCCTGAAGATAACCATGCCAATGCAACATTTTTTACAGAATTTTTTATAGAATCTGAGTCCTGATTTTTAATAATCGAGTGATAATCTGCTAAGAAAAAGAAAGATTCATCAGAATCTTTTGTCATCTCTATTGCAGGACGAATCGCACCGATGTAATTGCCAATGTGAGGTGTGCCAGTTGTAGTAATTCCTGTTAGAATTCGTTTTTTCATCTAGTATAATTATAAACATCATATATAAATATTGTGGAAACTAATCAACATTTATTTAAGGAATTGGAGGCAGCTGAAAAATTATTTTCTGACGGCTCAATAAAAAATGCTCAAAAGATACTAAGAAATGTTCTTAAAGAATCAAAAACCTTAGATAAAATACCCAACAAATTAAGACATAAAATTAACGCAGCTATTAGCAAATCAAGATATTTTGATGAAATATCATCTTTTGCTACAAACCCTAAAAGAAATGAGCTAATTAAAAAGTTAGATGATTTAATTAAGAATCCTAATAAAAACCTTAGAAAACATGCTCATAATATTCATGAAATACAGACACAATGGCAAGTATTGGATCTATCAAGCAAGCCAGCATCTAAATCACAATGGCTGAATTTCAATGATCTCACCAAAAAAGCATGGGAACCTTGTAAAGAGTATTTTGATGAAATAAAACAAATAAAAATCAAAAATGCTTTAAGTAGAAATGAGATTATTAACAATATCAATGAGTTTGTTAAGAATAATTCAAATAAATGGCCTAATTCTAAAAGTCTAATCATATTTCTGCAAAAAACTTTTAAAGAGTGGCAAAAATATGCTCCAGTTTTAGAAGAAGACTTAGATAAACTCAAAAAATTATATTTTGATGCTAGAAAACCAATAAATGAAGAAATACGGCGTCAAGAGAATGAAAATAAAGAAAAAAAGACATTGCTTATTAAGAAAGTTGCTGATATTTCAAATGATGACAACGAAAAAAATATTAATGAATTTATTAAACTTAAGGATGAGTGGTCAAATATTGGTTCTGCTGGAAAGAAAAATGAGAAGAAAATGTGGGATGAGTTTAATAATAGTGCCAATAGATTTTTCTCTGAGAGAAAACAAAAGCAGAAAGATGAAATAAATAAAATATGTGAATTAAATAAGAAATTAAATAATGATGAGATTTCTGTTTCAGAAGTTAAATCGGCCTTAAATGAAATTGCAGATGCTAAAAATACTAAAGAATTTAAAAATATTATCAAAGATATCAAATCAAAAATTAATAGTATTAATATCGCCAAAAAGAAAGATAAGTTTGTTGCCTACGCTAATATATATGATGTTCTTTTGGGTAAAATTGAAGTTGATAAAGCACCGTCAAATTTCGTAAATATTATACAAAAATCACTTGATAATACTGAATCAAATATCGATGAATTAAATTATGCATGTATAAAACTGGAAGTTTTGGCAGGAATTGACTCTTTAAAAAAAGATCAAATTATTAGAAAGAATATTCAGCTAGAGATGTTAAGTAATAAATTTAATAAAAATAATAATTTAACTACAAATGATATGGATTCATTGATAAGTCATTTTATAGATAATTTTTCAAAAAATGATTCAAAAACCATTCACTCAAATATTTGGAAAAGAATAATAAAATGCGTTGATAAATTAATTTCTTGAGTTGAGTGATTTAATAATCTCTTTGTGTCTAATAGCAGATAGAGAATAAAAACTAAATATAATTAAAGGAACAAGCATTAACAGTGTCGTTATAGGTCCTTGAACAAATGCAAGTGTATAAGCCTGTTCTGCGGTATGATTTGATCTATCAAAATTAATGAAATTCAAAACTAGGCCTGCAAAAAATGACCCCAGACCAGTATTTAACTTTTGCATAAACCCAACAGTTGCAAATAATATACCTTCTTGTCTTTTTCCACTATCTAATTCGACCTCATCTGCAATATCTCCAACCATTGAGTCGCGAACCATATTTCCAATAATATTAAAAGTTATAAGGATTATTAGAAATGAACTAATGAACATAACTAATTCATATGAGCCTTTTGAAGGAGTTAAACCAAGGTTATAAAAAACAAATGCTGCAGGAGCAAATATTCCAACAGCAGATATTGAGATCATAACAATAGTCCTCTTATCAAATAAATTAACTAATTTTGGAGTTAAATATAAAGCTAATAAAGTTCCAAAAAGATAGATAGGTAAAAAATATTTGATTTGAGTTGCTTCAAATTCCCAAAAATATGTATTAACAAAAAGTGTTAAAGTATTTGCCAAGCCCCAAGATAAAGATAAAAACAAATTACCAAAGAAAAATATCAAAAAAGATTTATTTCCAATAGCTATTCTTAGTTCTCTAAAAATATCAGTTAAAGTAATATTACCTGTCCATTTTGATAAAGACTTTGTTTCATCTTTAGTGCTATATGAAGAGTAAAGGACACTTATGATCATCACAATTGCGCCAGTTAATGCAAATGGAAACCAGACATCAGGATTTAACTGTCCTTGAGGATATTCTGGAGTTGAAGCAAAAAAGATACCATATCCCAAAAAAGCATTACTTAATCCAGCAATCCAACCAAACGCCTCTCTCCAGGACATTAGAATAGTTCGTTCTTGATAATCTTTTGTAACTTCTCCCCCAAATGCTCGATGAGGTATATCAAATAATGTCATTCCAAGTCTTGTTAATACAGTAAATACTGTCATCCAAAGGAAAAGATCAGTTTGAGACATATCCCAACCTTGTCTTGGAGCAAATAGAAATATATATCCTAAAGACATTGGTATAAATGAAATGAACATGTATGGATGCCTTCGTCCTAATGATGAATTTGTTCTGTCTGATATTGTTCCCATAAGTGGATCACTTACAGCGTCAATACATAAAGCAATAAATATTGCAGATCCAGCTAAGCCAGGATTCAGTCCAATAATATTGCTATAAAAAAATAATAAGAAAAAAGTAAAAGTGTCAGTTTTAACACCATTAGCAACAGCGCCAATAGAATAGTTAACTTTAAATTTATTAGATAACATTTTTCAGTAGGATTAATTTTTTAAATGCTTTAAGAGGTCTTGTTTAAATTGATCAAATACAGGTGGCTCTATTAAATGTCTCATATCAGATATTACTATTAATTTACTATCTTTAATGAGTTTGCTAGTTTTATATGCATTTTTAACCTTAATTAATGGATCCTCTTTACCATGAATAATTAAAGTTGGTGCCTTAATTGATTTAACCTTATCAAGTCTATTTTCTGATCCAAGAATTGCTGTTAGCTGTCTGCCAAAACCAGTATCATCTTTTCCACCTCTTTTAACAGCACTTACAACATTTTGATAAAATTCATCTGTATTTAGATCTACTCCCTGATATCCTATTTCAGAAAATATCTTTCTAGTTCTGTTGACTCTTTGATCAATGGTTGAGCTTGGATTTTTTGTCCTGTCCATTAATAATTTTCTAACCTTTCGTGTTGGTCCATTTAACGGGGATGGAGTTGAGGCAGTTGATGCTATTAATGTGAATGTTTTTGTTCTATCTGAGTATGATGATGCGATTATTTGAGCAATCATTCCTCCCATTGAAATACCTAATACGTGTGCCTGCAAAATATTGAGATCATCTAAAACTGCAACTGCGTCATTTGCCATATCATCAATGGTATATTCGGATTTAATAGGAAGTCTTAAATAATATCTAATATAGCTTCTGAGAATTGTGTTACCTCTTTTTTCGTCACTAAAAGAATCACTAACAACTCTAGTTGAAAGACCAGTATCTCTATTATCAAATACGATTGGTCTAAAATTATTATCAATTAAGTATTCGATTAAATGTTGTGGCCAGTTAATAAGCTGCCCTCCTAATCCTTGGACTAGCAAAATTGGTTCAGCATCATCAGGGCCATAATCACGATAAAAAATTTCAATATCGTTATTTTGAGTAGTTCCCTCTTTATATGAAAAAAGATCAGAGTTTGTAAACATAATTAAATTAATTATTAAAATTAAATAAAAGCTTCGATTCTATCTTTAATATTTTGTCTTATTGATCCCCAAAAAAGCATTACATCAAGGGAGTGAAGATCGCCATTAAAAAGCTTCATTTTTGATATATTTTCTATTAATGGGCCTCTTGTTTCAAGCAATCCTGTCTCATTATTTAATGATGCGCTGAATCCCTGAATGCTTGTAAAACCAATAGATTTCTTTGTTCCAGAATGATCTTTACTTAGGCGATCTAAAAAATCATAATTTTGTGCTTTGTTTATTATAGATTTATTATGTTTGTTATCATGCCAATCAGAATCATTTGTCCATGAAAATGGGTTTGTAGATACAGCTTTTTGACTCATTGATTCCAAGGACCATCCTGAAGGTAACCATATTAAAGTTTTTTCACGTGATCTTTTAAATCCCTCAACAACAGTAGACCAAGAAATAATGCAGTTAGTATCATTAAATTTTTGCGAGTTTTTTATGTTAGAAAAAATATCACTATAAAACTTTTCTGGGATCATATAACCAATAATGTATGCACATATAAAATTATTTTGAAGGCTTGTATTGTTAATTCTTTTATTTATTAATTTATGTGCTAACAAAGATCCTTGACTATGTCCTGCAATGATAAAAGGCTTATTTTGGTTAAATTTTTCTATAAAATAATCAAACGCACTTTCTACATCTTTGTATGCAAGGTCCAAGGCTTTTTGACCATTATTTTCTTTATCAAAAAATGAGTAATATGTCGCTTGTCTATATTCTGGAGCGTATATATTACAACTTTCATTAAATGCAGAAGCTTGATTTCCAAGCATAATTTCTGTCCTTTCATATGCAGATTTAGTTTTATCCATATCAAAGTTCCATGAATTTTCAAAAAATCCTGTTGGATGAATATAAAAAACATCCACATCATTTGATTTGTTAACTTCATATGAATTATCAGGAACATAAAACTGTTGACCATTTATATTTGGTTTAGCAGCCCAATTATAATCTATAGAATAATCCGGGCTTGGAGGATGCAAAGTTTCATCAAATGTTTTATTGGGTCTTATAAGTTCTAAAAACTTAGAAAAATCATTTTTTGGCATCTATGATTGCAAATAAATTGATCTTTTTGGTTTCTTGAATAGTTCTTTTACCATAGGTATAAAAAAATCAAGATCTAGTGTGTCGTAATCTGGATCAAAACTGTTTTGATCATACTTTTCACAAAATTCTTTACAACTTTCATAATACGGATTATCTATAAATTTTTCTCTCATATTTTTATCTAAACCTAAGAATTCAAAAAAATAATAACCTTGAAAAATTCCATGGTGTTTTACAATCCAATAATTCTCCTCAGAAACGAAAGGTTGAAGAATTGTAGCTGCAAATTCTGCATGATTGGCTGGAGCTAGATTATCTCCAATGTCATGTATTAATGCACAAACAACATATTCCTCATCTCTACCATCTCTATATGCTCTAGTCGCTGTCTGAAGTGAATGAGTTAGTCTATCTACTTGAAAGCCACCATAATCATCTTTGAGCATCTGAAGATGTGTTAGTACTTTGTCTGCTAAATGATCATAGTCTTTAGCATTACTGGCAGCAATTATGGAGTAATCTTCTGCGTCTCCATCCTTCATTTGAGTAAATTTAGCTCTGCTTTCGGTCATTTAAAAATTATATCTTAAAAATTATAAAACTATAATCTTATTTGAGGCAGAAGCAATAGCAATTAATTGATCGTCTTGATAAATTTCACCAGAGGTAAAAACAACTGATTTTCCTTTTCTAACAATTTTTCCAGTTGCTTTTACTAAAACATTTGGAACACATGGTTTTAAAAATTTTATATCTAGATCTAATGTAAGCGGTAACTCTTTTCCATTAGATAAATATATTAGAAACTGGGACATTGCTGAGTCAACCATTCCAGAAACAAATCCGCCTTGAACAACTGTTCCATTTGAATGTGTTAGGTTTTCTGATGGTAAGTATTCAACTATCCATTGATCAAGATCTTTATCATGATAACAATCTTTAAAACCTAAAATTGATAAAAATTTGGGCACATCGTTAAATATTTTATAAAGATTCTTTTCCATATTTAATTTAGTGGCGGAGGGAGTGGGATTCGAACCCACGGTGCCGATGAAGGCACGACGGTTTTCAAGACCGCTACAATAAACCAGACTCTGCCATCCCTCCTATATTAATCAGCGTATTTTAAAGGGTTTCTGTTATTAATCAATTGGATTAATATAGCATTTACTGAATGAAAATTATAAAAGCTGATAATTATCAAACTTGGTACTTAGAACATTTAGATAGTGCTGTTTTAATTGATCCTTGGTTAACAAATACTTTGCAACCAGAAGGAACTTTTTTTATTCAAAGACGAAAAAAAAATCCAACTTGTTTATCAGAAAATCATATTAATAAAGTAAATGGAATTATCATAACTGCTCCATTTGAAGACCATTTACATTTTGAATCAATTAATATGTTTCCAAACATTCCCATATTCACATCAAATATTGTAAAAAGACAATTAATCAAAAAAAATGTTAAAAATACAATCCATATACTTACCGAGGAGAATTACAAAGTTAATAATCTCAATATAAAAGCACTTCCAACAAGTTATCCTTACTATCAAACAACATTTTCATTGTTAATAGAAGATGACGAAGGAAATAGTATTTTTCACGAAGGTCATAGGGTGAATTTCAAATACTTAATTAAGAATAATATAAAAGCAGATGTTGCTATTCTTACAGCAGAGGAATCTAAATTATTTGGATTTATTCAGTTAGGTATGAATTATAAAAATACATTAAAAGCAGTAAATTTATTAGGATCAAATCAATTATTTATTACAGGAAATAATCCTGAAAAAACACAGGGTTTTATTAAAAACTTTTTATTGACTAAATCTTTTGATATAAATGATTTATCTAGACAAATTAATGTTTATAAAAATGAATATGATTTTTATGAATTTTAAATTACTTCTGCAAGAGAATTTAAACAATATTCAATATTTTTCTCATTGGAAGATTGTCCCATAAGTCCAATTCGCCATACTTTTCCTGCAAGCACTCCAAGACCAGCACCGATTTCGAGATTAAATTCATTTAAAAGTTTTTGTCTTGATTCTAGATCATCAACACCATCAGGAATATAGATAGCATTTAGTTGAGGTAATCTATCCTCTTCTTTAACTAAAAATTCAATATTTAATTTCTCTAGGCCTTGCCTGAGTTGCATATGATTTTCTTTATGTCTTTTCCATGAATTTTCTAGACCCTCCTCACTCAACATCACTAAAGCTTCATGTAATCCATATAATGCATTTATTGGCGCAGTATGATGATATGATCGACCTCCTTCACCTTCCCAATATGACATGATCAAGTTTAAATCAAGAAACCAACTTTTTACTTTTGATTTTCTATTCTTTATCTTTTCCTTTGCAGCATTACTAAAACTAATTGGCGATAAACCAGGTGATGCCGACAAACATTTTTGTGTACCTGAATAAATTGCATCAATTCCCCACTTATCTACTTTTAAAGGAACCCCAACCAAACCAGTTACAGTGTCTACAATTGATAAGCATCCATGTTCATGAGCTAGTTTTGTAATTGATTCTGGGTCCGTAAGAGCTCCAGTTGAGGTTTCAGCATGAACTGAAGCAACAATTTTTGCATCCTTATGCTCATTTAAGGCTGATTCAATTTTATTTAAATCTACTTTTGTTCCCCATTCATCATCAATAACTATTGGTATTCCACCAAATCGCTCTACATTCTCTTTCATTCTTTCACCAAAAAACCCATTTTTAGCAATTATTACCTTATCATCAGGCTCTACAAGATTTGCAAAGCAACATTCCATGCCCGCCATACCAGGAGCAGAAACTGCAAAAGTTAGTTCGTTTTGTGTTTGAAATGCATATTGAAGTAATTCTTTTGTTTCATCCATCATCTTAATAAAGACTGGATCAAGATGACCAATAGTCGGTCTTGCCATAGCTTGCAAAACTCGGTCAGAGACATCTGATGGACCTGGGCCCATTAAAATCCTATTTGGAGGTATAAATGAATTAGTTTCCATGACGATATAATACTAGATAAATCTACTTAATTTAATACCCTGCTGCATGACCATCTTTTCTACTTTCTGAGGCGCCAAAGTATACGTTATTTTTTTTCATAATTGCTTGATAGCCACCAAATGCACCCTTCATATAATCATCCTCCGTTTTAGAAACAACTCTATGGCCAATATCCATTATTTTTTTAATTTCAGTTTCATTAAATCCATTTTCAAAAATTAAGTATCCTCCGTCTGTCATTTTTTCACCTGTTGGCTGTGATGAGCCAACATGTCTAAACCTTGGAGCATCTCCTGCCTCTTGAAGATTCATTTTAAAGTCAATTAAATTAATTACGATTTGTGCATGGCCTTGAGGTTGCATTGCTCCTCCCATCACACCAAAACTTACTAATGGATTTCCATTTTTAGTTATAAAGGCAGGAATTATAGTGTGAAAAGGTCTTTTTCCTCCTTGAAGAGAATTCTTATGTTGTGGATCAAGACTAAACATCTCACCCCTATCTTGAAGCATAAATCCAGTATTATCAGGAACAATACCAGAACCCATACCTCTGTAGTTACTTTGAATTAGAGATATCATATTGCCATACTCATCAGCTACTGTTAAATAAATAGTGTCGCCATCCTCTAAGTTAGGAGAATCAATAGTCTTTAGTGTATCTTTAACACTTATTAATTTATTTCTTTTCTCCGCATATTCTTTTGAAATTAAAGTATCAACTGGAATATTTGAAAACCTCATGTCTGCATAATATTTTGCTCTATCTTCATAAGCTAATTTTTTAGCTTCTGTAAACAAATGAATGTATTCTGAACTTCCAAACTTAAGGCTTGATAAGTCATAATTCTCTAAAATGTTTAGAATTTGTAGAGCAGCAATACCTTGGCCATTTGGTGGTAATTCCCAAATATCATATCCTCTATAATTTGAACTAACGGGTTCAATCCATTCTGATTTAAAATTAGATAAATCTGATGGTGAATAAAAACCACCTTCATCATTTATTGATTTCACAATGTCATCAGCAATCTTACCTCTGTAAAAAGCTTCTCCATATGAAGATGCGATATCTCTGTAATTTTGAGCAAGAAGTGGATTTTTGAAGATATCACCTTTTTTTGGAGTCACGCCATTGGGCATCCATACTTTTTGAAAATTTTTATAATCTTTAAAAATTTCAGAAGATCTATTTAAGTAATACGCAATTAATTCAGATACTGGAAACCCATTTTCTGCATAATTTATTGCGTCATCAAATAATTTAGCAAATTCAAATTTACCAAATTTTTTATGCAATGCAGACCATCCCTCAACAGCACCTGGAACGGAAATTGGTAAAGGACCATATGGAGGAATTTTATCTAAACCTAAATCTTTAATTTTTTCTATTGATATATTCTTTGGAGCAGGACCAGAAGAATTTAAACCATAAAGCTTTTTATCTTTTTCAATCCAAACAATTGCAAAAAGATCTCCACCAATTCCACAACCTGTTGGCTCTACCAGCCCCAAAACTGCGTTAGCTGCAATTGCAGCATCAATTGCATTTCCACCTGATTTGAGTATCGAAATAGCTGTTTGTGTAGCCAAGGGATGACTTGTTGCAGCCATTCCATTATTTGCAATTACTTCTGATCTGCTAGCAAACTCTAAACCAGTAATTCGATCATATGAACTAAGATTAAATGATATTAAGAATAAAAATGATACAAAAAAAGTTTTCATTACATATTAAACAATGATTTATGCTATTAATATATACTCATGTTATGAAGATGTTAATAACAATTTTTTTATTATTATCCAGCTTCAAAGTTTTTGGAGAGTTTGATAACAAATGTTCCGTAATAATCACTCTGAGACTACAGGATAATAACGGTGCCTATCAGGATGCTATTGACAAAATCAATCAGTGTAACAAAAATGATATTCTCTCTGTTACTAGCTTCTTAGATCTATCTATTAGTAAAGTTTATATCACAGATATAATTCAAACATACTGCATGTTTAATCATGAGATTGTTACATTGCTTGATGAAAAAACCTCAAACTTAAGCTGTGTCCACAGAGGAAAAGCAAGAGTCGAGAGAAAACTTAATTAACTATATTTAAAGCCATCATTACAAGAACAACTATTGATGGAATCCATATTGTTGGTCTTATCAAAGGATATTTATAGAGATTAATAATATGCCCAAAAAGATATAGTATTCTTAAACCAAACCAAATCTGAGCTAAAAAAAGATTATCAATTCCCTGTGCAATGGACAAAACAGATACCGGTAAAAAAATAAATAATGACTGTCTTAGATTGTCTCCAGCTACAATCATCCTTTTGGATAAATCAGTTAATCCAGATAAATCTCCATCTGAAATTGTAAATTGTACAAAAGGTACTTTATGAATAGAAAAGGTTAATACAAAAAATAAATGGGCTGTGTAAAAAAGTACTACACATATTAATAAATCTACCATACTTAACTCCATAATTAATAATAACTATATTACTCTATGAATTAATTAAAGCAATATCTTCTGGTTTAAGTAAATCTTCGTCAAGATTATCAACAAGAGTTTTAAGATTTTTTGCATATGGTTTCCATCTATCCATCCCAGATTTATTAATTGGTTTTCTAACTTGTTCAGAGCTAGCGGTTCGAACGGATCTATCAGTCTCATAAAATTTTATACATGATTCTTCAAAGGGTAATTCTAAAAAATCAAGCATTCTTTTAACCTGCCCTTCTAAGTCATCAATAATATCCTCATTATTTACCCTCAAAATTTTGTTAGGTAAAACTTTATTCCAATGATTCATTAACTTTACATAACTGTTATAGTAATTCCCCGCTTCAGCTAATCCATAAGTAAATTCTTGTCCTTGTGCAAACAATTGTTTAAACATGCTGAAACAACAATCTAATGGATATCTTCTTGCATCAATAATTTTTGCATTAGGAAGAATTAAATGAATAAGGCCTATATGACGAAAATTATTTGGCATTTTATCTGTAAATCTTGGCGCATTCTTTCTATGAATACGCGTATCATCAATAAATGACTTTCCTAATTCTTGCCTTTTTTCAAGGGTAAGAGATTTCATAGTTTTTGGATAATTGCCAAGATTTCCATATATATCGTCACCCCTAAAACTTTGTGCCATAGATAAAATATTAGGTAATTCAAGTGTTCCATCAACCATAGAATGGGATGCAAGAATTTGCTCAATTAGAGTAGAGCCAGCTCTAGGCAAGCCTAATATAAAAATTGGATCATTTGCATCATGTCCACCATTACCTAATTTTTCAAAAAATTTCTCATCACATACGTCGATTTGAGCTTGAAGTTCTTTATTCATTTTTTCAATTGTATATTTACTTTGTTCTTTTTTAATTTTGTTTCCCATATCAAGATTCTTAAATGCTTCTTCATAATCTCCTATTGCCTCACACCCTTGAGCAAGAGCGAAATGAAAATATGCTTTATCTTTTAAAGTTAAATCAACCCTTTTTAGTTGATTTTTCATAACATCTAACTCTTTGTCACTAAATTTATATGTTTTCAAATTAGATAGAGAAAAATAAGCCTCACCATGATCATTTTTAATTTTGTATGCAGATTTATAGCTTTCTATAGCTTTATCTGTTTTTCCGAGTGTTTTTTCTGCATGACCTTTTGAAGTCATAGCACTAAAATTATATGGATTTTCTTTTATTATTTTTTCAAATAAATCTATTGCTTCTGAATGATATCCATTTTGCATAATTTCACTTGCTTTTTGAGCTTGATATGAAAGATTGTCTGGAAATTTTTCACACAAAATATTTACTTGCTCCATTGTCTCAGTAAACTTTTGTTTTAGCCTTAAAATTAGTGCATATTTCATTCTTATTTCACCATCATCAGGACTAAATTTGACTGCATTTTCCAATAGAATTTCTGCATCATCATAGTAACCAAACTTTTTTGCGATATCAGATAATAAAGACATTGCATATACGTTTGTAGGATTTTTTTTAAGAAATTCTCTACATTTTTGTTCAGCAATGGCCAATCTTCCTTCATTAAGGATCTGACTTATATAAAGAAGAATTGGCGGTAATGAGTCTAGTTTTTTTATCTGTTCATGTGCATGTTCAGCAGCAGCTTTATTATTTCTTTTATTAAAATAATTGAATAAAGATTTCCATGAAGCTACAAGTGCTGGATTTAATTCACAAGCTTGTCTATAGTGAGATGCTGCCTCTTCATTTTCACCAATTGCTTTGCAGAGATGCCCTAATTCTTGATAAGCCCTTCCCATATCAGGTGCTTGTATAAGCAAATTATTTAAATATTCTTTTGAATCTTTATAATTTTTTAAGTATCTTGAGCAAACTGCTGCTAGGTATAAACTATCTTTATGATTAGGATCTTTTGAAAGATTTGATTCCAAGAAACTTAAACCTTCTACAAATCTACTATCTCTAATAGCCTTTGAAGCCCTTTCAATATTTAACTTTTCTTGATTCATTGAAATATTATAAATTTATATCTAAAACCAAACAAAAAAAAGGGAGTAACAACTCCCTTTTTAATATTATAAATACCTAGAAATTAAAAGTTCTTTTTAACTCTAATTCCAACTGTAGTTGGTCTAATATAAGCAATACGTTGTCTATCAAATACAAATGTGTTGCTTATTTCAGCTCTTTCGTCAGTTACATTGTCAATATAAAGCTCAGCAGTTATGTCATCATTAGTCATACCTGCTCTTAGATCTATATAGCTGTAACCTGCTTGTCTAGCTTTATTAGGTTCCATAATGTCAGAAAAGCTTTCGTCTGAATAAGTAAACTGAGCTTGAACATGTCCTACATAACCTGCAGACATAGCAAACTCTTGTCTTACTCTTACGTTGGCCTGCACTCCAGGAGCAAAAGCTAACTCTTCTCCGACTATAACATCATCAGTTGGCACCAGTTTTTTGGTAATTTCTGTATCTAAGAATGAGAAAGCACCTGCGACTGATAAACCTTCGACATCTGTGAAATAGGTAAAGTCACCCTCAACTCCTTTTATTTCTGCATCAGCAGCATTATCAGAGAAGAATAAGTTAACAATACTTGGATCAAAGATTGTACTTTGCAAGCCTGCAACATCTACCATAAAAGCACTACCATTAAATCTAAGTTGTCCATCTTTACTGATAGTTTTCCAACCAAATTCATAGTTAGTTATTTCATCACTGTCAACTTCAGGTTTGACTGTATAGCTGCCATCGGCATTGGTTCTACCTACTGGTCTATTTAGTAAGCCAGGTCTAAATCCTTCTGACCAGGTAACATAGTACATAACGCCATCACTTGGATTCCATGAAAGAGTGGCTTTACCAATAACTCCATTAGATTCAGCTTTATCTGGATATCCGTTAGCATTGCCCGGTGCATATTGAACAGATAAGTTTGAACCATATCTTTGTTCATCAGGATTGCCAAAGCCATTACCGAATGAAGAGTTTGCACTTCCTTCAAAATCAACGGCAATATCATACCATCTAGCTCCTAAAGTCAGTTCAGTAGTGTCAGAAATAGCGTAATTGACTTCACCAAAGACACCCTTTTGCTCATCAGTTCTTCTTATATCATTAAAGAATATGACTGGTTCTGAGAACGGTCCAGCTGAATACCAACCCGCACCAGCGTTACATGCTGACTTTCCACTACATGTAGTACCAGTTACTGCAACATCAGTAAGAGCATAGTTAGCTGCATAATCAATATCATTATCTAAAGATCCAGGATATGTAAATAAATTGAGCTCTTTAAGCTCTGTATCACTTATAAATACACCCGCTGTAAGAGACATATTGTCTGAAATAGGTGCGTTAATTCTAAATTCGTGACTTTCGACAGTAGTATCTGTAGTTGAGTCAACAAAAAGGTCAGCAGTACCGCATGAACCAAATGGTGCACCAGTTGGTGAGAACGATGTATATGTTACATAGTAATCACAAATATAATAAGGAAGATATTGACCAACAAACAAGTAATCAGTGTAATCAACTATTTGGTTAGTCTCTCTATCAGTGTAAGCCCCTGCATAAACAAGTTCTAAGTCACCAAGTGAGCCCTCAAGCGTGAAACTCATGTTTTCATATTTATCAGATATTTCATCATCACTATATCTTTGTATTTCTAAATCGCCTAAATTAGGATCAGCGAAGAAAACACCATCAGAATCAATTGTTTGCTCAGAATAAACAAGTGTTGCATTCCAGTTTTCACCAATTTCTTGTCCAATTGCTGATCTAAAACCTTCATACTCTGTGCCATTTACATTATCTTCAATTAAAGCATTTGTTGGAGCAAATCTAACTCCAGATAAATCAGCTCCAGCTTGAAAACCACCTCTGCTTGAACTAACAGGTAATCCATTTTCTCTAACAGTGCCAGCAGTTCTGAAACGTGCGGACATACTTGGATCAACATTACCAGCTACTTGATCAATATATCCACCACTTCTATCTTTGTATGCAACAAATCTCCATGTAGTTCTATCTGACAAAGGTATATTTGTCATTACTTCCATCTTTCTACCTGGATCTCCTTCAGGAGTAAATCTAGTTTCTATTTCTACGTTACTCTCAGTAACACCTGCTTTTGGTTTATTTGTAATTAATCTTACAACACCTGCCTGAGAACTAGCACCAAAAAGTGTACCTTGTGGACCCGCTAGTACCTCAATCCTAGCTACATCAGCTGCATATACATCCAAGTTTCTGCCTGGTTGTGCTAAAGGCTGCTCATCGAGATAAAAGGAAACATTTGGAGCAAGTCCAGCAACACCAGCAGTTGTTAAATTTGGCGTCGTAGAGGCAAGACCTCTGATGTAAATAGTACTTTGACCAGGACCTGAACCACCGGCTGTAACACCTGGTAATTGCATAAGGTAATCTTCAAAGACATTTATACCTCTTTCTTCTAAAGTTTCTTCGTTAAGAGCACTAACTGAGAGTGGAACGTCTTGTAAGCTTTCAGATTTCTTTCGAGCCGTTACGACAACCTCTTCAATAGTTGCATTTTGAGCAGCAATATAACCACTAAAGACTGATGCGTTAATTACTGCAAAAGTAGATAATGATGGCAATACTGCCGGAATTAAGGATGGAACAACTTCCTTCCGTATTTTATTTAATTTTTTTAACATAGCTTCCCCTAATTAAGAAATTAATAGGTTAAGGTTACTAAATTAGGCAAAACTATGCAAATTTGGTTAACATTAAATACATGAATATTCAGTTAATATAGATATTTTGAATTAATTGTGTTTCACTAGATTTAATCTAAAACTACAAAATGAATAATTTAAGCAAACCAAGATTTATTATTTCTGTTTTGTTAATATCGATAATAACTGCTGTTGTTTCTTTAAATTCAGATATATCAGAGTCATTTTTTCTGGATTTACAAGCAGTTCTCTCAAAATATTTAGGTTGGATGATTATTGTTCTTGCAAATGGGTTTGTCATTTTTGCGATTTATCTTATTTTTACCAAATATAAAGATATAAGACTTGGTGGTCAAAACGCCACACCAGTTTATTCTTACATAAACTGGATTGCTATGCTATTTAGTGCTGGTTTAGGTATTGGCCTTCTATTTTATGGCGTTGCTGAGCCAATCATGCATCTAAATTCTTATCCTGGCATGATTGAAGGTGATATTACTTTTAATTCTGGTAAAGCAATCGGTTTAGCAAATCTTCATTGGGGCCTTCATGGATGGGCAATTTATTCTCTTCTAGGACTATGTTTTGCATTTGCTTCATATAATAAAAAACTCCCATTTAGAGTTAGTTCCCTTTTAGGCAAAACCGTATCAAGAAACAGACCATTAGCTGTTTTAATAGACATTATTGCAATTCTTACAACAATTTTTGGTGTAACTACTTCACTTGGACTAGGCACAATTCAAATTAGCTCAGGTTTAGACTATGTTTTCTCAATTCCTGAAAGCTTTGGTAATCAGATGATAATTATCGCTGTTATAACTGTAATTGGATTAATCAGTGTCTGTTTAGGTTTAGATAAAGGAATCAAAAGATTGTCTCAAGTAAATATGATCCTTGCTACTTCTTTAATGCTATTTATTTTTATTTTTGGTCCAACAGTATTTATCATTAATGCACTTATTCAAAATTTTGGATCATATCTAAATACTGTTATTGAATCTGCTACTTGGACAGAAGCCTATAGCTCAACATCTTGGCAGGATGGTTGGACTTTGTTTTACTATACATGGTGGTTTGCTTGGGCACCATTTGTATCTTTATTTATTGCAAGAATTTCTTATGGTAGAACTATTAAAGAATTTGTTATTGGCGTTTTGTTTGTGCCATCAGTAATTGTTTTTTTCTGGATGGGAATTTTTGGAAATGCTGGCATCTATCAAGTAATAAATGAGACAAGTCAAATTAACGAGATAGTTAATAATAATTATACAGTTGCGTTGTTTGCATTATTAGAAAGTTATCCAGCATCAATATTTGTGTCAGGTCTTACGATTGTCATAATTGTTACTTTTTTTGTAACATCTTCAGACTCAGGAGCTCTCGTAGCGTCGATGTTATCATCAAAAAGTCATGTAGGAATTCATGACGATTCACCTATTTTATCTAGAATAAGTTGGGCTATATTTTTAGGTGTTATTGCCGCCGTCCTTCTGTATAAAGGCGGTTTAACAGCTCTTCAAACCTCAGTTGTAATTTTTGGAGTACCATTCTCGATTATTGTTGTTTTTGCAATTAAGGAATTTTATAACTCTCTTGAAAGTGAATTAAAACCCTAATTTATTTCATCATCTATTTTTTTTAACTCATCCTTATCCATTTCGTCTTCAAAAATTAATTCATCTTTTTGACTGAGTTTTTTAGACAGCATAATTGCTGCAACAACAATTATTAATACAATCCCAATCTGGTATAACATTTAATCAAAATATATAATTCACTTAATCATATTAAATCTCTAATTTAATTAAAATGGAAGCATTAGAAAATATTCTAAATAGAGTTTCAGGGAGGAACCTCTCAAAACCTTATCCAAGTAAAGAAGAAATGGATATAGTATATAAAGCTGCTCTCAGAGCTCCAGACCATGCTTGGCTGAGACCATCTAGTTTTATAGAAGTTAAGGAAGATGGCTTAGATAAATTATCTGAAATATTTTTTAACTACGGTAAATCATCACCTGATATTTCAGATGAAATAGCAGAGAAATATAAAAATGCGCCTTATAGAGCACCAATGATAATAATTTTAGTTAATTCTTTTAAAGAACATCCTAAGGTTCCAGCAATAGAACAAAAGCTTTCAACAGCAACAGCCGCTCAAAATATTATGCTGGCGCTTAATGCAATGAAATATTCCTGTATATGGAGAACAGGAAAATTGGCATTTAATAAAAGTATTCAAAAATCTATTGGCCTTAATGAAAATCAAGAAATCATAGGCTTTATTTATGTGGGAACAGAAACTGGCAAAAAAAAACAAATACCAACATTGGATATTGATGAATTTGTAGCTTACTTATAGTTTATTTGATTTGTAAATCAAAGATGCTGAAACAGCAATCATTGTAAATAAAATTTCGGATACTAATGCACTAAATACAATTGGCGCTCCATGACTAAATGATGAGATTACATTAAATACTGCTGCAATAAAAAATATAATTCCTGCACATAATATCCATTGAAATTGTTTTGTAATTAGAGACAAAAAACACATTATTGAAGTTCCCATAAAAAAAGCTGTAAAGTCTCTAATTTGAGTATTTCTTCCCCCACCTTCTAAATAAAGCATCCCCAATGAATCTGCAGCTGCTTCAGGGTTGAAAATCCATTGAATAGATAATGTTGCTAGCACTAATCCCAGAATTGCAGAAAGTATATTTGCAATTTTCATAATATTATTTTTTCTACTCCATCGATTTTGTTATGTTCAATATGTTTATTCTTACACGTAACTAAATGAGTATCATTGTTTTTTCCAAAACTTATTGAATATCTTGGCATATCATTTATTAAATGAAGAGCACAATATCCCTCAATTGCAATACACTCATTAATGACACCTGATTCCAGAGTTGTTTTTACAAAAGGTATTCTTTCAGGCTCCTCGTCATAATGAGGGCAGCAGATACCATTAACAAAACCAAGGCAAGGTAATACTGATTGATGATCTTTAAATGAATCAGTAATACCTTGATCGAACCAACAAATTGCTCCTGCGCTAACACCACTCATAATGATCCCCTTTTTATATGCTTGCTCTAATATATTATTCAGATTCCATTCTCTCCAAACTGCCAACATACTTTTTGTGTTACCACCGCCAACATAAATAATATCTTGATTATTGATATGTTCCTCTAATTTTATAGTTCTTTTGAAAAAATCTATGTGTGAGGTTTTACATCCCAAAGAATCGAATGCTTTGTAAAAAGTTTCTATATAATCTTTATCGTCTCCCGTAGCAGTTGGTATAAAGCAAATTGATGGATTTTTAATATTTGATTGTTTAATGATGTAATTCTCAATCTTTAATTCATTGATTTCTCTTCCGAAACCACCTCCACCAATTGCAATTATTTGTCTATCCATGTTTTTCAAGAATTTCTTTTAAAGGCGTTAGCCATTCCTCAAAATTTTTCCAATAACCTATTCCTTTTGAATAAATTGGTTGTCTAACTTGTTCAGAACTGGGTGTTCTTACAGCCCTTTTATTTTTATAAAATTGAAAACAATCAGCTTCAATTTCAAATCCACAAAATTCAATCAACTTTTCTATTTCATTTTTAGTATCTCTAACCATATCTTCATAAACAACTCTGTGAACTTTACCCGGCAAGACCTTTTCCCAGTGATTCATGAGATCAATATATTCAATATAATAATTAGCAATTCTGTTAAGGCTATATGTAAATCCCTGACCAGAACCAAAAAGTTGTTTGTAGTTACTAAAACAACAATCCATTGGATTTCTTCTTGCATCAATAATTTTAGCATTTGGTAAAATGAGATGAATTAGTCCAATATGAAAAAAATTATTTGGCATTTTATCAATAAAGTAAGGTTTAGATGTATTTCGCTGATCAAGTGTATTATTGATATATGCTTCACCCATTTTTTTAAACTCATTTTTCTCAATATCTAAAATTCCAGAAGGATAATGTGACTTATCAGATGACTTTCTTTTTTTAGAAATTTTTCTTGAAAGAGCTATGATATTTTGATGCTCAGTTGTTCCTTCAATCAATGAATGTGATGACAGTATTTGTTCTACTAAGGTTGAACCAGATCTTGGCAAGCCAACAACAAATATTGGATCACTTAAATCACTACCAACATCATTAAATTGTTCAAAAAACTCTGTTGTAAAGAAGTTTTTAATTTTTTTACATTCTTCAGCGAATTCGTTTACATTCCAAAGAACTTCTTTACTTTTAATTTGGTTACCTTTCATATAGGCCGCAATTGAATTTTGAAAATTACCTCTATCCTCCTCAGCCTTGCCTAGAGTAAATAAAAGATGGAAGTAATCATGTCTTTTACAATCTTTATCATTAAGTAACTTTTTAATTTTTGTAAAATCATGTTGAGAAAATTTGTAAGTCTTTAAATTAGCTAAACCCCAGTATGCCTCACCATATCCTTCTTTACATTTAATTGCTTCAAGGTATGCCTCAATAGCTTCTTTTATATCACCGTTAGCTCTCAGAGTATGACCAAACTGAAGATAAAACTGTCCATTATTTAATGTTTTTGAATTAAATCTTTTTTTTATTTCTCTAAATAAATTTAATGCTTCAGCATGTTGATTTGCTTGAGCAAGATTTACCGCTTTCAAATTTAAATAGTGAATATTTTTTGGATTTTTTTCTAACAAAATCTCTAGCTGCTTAAGAGATTCAAATGGAAGTTGCCTAGCATGAAGTAAATTTGCATAACTCAATCTTGCTTCATCGTATTCTGGTTCAATATCAAGGGCTCTTATAAGCAAATTTCCTGCATCAAGGTAAGCCCTTTGTTTAATACCTATATCCGCAAGTAGCTTCATTGCATTTACATCAAGTGGGTTTTCATAAAGGTATTCTCTTAATAGCTTTTCTGCTTTATGTTGTTTATTAGAAGCTAAAAGAACTGAAGCTTCATAAAGCTTTTCAGGAATAATTTTTTTTAAATCAGGTGACATATAAAAAAGGCTACATAAATATAACTATGTAGCCTTTTATATTATCGATTACTTAGTGTAATTCCAAGTAAATTTAATCCCCACAGTTTGCGGTCTATTAACGGTATGCAATATATGGGTATTCACTCCATATCCATCTTCATTATTAATATAAAGATCAGCAAGTTCATCAAAGACATTATCAATGAACATGCCTACAGATAAGCTTTCATTGAGCATTTTAGTGAAGTTAATGTTTGTCAACTTATAACTACCTTGTTTTACTCTATCTGATACAGTTAAATCATTCCACATCTCATCAACTGAAACATGATTTATTTGCATTGAACTAGTATCATCAAAGCTGTAGTCAATCATAAAGTTATATTTAACATCAGGTGTTAAAGGTAAGTCTGTTCCACTTGGGGCTGAAAGACTTCCACGATAAAAATAATCTTCCTCAAGTTCAGCTTCGTTGCTGGCATAACTCATTGAGAATGTTAATTTATCATTAACAATATGTTTAAGGTCAAATTCATAACCTTTACTTGATGCTTTACCAACATTATCTATTAAAGCAAGTTTTGAAAGAGTTACATCATAAAAACCAAGCTGCATATCATCCCAATCCATATCGTATAAAGCAGCATTTAATCTTGTTTTTCCATTATTAAAAGTTGATTTAAATCCAACTTCAGTACTTGTTAAGTAATCTGGTTTATATGTTGCTCCGATTTGAGTAGATCTATTAATACCACCAGGTCGATAACCTTCTGATACAGTTGTGTATATTAGTGTATCTTGTGTTAATTGATAAGCTAGGTTTACTTTGCTTACACTTCCAGAACCACTCATTTGACCATTCACATTTTCTGGTGGAGCACTCAAGGTTGAGTATGCACCTACGGCAGGAACAGTGGGCTCAGGTGAATAAAAAACACTTCCTGAATATCCACTTAAAGCATAATCATAATCAAAACTTCTATATCCGAGTGTTAATTCAAGAGCTTCAGTAAGTTGATAGTAAACCTCACCAAAAATGGCCTCATCTTCGTCCATTCTTATCTGATCTGTCTGGTACCATGCATTTTCACTTCCTGGAACAGCAGCACCTGATGGAAGATCAGCGATTCTCCATCTTGTATTGTAATCAGTTTCAAGTTCACCAAAAAATGCACCAACTATCCAATTTAATTTTTCATTCTCTTTTGAAGAAAGTCTAATTTCAGTATGGCTTGTATCTACAGTAGTTTCTTTGTTGTAATTTTGACTTGGATCTACACAAGCATAGAAATAATACGTATAGCATGAATAATATGCTTCAACATATGGTGAACTCAACGAGTAGTGTGAATAGTCTGAGTGTGTTTCAAAATCTTTTTCAACACTAGATGTAGCAAAGTTAAGATCTGCAAAACCTAAATCACCACTTACTGATAATGAGTATCTAGTAAAATCATCATCATTAGAATCTTCTGTGAATCTACTTGTATTGTAGTCACCCAAAAGTGGGTCGTAATCCCATGAACCTTTTGATTCCATTGTTTGACCCATGACATTTGCATCAACTGTCCAAGAATCGTTTAAGTTTACTCTTAAAGCAACTCTGTATCCTTCTTTGAGATTTTCATTGAAATTATCTTTAGCATAAGCAGTATTTGATACTGGACCAAATAAAGGATAATTTAAAGTATCAGGAATATTATCAATATAGCCTCCATCATCATCACTATATCCAACTATTCTTACTGCCGAGTTTTTACCTAGAGGAATATTTACAAATCCTTCAAGCATTTGACTCATATCACCGCCCTTAGTTTGCTCAAAAACTGTATTAGCACCTGCATCAAACTCTGAATCAGGTTTTTTGGTAATTATCTTCAAACTTCCTGCCTGAGATGCAGCACCATACAGTGTCCCCTGAGGTCCAACCAATGCTTCAACTCTTTCAATATCATACATATGTACCTCGAGGTTATCTGAAATCATTGTTACTGGAGAATCATCAAGATACGTTGCTACTGAAGGACCTTGAAGTGATTGGTTGTTACCATTACCACCATCAGAAATACCTCTCATAAATAAAGTACCTGTTCCAGGTCTTCTCTGAATAGCTGAAACCGCAGCTAATTGATTAACATAATCATAGAAATCTCTGATATTAAGTGAATCAATGTCTTCACTTGAAAGATTTTGCACAGTTATTGGAACATTTTGTAAATTTTCAGACTTCTTTTGAGCAGTAACGATTACTTCTTCAACTGTTGAGTCTTGAGAAATAATATCAGATGCAAGAAAAACAGATGAAAATGCTAGAGTGGCCTTTGTGAAAGCTTTATGAGCTTTTTCTAAATGGAATATATTCATACTTTCCCCCAAAAATTTAATTTGTATGATTCATAAAATATACATTAATTTTAATTTTATGTAAATTTTATTGATATTCAATAAATCCAAGTTCTTTACATACATCAATAGAGGTACTTTTTTTCATTGAAATATCCTTATTAAACGATAGAACGTTAAATAAGCTTGGTTGAAATTTTATCCATGTATCGTCCACACTGTTTGGATTACCCCTTTTAGTAAAATTGAACCAAAAATCTTGAATTGCCTTTGTTATTTTATGGTCAGTTTCAGATGTTGGAAGCCAGTAATCATGGGTATTAAAGATGTAAGGTAATTCTGCTCCATGATAAGCTCCCATTTCCTTACTTTTTTTTCCATCTCTTACTTTATCAAAGGAGTAAAACCAAACATTTTTATTTGTTCTCTCAACAATTGATTTAGCTATAAAATAAGAAGGACATACATAATTTCTTGATGATAAAAGGAAATTAAGTTTTTCCTTATCTCCCTTGAAGTTTAAAAGAATTGAATCAATATCATCAGTATCAGAATAAAAACCCCAACTTTCTCTTTCATTGTAAAAGTCATCAAGAAAATAGTCTTTTTCTAGATACATTTTTTCTTCATCAGCATTTGAACCAATAATTAAATCAACATGATTGAAATTCCCTAACTTAAAAGAATCATAAATTGGCTCTAAAATTGAATAATTATCTACAATAGGATAATAACCAGTATATCCATAAATTTTTTCGGCTGCATTTAAAAGATCATTAGCATCAATTTTTTTAAGATCTTTAACTTGTGCGGTATCATTGTTAACACCTAATAATTCTTCAGAAAGTAGATTGGAGAGTTTTATATGATCATTGCTGTGAATAATATCATTATCAAGAACAGACCAGCCTGCACTCTGATGAATAGCTCTTTGAAATAAATTTTTACTTAATGGTGATGTGATCAAATGTGCAACATTCGTTGCACCAGCTGATTCCCCAGAAATTGTGATATTAGATGGATCTCCGCCTACTTTTGAAATATTATTTTTAATCCATTTAAGTGCTTCAATCAAATCAAGAATTGCAAAGTTTGATACATCTAATTGAGGATGAGAATAAAAACCAAAAACGCCAAGTCTATATGCCACAGTAATAACAATTACTCCCTCTTCAGCAAGTTCCTCTCCTATATAATTTGGTTCAAAAGACCAACCAGCTCTATTTGATCCACCATGAATAAAAACTAAAACAGGAGTCTTAGAATCTTGATCATTATTTTTTGGAACCCACATGTTTAAATAGAGACAGTCTTCGCTTATTTCAGGCATACTTATATATTCTGGATCGCCACCAAATCCAGATGCCACGCCTTTATACCAATTTACAATTCTTGGTCCTTGCATACATGCTGGTGCGAATTTTTTTGCATAATATTTATCCTTATTGAATACCTTTGGTTTAGTTTTTTCCCACCTGAGTTGATTGATTGGTGGTTCAGCAAATGGTACTCCTAAATAAATATCAATATTGTTTGGAGACTGAGTTCCGATTATTGATGAACTATCAATTCTAAAACTTGGATCTGAATAAATAACAAACGAAAACAAATAAATGAAAGTTACATATAAAAATTTACGAAGATTTTTCATTTTGATTCATGTACCTATTATGAAATTCTAACAATCTTTTTTTCCATATTTTAGTCAAAACATTAAATTCTGCTGGTTTTACAATAAATTCTTGAAATAATAAGTCTCTATCTACCATTAAGATGACAACTTGATTTATTTCAGTCCCAAACATTACATTATGAGCATTAGCGTAAGCGCAGCCTTGGAGAAAATAATCCTCAATCCATTCTCTTTTTTTCATCTTTCTTGCGGTTTTAAAATCTATAATTGATGGAATATCATTAATCTTCCCTGTGCAATCAGCAGTACCTGCATATAAACCATCAAGAATTAGCCCAACCTCTAAACCCCATACTTCAGTGAGAGAGCTTAAACCTGAATTAATAAATTTTTCGGTTATTTTCGATGCAATTATACCCTCTTGATTATTTGTAAAATTGTCCCACTTTTTCTCATTTAGGTAATTCTCTAATGCTTCATGAACCATGCTACCAATGTCTGTACTTTGTTTTGTGATTCTGTTTGCTTCTGTTTCTCCTACTTTTTTTCTCCATTGTTGTATTGAATCAGACTTATCCGAAGTATTTGAAAGGACTGTAGTCACGCTTGGAACTGAGTTTTCATTTGAGTCTTGGTAAAACCTACCAACCTCTTTATCAAGTCTTTTAAGCTCCGGATATACATATTTATTTGTTATCATTAGAAAAATTCTTAGTTAGTATGATTAATATAAAATTAAATCCTCTTTGGAGCAAAACAGTTTTAGCAATTACATTTGGATTTTTATTGTTACTGTCCTCATATATTCTTATCGATCCAGTTGGTAGTGCAGAAAATTTATTAAATATTTATAATTTTTTTGCAGTTAATTTTGAATTATTTTATTTATATTTTGGTTTTTCTGTTTTAATAATTTTAATTTATATTGCTTTTTCATCAACGGGCTCAAAAAAAATTTTATTAAAAGGTAGAAAAAATTATTCTTATTTTTCTTGGTGTGCAATGTTGTTTGCAACAGGAATGGGTGCTGCACTTTTGTACTGGTCAACCTACGAGTGGCTCGTTTATTATACAAATCCATTAACAGGCGAAGATAAATCACTATTAAAAGCAAGAGCTTATCCAATGTTTCATTGGATGTTTACTGGTTGGTCACTGTATATTCTTCCCACAGTTGCCTTCGTGTTATCACTAATGAGAAATTCAAATACTCCCTTAACTTTCTCAGGAATCCTATTAGAAAAACAATCAGGCCCTATAAGAATAATTCTTGATATATTTTTCATAGGTGCAATTCTGACAGGTGCTGGTGTAGGTTTAGCTCTTTCATTTCCTTTAATGTCAGCATCAATTTCAAAACTTCTTAACTTAAGTCAATCATTGTTTTTAGATTTTATAATGTTGATATTATGTATGTTTATTGTATGTATAAGCGTATATAAGGGACTTCAAAAAGGTATTAAAAGGTTGAGCAATTTAAACATAGTTCTTGTAATTATATTTTTATCATTAATTTTAATTACAGGCCCTACAAAATATATTATTTTAAATACTATTGAGCCTGTTTTTTATGTAATTAAAAATTATCTACCTTTAAGTTTAGTTAAATCTGAGTATTCTCTTGATTGGACGGTTTTTTACTGGGCATGGTATATAGCGCTTGCGCCAGCTGTTGGAGCATTCATTGTAAATATTTCAAATAATAAAACTGTTAGAGAGTTAATTTTTGGAGCTCTCATAATAGGTTCACTTGGTTGCATTTTTCACATCGGGGTTCTCTCAAATATATCTATTTATTTTTATGAAACAAATATTCTTGATGCTCCAAAAATTTATGAAGATCAATCCTTAACTTCGCATGCATTAGTGGTTGAAACAATTTCAATGTTAAATTTTGGAACATTATTCTTAATATTATTTTCTATCATTGCAATAATTTTTCTGTGTACTACTTATGATTCCATATCTTACATTTTAGCAACTGCCTCTATGAAAAATTTTAAAGACAAGCCCTCAAGAGGTTTAAGAGTTTTTTTTGCAATGATTATAATGATACAACCTGCATTAATTATGTTTTTAGGTGGCAAAGATTCATTTATGTGGCTTTTGGTGGTAATTTCTGTACCATTAATGATAATTTATATTTTTCTAATTTTTTCTATTTTTGTAAATGCAAATAAACTTAAAAAATCATCGAGCTAATATCTTCGAAAAAAATCCCTATGATGAAAAAAAAGTTTCGATAGTTTTTGTTCCTGGTGCGGGTATGGATCATAGAATTATATCTATGTTTGATTTGGAGGCTCTCTATGAAGAATATAATATTCTTGGCATAGACTTACCAGGCCATGGATATACATCTGGGCCTATAGTAGATTCAATTAGGGATCATACAAATTTTTGTATTGATGTATTCAAAGAGATAAATATAAAAAAACCAATTGTCATTGGCCATAGTTGGGGTGGACTTGTTGCTCTTGATTTATCAACAGAATTTCAAAACGGTATGACAATATGCATGAATATTGCATATCCGTTTTTAGTAGGAGATATGCTTCTAGATTATGCAAAAGGTAATTTAGATCAGGCAGTAGAGTTCTTAATGAAATATGGAATATATAAATTTCCTAAGACTGAAATCAAAACAAAAGGTTTTGGAACAATGGGATCTGGATTCTATGGCAGATCAAAAGGACAAATAAAATCTCCATATGGGACAAAAATTGTTGAAGACGATCCTGAAAGAGAAATAAAACTATATCCCTTAAAGCGTTTGTTTAATCAATCTGAAAAGGAAATAAGTTCAATTGACTTAAAATCTTGTAATGTATTTAGGTTAACAGATGAGCAAATTTCAAATCTTGAAAATATAAAATATATATTTAGCGAGAAAGATAAACTAGCAAGATTTAATCCTGATAATGTATTACTAAAAAATGTAGATCACGAAAAAGATATCGTTCATCTTGAAGATGTAGGTCATTTTCCATACTTTGAGGACAAACAATTAATCTCAGAAACTCTTGTTAAGTTAATAAATTCTTAAGCAGTATCTATAAAGGATTTTAAATGGTCATATGCCAGTTCTTTGTTTAGGCCACTATAAACTTCATGTCTGTCATTTTTAATTTTAATATGTTTTATATTTATAAATACTTGCCCTAATAACTCATTTAATGCATTCATACCCTTACCAAAATTACTGACAGGGTCATTTGTTCCAGCTATAAGTAGTATTGGAAGATTTACATTACAATTTTTATAATTCTTTTTATCAAATGCTTTAGTACAACCATAAGCAATATCATTCCACATTGAATTAGTTACACTAAAACCACAAAGTTCATCTTTTACATAATTTTCAACGTTATCAGGATCTGATGAGATCCAGTCATGAGTTGTTTTATTAGGCTTAAATTTTTTATTCCATGTTACATCTGTCATATAGTCCAATATCGCATTAGTAGAATATTTTCCGAAAAAAAATGATGAAAATTTTATTACAAATTTTTGTGCGAGCATCAGAAAAAATGGAAATTTTGATGATCCAGATATTATAAGACCCTTAATATTTACTTTATTCATTGCTAAATTTAGACCCACCCAAGATCCCATACTATGAGCAAACAAATATTGATCTAAGTTTGGATAGTTATAGCTCGTTTCTAAAATAAGATTATTTAGATCCTGTGTGATTACTTCCCAACCATTTTCTTCAGCAAAAACACCTTTTTGATGTTTATTTTGAACCCATCTGCCATGTCCTCTATGGTCTATTGAAATTACGTGATATCCATCGTTATTTAACCTATCAATTAACCATGAATATCGGCCAATATGTTCTCCCTTACCATGACAGATATGAACTATTCCTTTTGGAATTTCATTACTAGTTAAATTCTCATATATGTATCTTTTATCAATGGGTATACTTATATTCATAATTTATAATAAACTTATAAGTATATTATTTAAATAATTATGCAAATACATATAGCTGGAACAGGTATTTGGTATCCTGAAGAAACAATCAATAATGAAGAGATCGTATCTTCATTTAATTCATATGTTGATCATTTTAATAGTACCAACAAAAACAAAATTGAGAATGGTGAATTAGAAAAGCTTGATTACTCCTCTACTGAATTTATTGAAAAAGCATCTGGAATAAAAACAAGGCATGTGATTGATAAAAAAAATATTCTTGATATTAATAAAATGATGCCTGCAGTTTTACATGAAGATGAATCAAAACTTTCCATTCATGCTGAAGTTGGAATTAAAGCGGCTCAAGTAGCTATGAAAAATGCAAATGTGACTTCTTCTGATATAGATGCTGTTATCTTAGGGACATCTCATGCAGCAAGAAATTATCCCTCTGTTGCAATTGAAATTCAAAATGAACTTGGTATTAATGGCTACGCATATGATATGTTGGTTGGATGTTCATCAACTACATTTGCTATAAACAATGCTGTAAGCGATATTTCATCTGGTCTTGCGGATACGGTTTTAGTAATTAATCCTGAAATATCGACTCCTTTTGTTAATTACACCAAAAGAGACATTCATTTTATTTTTGGAGACGGTTGTGTAGCGACAATAGTCTCAAAAAATAATACGTCAAATAATAGTTTTAAGGTCATAGATAGAAAATTAATAACAAAATTTTCTAATAACATAAGAAGTGATTGGAGTTATTTAGCCAGAGCCGCTACTGATAAAAAATCACATGAAGACTTACTTTTCTATCAAAATGGAAATAGTGTATTTAAAGAAGTGTGCCCGATGGTTGCTGAATTTATCAATAATCAATTAAAAGAAAATAATTTAGAGTCAACTGATATTAAAAAGTTTTGGTTACACCAAGCTAATGCAAGAATGATTAACCTAATAGTATCAAAGATCATTGGAACCAATGATTTTGATACAAGTTTGGCGCCATTGCCTATTGAAAAATTTGGCAATCTCGCAAGTGCTGGCTCTATGTTTGCATTCAATCTACACAATGACTTAGAGTCTGGTGAAAAAGGACTAATATGTTCCTTTGGAGCCGGTTATTCAGTTTGCTCAATAATCGTTGAAAAAATTTAATTACAATATATTTAAAATAATAAAACATTTATAATCTAGCTATGGGTGAATATGACGCAGTTTGGGTTTTTCTTATTTCTTTGGTTTTTGTTGGTTTTTATATTTATATAGAAGCAAGACCAAAAGGCTCAAATTTTTTTGGTAATATTTCCGATACGATTGGAAGATTTTTTAGAAACAGATAATTTGTTTAACAAAAAACTAAGTATTTTTGCCTTTACTTTTATAGCTCTTGTTCTAGGTGGGCTGTCCTCTTCAAATACTGGTGATGACATTTGGTATCAAGAGCTTACAAAATCATCTTTAAATCCTCCTGGTTACGTCTTTGGAATTGTCTGGCCAATTCTATATGTATGTATGTCTATCTCTGCATACAGGGTATTTGAAAAGGTATATAAAATATTTTTTGTTCAGCTATTCTTTAATGCTATATGGTCTTGGTTATTTTTTGCTTTTCATTTGCCTGTAATCGCATTACTAGATATTTGGTTACTAATTTATTTAAACGTAAAAATAACAATTGTACTTTTTAAAACAGATAAGATATCAACTTTTTTATACATACCCTACGTTCTTTGGTTATGTTTTGCCTCTTATTTAAATCTATTTATTGTTATAAACAATTAAATAAAAATTCCAACAATTAGACCAGTCATGCATGATGCAAGAGTTGCTCCAACAAGTGCCTTGAAAGAAACATTTATAAGATCGTCTTTTCTTTCAGGAGCCATTGCAGTTATACCTGATATTAATATGCCTACTGAAGATAAATTTGCGAAACCACACAAACTATAAAAAGTAATTAATTTTGATCTATCTGAAAGTTCACCACTATCTAAAGCAGCTAAACCAGGATAAGCAACGAATTCGTTCAGGGTAGTTTTAATACCAAGTAATTCTCCAGCAATCACTGCCTCACTCCAAGGGATACCCATTAACCAGGCAATTGGAGCAAAAATGTAGCCTAAAATAATTTCTATAGATAAATCAAAACCAAACTGATAAGAAACTGCTCCTAAAATTGAATTCACAATATAAACTAAAGCAATTACAGCTATTAGAATTGTTCCAACACTAACTGCAATACTCGCTCCATCTGATGCCCCTCTGGTAACTGCGTCCATTGTACTTTTGTAAACTTTTGGAACCTTATTCTCATTAAAATCAGTTATTGAATTTGAGGGAATCATAATATTTGCGTACATAATTGCAGCAGGAACTGATAAAACTGAAGCAGTTATAAAATGTTGAATCAAATTTTCGTTTATAAAAGCATTTTCTAAGATACTTATAAGTGCAACCATTACTGAGCCTGCAACTGTAGCCATACCTGCTGTCATTAAAATTAATAATTCTTTATTTGATAATTTGCTTACATATGGTCTTACTAATAAAGGTGCTTCAACTTGACCAACAAAGATATTTGCAGCTGCGCCCAGACCAACGGGCCCTCCAATATTAAATAGTTTTTGACATGCTTTAGAGATCAAATTAACAATAAAAGGTAAGATTCCCCAATACCATAATATTGCAGATATGCATGCCATTACGACAATGTATGGAAGAACACCAAATGCAAATGTTTCCAGTAAAGATCTATATGGACCGGCATCATCGGATGGGGGATAACCGAAAACAAAATTAGCTCCCTCAATTGTTGCATCTTGAAGAATCACCACTCCATTTCCCAATATTTCAAATGCGCTTATAACAAATGGCACTTTCAATAATACAGCTGCTAATAATATTTGGGACAAAATACCATACAGCACATATTTATAATTAATGATTTTGTAATTATCTGATAAAGGTAAAGCTATGATAATCAAACCAAAGAAACCAATTATTATTTGCAGTAATGTATATAAATCCATATTAATAAAGTTTAATTTCTTTAAGCCTTTGATCTAGGAAAGTGTCGGCAAGTATCCCCTCATCATCTTCTCTAAAAACTGATTTTAAATTGATTGATGGAGAAGGATGAAGAAAAAATGGAATACTATATCTTGATTTTGGTTCCGCCTCGGTATCCTGAATAACTCTATGAGTGGTGCTTTTTAATTTCTTATCCGTGACTAATTGCATCATATCACCAATATTACAAACAATAGCTTCAGAACTTGGTTCAACCTTGATCCATGATCCATCTTTATTTAAAACCTCTAAACCACCTTCTTCTGCACCAATTAGAAGAGTGATTAAATTGATATCTTCATGAGCTCTGGCTCTATGAGGATTAGATAAAGATTCGATAGGTGGGTAATGAATAGACCTCAAAAGAGAATTACCTTTTTCAACCCACGAATTAAAATAATTATTATCAAGGCCCAATGACAATGCAATTACAGATAAAACTCTTGAACCTATTTTATGTAATTCATTATAAAGTTCATCAAAATTAGAATTAAACTGAGGCACTTGTTCTATGATAAGATTTTTAGGTATTTTTTCATCAAATGAATCATCAATAACAGGTCCATGATGCCAAAACTCTTTTTGATCTGCTATCTTCTCACCTACAGCTGTTTCAATACCTTTTGGGGTATAACCTCTTGCGCCTTTTGATCCAACCGAGCTGTATGTATTTTTAATTTCGTAATCTAAATCAAAAAAGGCTTTTGAAGATTTATAGCAATCATCGACGAGTTTTTTAGATAAACCATGTTCGATTATTGAGAAAAAACCATGGTCTGAAAGAGCTGCTTTAAGTAAATTAATTGAATAAGAATCACCCTTTTCAATTTCTTTAAAAGATAGTTCTGGTATTAAGTTACTCATAATAAAAAGGCGGTATAAACCGCCTTTAAATTATATATAAGTATTATTAGAAATTATACTTAAATCCAAGCTGAGCTCTCCACACACTTTGTGTAGCTGATAAACTCATATTATATGGATTACTAAAGCTATATCTGAAAGCATTCCTACTGTAATCATACCTTTCGCCATCGACAATTTTTAAATCGATGACAGGAATTCTTCCTGAGTAATAACCATATCGAATTACACCCTTATCGTCATCTAGTAAATTGAGTAAATTTTCAATTCCAAGTGTAATAACAAATTCATCATTTTCTCTGAAGCCTGGCAATATTTGCGTAATTTTGAAATCTAGTGAAGATTGCCAAGGGAATCTCATTGCACTTCTATCAGCAATTTTTCCAGCATATCCTTCAAGTCCAAATACATTGTAAAGAAGATCTAAAACAGCTTCTTCCCTTGCAAGTGCATCTGCTGAACCTTCACTACCACAGTCACGAGAATAACAAACAAGTGGATCACTCCTTGTTGGTATGTATAGAAGAGATGAACTATCATCATTTAAATTATAGTCGTAACCAAAAGCTTTTGCTTTGTAATCACTAGTTCTACCTGTGAAAGTATCAAATGTTGGATAAGCAGGCAAGCCAGATTTTCTCTCAAATATTAAAGTAAATGTAGTTGGCTTATCTGCACCAAAAAAGTAGTGCTTAGATCTTAAAGTAGCAAGCAATCTATGTTCAGTTTCATAAATCGATCTCATTGCTCTTCTATTATTGAAGTCTATTGCGCCTGTCTTACCGTAGTTTGAATTTGATGTTGAGGATGTCATACCATTAAGAGCAGTATTATCCTGTCCAGTGTAGCTTAACGAAACAACGGTATCTCCATCTCTAAATGCTTTATTTAAAGTAGCGGAAATAACCTCTCTCTCACCACAGCAATCATTATAAAGACCTGCTTTATAGGTTTTTCTACCGGTCATATTATAGATTGGTCTTCCATCAGGGGCTGTTTCAGTTGGAACAGTTGGAGTATCTCCAACTAGTGGATATCCTGTGTCAATTACTTTGTATAAAGCCTCTTCTTCTTTTGTTTTAAGATATGTAACTGTCATATCCATGTCATAGGGAAGATCTCTTTCATAAGTAATATTTAATATTTTGGATTCAGGCCAATCAAAGCTCGGTGCAATAAAGTCAATTTTTGCACTTGTTAGAGGAGCATCTGATATTGCTTGTTGTACACATGCTGGCAACCCATTGCCTGGCAATAATAACGGATTACAACCTGCTGGTGCATAACGATCGTCATAAGCAGATGTTCTTACTCCATCGTTAGTATATGCATTTGATATCCAAACAGTTGGTAATTTTGATGAATAAGTTCCGTAAGTCACATTAATATCGCTCACATCATCAATTACTAAATCCATTCCTAGTCTAATGTTTAGCAAGCTTGCGCCATCGATACCACCATTAGGAAAGCCATATGTAGCCTCAAAATCTGCATTTCTTGATGGAGAGTCATCTGAATCATATTCATCGTATCGAATTCCTGCTGTCAAACTTAACCTATCAGAGTATGCATATTCATCCATAACATAGATAGATGAGAGTCCATAATCAAATATTGCAGCAGCGCCATCGACATTACCATCTTTTGCATTATTAGCTTCAAAAGCACTTGCTACTCCTGCCTCATAATCTGCAAGTGTATCGAATTCCCAGGCACCATCTTGTGCAATAACAAATACGTTATATATGTCATAAACCGTATTTTCATATCCAGCGGTTATTTTATGATCGCCAGTATAGTAAGTCATCTTAGCCTTAAAGAAATCCGTTTCAGTTGCTAATGCGTTTGCACTTCTATAGATATCAGCTCCTAAATAAACTCTCATACCATAGGCATCATCTATATAAAAATTTGGAACATCTTGGCCTGCTGGAGAGTTTTGACTGGTATCAGTACTTTTTGTTGAGTAATAGATTTCAGATATTAAATTATCTGACCAGTCAGAAACTAAGAGAACGCTTGAAGTATCTGTTTCTTCGCCTTTGAAGTATGAAGCTGATTCAAAATAAAAACTTGAGTTACTTCCTTCAGCTCTTAAACGATCGCCTTCAGTACTTTTATAGTTATATGTCAATCTATGATTCTCATTAATAATATAATCCACTCTTAAAGATGTATTTTCCTGATTAGATTCTGTTGTTGAAGCAACACCTAAAGGATCCCATCCATATTTTGTTTGAGTTAGATTTCTTATGTAATCTACTTGCTCTAATGTAATAGCTTGTTCATTTGCAGCACCTGATCCTGCAGGGCCATACAAAACTGGGTTAGTTACTGTTGTTTCCTCATATGTTAGATAAAAGAATGCTTTATCCTTAACAATAGGTCCTCCAAAGGTAAAACTTTCAGCTGTATCTTCTTTATCAAAAGTATATTTTTTACCCTCAATTTTATCTCCATAAAATTGATCGCCTCTATCGTAATATGCAACACTTCCTTCAAATTCGTTAGAGCCACCTTTCGTAACAAACTCAATAATTCCACCTCTAAAATTTGAATACTCTACAGATGCTGGAGCAACTTTAACTGACATTTGATCAATCGAATCTAAATTGATTGGACTCCTTTGTGAAGGGTAACCATTATCATTAAGACCAAAATCATCATTAAATGATACTCCGTCAACCTTGATATCGTTGCTTCTTGGGTGGGCACCTGCAATTGAAATATTCTCATACCCATCTTCAGTATCATCTAGAGAAACAATTGGATTTAATTTAATTAAATCTTTAATGTCTCTTGTTACTGATGGAGTTTCTTGAATAGTTTGAGCATCTATCGTCGAAGAGTATCCTAAACTATCATCTGATGTAACTTTTTGCGCAACTACAACAACATCGTCAACGGTATCAGCAGAATTAAGAAGAAAAGACAGTCTTGCTGTTTCCCCTACAACCAAACTAGTACTTATTTCATCAGACAGCAATCCAGCTGCAGAAACTTTGATAGTGTAAGGGCCTCCCGGTCTTAAACCACCAGCAAAGTATTTACCAGAAGAATCTGTGGTTCTAGTGACGGTTGTATTTGTAGGCTCGTAAGTAATTTCTACTTGTGCACCGTTAACAGAACCCTCTGCTGAGTTAACAGTTCCTGTTATATCAGATGTTAGTTCTTGTGAGAGCAGAATCGGTGAGACAAAAATAGAAAATAAAGTAATTTTTAAAAAATTTCGAATCATAATTTTACACACTCCTCAGGTGGAAATTTACACTCTAATAATATATATCAAAATTTCTTAATTCACTATTACAATTTTGTAAATTTTATGTAACTTTTAATTTTTCAAGCTTATTGAATTTAAAATCTCACCATTCTTATCTTTAATATCGATATTAATATCATTATTTAATATTTTAAGCACGCTATAGTTCTCTTGAGGATAAGTCTCTCCAATTAGATATTTATCTGTTTCAAAAAATGCTGAGCCAGGTTTATTCATTGATGAAGATGTTATTTCAATGATGCCATTTCGTTTGTATATACCACTTCGATGTCTGTCTCCAGAAAAAAGAATTGTTCTATCTTTGTATTTTTCTAAAATTTTTAAAAGCTTTGTTCTGTCGTTTGGGAAATTGCTCCACTTTTCAAAGCCATGATCTTCAGGAATAATTTGTATCGAACTAAATATGAATAAATAATCGAAGTTGCTATTTAACTCTTTCTCTAACCATGTCCATTGCTCTTTTCCAAGAATTGTTGAACTTTCATCGTTATTTTTCTGATAACTCCCTTTCTTACCTTTGAGTTGAGATCTAAAGTATCTTGTATCAAGAAAAATTAATTTATACTTTCTATTAAAAAAAACCTTATTCTCTGAAAAATAAATACCCTCTCTTGATCTTCTCACATCATTTATGGGAACATTCCAAAAATCTAAAAATAAGTTTTCTGCTAATTTCTTATATTTATAATCACTACCGCCATCATTTTTTCCATAATCGTGATCATCCCAAATTGCAAAGATATCTGTTTGATCTAGAAAGTCAGGTAAAAGTTTTTCCTGTTTGCTGTAAGCTCTTTTCATTTTATAAAGATTTTCAAATATTGAATCTCCGTATACGTTATCTCCAAGAAAAATAAAGTAATCTAAATTTTCCTCTTCTATTGGTTGCCAGATTGGTTGAGGGAAATCTTGATCAAGGCAAGATCCAATACCTATCTTTATTTCATCGGAAATTAAAAAATTTGAAAAGAAGACAAATAAAACTAAATAAAATTTATCTTTCAATTTACATTTATTGTGGATGAGCCAAAGTAATCGATTAAACAATCAGGTATTTTAATAGAATCTTTGCCGTCATAATTATTTTCAATCAAAGCAATTAAGCATCGTCCTACGGCTAAACCAGAACCATTGATTGTATGAACAAAGTTATTTCCATCTTGAGATTTATATTTTATGTTTGCTCTTCTTGCTTGAAAATCGGTAAAGTTTGAGCAAGAGGATATTTCTCTATACTTGTTTTGACTTGGCATCCAAACTTCTATATCAAAAGTCTTCGATGATGAAAAACCCAAATCACCAGTACATAACTCTATAATTCTGTATGGTAAACATAATTTGTCTAAGATCTCACAAGCATTATTCAACAAATTTTCTAGGCATTTCATAGACTCATTAGGATGAGTTATTTGGACTAACTCAATCTTTTCAAATTGATGTTGTCTGATTAATCCCCTTGTATCTTTTCCATAACTACCTGCTTCAGATCTAAAACATGGTGTATGTGATGTTACTTTTATAGGTAAATCTTTTTCATTTATAAACTCATTGCGAAATAAATTTGTAAGAGGAACTTCTGCTGTGGGAATTAAATAAAGTTTTTCAGAGGCTTTGAATAAATCCTCCTCAAATTTTGGTAACTGGCCAGTGCCAATTAAAGAATTCTCATTCGCCATATATGGCAAGTAATATTCTTCATAACCATTTTCTATGGCGCAATCAATCATAAAATTAATTAAAGAGCGTTGAAGTTTTACCATATCACCTTTTAAAACTGCAAATCTTGAGCCAGCAAGTTTAGAGGCGATTTCTGTATCAATTTTTTTTGTAATTTCTAAATGATCGAGATTATTGGTACTTATGATTTTTCCATGTTCACTAAGGACTTTATTATCATCTTCGTTAGTACCTTCTGGAACAGTTGTATCTGGAATATTTGGCATATCAAGCATTAAGTTATTTTGTTTCGTTAGCAATTCTTGTAAATCAGAATCTTTAGATTCAAGTTCTACATTAAGTTGATCTATAGTATTTTTCAGATCAGATGTATCTTTGCTACTTGCCTTCAATTTACCAAACTCACTCGAAAGTTTTTTTCTTTCAGCCTGGAGCTTTTCAACATTTATTTGAAGTTCTTTTCTGCTGTCTTCTAAAGAAAAAAATAAGGATTTATCAATTTTGTATCCTCTTTTTTTTAATGATGTTTGAACATCATCAAAATTATCCCTTAATTTTTTTATATCTAGCATTATTTTGTGATCCAAGCTCCGATAAAAGTAGCAAAAATAGTTAATATCACAGTGAGCATTATATATGAAAGAGCTTGAATTAAATTTGTATTAGCAATCATTATGGTTTCATGTGTAAATGCAGACATTGTAGTAAAAGAACCCAAAAATCCAACTATAAAAAAATAATATGAGCTATCTTTGACTGGAATAGTGGCGCCAATTATAAAACCAACCAGGAAACATCCTATAATATTTACAACTAAGTTTGAATATAAAGAAATAAAAGAAAAGTTTTTATATAATATTTCATTGATTCCAAATCTTGAAACAGCTCCTAAGGCGCCTCCAAAACCAACTAATATTATATTTAAAAGCATTATGATTTAATAAAGTTTATCAAGGTATCAATACTCATATTATCTTTGTACCTTATTTGTATATTATTCTCGTTCAAAATTTCGAAAGAATACTCATTGCCATTGTTAATTAGTGTGAAATTTTTTTCATCATAATAATTAATACTTAAATCATCTACGGTAAAGTCATTATTTATTATGCTTAATAATCCATAAGAAATGTCCTCAAATTTTATGTATTTTTTTTGATCAAAATCCAAATCATATATTTCAATTCCATCATAGTTTATAAAATACTTTTCATTAAATGGAGATATTATTTCTATTTCAATTGAATTATCGTCATTCCTTACAAAGGTTCCAAAAGATTTCTCAAAATTACCAGTTACACTATTAAAACTGGTCTGCTCAAAATTAAGATTCTGTTTAAAAAAATTATTAACAGTTTCAGACAAATCTGCTGAAACCATTAAACTAACGGTTAAAAGTATGCTTAGTTGAAAAAACTTCAATCTAATCCCTTTTTGGAACTAGAACTTCCCTAGAACCATTTGAACTCATTTCTGAAACAAGTCCTGCCTCTTCCATAGTCTCAATTAATCTAGCTGCTCTGTTATATCCTATTCTTAATTTTCTTTGAACAGCAGAAATTGATGCTCTTCTTGACTCTATGACAAAATTGACTGCTTCATCATATAACTCATCTTGTTCATCAGATGAACTTTCGATTCCAGTCCATCCAGGAATCGGACCAGTATCTTGATTTGAGGAAATAATTTCATCTACATAATTCGGTTCGGCTCTTGATTTCCAATCATTAACAACTCTATGAACTTCGTCATCTCCAACAAATGCTCCATGAACTCTTACAGGCACTCCCACACCTGGTGGTAAATACAACATATCTCCGTAACCGAGAAGTTGCTCTGCGCCCCCTTGATCAAGAATTGTTCTTGAATCAATTTTTGTAGACACCTGGAAAGCTATCCTTGTTGGAATATTCGCTTTAATCAAGCCAGTGATCACATCTACTGATGGTCTTTGAGTAGCAAGAACTAAATGAATACCTGCTGCCCTTGCCTTCTGTGCAATCCTTGCAATTAAATGTTCAACCTTTTTACCTACTAACATCATCATGTCAGCAAATTCATCTACGACCACAACAATTGACGGAAGAGTCTCTAAATATTCCTCTTCATCTTCATTTAACGGATTTAATATTTGCTTACCGTTCTTATCAGCATCTTGGATTTTTTTGTTAAATCCGGCTAAGTTTCTTACACCCATCATAGACATTAATTTATATCTTCTATCCATTTCAGCTACACACCAACGAAGTCCATTTGATGCATCTGTCATATCAGTAATTACAGGGGTAAGAAGATGAGGAATACCATCATAAACTGCAAGTTCTAACATTTTTGGATCAACAAGAATTAACCTAACTTCTTCAGGATCAGACTTGAACAAAAGACTAAGCAACATCGCATTTAGCCCCACTGATTTTCCAGACCCAGTTGTTCCAGCAACAAGCATATGAGGCATTTTTGCTAAATCTACAACAATTGGATTTCCTGAAATATCTTGTCCTAGAGCAACACTTAAATTTGAAGGAGAAGACTTAAATGCTTTCGAAGAAAGTATTTCAGTAAGCCTAACCATTTTTCTATTATTGTTAGGTATTTCTATTCCCACAAAAGATTTTCCCTCAATAACTTCTACAACCCTAACACTGCTCACCGATAATGATCTTGCGATATCCTGAGCTATATTTGTTATCTTGCTGGCTTTTGTTCCAGGAGCTGGCTGAATTTCAAAACGAGTAACAACCGGACCAGGCAATACTGATTCTACAGTGGCTTCAATTCCGAACTCCTCTAATTTGTCCTCAAGTAATTCTGCTATTTGATTTAACTCTCTTTCAGTTAATGAACTGCCATCATCAAGGGCTCTATCAAGTAATTCTGTACTTGGCATAACTGCTTTATCTTTTTTTACATCAGCTATGTCATTAAGAATTTCTTTTGAAACTTCTTTTAAATTTGAATCATTTTTTATTGGAAGATCTACCTGTTTTGGATCAGTTTGAGGTTTTTCAACTTTTTTTTCTTTTATTTGTGGTTCTTTTGAAATCTCAGGTTTTGATTTAATTTTTTTGTCAAGGTTTCCTTGAAGTGAAACTATTATTTTTTTTGATTTTGAAAATATATCAAATAATGATCTTTTAAGTAGTTCATATATTTTCAACACTATATTCGACAAAAAATTTACAAGAATTATTAAAATCTTGCCAATTTGATCTATAAAATTTAACCATGAAAAATTAAATGATAAGGACAATGTTGGTATTATTAATATAATTAAAAATATCAATGATCCTATATCTCCAAATATTGAAGAAATTGATAAAAATATTTCTTTACCAATAAATCCACTAAAATTCTCAAGAAAATAGAAATATCCTACTGAACAAAAACATATTAAAAAAAATATAGAACTAAAAAATCTTATAGCAGTTTTAATATTTGAAGGGTATTTATCCTCGTAAAATAATGTTTGTATAGCCCATACACTTCCAATAAGTAAGAATAAATAACTTCCGTAACCAAAAAGAGTAAATAAAAAATCTGAGACTGTTGCGCCTAAAGGGCCACCTAAATTATTTATAATTTCTGATGAATTTTTGCTGAAAAATCCTGAATCTGACGAATCGTATGACACTAATGAAATAAAAATATATAAAGAGAATGCCAATAGAAAAAAACTAAAAAAATTTAGAAAAGTTTTCTTAATATAAGGAGGCATTTATATAAAATAATTAATTAAATAGTTATTATAGGCATAAACCATAACAATTTCTTTATATTCAATTATAATTTAGATGATGTCTGACAATCATAATAAATTAATAATTTTAGGTACAGGTCCTGCGGGTTATGCTGCAAGTATTTATGCAGCTAGAGCAGGTTTAAATCCAAAAGTTATTGCTGGTATGCAAGAAGGTGGCCAGCTTACTACAACTACTGATGTTGAAAACTGGCCAGGTGATAGTGATGGACTCCAAGGTCCTGAGTTAATGGATAGGATGAAAAAACATGCTCAACAATTTGATGTTGAAATAATAAATGATCACATTGAACAAGTTGATTTATCCAACAAACCATTCAATTTAAAAGGTGTAAATGAATACACCTGTGATTCTTTGATAATTGCTACAGGAGCAAGTGCAATGTATCTTGGATTGCCCTCCGAAAAAGAATACTTAGGTAAAGGAGTTTCTGCTTGTGCAACTTGTGATGGATTTTTTTATAAAGATCAGGACGTAGCTGTAATTGGAGGTGGTAACACTGCAGCAGAAGAAGCATTATATTTAGCTAATATATGTTCAAAAGTATATCTTGTGCACAGAAGAGATGAATTAAGGGCAGAAAAAATTCTTCAAGACAGAATATTTAAATTAGAGAGAGATGGGAAAATTGAAATTTTATGGGATACACAACTTAAAGAGGTTTGTGGAAACGATATGGGTGTTTCATCAATTAAACTTGATACCAAAGGTGAAGAGATTTCTAAAGATGTTATGGGGGTATTTATTGCTATAGGACATAAACCCAATACAGATATATTTGAGGGACAGCTTGAAATGGACAATGGTTACATAATAATTAAATCGGGTTTAAACGGTTCTGTAACAAGCTCTTCTGTTGCTGGTGTTTTTGCAGCCGGTGATGTTTCTGACCAAATTTATAGACAAGCAATCACTTCTGCTGGTTTTGGATGTATGGCAGCCTTGGATGCAGAAAAATATTTATCAGAATAAATATGTCTTATAAAGGTTACCTTGTCGAAGAAAATAATGGTGTATTTACCTCCTCAATTAAAAATATTGATGTTCCAAAAATAGAATCAAATTCTGTAATAATTAAAGTACACTATTCTTCTCTCAATTATAAAGATGCCCTTGCAGCCACTGGTGCTAAGGGCGTTGTAAAATCATATCCTTTCATTCCTGGAATAGATGTTGCTGGTGAGGTTATTGAATCAACATCATCCAAGTTTAAGATCGGAGACAATGTCATAGCAACAGGATACAAGATAGGTATGTCTGTATTTGGTGGTTTTGGTGAAATAGTTCATTTACCGGATAACTGGGTAGTTATAATGCCAAAAGAGTTGGATTTTTTGACATCAATGTCCTATGGAACAGCAGGTCTGACAGCGGCTGCATGTATAAAAAAGATAACTGATGCAAAATGCACCGATAAACTTCCTGTAATTGTGTCTGGATCATCTGGCGGAGTTGGTTCAGTAGCCATAGGAATATTGTCAAAAATTGGATACGAGGTTCATGCGCTAACAGGAAAGACTTCACACGAAGAAACTTTGAAAGAAATGGGTGCAAAAAAAATACTGGATCGTACTCAATTTATGTCAGATCCTGTAAAAGCCTTAGATAAAGGAATTTATTCTTCTGCAGTTGATGCTGTTGGTGGAGAAATATTAGCAAAAATAATCTCGATGATCTCTAATCATGGTGTTGTATCTTGCTGTGGTAATGTTGCTGGACCAAAATTTACAACATCCGTATTCCCATTTATTCTCAGAGGAATTCAACTTTGTGGAATTGATTCAGCAGAGTCATCTATCGAATTAAAGCAGGAACTTTGGAATTTATTGTCAAATCAATGGTCGCTTGATCTCTCAAACCAGACTAAAATAGTTGATATAACTGAGATTGAAGAAGAAATTGATAAAATTCTTCAAGGCAATCAAATTGGCAGAGTTGTAATAAAACATGGAGAATAATTATGAAAGATGATTATAAAGAATTTTATGAGTCAGATGAGGCAAATCTTGATAGTAAAAGTGATGCAAAAGTAATATTATTTCTTATTATTGTTGCAGTTGTCGCAATGACCTATTGGGTTGCTGTTCAGTAATCTATCTAGGCTTCATTCTCATACCAGAATCTAATCTTATAGTTTCTCCATTTAAGTAGGTATTTTGAACAATATGAACAGCTAAATCTGCAAATTCGTTTGGTTGCCCAAATCTATGTGGAAACTGAGTTGAATCTAAAAGTGGCTCCCTTACTTTATCTGGTGCAAGTTGCATCAAAGGAGTATCAAATATACCTGGTGCTATCGTGCAAACCCTAATTGCATGTCTGGCTAAATCTCTTGCCGCAGTAATTGTTAAACCAATTACACCAGCTTTAGATGCGCTATAAGCTGACTGACCTATTTGACCTTCAATACCAGCAATGGATGCTGTGTTAATTATAACTCCTTTTTCACCCTTCTCATCTGGATCATTTTTATCCATTAGATCCGCAGCAATTCTCATAACATTAAATGTACCAACAAGATTTAAATTAACAATAAATTGAAATGCATCTAGAGGATGGGGTGCCTCTTTCCCAAGTATTCTTCCAGGATAGCCTGTTCCAGCACAATTAACAGCGATATGGAGATGATTATATTTTTCTTTAATTAGGTTTATAGCCTCAACAACAGGCTCCTCTTTCATAATGTCCGTTGAAATAAACATTACATTTTCTTTACCTAAATTATTGATAATTTCATTTGCTTTATCTTCATTGATATCTAATATGACGACTTTTGCGCCTAAATTAACATATGCTTCGACAGTTGCTTGACCTAACCCGGATGCTCCACCTGTTACTAATGCTACTTTGTCTTTAAGATTCATAATTTCTCCATTTAATTAGTGGAAATTATAACTTTTTTTTTGAAAAAGAATGATAATTAGATTTTTGGCACCTCAATTGCATAATATAAAGTGTGTACACATTTTTAAGGAGATATACATGAAAAAATTATTACTTTTATTAACAATGGTTTCATTGCCATCGTTTGCATCTGTCAGCGCTAATGTAACATTCGCTTCAGATTACGTATGGAGAGGCATGACACAATCAGATGGTCCTGCAATCCAAGGTGGATTTGACTATGCTGCAGATAGTGGTTTTTATGCAGGTATATGGGGTTCGAATGTAAATTTCAATGATGGCGCAGGTTCTGAGCTTGACTACTATTTTGGTTATTCAACTGAAATGGGTGGTGTTGGAGTTGATATTGGATATCTCGCATACGATTACCCAAAAAATGAAACTGGTTTAGATTTCGAAGAAATTTATTTAGGTTTAAGCATGGGTGATCTAGGTTTACTTTTTGCATCAGGTGTTGATGGTGCTCCAGATTACACTGAAATTTCTTACGGTGTAGGTCCTATTGGAATTTCATTTGGTCAATATGATGATTATGGAGATAACCTAGGAATTTCATATGGATTCTCATGTGGAACTTATGACTGTGGAATATCTTATACAGATTTTTCAGATGATGGTTATGGAGCTGACGAAGACGGTATTGTCTTCTCAATCTCAGCTAGCCTATAAGATAAGACATGAAATTAGTAAGTGCAATTATTAAGCCTTTTAAGCTTCAGGAAGTTAGAGAATCACTGGTTAGTGCCGGTATTGAAGGTCTAACCATTTCTGAAGTAAAGGGTTATGGAAGACAGAAAGGTCATACCGAAATGTATAGAGGTGCCGAATACTCTGTTGATACATTGCCTAAAATTAGACTTGATATTCTAATTGTTGATGAAAATCTTGATCATGTTACTGATGTACTTCTCAAATCAGCTGCAACAGGAAAAATTGGCGATGGAAAAATTTTTGTAACTACTATTGATGATGTTATTAGAATCAGAACTGGTGAAACTGGCTCTGAGGCTATTTAAATTAATTATAAAAAGGAGAGAAAATGGAAGAAATTAAATTTGCACTAGATACATTCTATGCAGTTATGGCTGGTGCCCTTGTTATGTGGATGGCAGCTGGATTTACTATGCTTGAGGCAGGTATGGTTCAAAAGAAAGATGTATCGGAAATTGTTACAAAAAACCTAGGTCTTTATTCAATTGCATGTATTATGTATTTGATCTGTGGTTTTGCACTTATGTATTCTGGAAGTAGCTACTTTAGTGGATTGTTCCCTAATTTAGGAACTTCTTGGAGTTTATCAATGGCTACAGAAGCTGATCCAATGATGTATCAGTCTGGAGGTTCAGTAGAAGGAGGAGATTTTGTTGGGTACTATTCTCATCAAGCAGACTTCTTTTTCCAAGTAGTTTTTGTTGCAACTGCTATGTCAATTGTGTCAGGAGCTGTTGCAGGTAGAATGAAGATGTTGCCTTTCTTTTTGTTTGCTATTGTTCTAACCGGTTTTATATATCCTACTCAAGGATATTGGAATTGGGGTGGTGGTTTTGAAGAACTAGGAATTGCTTACTCAGATTATGCCGGTTCAGGAACCGTTCATTTATGTGGTGCTGCTGCTGCATTAGCAGTTGTTACAGTTCTAGGTCCTAGAAATGGCAAATATGCTTATGACGGCACTCCAAACTTAATGCCTGGTTCGAATATCCCTATGGCCGCACTAGGTGCATGGATTTTATGGTTAGGTTGGTTTGGATTTAATGGCGGTTCTGAGCTTAAAGTCTCAGAAGTTAGTAGTGCTACTGCAGTTAGCCAAGTATTCTTAAATACAAATTTGGCTGCAGCTGGTGGAGTTTTAGCAGCTATGTTCATGAGTTTAGCTGTGACAGGCAAAATGGATGTAACAATGGCTATAAATGGAGCTATTGCTGGTTTAGTTTCAATTACAGCTGACCCACTTAGTCCTTCCGCAGGTACTGCTGTAATAGTTGGTGCTATTGGTGGAGCTATTGTTTACGCTTCAATTGTATTTCTTGAAAAAGCAGGTATAGATGATCCTGTAGGTGCGATATCTGCTCACGGAACAGTTGGAATTTGGGGTGTTCTTGTAGTTTCCTTAACAGGCGGCGCATCATTTGGCGGACAACTAATAGGTGTTCTTATGATTGCTGGATTTACATATCTTGCAAGTTTGGGAACAATTCTTCTTATAAACAAGGCAATGCCAATTAGAGCATCAGATGCCGAACAAGAAGCTGGTCTCGATATCTCTGAGGTAGGTATAGAAGCTTATCCAGAGTTTAAATAATTTAATAATTATGACTGTCATAGTGCTCCCCCAATAACTAAGTCAGAATATTAAATTTTTAGAGAAGAGTTACGAAAGTAACTCTTCTCTTTTTTTATGAATCAATTGTCGGGTTGCTATATTGATTAAGTAAATATGGTTCCATTTCTTCAGGTATTTGTTTTAGTCTTTTACTCAAATATTCTTTAGCCTCATTAACTTCATGTAATTCGAAATCGCTCCTATTTAATTTTCCCTGCATTATTGCAGCTGCATAATTTGTTGGATGTAGTTTGTAGGATTTTTTAATTTCATCAGTGATCTGATTAGAGCAATCTTCATAGGAATCCGAATTAAATATAATCTGTTTTCCAATACTTAAATGAACATCACCTTTTTGACCACCTATACCCTCAAAAATACTCTTTAAGTCTTCTTTCCTATCCTTTTCATAATATTTATTCAGATCAGTAAAATATAGTTCTTGTGCTTTGAGAATATCATTAGGATCTTTCTCATAAGATATTGAAACTGGAATAACATTAAGATTATTTAAGTACTCGTTAATTGGAGTCTTCTTTCTACCATTTAAATGAATCATCTTTATGACTGATGGGTCCGTGTAATCAATTCCATCCTTTGATCTTCCTTGTTTTTGTGCAATCCATACAGATTTATTATTTTTAATAGCATTAAATATAAATTCTGATGCTAAGTTAAGACTTTTATATACGTCTCTTTTAGATTTATCGCTTCTATCGATAATAAAACTTTTGTTAAGTCTCATTAGGTCAGACGCCCACTGTTCTTGTAATAAATTATTTCCTACTGCGTTATATGTTGTCTCGAAATGATTTTGATGCAATGTCAAATTTAAAAGTGCTGAATCTAAAGTTATATCTCTATGATTTGCGATAAAAAGGTATCCTCTAGCTAATTCTATATTTTCTATCCCTGATACTGAAAATTTATTTACAGATTTTTTAATTACGCCTGACACTATTGATTCAAACTCATTCTGATATTCGATAACAGTATTAATGTTTTTTACTTTATTTTTAAGAACGAAACTTAATATTTTCCTAGAAAAAGGTATAAATCTAATTTTATTGAATCTACCTGTTGAGAAAAGCATTTTAAGAAATCTTCTATTATTCGAGAGATTAATCAGAACCTGATTAACTTCTTCATCTTGATATGGTCTTATGGAATCAAATTTTTTCACTAGAAATGCTTTAAATTCATTTTAGATGCATATTTTACATTAATAATGTATACAATATCGATGAATGAAAACTTATCTAGATTACAAGGGTTTAGCGGTTTTAGCTCACAGAGGTGGAGCAGATGAGTCTCCAGAGAATACATTAGAGTCATTTGAATACTCTACATCTCTAGGATGTAAATTTATTGAAACTGACGTTCAAGTCTCGTCTGATGGCGTGCCATACATATTTCATGACGATGATTTAAAAAGAATATGTAATATTGACAGAAAGTTTGATTCTCTTTCTAGCAAGGAAATTGATCAGCTCAGAATATTTGGTGATCATAAAATACCAAAACTAATTAATGCCCTCAATGAATTTCCTTCAATATCATTTCAAATTGATTTTAAAACAAATGAAGTTGTTGATCCCGCTCTAAAGGTGATAGCAGATGTAGATGCCTTTAATAGAGTATGTATTGCAAGTTTTAATAGCAAGCGTTTGATGGGGGTAAGAAATAGTTTTCCAAATCTGTGTATCTCTATGGGTCCAAATGAGGTTGCAAAAATACTTTTATCCAGTTTTAGTTTATATCAAGGAAATGTGCCAGGTGACTGTCTTCAAATTCCAATGAGATATTATGGTGTAAAAGTTGTTACAAGAAGGTTTGTAAATTTCTTAAAGACAAAAGGTCTTAAAATTATGGTTTGGACAATTAATGATGTTAAAACTTTCAAATATTTAATTGATTTAGAGGTGGATGGGATTATTACAGATAGACCAAAACTATTATTTGAAACACTTCAAAAATCTTAAAGATTCTTTTTTAAAAATCTTGTGATGACAGCATACATTGGGATTATTATTGCTGTGGTGATGAGTAACTCAATCCCAGTACTAAAATCCATAAGACTTCTTATAAATGGAGCAATTACAAAGGCTGTTATTGCACCTAATATGCTATAAAATATTATTGATTTTGTACTAAATAACTTCATCGGTATCTACAAAATATAAAACAAGAATCCCTAATACAAATAAAATTAATAGTGGCATAAGCATAAATGTTGTATCTTTAAATATTGCTAAAAAAATACCTATAAGTGCTGGACCTATAAATGCTGCAGCCTTTCCAAAGGTATTGAACAAACCAAAAAATGCTCCTGCTTTATCAGATGGGATTAACTTAGCAAACAAGCTACGAGAACTTCCCTGAATGCCACCTTGAATAAAACCTATTAAACCTGCAAGAATATAAAATTCAATTCCATCAGATAAATTAAATGAATATAAAATTAATATGATATAGATAATGATCGTTATATTTATTACTAGTTTATCTCCGTACTTTTCTGCAACAAATGCCCACATCAATGTTGAAGGAAATGCTACAAATTGAACTAAAATTAAAGCAATAATAATTGAGCTTGTATCAAGGCCTAGATTTATAGCAAAGGTGGAAGCAAGTGCTATAACAGTATGAACACCATCTATAAATAGAAAAAAAGCGATCAAAAATATGAATGCATTTCTATACTCTGATACAGATTTAAGAGTATTAACAAAATTTCTAAAAGAGTCCTTAAGCACCCTTTGTGATGAATTAACAACTCTTTCTTTGTATGTAATTGATAGAGGTAATAGGAATATTGTCCACCATACAGATACTGTAATAAATGACCATCTTATTGCATCAGCTTGAGAGCTCAATCCAAACATTTCTGGATAAAGGCTCATCAAAGCATTTACAAGAAAAAGCAACCCTCCTCCAAAATATCCCCAGGCATACCCGTAACCTGAAATCTTTGAAAATAAATCAGGAGATGCTATTTGAACTAAAATTTTGTCATACAGAACGTTTGAAGCAGAAAAGAAATAGTTAGCAATACCAAAAAATACTAAAGCATATAACCAGGATCCAACTTGTAAAAAATATAATAAACCAACGCAAATAATGGATATTGAAACCATTGATATAAACATCAATTTAGTAGACTTACTTATATCAGTTATGGCCCCTATGAGAGGTGCAGTGAATAATAAAGTAAGATTTGAGATTACAAGAGTCCAACTTAAATACTCTGCTGATGAAGTAGAGTCTAATGTGGATGCCCAATATTGATTATAAAAAATAGGAAAAAATGCTGCTAAAACAGTAGTTGCAAAAGCTGAATTACCTAGATCATAAGATATCCAAGCTTTAATTTCTCTAGATAGTTTTGATTTACTCAAGGTTTAATAGTTATGGATTTAAGACTATTTTATCTTAAAAAATCATTTGAAAAAGAATTAATTTTTGATATATTTTTTTGAGGGGATTTATTATGGATGACAGTTCAACTTTAAAGTATGGTTCTTTTTTTGCTATTGGAATAGGAATTATTGTTTTTTTCTTGGGTCTGGGAGCTTATATTTATTTTTAACCTGGAGGCCAATTTAGGGGTCTTCCTGAGATAAGGTGAAGGTGAAGATGAAAAACACTTTGCCCTGCTTTTGCGCCGTTATTAACAACTAATCTAAAAGTTTCGTCTAAACCAAGCTGGTCTGCAATTTTCCCAGCTACAAGCATTAAATGACCTAATATTTCTTGATCCTCATTTGATGCATCAGACAATTTAGGAATTACTTTTTTTGGAATAATCAGTAAGTGTGTGGGCGCTTGTGGATTGATATCTTCGATAACAATAGAAACGTCATCTTCATAAATAATTTCAGCAGGTATTTCTTTATTAATAATTTTTTCAAATAAAGTTAATGACATTCTAAATAAAGGTTCTGAAGAATCTAAATCCAATATAAAAAATCGCTGCCGTCATCAAAATAGCTAAAAGTATGATTAAGAGATCTCTTAAGGTCTGAAGAAATCTACCTTGTCTGCTTGCTTTGATTAATTGAAATAACAAAAATAAAACTGCTATTGAACTAACTACTAATATAAACATACTTAACATAATTTTATCCTATTAAAGATCCGACTCCTGTTACCAGTAATGCTAAGGCAATTCCCCAACATGTACATGCGACGACATCAGCAATATAAAATCTTACAGCTTTTAGATCAGAAATACCAAGCAAAAAAGGAACAATCGGCCTTATGGCAGGAACGAATCTACCCAAAATTACAGTGTATTGTCCTGTTTTATCCAAAAATTTTTGAGCTCTTTTTATTGTCTTTTCTCTTTTAGAAATAAATTTAGTTGCTAACAAGCTTGGACCAACAGTTTTCCCAAAAAAGAAGCCAGAAACATCACCCAAATGAGCGCCAAGCATTGCAACCATTACAATTGTGTATAAAGGTAATAACTCCATATTGAAAACAAAAATGCATACTGAAAACAAAATAGCACTTGAGACAATAATGCCAGATAAAATAAACGATTCCATAAAAGCAAACATGAATATAGCAATCCAAGCTAATTCATTATTGTTACTTAGAAAAGACTCTATATTCTCAAACATATTTACTTAAAAAAAGATATTTTACTTCAATATATTTAAGCTGTGATATAAATTAAACTAAATAATTGGTTATGAAAAATATAGAAGAATTTATAGTTAAGGTATCTGAAAAAGATATTGATTTACTAAATAAAAAGATCGATCTAACAAGATGGCCTGATGAAATAAATCATAGGTGGTCTCATGGAACGGATCTTAATTTCTTAAAAGAACTATCAAACTATTGGCGAAATGAATTTAATTGGCGAGATCATGAAAAGAAGATTAATGACATTGGCAGCTACAGATATACAACCAAGTCCGGACTTAAACTTCATTTCCTTCATTCAAAGTCAAACAATGATAATGCTATTCCATTAGTAATGACACATGGATGGCCTGGAAGCATCCAGGAATTTTTAAAAATAATACCAATCATTCAAAAAAACTCTGATATTCCAATTGATATTATTTGCCCTTCTCTTCCAGGGTTTGGATTTTCCGATAAACCAAAAGAAGTTGGTATGGATTCCAAGCAGATTGCTATTTTGCAACATGAGCTTCTAACAGCTCTTGGATATGATAAATATATTGTTCAAGGTGGTGACTGGGGAGCTACCATAAGCAAATGGATGGCTGAACTTTATCCAGATCATTGTATTGGCATTCACCTTAATATGGTTATTGCTTGGCCACCTGCTGATAAAGATCCATTAGAAAATACCTCGCAAGAAGAACAAAAATTGATGGCGAATTATGAAAAATATAAAGAACAAGGAGTTGGATACTATGAGATACAAAAAACAAAACCACAAACACTTGGTTATGGCTTAAATGACTCTCCTGTTGGACTTGCTGCATGGATTGTAGAGAAGTTTTATGGCTGGTTTGATGGTGATGAGAATAAACTAGTTGTTTCTAATGATGAAGTTTTGGCAATAGTATCTTTGTATTGGTTTAGTGAATCAATAACTTCATCAACAAGGTTATATAAAGAAAATGGAGACTTAGGATTTTCTTTTGAGAACATTAAGCAACCTATGGCAGGCGCAGTTTTTGAAAGAGACTTAATTGCACCTCCAAGAGCATGGGCTGAAGAAATCTATAATGTAGTTCAATGGAATACTCACAAAGGCGGACATTTTGCAGCCTTAGAGCAACCTGAATCACTCTCTAAGGATATTATAGAATTTATAAAGAAATTAAAGATCTAATTTTTCTAGAACATCAGCAAAAGAAACATATTTAAAATTCTGTCTCTTAACCTTATTTTTACCATCATTTGTTCCATCCTGCAGGACAAATAAACCCAAAGGATATTTATTACCAAAATTGAAATTAATAACGTCAATACCATCAGTGTCATTAACATTATCAATGTCCTTGTTACTACCAACTTTAAAACTGCCTAGGTAGTTATAAGGCTCTTGTCGATTATAAATATTAAAAGAACTATCACCTTGAGATGAAACGATAACATAGCCATCTTTTTCAGAAGACTTATAAACTGTTACACCTTCAGGATCATCATCTATATTTCCAGATCTATTATCAATAATAATAGGACTTGAAAAATCTAATTCGTTATTTATTTTATAGGCTCTTAAAATACCTCTATCTTGTTCTTCAGATATAAAAAGAGTTCTATTTTCATCGTCGTAAACACATCCCTCAGATTGAGTTGCATTTCCATTATTAAATGTTGTTAAAAGAGTCATTCCAAAGGGACCATAATTCCACATCTGTACCTTTGATCCCTCATCTTCTGTTAGAAATGCTATTAATCCAAATCTTGAATCAATGCCTGCACAAACTCCATAAACTACCATGTTTGCTTTAGCATTTATGTATGGCTCTTTTGAAATTTCAAAATTATTATCCTTTATAGCCTTATCAATATTAGTGTCTTTATATACCCAAATATCAAGTGTGTTTGTAGTTCTATTTGATGCAAAGATAAATGAATAACTACCTATGTCTTTGTTATCATCATCAGTAACATTCATTGTTCTAACATCAATATTATTGATATCTCCAATTTCTGTGTAGCCTATTTTTTCGGCCTTTAAGTTATATGTATATATGCCACTTCTCTTATCTGTTCCAAATACTAGTGATCTATCTGGATTTAATTTATTTAGCCAAATGGCAGGATCATCTGCAGCATCTCCTTTTGAGATTACTTGAGGAGTCTCGTCGATTGCAGGAACTATATGAATAATTTTATCTATAGGATCAGATACTACAGAAAGCGAATATATAAATAATGTTGTTAATAAGTATTTCATTTCTTATAAAAATAAGGCAAGTTAAAGACTTGCCTTATTATTTAAATTTATTTGAATTATAAATTATATCTTATGCCAATTGAATAGGTTGTTCCATACTCGTCATATTGAGATAATCTGTTTGGAGTTCCCCAATAGTAAAACTCTGGTTCATCAGTTATGTTATTGATATCAAATTTAAGACTTAGATTGTCATTAATTTTATATTTAAGATTAAAATCAATTTGAGTGTGATCATCTGTGTACCTAATATTATTATTATCTAAATCCTCTTGAATGGTTTCGCTATCATCATCTGCAAGGTAATCTAAATAAGGCGATCTTGAAACAGACGATAGCCTTATATCAAATTTATTTTTATCGTAACCTATAGAGATATTAGAAACATCTTCTGATAATTTTCTGAATGGAAATGTTACAGTTCCATTATCTACATCTAATGATGAAGTTCCATCAGTAGTAGTAAAGTTCATTGAAACAAACAGGCCATCAAAGGGTTCTGGCAGCATATTTAGCTCTTGAAATATATTTAATTCAAAACCATCAACATCAGAGTCATCTGTATTTACAAATGTCAATAATTCGTCAAAAAGCAAACCATTTACTGTTGTATTAGCCACTGCAAGTGGATAAATTGCATTTTCGATTTCTTTCTTAAAATATCCAAATGATGCGAAAGAGCCATCACCGTAATATTCAATTGATAAATCAAAATTAGTTGCTTCATACGGGTCAAGATCTGGGTTACCCATCTCACCTCGATAATTACCATCATCTCTTTCTCTTATATCTGCTATCAAGTTTGCTTGACCAAAACCCGGTCTAGATAATGCTCTCCATATTGCACCTCTAATGATAGTTTGATCATCTAAGAAATATTTAACATTTAAACTTGGCGAGACAAACGTGTAACTCTTTGATGCTGTTAACACATCATCTACATCACCATCATTATATCCAAGAGTATCGAAATCAGTATCTTCAACCCTAATACCTGCTATAACAATTGCCTTATCAAAATCCATTGTACCCATAAAATATATAGCGGTAATATCTTCATTTGTTGTAAAGTCTTCTTCAAAGTTATCATAATCAGGACCACCAGTGTATTGACCCTTTCTTGCATATAAAAGATTTTCATCAGCATGAGGACCGTACTGTTGTCCGGCGAATGGCCAAGATCTTATGTATGGTCCAAATTCAGATTGAAGTAAAGCTTGCACATTATCATCATCAACTTCTATTTGATTGCTATCACCTTTTTTCTCTCTAGACTTATATTTAAAACCATATTTTACTGTTGTTGGAACATCCATAAACGTAAATCCATCTTTCGTCATATCTATACTAAACGCTGTTTCAGTATCTTTGATTAAACTCCAATCTTCTTCCCATGCATCAACATTTAAATCAGCATAAAGCACACCTTGAGCATATGATGAGAGAGATAAACCGACTTTTTGAGGATCTTGATAAAAGAATGAGCCACAAGGACCTCCGCAATCATCAGTATCAATTCTATCGCTTCTAAATGTTACATCAACATTATCTGTATCATTTTCTTCAGCGTAAGAGTGACTAAACTGCACTTCTGCGAACCAGCCGTTTATCAATGTCTCACCGCCCAATATCACGGTTCTTATTTCACGTGTTTCTATTCTTTTTCTAACTTCAGCATCTCTTCTAACTCTATTAATCTCGCTTGAGCCTGCATATACGTTACCGGTTCTAAGAGAGCCAAATTCTTCTTTATTCCTTAATTCATCATCATCATATTTGTTATATAAAAGATTTGCATAAATTGATGTATCGTCATCTATCATCATATCGATATCATATGTAACACCTGTTCTTTCTCTTGTTAAATCATAAAACCTCATCTCCCAATCATCATCAAGAAAGATATTTCCGTCGTCTGTATCCCAAGCTGGAAAACCGGTTTCGTTGTTGTAGGTAACAATCTGCTTAGATGCGTATGTAACACCAAGAACATGTCCAATATTTTCATTAATCATTGAACCATAAGTAAACGCCATTTTTGGATTATCAGAATTTTTAGATTGCTCATTGTATGAAGTGTCTGCTTTAAATTTTAGAAGTGTTCCGTCAATTGAAGTAGCTCTTTTAGTATTAAACTCAATTCTTCCGCCAATTGAGTCAGCATCTTTATCTGCTGTTAGTGTCTTGTATACTTCTATTGAATCTAGCAATTCAGTTGGCAGACCATCAAGCATAACAGCCCTACCTCCCTCTGGAGCAGGAACAAGAGCACCGTTAACTGCAATTGAATTAAGATCACCAGATATACCTCTTATATTTACATATCTGCCTTCGCCTTGATCGTTTTCAACTGAAATACCTGATAGTCTTCTTATGGCTTCAGCTGCTGTTGTATCTGGAAAGTCACCTAAAGCATCAGAATCTACGACAGAAACAATTAAATTTGATTGTCTTTGTTTTTCAATAGCAGAAACAATACTAGCTTTTGTACCAACTACTACAACTTCTTCAACTTGCTCATCGTTAGTATTATTTTCTGACTCTTGAGAAAATAAAGATAGTGATAGAAACAATGGGAATATATATTTTTTCATGAAATCTCCAATATAATGCACAAATTTTAAATTTAGAGTGCAACAGAAATAACATAAATTTGTGAACATTATGTGAATTTTTTAAGTTCTTTTATGTTTACATTTATAGACATTTGTCCATAATTAAATAGTGGAGACTTTAGCAAAACAAGACAGAAGCAAAGAAAGAATTAATAAAATAATTGATGCTGCAATTAATATTGTTGAAGATGGTGAGATTGATGATCTTACTCTTGCAAAAGTAGCAGAAAAATCTGGTTTAAAAAGAACATCGACTTATAAATTCATACCAACTGTAGATTTCTTAAAAAAACTAATAATCTCAAAATGTATTAATGAATGTCTAGAAAACTTTTCAAAAAACATCTTAAGTGATAGTGATAAAGGAGATCTTATAAAAGTTACAAATTATATTATTTATAATATTTATGAATATTTCTTTTATTCTTCAATAGCACAAAAATTAATTCTTAGTAATACCATAAATCCGCCTTTAGACTCAGATTCAATTCATCAGTTAGGTAATGTCATTCAAGAAACTTACGAAGAATCCATAAGTCTCGATAATGTTTTTAATAAAGAAGGTGTTTGCAGAGTTGTAGCTCAAATTATTCTTTCAATATTTTCATTAAACACAAAAGAAAGTGGTAAATTAAATGATATTGGAAAAATTGAAGCATCTAGAGCTGTGGTTGCATACATGACCAGCTGGATAAAGAGGTAAAATCAAACTCCGAATATTATTCTTAGAAAAACCCAATACAAGATTGTTAAAAAAGCTCCAATTGGAATTGTTATCAACCATGAAGTAATAATTCTCGTTATTGACTTAGTATTTAAATGTTTAGCCCCTTTTGCCAATCCAACTCCAATAACTCCTCCAACTAGTGTATGAGTTGTTGAAATTGGAAATCCAACGTAAGAAGCAACTACAACCGTAGTTGCTGTAGCAAGTTCGGCTGAAAAACCAAGACTAGGCTTTAATGCAGTAATTTTTTCTCCTACAGTTTTTATTACATTTTTTCCAAGCATACTTAAACCAAAAACAATTCCTGTTGCCCCTAAAAAAAGAATCCAAGCTTGAACTGGAGACGAAGTATCTATAATACCATTTGAATTTACAGTGGAGACAATTGCAGCAAGAGGTCCAATTGCATTAGCAACATCATTTGAGCCATGAGCAAAAGCCATTGCACATGCCGAGACAATCATTAAAATTGCAAATGCAGATTCAATTCCATTTTCTTTGATTTTTGAAAAATTCTGTCTTAAAAGAGTATAAGTAATTGCAGCTGCAATAATTCCAAAAATTGAACTAAACATATATACATCTGACTCTGATAACTCAAGTCCTATATTTTTCAGTCCTTTTCTTGCTATAACTAATGAAATAATAAAAGCAACATAAAAACTATATATAGGAATTATTTTAACGGCTCTTCCACCTGGATTAGCGCTATCAAGAATGGATTTTTTTGCACTTAAATAAATTAAAAATGCTAGGAATCCTGCAATTACTGGCGATGTTACCCAACTTGAAGCTATGCCACCTACTGTCCCCCAAGATACATAATTCACACCTTTTGAAATTGAAACAAAACCAATTATTGCACCAACGATTGAATGAGTTGTGGAGACTGGCCAGCCTCTTCTTGAGGCAATAATTAACCATGTTCCTGCGGCTAATAATGACGATAACATTCCAATAATAAATTTATTTGCATCCTCATAAATTGTTGGATCAACAATTCCTTTTCTTATTGTTGAGGTAACTTCACCACCTCCAAAATATGCTCCAAGAAATTCAAATATTGCAGCAATAATAATAGCCTGTCTTAGAGTAATTGCCTTGCTTCCAACTGAAGTTCCCATAGCATTTGCAACATCATTAGCACCTATTCCATATGCCATAAAGAACCCAACTATAGATGCTATAATTACTATTGCAAGAGGGCTTAAGAATAGAGTTTCCATATTATTTTTGAGAAAAAATTTTACGCTTAAATGTTATCATTTGTGTTAAGAATATAAAACTTTTAGGTGTCATCTAATTTAAATATAAAATGAAAATTATAAATTTAGATCAAACTGATTATAAAAAACTTGATGCAAAATCTTACGATTTAGAAAAAAGAAGACTAAGAATTGAATTTTTGAAACTTCAAGAAGATGTAATTAAAAATAATAGAAGAATATGTATCGTATTTGAAGGCAGAGACACTGCTGGTAAAAGTACAGCAATTAGATTCTTTTCAGAATACTTAATGCCAAAACATTTTAATTACATTCAGCTAGGAATTCCAACAAAATGGGAATCATCTCACTGGTTCCAGAGATGGAAAAAGGTAATTCCAAATAGCGGTCAAATTTCATTTCTTGACAGATCTTGGTATACACGAGCAATAACTGAACCCATTATGGGTTATTGCACTGAAAATCAATACAGAGCGTTTATGAAAAAAGTTAATAATTGGGAAGAGCAATTAATAAGTGATGGAGTTGAATTAACAAAATTTTATTTTTCACTATCAAAAGATCAACAAAAAATTAGAATGAAAGCAAGAAAAAATTCTGAACTTAAGTATTGGAAGCTTTCAAAAAATGATGAAAAAGTAATTACTAAATGGAACGCCTTCACATTATACAAAGAGCAGATGTTTGAAAAAACTGGAACTGAAGTTAGTCCATGGGTTTCAATTAATTCGAATAATAAAATGATTGCGCGGTTAACATCACTAAGATATCTATTGAATAAAACTGAATATCATGGGAAGAAGATTCTTAAGCCTGCAAAATGGTCAAAGTCTTTGAATAATTATTCAACAAGTCTAGAAGGAGTTAAATTTGATAACCTTTCATATGAGCAATTTATGATCATAAGCAAATATAGCGACGACATATAATGAAAATTGCTTCCGTAGATATTGGCACAAATGCAGTAAAATCTAAGATTTTTGAAACAACACCCACCTCAATTAAGTTTATTGATGGAATACGTTCCCCAATTCGTCTTGGAGCAGAAGTTTTTGAAGGTGGAAAGATATCTGATAAAAAACTAAGAGAATTAGTAAGTACGCTAAAAAGATATCAGAAAAAATTTACTAAAGATAAAATTGATCAATACGAAATTATTGCTACTAGCGCATTAAGAAATACCACTAACTCGGAAGAAGCAAGAACATATATAGAAAATAAAATTGAACATCCAATTCGAATAATTTCAGGTCTTGAAGAAGCTCAGTTAATAGGTTTTCATCCAAAGGCACAAAAAGAAAATAATAAAGCATATGTTGATGTTGGTGGGGGAAGTACTGAGATCTATATTTACAATAATCCAAAACATTCAATTCAATCTTTTCAATTAGGTGGTGTTAGATTAATGCTTAAAAAAGATAAGAGAAAAGAATGGGATAGATTGGATAAATGGTTAAAGCAATTCAATGATATAACAGAGATCATAGGACTTGGAGGTAACATTAGAGCCTTTTTAAATGCTCATAAATTAAAAAAAATGAAATCTGATGATTTTTTAAAAAAATATAAGAATCTAAGAAATCTTGAAATAGAAGAAAAAATTAACAAGTATGGATTTGCAAATGATAGAGCTGACGTCATTGATTTTGGATTAAAAATCTATGAGAGAATTATAAAAAAATTAGAGATTAAAACTATACAATCAACCAAATGGGGTGTCTCTGATTCAATTGCAGTTAAAATTTTCCATGAAATTTATTCAAAAAAAATATCAATATATAATGAAAAATGAAATTAAATAAATATATTTCTGAGTTTTTAGGAACAGCTTTTCTATTCTGTGCAGTTGTGGGCTCCGGAATAATGGGTCAATCACTTACCAATGATGAGTCAATTATTTTGTTTGTTAATGCTGTTATAACTTTTTTCGCTCTTTATTTCTTAATTTCATCATTTGAGTCATACAGTAATCATTTTAATCCAGTTGTATCTCTAGCATTTTTTTTAAACAAAGAAATTTCTTTTAAAACGTTTGTACTATTTACACTTTTGCAGATTTTAGGAGCAATCATTGGAGTTTTGTCTGCAAATATTATGTTTGATGTTGAATTATTTCAGCTCTCTAATAAAAACAGGTCTGGATTCAATATTTATCTTTCCGAAATTATTGCTACTTTTGGGTTGGTATTTTTTATATTAATTTCAAATAAAGATAAAATTGCATTAATTGTTGCATCATATATTGGTGCAGCATATTGGTTTACATCATCTACATCATTTGCAAACCTAGCCGGCACGATTGGACGTATGTTCTCTGACAGCTTTGCTGGTATAAGCCCCGAAAATGTTTTCTCATTTGGTTTAGCACAGATTATCGGATCAATTATAGCGTTTATAGTTTATAAATATTTCTTTAAAGATTGATTATAAAAAGCTCTGTAAAAGATCCGTTTTCGTTTTTTGAATAAGTAACTTTACTAAAATCTTTTTCTAACATAAACGCTATCTTATCTGAAACAGAAAAAGATTCTTGTAAATTTTTAGTTTCAAAAGAAATTTTTAAATAATTATCAATATTATCTACTTGAAGATTTTTTATATCTAAATCTATCGAGTTGTCTATAAATGATTTGATTTCAGCAGGATCATTTGACTGATTAATAAATGAATTACTTAGCTGTTGAGCTTTTAGAACGACGTATTCATAATCAGATTTAGCTTTTTCAAGTTTTTTTGATGAAAAATTCAAGGACTGAATTGTATTAGTAAAAATAAAAAATAATATTAATGTAACAACCATTAATAAAGTAGCCAATACTAAATTTCTTTCCCTATTATTTAAGCTACTCAAAAAGTTATTCATTGTAAAAATCCAATCTTAATCTCACCAGAAATCAAATTTTCATTTGAAGCTAAATTCTCATCTATAATTTCTACATTTAAGCTTCCAACAGTATTTTTAATCAATCGATATTGAATCTCTGGTAACCCGTCTAAAAATAGTACTGCCTCATTTGAATTAAAATCTATATCTACACTTTTAAGATAATTTTCACCAAGAGAAACCAAAAAGTTAAAATTACTAAAATTCGAACTAGAGTTTTCTATTTCTGCTAATGGAGTAATAGATATTTGATTAATTAGTTGATCTATTTGAATCTTTGGGGTCACTACTCTATTAGTATTTTTATCTATTGCTTTAAAAATATTAAATGTTTCTGATTCGTATATGCTTATTTGCTTATTATTTTGAGATAAAAATAAATAAGGAAGAGACAAAGAACAAAATATTAGAAATGTGCATAAAAATAACTCCATTCTTGTGAAATTAAGTTTATTAAAAATATTTTTAATAGAGACTTCAAACTTAAATAGATTTAGTTCTTTAGCATTTTTATTGCTAACAAAATCAGATACATTAAATTCCTTTTTAGTCTTAAATATTTCCAAGGCCTTCACATCATTATCACAATAAATAATAGGATCAAAATCTGGATAGTTATTTTTCACTGTTTCAATATATTGATTTAATGAATCATGTTCAATTGAACTACCTGTGCCATTTTTGAAGGAAAATAAAAACTTATTATTAAATTCTGTAATGGTATCTTTTCCGTATTGTCTATTTAAAAAATAATCTGGCAAAACTAGAACTTTACAATTCAATGAATTTAATATGGTATTTAATTCTTCATACAATGTTTTATTAATTACAAAACCATTTTTATCAAAAATGAAAAATTCGTTCTTTGAAATATCGTCAACGATAAATGAATCAATATCTGACATGAAATTAGCTAGATTATTTTGTTTTGAAAGATTTTCATTATTCTCAAAAACATAGCTACTTATAATTGAAGATGGAACAAGATATATAAAAGTATCTTTTTGATTCAAAGAATCAAATTCATTTAAATTTGAAAAAGTGTTTCTTTGTTTATAGTTATCTGAGCTATGGTGATATTTACCATTACTGAAACTTAAATTATCTGGATATGCAACAATCGTACTCATCAAATTCCATTATAAATTCTTGAGATAATAAAACCATTATTATTGCCCTCAAAAATTAGTTTACTTATAGAGGATGAAACAAAATCTTCAAAATTAATCTCTGTATTAATTTCATAAATATTTGAATTAAATTTAATTTCTCCATATGCGTCCTCAAAATTCATATCAGGAAAATTATTCTTGAAGTTAATTAAATCGTCAAAACCTGAATCTGGTATATTATCCAAAATATACTTAGCCTCTTGTAAAGATATATTTGGAAATAAAGAGCTCAATAAATAATCGTCATTTATATTGAGGGTGTTAATGTTAATTGATATTTGATTAGCTTCAGGAAGAGCGCAAAAATTTTTTTGCATTATTGACCAATCAATTTGTTTCACTGCTGGGATACTTTTTAACTCTTCTATAGAAACCATTAATCTCATTCCAGTGTATTCTTTTGGATTATGAAGTGGTCCAGAATAATAATAATCCTCAAGACCATTAGCCCTTGGATTTGAATCATAATCAATCCAGTCAATGACCTGATCTATAATCTCTTCAATAACATTATTATCTACTTCTTCTAGTGAGAGAATTTTTTTGATTGATGCCGTAGATTTTTTATTTTCAACGAATTCACCATTATCGATAAGAACAATAGAATTTATATTTAGGCAATTACTTGCATCTGAGATTCTTACAACAATATCTGCACCGTTAAGACTATAATAAAAGCTTTCTTTAAGAAGAGGATTGTTTTTTGATATTTTATTTTTATTAAATCTAAGTTCTTTTTTTATTTTTTCTTTTGATAATGCCTCAATGTTTCTAAAGGCATTTAATGATAGTGATTGAAATTCAATATATTGTGCTCTTTTTAAAGATAAGAGATATTTATTTCCAAATAATATTGCTACTGATGATAGTAGCAAAACTATTAATAGTATTGAAATAAGAACAACTCCTTTAGTACTTGAAGACATAATCAAAATTTGGTTCTATTATCCATGTGTATTCTTTATTATTTTTTGTAAACTCGAGCTTTATTAATTCTGGAATTTTTCTTTGAGTGATTGGATCGACCGGCCATTCTTGATACCACATTTTCTCATGCAAAAATCTTATATCTATTTCAGAAACTTCTTCAATTAAATTTGTTTTGAAGCTTTCATCAATATTTATTGGATTTGATGAAAAAAATTGTTTTCTAATCAAATTGTTATTCTCAAGACCATACTCAACTCTTTTTACAGGCGATATCTTATTTGAAATTGATTTAATCTGAGTATTAAAAGATATTTTTTTATCAAGATTGCTTCCTAAAAATGTTAAATTCATAGGGTTTCCAAAATTATCTCTTAGTGGCACATTTATAATTTGTCTTATGTCTCTTTTTAAAATTATTGATGATAAATTTAATGAGCGTGATACTTTAAGACGCTCTGAAGAAGTTCTTTCAATCTCAATAGAGGACTGAAGAATGTTTGATGAAATGACTGCAATCATAGATAGTATTACAAGAGAAACTAAGATTTCAATTAAAGTAAATCCCTTCTTCATTTAATTAAATAACCTTTTGTTGAATAAATATACTTATCTTGTCCTGCAAGCTTAATACGTACTTCATATTCAAAATAATCTTCATTTGAAGTATCGTATATTTCTTCATCCCAAACCCAATTTTGACCTCCCATAATCATTTCACCTTTTCTGTTTCCTGATCTTAGAGGTTTTTCAATTGTATTTAAAAGTGCAATGTGATTATTTGCTACCTCTTTAGCCAAATATCTCTGTTCAAGGTCATAGCTTGAAACTGAGGTAGAAATTATTAGATTGTAGATTGTTATAACCGAAATACTTAAAATAAATAAAGCAACAACTACTTCAATTAAACTAAACCCTTTTTTAATAACTGATAATTTCATCCTTAGTTTTTCCATTGCTAAAAATAATTATTCTTTGAATATATTGTGGGCCGTAGATATCTATTTGACCGCCAGAGTTTTCTCCAGATGGGTAAAAAATAATTACTGGTGTATCTAGCATTTGATTATCAAGTTCTATGATTGACCCATCTACAAATTTAAATGTTTTCCTAAGTGAAGTTGTATCAGACCAAAAAGTATTTTTGTAACTTGAATCAATTTCGTTTTGATTTTCTTCTGTAAGATACTTTGCAAATTGATTATCAGAACTTAGGTATAAGCCAATAATTTTTCCTGTAATAATACTTTCCTCCGTTAAATAGCTTACAGTTTTCTGAAATGAATTAGCTTTTTTCTCTATTAAATCAAACGTGCTAAAGTTTAAGGTAATTAATGTTGATGTTATTCCAATAATAATCAGTACGACAAGTATTTCAATAAGAGTAAAACCTGATCGATATCTTTTATTGTTGCATCCAATTTCCAACATCAGCATCCTCACCAGATCCTCCTTCAATGCCATCAGCACCTAATGTATATAAATCATATTTTTGAGTGCGTCTTGAAGGATATTCATAGATATATTCTCTTCCCCATGGATCTTTTGGAATTGCCGATATATAACCACCTTGAGGATACAAAAAAGGATTCTTTAATTCAGAATGGGGTTTTACTAGAGCATCTAAACCTTGTGAAGTAGAAGGATAAGACAATTCGTTAAATCTATATAACTCGAGTGCTTTATTAGTGTTTGCCATATCAGCCCTAATTTTTTCAAGATTCGCTCTTTGAAAAACTGGATCTACACTTACAACAACAACTGTCGCTAAAATACCTAGAATAACCAAAACAGCCATTAATTCTATAAGTGTAAAACCTTTTTCGTTATCTTTTAGTTTCATATTGCTAATGTATTCATTTGCATAATTGGTATTAGTATAGCTAGAACTATCATCATAATAAATCCACCCATAAAAATTATTACTATTGGCTCTAAAAGTGATAAAAATACAGACCTTTTATTTTCAATTTCAGATTTCATAAAATTCGAAACCTTATTAAACATCTTCTCAAGATTACCAGACCTGTAACCACTTGAAATCAATTGAATAAAAATATCTGGGAAAACTTGGCCATATTTCATAGAGGCTATAAAGTCTTTTCCTTCAATCACATCATTTTTGGCATTCATAACAATATTAGATAAATATTGATTGTTGAAAATCTTTGAACACTCCCCTAGAGCTATATCTAGATTAGTACCTGAAGCTAAAAGTAATTCCATAGTACTGGAAAATCGTTCTAATTCTGAATTAAGAATAAAGTTACCTAAAAATGGAATGGCAAGAATCTTTTTATCAATAAATATCTTATTATCTTTATTATTAGTATATTTCTTATAAAGGTAATATAGGCCTACAGCAAAAAAAAGTACTACTATTAATATTGGAATAATATTATTTGAGATTCCAATTAAAAACTTTGTTATAAATGGTAGCTCGGCTCCCGCCTTAATGAATTGATTGACGACTTGAGGTAGAACAAAAGCAAGCAAAGATATAATTACAATAAGGGAAAATCCAATCAAAATTAATGGATAAGTTAAAGCTGATATTACTTTTTGTCTTATTGAAGCGCTTTCCTCAAGATAATCAGCAAGTTTTGAAAAAACAGTATCTAAGTTACCTGAAGAGTCCCCTGCTGAGACCATTGATATATAAGTATCTGAAAAAACGCCTGGAAATTTTTTCATTGAATTGCCTAATCTTTTTCCTTGTACCAAGTCTTCTTTGAGGTTAAACAAAACTTGTATTAAGTTTTTATTTCTAATTTGTTTTGCGGTGATATCGATTGAATCCACAATTGGTGTGCCAGCTTCGAGTAATGTCGCAAGTTGTCTAGTCATCAGCACAATATCTTTATTTTTAATTCTTAAAGTCTTGCCTAAATTTTTAGATTCAGATATTTTTAACGGTGTTAAATTAAGATCTTTTACTAACTTCCTTGCTTCTCTCTCTGAAATAGCACTGATGATGCCTTTTTTCTTAGTACCAACTTTATTAATAGCTGTATAACTATATGCTGGCATCTTCTTTTATATTATTTACTCTTATTATCTCTTCGCATGACGTTACTCCACTTACTATTAGGTCAATTGAAGCTTTATCTATAGATTGATTATCTTTAAAGACATAATCTGAAATTTCATTTTCAGAGGCATTATTATGAATTAAATCTTTTAAAGTCTTGTCTATTTGAATGCATTCAGCAATAGCAATTCTTCCCTGATAACCAGTATGATTACAATGATCACATCCTTTTGCAGAAAAAACAGATTTATTTTTATCCAGTCCAAATATATTTACAGATTCTGAAGTTGGCTTATTTTCAATTTTACAATGAGAGCATAGCCTCCTCACAAGTCTCTGTGAGATTATTGTTCTTAAACTTGATGCAAGTAAAAAGGACTCGATTCCCATATCTCTGAGTCTAGTTATTGCAGCAACTGCACTATTAGTGTGAACGGTTGATAGAACAAGATGCCCAGTCAAACTAGATTGAATTCCTATCTGAGCGGTTTCAATATCTCTCATTTCTCCAACCATAACCACATCTGGATCTTGTCTCAAAATTGCTCGTAAACCTTTTGCAAATGTATAGCCTGTTTTTGTATTCACCTGGGTTTGACCTATACCATGAAGAGTATATTCAATTGGATCCTCAACTGTAAGAATGTTTTGAGATGAATCACTTAAATATCTTAAACCAGAGTAAAGTGTAGTTGTTTTTCCTGAACCTGTGGGTCCAGTGAAAAGTATAATTCCTTCAGGATTTTTAAGAGAGCTTTTATAGTTTGAAAGAATTTTCTCAGGTAATCCTAAGTCATCTATATTTATTTGAGCAGCTTGTTTATCCAAAATCCTCAGTACAATTCTTTCACCGTATGATGACGGAAGCGTTGATACTCTTACATCAATATTTTTATCTCCAAGAGACAAAGATACTCTCCCGTCTTGTGGCAATCTTCTCTCCGATATATCAAGACCAGAAATAATCTTAATTCTTGAAATGAGAATTGATGCAATCTTACTATCTTGTCTAAGTATTTCTTTAAGAATGCCATCAATCCTGAAACGTATTATTAAAAAATCTTCATAGGGTTCAAAATGAATATCAGATGCCCTGCTTTTAATTGCTTGACTGATAACACCATTGATTAGCTTGATGATTGGCGCGTCATTATTTCCGCTTAAAAGATCTTCTGTAGCGTTGATACTTCCTGCAAAATCTTGCAGATTAAATTCATCAGTTAATTCCTCAGAAATATTTTTCTGATGATCGCTTGAGGTGAATGAATTAGTAAGAATTTCATTAAATTTATTTGAATCACATAACTCAAATCTAAAATCAGAATTTAAAAATCTTTGAATTTCTTGATAAAGATTAAGTGATATAGGTTTTGGCGATGAGACTACAATCCCTTCTCCATTTTGAAAAGCAATTACTTCATTTTCTTTTACAAAATCATATGGAAAAATATCTGTATTTATATTTTCTTTAATCGAGTTACTCACTTTTAGTCTTTGGGATTAGTAAGATCTATAATAATATTATCTTTAAGTTCTTGTTCAGCCTTAAAATAATTATATTTTTCAAGTGAAATCTCATTTGCGGAATCTGAATCAGTAAGAATCGTTGGTTTTAAAAAAACCATTAGATTTTTTGTACTAGTACTTGTTGAAGATGATTGAAAAATCCTTCCTAAAAGAGGTATGGATCCTAAAATTGGAACCTTGGAGACTACCTCTTGAACATCCTCATCTATTAGTCCACCTAAAACAATTATTTGATTGTTATCTACTAAAACTGTTGTTTCTATTTCTCTTTTATTTGTAATAATATCTAAACCACTTTGAGCAACTCCAGCAATACCTGAAACACCTTGCTTAATTGTTAAAATCACTGAGGCTCCCTCATTAATCTGAGGAGTTATTTCCAATTCAATTCCAACCTCTTGTCTTGATGTTGTTCTAAAAGGATTTGAATTATTTGTTCCTAGACTTTCTCCGGTTGTTATTGGTATTTCTTGACCAATAAACAATCTTGCTGGTTCATTATCCATAGCAAGAATTGAAGGAGTCGATAAGATATTTGAATCTGTATCATCTGCAATTGCATTTAAAATTCCAACAAAATTATCATCTCCTTTTGTTAGATCTCCGAAACCAGCTACTAGGCCTTGAGTATTTAGAAGAGATGAAATTGCCGTTGTTGTCAAAGTGACGTCTTGCTCATCGTCAGCTGCACCAGCAATTGCAAGCAAGTCTGCACCAGAACCAGAAAATCTTGTAATTCCAACTGGAATACTATCTTCGTCATTACCTGAATAAATTGCTTCTACTCCAAGTCTTCTGGCAGCAGTTTCAGAAAGATCAACTACAATTGCCTCAACCAATACTTGAGCTCTTCTTATATCCAATTTAGCGATAATATTTCGAATGGAGTTAAGATTTTCTTCTGCAGAAGAAATAATAAGGGCATTAGTTTTCTCATGATGAGTTATAACTGTTTTTTGTCCTTCAATATCACTTATAAAACTTCCAGATATTGAGTTTAGGATTCCAGCAATATCAGAGGCTTGAGCATATTTAAGGTATATAACATCCATAGAATCGTTTGACATAATATCTTTATCTAATGAATCTAGAGTGGACATAATATTTCTGGTAATTAAATCATTAGCAGATAGTATTACTGAATTTGAAGGTGAAAAAGGAATTGCAATAAATTTATTTATTGTTGGATTGTTTTGAGCTTTTAATCTGTCAAGAATTCTTACAGCCTCAATAGAAGATAAGTTTTCAAGCTTAATTATAGATATCTTAGCTGTATTATTTTTATCTAAGTCTGAGAGTAATTCTTTAATCCTTTCAATATTACTAGCTCGATCAACGATTAGTATTGAGTTTACTGAAGGAATACTGGATAAATGAGATTGTCTACCAGTAATGGGTTTTATCATTGGGAGAATTTCTTCGGTAGATCTATTTATTAAAGGTATTACTTCTGTTTCAAAGCCACCTCCATTTGAATAATCTCGAGTCTGATCACGTGTAGCTTCATTTTCAGGAACAACTCTAACAAAACTGTCTTCAGAAATCGCACTAAATCCATTCACTTGAATAGTTCTTAGATAGACGTCCCAAATTTGATTGCTATCTAGATTAGCATTTGAATATATTGTTACCTTTCCTTTAACTCTCGGATCCAGAATAATAGTTTTTTTTGAAAATTGTGCAATATCTTGAGTTACTTTTCTAATATCTACATCTTCATAATTCAAAATATATGAATCTTGGGAATATAAATTTTGTGCAACAATAAATAATGTTATTAATGTGTATTTAGTTACAAATTTATATTTCATAAGCTAATCCCAACAAGATTTTCAATTTTATATAATTTTTTATCTTTGCGAAATACTACTTCATCCTTTGAAACTTCAATTAACTCATATACTCCTTCAAGTTTTTCACCTTTTGAAACCACATACTCCTTGTTGCCTTTTTTTAAAATTACTGAAGAATTATTTGATCCTGCTCTATAACCAATTAATTTATAATCAAAAGTTAAGGGACTTTCAATTTGATTATTGTTATCCCGAATGTCATTTTGATTACTTTGAAATTCAAAATTTGTCATATCTGGCACATTTATATTTTCAATTAGTGGTTTATTAGTAAAAGAAATAAATAAAAGACATAAAAAATAAAGCGCAGGAATAGCCAGAATTATAATTATCACTTGTTTAAATCTAATAAAATTCATAATCAAAATGAGCTACTTAGTGTAGCTCATTTTTGTAATATATAAATTAAAAACTTAATTTAAAGCCTAAAGATAATGAAGTTCCAAGATTATATTGATCATATATTACAGTATCCGCCATTGCAGCATAATACTCCTCATCAAGGATGTTTCTTAATTCAAGTGATATCTTCAAATCAGAATCATTGCTAGCATATGATATTGTTTTGGAATATACAAAATCTACTAGAAGTGGCGGTTCCTCATATATATCTGGAAGAACGTCAATACCCCTCGCTCTAACTCTGTCACTTACATAATTAACTATGAGTGTTCCTTGAGTGCCATTTTGTAAATCGTCCCATCCAAGTTGAAGGTTTGCAATTTCTTCAGATTGGCCTTGAAGTCTTGTATCTCTTCCATTTGCAAACAAGCTCGCAGCATTAACTTCTCTTCCTTGTGTATTTATATAAGTATCCGTATCACTGTAAATTACCTCAGAATCAGTAGCAGTAAAATTCATTTTAAAAATAAATTCCTTAGTGCTACCCCATTTTGAATCAGGTAATAGATCTTCATAAATTCTTTCATACTCAATTTCAAAACCAGTCACTTCAGCTGAAGGTACGTTTTGATATGAAGTAATGATTAAGTCACCAGATTCATTTACAACTTCTTCAATTGGTTTTGAAATATCTTTAAAGAAAAAGCCTGCTGTTAAGAACTGGTTAAATCCCCAATAATATTCAACTCTTAAATCAATATTGTCTATTTCAGAATTTTCCAAGTATAGCGAACCTGATATAACCCTATCAGTATCAACATCAATAAATAATGTTGGGGATAGCTCCCTAAATGTTGGTCTCGCAATAGTTTGAGAAAGACCAAATCTTATTTGAAGATTTTCATCAAATTCAGGTAAATAAGTTAATGTGAAAGAAGGTAAAGTGTAATCTTCATCAATAACTTTCTCTATATTGTTGTCAACAATTTGGAATACATCATAAGTGTTTACCATTTGTTCGCCGTCTTCGAACCTTAAGCCTGCTGCCAATCTAAAATTTTCATTTAAATAAGCATCTAGGTTGAAATATAAAGAAGAAATTTCTAAATCGCCTTGATAACCTGCTGGCGATGAAGCTGCAGTATTTTCAATTACTATTAATCTTGATGGATCAAAATTTTTATCTTCAAATATATAATCAATTCTGTTGTCTAATCCATCGGTTGGTATTGGTCCACCCTCAGCTAAAAATCTATAACTTCTAACCTGTGCGTCTCTATAGTTATTTGATTGATCAAACCCTGTCTTTATAATTACTTCCTGGTCTCCAAGTTGTAATGGGAATGTTAAATCGATACCAAAATTCTCATTATCATCATTTACATAACTAAACTGTGTTTGATTTCTGCCGGTATTTACATCGTAACGATAAAAGCCTCTATCATCAGTATCCTCATAGAAGACTACTCTTTCGTATGGTGCATATCTTGAAGCATCACCACCAGCAAGCCTTATGTCAAGCTCCATATTATTTTGAAAAAGATAATTATAGTTAAGTTGGTGATTTATAAGCTCTCTTTCAAAAAACTCAGTGAAATCTTCTCTGACATTTCCTGAATCAGAGGTATCATATCCTTGAAGGGTTCTAGCCTCTTTTGTACCTTTATGAATATACATGCCAGTATATTTAAGTTCTGCAGAGTCTGTTTTAATACCTGAAACAGCCATAAGATATGAAGTTACATCATTTGAAGTAGACTTAAATGTCTTATCATTGCCTCGTATAACTATTGAAGTCCCATCTCCTTGAGCTTGAATATCACCAGTTTGTCTGATTCCTTCTTGAGTTTCCCAAGAGCTTTTTACGCCAGCTGTAAGAAGAACACCGATAGTTGCAGATTCATCATCAAGAATATCTTCAATGCCTATATCTAGTTCATCCCCATAGGTGAAACTTACCGAGTTATCCAATGGCACATCACCTGCTTGAATAACCCAAAGTTCTGAATTAACAAACTCTCGACCTGCATTTGCAAGTTGATAAGTTTTGAAATTTGACCTATCAAGCTTTTGATTAGCATTAATTGCTCTTTGAACAAATGACGGAAAATCTCTTGTACCATCATCATATCCAAGATCATCGTCATCACCACCATCATACAAAAGGCCATCTGATAGGGATGTTTCAGAATTGTATCCTGATGAAAAAGATAGATCTAAAATTCTTTCTGAAGGAACAGCTTTGGTATTAATCTCTATGATACCGCCACCAAATTCACCTGGCATATCTGCTGAGTAGGTCTTTTGAACAATTGATGATTCAATAAGCTGGGTTGGAAACAAATCTAAGGGAACTACTCTTTTAAGCGGTTCTGGGCTTGGAAGACCTGAACCATTTAAAGTTGCAGCAGAATATCTCTCTCCTAGACCTCTAACATAAACATATTTGCCTCTAACAAGACTTAAACCAGTTAATCTTGTTAGAGCTATAGCAATATTATCATCTCCTGTTCTTTCTATCTCAGATGAATCAAGAATCGCAGAAATTTCAGAAGTATCTCTTTTTTCATCTGGAATAAAAGAACCACTTACAACCACTTCTTCGATTTCTTGAGACACACTAAAAATTGAAAATAATGAAAATCCAATAATAATGTTGTACTTAAGAAACTTTAATGTATTTTTTGATTTCATTTATCTCTCCATTAAATATATGTTTTTAAATACAACCTTATTGAACTTCTATAGTTCCAGACAAAGTCCAGTTCTTATACCAAGTATCAGTAGCGCTGCTAACGGCCCCTATATATGTTGGTGTTGTAAACCAACTATCACTATTGTAGGTATCGGGTATTGCTGTCACTTTAGCTGCATTCTCAGAAGTACCGTTAACCACTCCTGTTAGTGTATTAACATAGGAACCACCTCCGGAATTTGGACCATAGAGGTTGTTGGAACCAGCTTTTACAATTGCATCAACTTGAGCGATTGTTGCTCCACCAGATGATGCATCTGTTTTGATATAACCAGGACAATCCATTGCAACTGAATTCATTGAGAATGTTGGCGTAACAGCTCCTGCTTGAACTGTTTCTAAGAATGTTGTTTCAATGCAATTTGTGGTTCGGCCTGTTACAGCACTATTTACTATTGCAACTCCATTTAAATATTGGCCTGAGACACCTTCTTTAAGCTTGAAAACATCATCAAATCCTTTTGAAATGAAAGTAAAGTTTGAGACAACTGCATTAGATCTTGGTTCAGTCAAATAACCAACTGCCTTATCAGCGTTTGTATTATCAGACTCTACAATATGGTCGCCTTTATCATTGGATTGTTGGACAATTACATATTGAAGTCTACCTTGATAACCCCAGTCAATATCTAAGTTATCATCATCAGCACCTGTACAAACGAGGTACTTAACATCGACAGTTCCACCAAAAAATTCAACACAATCATCAGCGTTGTTATGGACTTGTATATATGAAACATTTGTTCCACTCCCAACACCACCGAATGTTATTCCATTAAGTTCATTACCAGGAAAAACTTCATATCCTGCGTATTGAACTCTGACATATTTTAAGGTTCCGCTACTATCATTTGGAATTTCACCACCCATAGTATCTCCAACAGATCCTTCAACATCTTTTTCACAAGGGTTAACTCTTGTTCCAGCTGTAGTAGAAGTTCCAGCTGTTGAATATGAACATTTGTTAATTGGTGACCTTCCAAGTAAAACTAAACCACCCCATAAACCTCTTGTATTTACAATATCTGCTTCTCCAAGAATATCTTGTCTTCCAGTCATTATTATTGGTGCAGATGAAGTTCCAACTGCATTAATTTTAGAGCCTCTTGTGACAACTAAATAATCGTTTCCAGATTCTCCGAAAACAGTAACACCAGGTTCAATTGTTAATGTTGCACTGACACCTCCTGTTTTTGTTCCGTCTGATCCTATATCAATACCGACAGCAACCTTGCCGTCTAATTTATAATAATTTCCTGCAACTAAAGTTAAATCAGTTTCTAGAACTCCAGACAACGAACATACTTTTCTTCCAAGGAGCACCTCTGGTTCGAGCGTTCCGGATGGACATTCAGGATCTGTGAATAATCCTAAAGTCCAACCAGAAGCCCAGTTGTTTTCTATATCAGACCCAGGGGAAAATGCTCCGATATAGTTAGTGGCAGAAAACCAAGTGTCAACAATATATCTCTCCTCTTTTGAGCTATAAGTTGGACATAAATCTGTAGGTGTTCCTGCAGCATGAGGTCCAACTGCACACATACCCTGAACTTTTGATACATCAAAAGCAGAAGTGACTGCACTCTCGTTATCACCTAAAAAGAATCCTGAAACAAGAGTATTTGTTCCAATTACTAAATCTGTTGCTCTTTCTTTAATTGAAGCCTCTAATTGAGCAGCTGTAACTCCACTTGAGTCAGTATCGGCCTTGAAAGGTGATGTATCACCTGCAGCATCCATAAAGACGGAGTGATGCTGAATTTTTGGTGTTATGGCACCATCTTGGATAGTCTCAATATTAGTAGATTCAATAAGATTTTGAGATACGTTATTTTTTACAATACCATTGATGTAAATACCAGAAACTCCCTCTTTATATTTTAGAGGTTCATCAGCACCTTGAGCTAAAAATGTAAAATTTGTAACCATAGGACGTGATCTTGGTTCTGTAAGATAACCAACTGTGCTGTCTGAATTAGTATTATCTGACTCTACTACGTGATCACTTGCATCTGAAGATTGTTTAACAACTACAAATTGCATTTTTCCTTGGTATCCCCAATCGATATCGAGATTGTCATCACCAGCGTTTGTGCAAATTAGATGCTTAACATTGACAGTGCCACCAAAAAACTCAACACAATCATCTTGGTTGTTATGAACTTGAACAAAATCTACTTCAGTAGCATCACCAACACCACCAAAAGTTATGCCATTTAATTCATTGCCTGGAAAAATCTCATATCCTGCGTATTCGACTCTCACAAAATTTAATTTACCTGAATTATCATTTTTGTTAGCGCCGCCCATTAGTGCGTTTGAACCCTCAACAACTCTTTCACACTCTGCAGTCCCTCTTACATCGTTTGAACACTTATTGATTGGTGCTTGACCTAGAATAACCAAGCCGCCCCATAGACCTCTCTCTAATTCTCCAACTGTGCCTTCAATTGCAGTATTGTGTGTAAATCTAATTGGTTTTGATTGTGTACCATTAGCTATGATTTTTGAACCCCTGTTAACAACAAGATAATCCTGAGAAACTTTTCCTAAGATCACAGCATCTGCAGGTATTGTTAATGTAGCTGAAACACCACCTGATTTTGTTCCATCACCACCCATGTCGACACCAACATCAACCTTTCCAAGCATTCTATACATAACGTCAGCTGTCAGAGTAAGGTCACTCGTAATAGGTCCTTGAATTGCACAAACTGTGTTTCCTGCAACTGGGGATCCATTTGTTATAAACGGAGATTCCGGACACTCTCCAGTACGAACATTACTGCCAGCGCCGCCTGAACCACCGCCACCAGTAGGATCAGTTAAAGAGCCTAATTCACCAGGTGATACAATACTTGTATCGCCACCCCCGCCACATGCTACGAGAATAAATGCTGATAAAATTAAAGTGGTTTTTTTGATAGAATTAAAAAACATAATAGGTCCCTCCATGGAATTCATATTCCTATTTAAATTTATGAGAGTTACTGAAGATTGAACTTAATGAAAATTAAAAAAACAATTTTGTTACAAAATTTTTCAGATTTGTTACAGATTTATGAAGTCTTTAAAGGTAAAGTAAACCAAAAGATTGATCCCTGAGGTTTTGCATTTTTTACCCCAACCTCACCATTTAAATTATTTACAAGATTTTTTACAATAGCAAGACCTAGGCCACTTCCTTTTTCCTCAGTTGCTCTAGCTTCAGCCGTTCTGTAAAACCTATCAAATAAAAAGTCTTGCTCTTCATCAGGAATGCCTCTTCCACTGTCTTTTACACTAATTTCCAAATAGTCTTTTACTTTTTTTGTAGAGATATTGATTGTCGATTGATAATCAGAATACTTAAAAGCATTTTCAATTAGGTTATTTAGAATTCTTTCAAGAGCATTTTTATCTGCTAAAACTATTTTTCCTTTTGAGCAAGAGCACGTAATAGATATATTTTTTCTTTTACCAAGATTTTTTAGAGAATCTATAGCTTTATTAATATGTTCATTTATTGGGAGTTCTTCAATGTTTAGTTTAAGCTCTCCATAATCGATTCTTGATAAATCAAGTAAAGAAGATACCATATCGCTCAGTCTTTCAGCGTTATGCAAAATAGCCTTTGCAAAAACTTTTGACTGTTTTTTGTTATCAAGCGCGCCATCGACAAGAGTTTCAGAATTTGCCCTGATAACACTTACTGGTGTTCTTAATTCATGAGAAACATTTGATATAAAATCTCTTCTCATAGAGCTAAATCTTCTTAGTTGAGTAATGTCATGAACAACCAAAATAAATTCTTTTGTAGTTTTAGATTGATTTATTGTTGCAAGAACCCACCTAGTACTTCTATCATTTAACTCGATTTCAAATTCAATATCGGCTCTTTTTTTCTTTTTTGCCCTTTTTAATAAATAATTAAGTGATTTGATATTAAGGTCAGTAATTTTTTTTCCAACTAATTCATTTTTATTTAAGATCAATGACACTTGTTCATTTTCATATGTGATTTTGCCATCTATATCAGCAACTATAATACCCTCTCCTAAATCATCTAAGACTGAACCAAACTGGTCTCTTTGTTTAGCAATTAAATTGATTTTTGATTTAAGCTCCTCTGAGATTTGTGAAACACTTTGGGCAACATTACCGAATTCATCAGTCCTCTCAGTAGGAAGTGCTTTTAAGTCTTTCTTTCTTGCCTTTCCATCTGCATCTGCAATTTTTGAAGTTGCATAAGCTAAATCTGCAATACTTCTGTAGGCATAGTTCGCGGCTATACCAGACGCTATTGATGTAACAATAAAAGCAACCAAAGCAATTAAAATTATAGAAAGATTTAAACTTCCTATTGCAGAATCAACATTTACATAGGGAACTGCTATTCTAATAACATTTGGACTCACATCATTATTATCCAGAATAGCGAAATACATCTGCTGTTGTTTTACAGTATCGCTATAACGAATAGACCAGCCACTTCCTTTTAAAAAAGCGTCTTGAACCTCAGGTCTATTAATATGATTATCCATGTCATTAATATTTTGAGTGTCAATATTTGAGTCACCAATTACTCTACCATCAGACAATATAAGTGTTACTCTAGAATTTGATGCACTACCCAGTCTGTCAGCTAAAGAGTCAGCTTCATTAAGATCTCCAATAGCATCAACTTCATCAACAACTTCTGCAAGAAGAGAGGCTTGATTTTGTAACTCATTTATAATGTGCTTTTGGAAGGTATCAGTGATATCTCTTTCAGCAATAATGTATGAAACAAAAATACCTAATCCTAGGGATATAAAGATAATTAAAAATAATCGGGATCCTATTCCCATCTATCTAATCCGGTGATCTAGAGAATTTATAGCCAACGCCTCTAATAGTTTGAACATATTTACCCATTGGCCCAAGTTTTTCTCTAAGGCGTTTTATGTGAGTATCAACAGTCCTTGTTGTAACTTCAGAGCTGTAACCCCAAACGTCACTGAGCAACTGATCTCTAGATTGAACTCTTCCTCTTCTATCAACAAGTTGTCTCAATAATCTGAACTCTAAAGCTGTTAAATCTATTTGATCATTGTTAACTTGAACTTCGTGAGATTCAACATCAATACTTAGATCACCAAATTGACGCCCAACCTCTAAAACATCTTCTTTTTTTTGACCTCTTTTTAATATGGCTTTAATTCTTAAAATTAATTCTCGAACACTAAAAGGTTTAGTTACATAATCATCAGCCCCTAATTCAAAACCAACCACTTTATCAACCTCATCGTCTTTAGCGGTTAGGATAATTATTGGAATCGTTTCTGTCTCAGGATTAGATTTCATTTTTTTACACAAATCTAAACCTGAACCATCAGGCAACATAAGATCTAAAAGAATCAAAGAATACTTATTTAAATTTAAAACAGATTCTGCCTCAGATAATGAAGATACGCTTGTCACAGTATAGTTTTCTCTTGAGAGATTATATTCCAGATTTTTTCTTATATCTGGCTCATCTTCAATAACTAATATATTCACAGTTACCCCAATATTTAAAATATATTTTTACTTTTTTTTTGATAATTTGAAAGTAAAAAATAAAAATAATTTACTCTTGAGTAAAAATTTCTCTTAGAGCTGGCTTGTCAAATTTCCCAGATGCTACAAGAGGAAGATTTGAGTCCATGAATTTAATTAGAGCTGGAATTTTAAATGCCGCCAATTTGTCAGATAAAAACTTTACTAAATCATCTTTATTTAGATTAGATCCTTCTCTTAAGACTACTGCTGAGCATAAAATTTCTCCCAGTCTTTCATCAGGAATTCCAAAAACTGATGCTTCAAGAACATCTGGATGTTCATATATAGCATTTTCAACTTCAGGGCATGCAATATTTTCACCACCTCTAATTACCATATCTTTAATTCTGTCCACTATATATAAAAAAGGGCCATCAAATTTGCCCATATCTCCTGATTTAAACCATCCTTCATTGTTAATACATTCTTTTGTCGCATCCTCATTTTTCCAATATCCCAACATATTTGATTGAGATTTAATTGCAACTTCACCGATTTCACCTTCAGGTAATTCATTCCAATTGGAGTCAATTATTTTTATTTCAGTTAATGGTGGAACAACTCTGCCAGCAGATGATGGATTTTGAAGATATTCATCACCGCTTGCAAGAGTTCCTAAAGCATTAGTTTCTGTTAATCCGTAACCAATGCCAGGCCTTCCTTTAAAATTCTCATCTAAAAGTTTTACATGCTCTGCTGGCCTTGGACCACCTCCTCCACCTAATACTTTCAGGGAGGAAAGATCATATTTATCTCTATCCGGATGATTCAATAACTCCCAAGTTTGCGTTGGAACTCCAGTTATATCCGATACTTTTTCTTTACTAATTAGTTTAATTGCATCGCCAGCATCCCATTTTTTCATCATAACAACCTTTCTCCCTACCAAAATAGACATTAGAAATGCAACATGACTTCCAGTGGCATGAAATAAAGGAACGCATAGTAGAATTGATGATTCAGAACTTGCCAATGGAGTAGCATCTTTGCCAAGTCTTGCTTCTCTTTGGCTTAAAACAGTCGAAATAAAAGCCCAACTAAACATTGAAGATATAACTCCACGTTGTGATGATAAAACACCTTTTGGCTTGCCGGTTGATCCAGAAGTATAGTAAATTGTTGCATGGTCATCTCTATTAATATCAATATCGGGCCATTCTTCAGAATGATTTTTTGTGAAATCATCAAATGATTCGAAGCTATCATCAGGTGTGTAGGTGGTTATAATTTTTTTAACATTTGTTAAAGATTCAAGTCCTTTTAATCTTTTTTGATCTCCAAATAAAACTTTTGCATCGCAATGCTCCATCGCGTAAATTATTTCATCAGGAACCCACCAAGAATTTAATGGAACACAAACTGCGCCTATTCCAACAATGCCCATATATGCAAAAATAAACTCTGGATTGTTTTGCATACATATTGCAACCCTGTCCCCTTTTTGAATCCCCTCTTCGATAAGAGCGTTTCCGACTTGAGCTGCCTTTGAGATTGTTTCTTTAAAAGAATATCTCTCCGACTCATAAACTAAAAAATCTTTATCTGCATGAAGTAAACCGAAGTCAAAATACCCTTTCAAATTATCAGGAAAAGTTACATATTCGCTGAAAGAATTACCTTTTTCATCCTTAATTTCTCGTGTTTCAAAAATTTCGCCGGGTTTGGTTAATTCAGATACGATTTCATTGAATAATTGATTTGAATCTGTCATTTTATGTGATAAATATTATTTTACTTTTATAAATATTATTATAACGATACTATATTTAATATATAGCGTATTAAAATATTAGCTTTATAGAGGAGAATGAAATGAATTTAGACTTTGCATCAGTCTGGGAGATGATTTCAGATATCGTTCCTGAAAATGACGCCTTGATATGTGGTGACGAAATTATTTCTTGGAAAGATTATGATTTTCAATCGAGTAAGATTGCAACAGCATTAAAAAATGCAGGATTAGGTCCAAATTCAAAGGCTGGACTTTATCTAAATAATTCAAATGAATATCTTATCGGTCAAAATGCAATCTTCAAGATTGGTGGTGTCCCTATTAATGTCAACTATAGGTATGTTGCTGAAGAGTTAATTTATCTTCTAGATAACTCTGATTCAGAGGCTGTCTTTTATCATGCATGTTACAGCAGCAGAATTAAAGAGATTTCAGGCTCGCTTCCAAATATTAAAGCCTGGATTGAAATTGCTGATGGTACTAAATCAGAATTTGAAGACTCACTAAAGTTTGAAGAGCTTCTTGATAGCTGTGATCCTATGGAAAGAATTCATAGAGATCCAAATACCATATACATGCTCTACACAGGCGGAACAACTGGAATGCCAAAAGGAGTAATGTATAAACAAGGCGAATTCTTGGTTTTTCTTTTTAGAACGTTAAAAGCAATGGGTTATGACGTTCCAGAAGATATAAATAATCTAGAGGAACAAATACATAACTTTAAAAAAGATAATACATTCATTAAAAGTTTAATTGGGTGTCCGCTTATGCATGGAACAGGAATGTGGCTTGGCGCTTTTTTACCTCTTCTTCTTGGTGGTACAGCAGTTACATCACGTAATTTAGGATTTGATCCGGATCAAATGTGGACACAAGTTGAAGATACAGGAACTACAAATATTGTTATTGTTGGTGATGCATTTGCAAAACCAATGTTAGATGCATTAGATAGAGCAGAAGAAAGTGGAAAGCCATATGATTTAAGTAGTGTTAAAGTCATTATTTCTAGTGGTGTTATGTGGAGCGAAGAAATTAAGAATGGTCTTTTAAAGCATCATGATATGATGCTGATGGATACCATGGGATCAACAGAAGGTGGCATGGGTAGTTCAGTATCTACAAGAGACAACCCTCCAAAGACTGCAAAATTTTCAATAAACCCAGGTGTAATAATAATTGCTGATGATGGTGAAATTCTAAAGCCAGGTTCAGAAAAAATTGGTCTAATTGGAACAAGTGGTCTTGTTCCAGTTGGTTATTTTAAAGATGAAAAAAAATCTGCAGAAACATTTAGAGAAGTAAACGGAGTTAGATATAGCTTTCCTGGTGATTATGCCAAACTTGAAGAAGATGGAACAATAACTCTTCTAGGACGAGGAAGTAATTGTATAAATTCTGCAGGAGAGAAAATATATCCCGAAGAAGTAGAAGAAGCCATTAAAAGAAATGACGAAGTCTTTGATTGTCTTGTTGTTGGAGTTGATGATGAAAAGTTTGGTCAAAAAGTGGTAGCTGTTGTCTCTCTTGAAAAAAATAAAGATATTAATGAAGATTCACTAGTAGATGCAACCAGATCATATATTGCTGGTTATAAGCTACCTAAGAAAGTAATATTTGTGGAACAAGTTGAGCGTGCTCCAAATGGCAAGGCAAATTATAAATGGGCCAAAAATATTGCTAATGAAAGTTTTAAATAATAAAAATATTTCGTTTGTTGTTGCTGTGATTGCATCAACATACCTTTATGCAATAGAGCCTATAGCTTACCTTAATTCTTTAGGTTACGAGCCTGCTCAAAAAGAGATAGCCTCTAGTAAAAACGGAATGATAACAACTCAGCATTTCTTGGCTACTCAAGTTGGAGAGAAAATTCTAAATCGAGGCGGTAACGCATATGATGCATCTATTGCGGTTGCTTTTACACTTGCAGTAGTTTTGCCAAGAGCAGGTAATATCGGTGGAGGCGGATTTATGGTGATTTATGATAAGGAAACAGAACAACCTTATACCATAGACTTTAGAGAAAAAGCACCTGAGCTATCAACAAAAGATATGTATTTAAATAAAGATGGTTCTTTTAATAATAAAAACCTTTCTACAGTTGGTTATTTAGCAATTGGCGTTCCAGGAACAGTAGCGGGTTTGTGGGAGGTTCATCAAAAATTTGGTTCATTGCCATGGAATGAATTAATTGAAGATGCAATTTACTATGCAGAAAATGGGTTTAAAATAACTCCATTTCTAGCAGATATATTATTAAGTTATAGTGAATCCCTATCTTTAATTAAAGAAACTAAAGAAATATTTCAATTACATTACCCTAATTTTAAAAATAAAACTCTTGTTCAAAAGGATTTAGCAAATACTCTTAAAATAATTGCATCTAAGGGAAGGAAAGGATTTTACGAAGGTGAAATTGCTGAAAAGATATCTAGTGAAATTAAAAAAAATAATGGTCTTATTTCAAAGTCAGATCTAAAAAATTACTCTCCAGTTTGGAGAGAGCCGTTAATCTCAAATTATAGAGATACTGAGATTATTACTATGGGACCACCCTCCTCAGGAGGTCTTCACGTAATACAAATGCTAAACATACTTGAAAATTACGATCTAAAAAAAATCGGTCATAACTCACTAGAATATATAAATTTATTAACTGAAGTTATGAAATTTGCATATGCGGACAGATCAAAATATTTAGGTGACCCAGATTTTTATGATGTTCCTATAAAAAAAATTACCAGTAAAAAATATGCCAATGACATTAATGAAAATATTCAAATTGGAAAATTAACACCAGTGAATGAAATCAATCCTGGAAAATATATGGATGGTGAAAGCCATGAAACGACTCATTTTTCTGTTGTAGATAAAACAGGTAATGTGATATCTATGACATACACTTTAAATTCTACATTTGGCTCAAAGGTTGTTATTGAAGGAACCGGAATACTAATGAATAACGAAATGGATGATTTTTCTGCAGCTCCAGGAATACCAAATCAATTTAATTTACTTGGAGCAGAAGCTAACGAAATAGCTCCATTTAAGAGGCCTTTGAGCTCAATGACTCCAACAATAGTGCTTAAAGATAAAGAATTATTTTTTACAACAGGAAGTCCTGGAGGTGCAAGAATAATATCAGCAGTATTGCAGTCAATTTTAAATATTGTAGATTTTGATATGAACTTAGAAGATACAACTTCAGCTAAAAGAATACATCATCAGTGGTATCCAGATATTCTTGAATATGAATTTACGCTTGATAATACAATTGAAAAAAGCCTTATAAAAATGGGATATAAAATTGAATCAAAGCTCCCTTTGACATGTCTTCAAACTATAATGTTTAGTGATGGTATGTATTATGGATATGGAGATTTTAGACGAGTGGATGCATTAGCATCAGGAAATATAAATGATTGATAAATTATTAATAATTGGTGCTTATGCATTGCCTGTTTTACTTCTTTTAACATTTTGTTTTTATATTACAAAAAAATAAAAATTGATTAATATCTATAATCCAGTTTTTATAAATATAAGTTCGTTTTCTTTTGTGGATTTAATAATAATTGCGATATTTTTTTTATCGGTTGGGAGTTTTTGTTCGTCAATAATTTTTAGGCTTGCTCCCAATAGTCCACTTTCTCTTTATAAAATAAGATCTTCTTGTCCTTCATGTTCAAAAAAAATTAATATTATTAATTTGATACCTTTAGTTGGATTTTTAATCCAAAAAGGAAAATGTAAATTTTGCGGTTCAAATATTTCAAAGTTTTATCTTTTTACAGAAATATTTTTTTTATTAATTGGTATTTTACTTGTTTATAATTATGGAATTAGTCTATCAACTATTATCTATACAATAATTATTTTTTGTTTCTATATATTATTTGTTTTAGATTACAAATATCTATATCTACCTTTATACATAAATCTATTAATAGTTCTGATTGGAGTAACTTTTAATGCTAAGTTTCAGTTATTCCTAGATGAAACTTTTTTGATCTTGGGCATTACACCAATTAGTTTCACGCTTTATGGCTTTTTTTTTGGTTATTCATCACTTTGGTTTATAAATTTTATATATAAATTTATCAAGAAAAAGGATGGCATTGGTGGAGGAGACTTTATCTTATTTGGTGGGATTGGTTCGATTCATGGTCCAATTGCTTTACCATTAATATTGCTAATAGGATCTTTTTTGGGATGTCTTTATTTTATATTCTCCAAAAAATCCTCTAATAGTATGTTACCGTTTGGATCTTTTTTAATACTTAGTTCATTTATCTATTTTGTATCAAATTTAATGAACTTTTCTTTCGTTAATTAGTCATATTTACAAAGGCCTTAGAATATCCTCACATTCAAATCCCCTGGGTCTTGTTAAAAGCAGGCTGAATATGCCTGCTTTTTTTTGTTTTAAATGAATAAAATGGAGCGGGTGACGGGATTCGAACCCGTACCAATAGCTTGGAAGGCTATTGTGCTAGCCGTTGACACCACACCCGCTTTAAACGGGAAATTATAATAAAAAAGGGAGCAATATGCTCCCTATTTTTATAAATACTCAAGTTATAAGAAAAACATCATATGCCCTAGCATCGATGCATTTAGCATTTTCAATAAATTCTTTCTTAATATTTTCTGCAATTGGGTTT
>CACJCN010000003.1 GCA_902591925.1 uncultured SAR86 cluster bacterium
ATTTGAACTAAATTTTTATAGACAGATATTTGATGGCAGCACAATTAAGAAAGATATTTTATTTAAGTCTCATATAGATAAGTCCTTTTATAATAAAATTTTCTTACCAATTTCATCTTTAATCTTAATATTATTTTTTGGATCGTTTATATTCACTTCACTGAGAGACTCTACAATTGGAAATAGGGTGGTTGTATCTGTAGTAGGAGCTTTTATATATCAATTAATTCAAGACTTATCATCAGGTATATTTATTTCATATGGATTAACTACAATCTTAGGAATTATTCTTCCCTCAGTTTTACTGATAGTAGCAAGTATGATTTCTTACAAAAAGATTTAAATTTTTTTATAAGAAGTTTTAGATAAATAATCACTCAAAGATAAATTATCTTTTGAGAAATATATTAACGCTAAAGGCAGTCCTGCTAAAAAAATTGTAAAAATATTAGAAAAAAACCTAATAGTTACTTTTTTCAATGTTATTTCGCCACCATCTGTACTATATATCTCAAAATTCCAAACAGCCATACCTAATGTCTTACCACCATTCATCCAAAAATAACCATAAAAAATCCATGTACTCAAAATAACAAGTAATGGTCCAACCCATTTTGTCTGAATAATGCCTCCATTGATCCATACAGCAAATGATCCAACAGCAAACCAAACTCCTAACAATAAAAATAAATCGTATACAGATGCAGCGATTCTTTTAATAGGAAATACGATATACGATTTATTATTCATTTTGTTATAGTACTAAATAATTAAAAAAAATAAATTGATATGAATACAACAACCGATTTTTTAGGACATCCAAAGGGTTTATTTGTATGTTTTGCTACAGAGATGTGGGAAAGATTCTCCTATTATGGTATGAGAGCTCTCCTAATATTGTATTTAACAAAGCATTGGGAGTTCACAGACGCTACAAGTTATTTAATTTATGGAGCATATACTTCCCTAGTATATATCATGCCAGTCTTTGGTGGCATGCTGGCTGATCAAATTTTAGGTTCAAAAAAAGCAGTTACTTATGGTGCGATACTATTAGTGTTTGGTCATTTAGGAATGACAGTTGAGAGTAATGAGCAAATATTTTACTTATCACTTGCTTTAATAGTTTCTGGCGTAGGGTTTTTAAAACCTAATATATCTACCATGGTTGGAGCATTGTATGAAGAGGGTGATCCTAGAAGAGATTCAGGCTTTACTATTTTTTATATGGGTATAAATATAGGAGCTTTTACTGCAACTCTTTTATGCGGTTATTTAGGAGAGCAAGTGGGATGGGCGTATGGATTTGGTGCAGCAGGAATTGGAATGCTATTTGGGCTAATTATTTTCTTGTGGGGCCAAAAATATCTGGAAGGTCTTGCTGAGCCACCATCAAATAAATATCTACAAAAGATGAATGGAATAAGCTATGAGTCTTGGGCCTATATTTCAGGTATTTTTATGGTTTTGGTTACCTGGTTTTTAGTTCAAAACTCGCAACTAGTTGGTCAACTTTTGGGTGGTTTTGGAGCTATTTTTATCGGAGCATGGTTATTATATGCACTATTTAGATGTGCTCCTGATGAGAGAAATCGATTAATTGTTGTTGGGATATTAATATTATTTTCTTTAATTTTTTGGGCGCTTTTTGAACAAGCAGGCTCATCTTTAAATATTCTTACAGATAGAGGTGTAAACAGAGTAATATTTGGTTGGGAAGTCCCCGCATCGATGTTTCAATCTTTGAATGCTGGCTTTATTTTTACTATAGCGCCACTTTTCGCAATGCTTTGGATAGCACTTGCAAAAAGAAATATGGAACCATCTACACCAATTAAATTTTCAATCGGTATCATTTTTGTTGGACTTGGTTTTTTAGCTTTGGTTTATGGTATGAGTTCATCTGAGGGTCTTCAAACAGGTGTTTTTTGGATAATATTGATTTATCTTCTGCATACCCTAGGTGAGTTATGTTTATCTCCTGTTGGATTGTCATCAGTGACTAAATTGTCACCTCAAAGAATTGTTGGGTTTATGATGGGAATGTGGTTTTTTGCATCAGCAGCTGGAAATTATGTTGCTGGATTAATTGCTAGAGCAACAGCATCAGACTCGTCTGGAGTATCAAATGATGTATTTGATCTTACTCAAAAACAATCATTTATGGATGTTTATACTGATGTTGGTTTGATGGCAATTGGTTGCGGGATATTTCTAGCTATATTAACTCCTATTCTCAAAAAATTAATGCATGGCGCCAACTAAAAGAAGAAAAGATCCTGTTAAAAAGAATATGGATAAGTTCCATAAACCAAAAACTCATAAAGATAAAACAAAATATGATAGAAAGAAAAAATCTAAAGACTTTGATTCAAATTAATCAATATCTTTTCGTAAATATCTTTTAATTTCCAAAGCTCATCAACACTTACATGCTCATCAATTTGATGAATAGATTTATTAACAGGCCCAAGTTCAACAATTTCGGTATTCATTGCTGCAACAAAACGACCATCAGATGTACCACCTTTAGCATTTAATTCAGGTTTATATCCAGTTATTTCTTCTGATGAAGTACATACAATATCTTTGAAAAAATTATCTTTCGTATAATAAGGATTGCCATTTAGGTCCCAGCTTAATTCATAATCTAATTCAAGATCTTTTAATATTGATTCAAATTCATATTTGAGACTATCTTCAGTTGACTCAGTTGAAAATCTAAAATTGAATGTTAACTCAAGTTCACCCGGCACTACGTTATGCGCTCCAGTGCCTGAACTTATATTAGATATCTGAAAACTCGTCGGATCAAAAGCTTCATTTCCATTATCCCAAACCTTGTTTTTTAATATTGAAATTAAATCACCTGATATTAATATTGGATTTATAACCTTTTCAGGATATGCAACATGTCCTTGTTTGCCAAAAATTTTTAGGTAACCGCCTAGGGAGCCTCGCCTGCCAATTCTTGCACAATCTGCAACTTTTTCACTTGAAGTCGGTTCTCCAACTAAACAAAAATCAATAATTTCATTATCTTCAATCATTTTTTCAATAATTTTGTCTATAAATCCATCCTTTGATGTACCTTCTTCATTTGAGGTGAGCAAGATAGCTAATTTAAAATTAAGTTTTTTATTTGCATTAATAAAATCTTTTGCTGCTTCAACAAATGCAGCTACAGAAGATTTCATATCTGCAGCGCCTCTGCCATATAGCAAATCTCCTTCAATTGTCGCTGAAAAGGGAGGGTAGCTCCATTTTTCTTCAGGCCCACTAGGAACAACATCAGTATGGCCTAAATAACAAAAAAGCTTTTCAGAATTTCCTATGGTCGCATATAGATTTTCAACATTTTGATAATTAATTCTTTCGCATTTGAAATCAAGTTTTTTTAATTCATCCTCAATAAGATCAAAGCAACCCATATCAGATGGTGATATAGACTTGATTCGTATTAGTTTTTGGAGAAGTTCAATCATTTTCGTGAAGTATTTTATTTAAAGAGGATTTCGATTTATTAATTTTTGCAATAACTTTTCCAGATAATGAATCTCGAATATATAAAAGATTTGATTTGCCTGATAGCTCTCTAGCTTTTACAAAGTTATCTCTATTATCTTTATCAATAATAGTCACTTTAGTACCTGCAGTTATGTATAATCCAGCCTCAACTATACAGTCATCACCTAAGGAAATTCCAATTCCAGAATTCGCACCTAAAAGACAATTTTTACCAATAGAAATTTTTGTATTATTTCCTCCTGATAATGTTCCCATTGTGCTTGAGCCTCCACCAAGATCAGAGTTATCTCCAATTATTACACCTGCAGATATCCTGCCTTCGATCATAGCCTTTCCCAAAGTCCCAGCATTAAAATTAACAAAACCTTCATGCATTATTGTTGTGCCTTCACTCAAATATGCTCCAAGCCTTACTCTAGATGCATCTGCAATTCTTACTTTATTTGGAATAATATAATCTGTTAGACAAGGAAATTTATCTAGTGATCTAATGTAAAGATCATTTTTATCAGATTTTGATTTGTTTAACCTTTCCTCTATTTCATCAATTGAAATAGGGCCTTTATTGGTCCATACCACATTTGGTAAGGCTTCAAATAATCCATCTAAATTTATAGTATTTGGCAATACAAACTTATTTGATAATAAATGTAATTTAAAATATGCATCTATTACTGTTTTAATTGGATTTTTTAGGTTAGTTTCTGTCCAATCAAGTTTAATTATTTGATAATTCGTGGAATCAATTTCAACAGATTTTGTATTAGTTTTTTTATTATCAAATTCTATATTTGGAAAATAGACCTCAAGAATCTGACCAGATTTAGACTTAGTTGCGATTCCTTCTCCAAATATTTTCATTTTTAAACCACTTTTCTTAATTCTGAGATAATTTTTTTAACTTTATACTTTGGAACTAATTTTTTATTGAAATTCTCAACTTCAAAAGTGTCCTCAACTCTCTCACCAAGAGTATTAATTCTTGCTGAATAAATAGAAACATTATTATCGAAAAATACTTTAGCAATATTAGCTAGTAAGCCAGAACTGTCAACAGTTTCAATAGTTATTAAATTTCTGTTTTTATCTTTAATAATTGATTCATCAATTTTAATGATTTTCTCGAACTTTGAGTTATCTATCATATTCGAATTTGATATTTCAATTTTATCAAACTTGTTGAAGTTTATTTTAATTTTGGAGGTAAGTTCAATTAACTCAGATTTCTTTAGCACTCTATCGTGTCGAGAATACTTAGTAATAAATGTATTTGCTGCAAACTCTTTTTTTATTGAAGTAAAAATATTTGCATCTATTACTTCAAGACCTGCATGCTCTAATACTTTTAATAATTTATAAAACAAGCCAGGAGAATCCTTTGCTTTGATAAATATTTCTATGAGATTATTAAATTTACTTTTACTGCCAATAATAAAATCATCATCATGGTTTTTTATTATTAATTCAGATTGCCATAGAAGTGTACTCGATGAGTTTTTATTAAAATAGCTATCATCAAAATTTTTAAAATGTTCGATGATGAGACTTTGATGTTCTTTGATATCAATTTGATTAATAACATTTTTTTGCCTATCCATAGATATCTGAGATGATGCCTTTACTGGCTCCTTATTTATCTTTGATCTCGTTAGAAGATAGAGATCTCTTAAAAGCTGGTGTTTCCAACCATTCCAAAGGGCTGGATTTGTTGCCCTGATATCATTTATTGTTAAAAGATATAAATAATCTAATCTTTCATTTCGTTCGACAATCTTTGAAAATTCTAGAACAGTATTTGGATCCATAATATCCATTTTTTGAGAAATTGAAGACATTAATAAATGATTTTCTACTAACCATGATATTAAATTTGCATCTGTATTTGACATTCCAATTCTCTTTGCGAATCTGTAGCTTGTTTTTGCACCAATTTCAGAATGGTCACCGCCTTTACCTTTTCCAAGATCATGAAATATTCCAGCAATATAAAGGATCTCTATTTTTCTTATTTTATTTAAAATTTCATACTCGAGCTCAAACCCAGCATGTTCATTTAATTTCATTTGTCTGATGTTTCTTACAACTTTAAAAGTATGCTCATCTACTGTATAAACATGAAATAAATCAAATTGCATTTGTCCGACAACTTCAGAAAATTCAGGAATATATTTCTGAAGCACACCAAGAGATTTCATTGTTTTTAGAATGGAAGATAAATTATATTTAGATCTCAATATATTTTTAAACTGATCTGAATATTGTTGGTTTTTTCTAAATTCTTTATCTATTAAATTAATATTTTTTCTTATTAGAGCTTTAGTTTCAGTATCAATTGTATTAATCTTTTTATTTTTGCCTATCTCTAAAAATATTCCAAATATGAGATCTTTATTCTTCCTGAGAATAGCATTCTTTATGCCAATCTTATTTCTGTATTTATATATTCCTGATATATTTTCATAATGATTTTTAATTGGATTTCTTTCATTATATTTTTCATAAACAATTTCGTTAAAGTATGAAATTGAAGAAGCCATTTCATAAAAATTTTTCATCATTTTCTCTACAGATTTTTTTGCAGTTCTTTTACCAAGTTTTGCCTTTTTAGCAATCTCTACTTGTGCCTCGAAATTTAATCTATTCCTATTTGTGGAAATGTTTGTAGCAAATCTTAAACATTTAATGAAGTTATAAGCATTTACAGCATTATTTAACTCACCATAAAATAACTTTGAATTACTTATTTCATTAAGTGAACTTAAATTAAAACAATGCTGAAGAATCCATAATGCAGACTGAAAATCTCTCAGCGTTCCGGGTGATTCTTTTAGGTCAGGTTCTAAATTATATGCAGTTGAGTAAAAATCGTTATGTCGCTTTTGTTGCTCAACATATTTGGCGTTATAAAAATTATTTTTAGTCCATAGTTTTGAGAGGACCATATTAATTTTTTCATCCATTTCATTGTCTGAAACAATTGTTCGCCTTGTTAAGTAAGATGTGAATTCTTTAAGATCAGTTTTTGAAATTTTTTTTATATCTGATATAGATCTTACTGAATGTCCAACTTTGTATCCTCGATCCCATAAAAAAGAAATAAACTCATCAAGCTTTGTATAATTTTTTTTAGAATCCTTCTCAATTATTGATATATCAATATCAGAAATAGGAAAAATTTCCTTTCTTCCAAAGCCACCATTTGCATAAATAACAAAAGTTTTATCAAGTCCAAGATTTAAAAATTTATTTTTTAAATCTTTTTCAATTGCATTAGAATATTTTTTTAGATATTTATTTACTTTAGAAGGTTTAGAATAGATTTCTGGAAAGCTTTTTAAAAATTCTTTTTTAATCAAACTTAAATTATCTTTCATTACAACTCTTCAGTTCTTTTTGTTAAGATTTCTGACCCAGTTTTTGTAACTGCAATTGTATGCTCCCACTGAGCAGAGTTTCTTCCATCTTTAGTTTCCACTGTCCATCCATCATTAAGAGTTTTACAGTATTTTGTACCTTGATTAATCATTGGTTCTATAGTGAAGCACATGCCTTCTTTTAGCTGGATACCTGTTCCAGGCCTGCCATAGTGAAGGATCTGAGGTTCTTCATGATAAATTTTTCCAATACCATGACCACAGTAGTCTTCTACAACACTATAGTAATTTCTTTCTGCGTGTTTCTGAATGGCATTTCCAATATCTCCAAGATATGCTCCCGGTTTAACAGCCTCAATGCCCTTGTAAAGACATTCCTGAGTTATTTTTACTAATCGCTGGTTATGAGGAGCACATTTACCTACAAGAAACATCTTTGATGTATCTCCATGCCATCCATCTTTTATAACTGTTACATCAATATTAAGGATGTCTCCATCTTTTAGAAATTTTTCATTGTTAGGTATGCCATGGCATATAACCTGATTTATGCTCGAGCAAATAGTTTTTTCATATCCTTTATAGCCAACATTTGCTGGTATGGCGTCTTGGATATTAACAATGTGATCATGACAAAGTTTATCAAGCTCACCAGTAGAAACTCCAGGTTTGACGAAGGGAGTAATCATTTCAAGAACTTCGGCTGCTAATTTGCCAGCTATTCTCATTTTTTCAATGTCTTTAAAATTTTTTATCGAAATATTCATTTTTTTTCATTTTTGTATAGACATTAGATAACTTAATCTATAAAGTACAATTTTAATGTCAGCCTATAATTTTAGCTCATTAAAACAAAAAAATTCTTTTAATAGTCTCCCTAAAATTTTCTCAAAATTTAATCTTTCTAAGGTGCAATTCTAATGTCATTCAAAGCCATATTAGCATTTGAAGACGGTAGTGTATTCTATGGAAAGGGGTTTGGGAAAGAAAAATATGATGTTGGTGAGCTTGTATTTAATACATCTATGACGGGTTACCAAGAAATTGTTACAGATCCCTCATACAAAAAACAAATAATTACTTTCACACATCCACATATTGGAAATACAGGTGTAAATATGGAAGATAATGAATCAAAAACTATTCATGCCTCAGGAATGGTAGTTAAAAACTTTTGTGACAAACCAAGTAATTGGAGGTCACAAGCCACTTTAGGCGAATTTTTAAAAAAAAATGAAGTTATAGGGATAGCAGACGTTGATACAAGGGAAATAACAACAATTTTAAGAGAAAAAGGAGCAATGAATTGTTGTATTGCATCGCTTTCAGTAATTTCTGATAAAGAAGCTGTTGCAAAAGCAAAGGCATTTGAAGGTCTAAAAGGAATGGATTTAGCAAAAGTTGTCTCCACAGATAAAGAATATAAATGGAATGAGGGAGTTTGGCCTGAGAATAATAAATTTAATGATGAATATCCTGTAGTAGCTTACGACTATGGCATTAAAGAGAATATATTAAGACTTTTAAGTGAGCACGTTGGATCTGTAAAAGTTGTAAATGCTATAACTCCATTCGAAGAAATTATTAAATATAATCCAAAAGGTATATTTTTATCTAATGGTCCGGGAGATCCTGAGCCTTGTGATTATGCTATAGAAAACATTAAAAAATTTCTAGAAAATAAGATTCCAATTTTTGGTATCTGTCTTGGTCATCAATTATTAGCTCTTGCTGGTGGGGCTAATACTTACAAAATGAAATTTGGTCATCATGGAGCAAATCACCCTGTTCAAGACATGGCCTCCAAAGATGTTTTTATTACTAGCCAAAATCATGGCTTCGCAGTAGATGAAAACACTTTACCTAAAAATATTAAAGTTACTCATGTATCTTTATTTGACAAATCACTTCAAGGCATTGAATTTATTGATAGGCCGGCATTTAGTTTCCAAGGGCATCCTGAGGCGAGTCCCGGCCCTCAAGAGATACAGATACTTTTTGAAAAATTTAGTTCTATGGTAAAAGAGTATGCCAAAACGTAAAGATATTTCTTCAATTTTAATAATAGGTGCGGGTCCAATCATTATTGGGCAAGCATGTGAATTTGATTATTCTGGTGCACAAGCATGCAAAGCGCTCAAAGAAGAAGGATTCAGAGTAATTTTAGTAAATTCTAATCCCGCAACCATAATGACTGATCCACTCTTAGCTGATGCAACATACATTGAACCAATTCATTGGGAATCTGTTGAAAAAATAATTGAGAAGGAAAAGCCAGATGCAATCTTACCAACTATGGGAGGACAAACCGCTTTAAATACTGCCTTAACTTTAGATAAAAAAGGCGTGCTCAAGAAACATAATGTTATCTTAATTGGGGCGAATAGAACTGCAATTGATAAAGCTGAAGATAGACAGCTTTTTGATGAAACTATGCAGTCAATTAATTTGGAAACACCCGCATCTGGTATTGCTCATTCAATGAGTGATGCATTGGAAGTTCAAGAAAAAATAGGATTTCCATGCATCATAAGACCTTCATTCACTATGGGTGGAACTGGCGGGGGGATTGCTTATAACATCTCAGAGTTTAAATCTATATGTGAGAAAGGGCTCGAATTATCACCAACAAATGAACTTTTAATTGATGAGTCTTTAATTGGATGGAAAGAGTACGAAATGGAAGTTGTCAGAGATTGTGAGGATAATTGCATAATCGTTTGCTCAATCGAAAACTTAGATCCTATGGGAATCCATACAGGAGACTCAACAACCATAGCTCCTGCTCAGACTCTTACTGATAAAGAATATCAGATCATGAGGAACGCATCTTTTAAAATTTTAAGAGAAATCGGTGTAGATACTGGTGGGTCAAATGTTCAATTTGCTATTAATCCAGATAATGGAAAAATGGTTGTAATCGAGATGAATCCTAGAGTGAGTAGGTCTTCTGCTCTAGCATCAAAAGCAACTGGATTTCCTATCGCAAAAGTTGCAGCGCTTTTATCTGTAGGTTATACCCTTGATGAACTAAAGAATGATATTACAGGAGGATTAACTCCAGCATCTTTTGAACCAAGTATTGACTACATCGTTACAAAAATACCTAAATTTGCTTTCGAAAAGTTTCCTCAAGCAAGTCCAAAACTTACAACACAAATGAAGTCAGTTGGAGAGGTGATGTCTATTGGATCAAACTTTCAAGAATCATTTCAAAAAGCTCTATGTAGTATGGAGGAAGGTTTAAACGGATTAAATTCATTACGCAATAATGGATCTTTTCCATCAGATGACGAAATAAAAAGTGAGTTAACAATTCCAGGCCCAAAAAGAATTTTTTATGTGGCTGATGCAATGCGAAAAGGTTGGGATCTAAACAAAATATATTCACTGACAAAAATTGATTATTGGTTCTTAGATCAAATTAAGGAATTAATTGATATTGAAGATGAGCTAAAAGAAACTAATATTTCAAATCTATCCAAAGAGTATTTACAAAACGTAAAAGAGAAAGGATTTTCTGACAATAGAATAGCTGAGTTACTTGATACAAATGAATCAAAAATTAGGCAAATCAGAAAAAAAAATAATGTAATGCCTATTTTTAGAAGAGTTGATACTTGTGCAGCAGAATTCGCTACATCAACATGCTACATGTATTCTTCTTATGGAGGTAGTTGTGAGAGCAACCCTACCAAAAATAAGAAAATTCTTGTCCTTGGAAGTGGCCCCAATAGAATTGGTCAAGGAATTGAGTTTGATTATTGTTGCGTTCATGCATCTATGGCGATGCAGGAGGAGGGATATGAATCAATAATGGTGAATTGTAATCCTGAAACTGTATCAACTGACTATGATGTTTCTAATAGGCTTTATTTTGAGCCAATCACTGCAGAAAAGATCTTGGATATCATTGATATTGAAAAACCAGAAGGGGTTGTTATTCAGTTTGGAGGGCAAACACCTTTGAAACTTGCAGATGTTTTATCTGAAAATGGAGTTAATATCTTAGGCACTAATGTTGACGCAATTGATAGGTCTGAAGATAGAGAAAGATTTCAAGAATTAGTAAATAAATTAAATTTAAAACAGCCCTCAAATGCTACTGCAAAAAATGTTGAGGAAGCACTTGTAAAAGCTGATGAAATTGGATTTCCAATTGTTGTAAGGCCATCTTATGTATTAGGTGGAAGAGCAATGCAACTGGTTAATAATTTAAAAGAGCTTAATCAGTACTTAAATGAAGCAGTAGAAGTTTCTAATAGTAAACCTATTCTTTTAGATAGTTATCTTACAGATGCTATTGAAGTTGACGTAGATGTTGTATCAGATGGAAAAAATATTGAAATTGGTGGGATATTACAACATATTGAACAAGCTGGAATTCACTCTGGAGATTCTGCATGTTCTCTACCGCCATATAGCTTATCAAGCACAGTACAGGAAATCATGAAAGAACAGGCCATTGATATAGCAAAAGAATTAGAAGTTATAGGTTTAATGAATATTCAATACGCTGTTAAGGACGAAAATGTTTTTATTATTGAAGTTAATCCTCGGGCATCTAGGACTGTTCCCTTTATTTCTAAAGCAATAGGTCACTCTCTTGCAAAAGTAGCCTCCAAAGCAATGATAGGCAAAAGTTTAATACAACAAAAATTTTCTTCAAAACTTCCAAAAGATCTTTCTTTTGTAAAAGAAGCTGTTATGCCGTTTGATAAATTTCCTCATGTCGATCCTATTCTTGGTCCTGAAATGAAATCAACAGGTGAAGTTATGGGCATTGGTCCAAATTTTGGTGAGGCATATGCAAAAGCTCAAAAAGGAGCTAACAAGATTCTTAGACGATCTGGTGTGGTATTTATAAGTGTGAAGGCATCTGATAAAAAATATCTTGATAAATTTGTACCTGAAATAATAAATGCTGGATTTGAAATTGTAGCAACATCCGGAACTTCCGAATATATTAAAAAACTTGGTTTTAATGTAAAAACCATCAATAAGGTAACTGAGGGAAGGCCTCACATAGTAGATAGCTTGCTTAATAATGATATTGACTTGGTGATCAACACGACAGAAGGCTCACAATCAATTGAAGACTCAGCATCAATTAGACAAAGCGCTTTAAGAAACAAAATTTTCTGCACAACAACAATGTTTGGCGCATTTGCAATTATCGATGCATTCAAAAGCAAAGAAGAGAATTGGACTTACAGCACGTTACAAGAAATAAATAATTGATTCACTAAAATTGATATAATGCTTGCATGAGCAGAGTACCTATTACCAAAGATGGTGAGATTTCTATAAAAGAAAAGCTTTCAAATCTTAAGTTTGTTGAAAGACCTCAGATATCGCAAGCTATTGCTGAAGCAAGAGCACATGGAGATCTTAAAGAAAATGCTGAGTATCATGCTGCAAAAGAATTACAAGGTTTAGTAGAGGCCAAGATAAGTGAGATGGAAAGCGCATTAGCTAATGCCCAAGTAATTGATGTAAAAGAAATTCCTGAAACTGGCAGAGTTATTTTTGGTTCAACAATTAAAGTTTATGATATCGAGCAAGACAATGAAGTCGTTTATAAAATTGTTGGGAATCTTGAGTCTGATCCTGAAAAAGGACACATATCAATTGATACCCCAATTGCAAAAGGATTGGTTGGTAAGTTTGTTGATGACGAAATTAAGATTAATACTCCTTCAGGTGACCTCCACTACGAAATCATAGAAGTTAAACACATCTAACTTTATGCATGCAGACAATTGGGCTCAAAAGGCAAAAAAAAAGGGCTATCGTTCAAGAGCTGTCTTTAAATTAGAAGAAATTTTAAAAAAAACAAAAATAATAAATTACTCAAATGTTCTTGATCTTGGGTCCTCTCCAGGAGGATGGTCAGAATACATAATCAAAAAATATCCAACTTCAAAAGTTTATGCAATTGATATCATAGACATGGAACCAATAGACGGAGTTACCTTTTTCAAAGATAGTATTGAAAATTTATATAATTTGGAAGAAATATTAAAATTAAAAGGTTGTTTTAAACTTGTAATTTCAGATATAGCCCCAAACTTAAGTGGCATAAGTGCAGTTGATAGTGAAAATATTCTTAATTTGAATATGCTTACTGTTAAGATTGCTAATGATTTTTTAGATTCAAGCGGTTCAATGATAATGAAAACTTTTCAAAATAGTAACTTAAAAACTTTGCGAAAAAATATGGAATTATCTTTTAAGTTAGTTCAAACTTATAAGCCTGCTGCTTCAAAAAAACAATCAGGTGAAATTTACCTGTATGGAGTAAAATAAGATATGAATAGTTTTATGAGAAATTTAGTTGTATGGGTGGTTCTAGGGTCTCTCATGGTTTATGTTTTTAATAACATTGAGAATTCATCAGCTAGAGAACAGATTAGTTATAGCCAGTTTAAACAAGAAGTTCTATCAGACAGGGTTGCTAAGGTAGTCTATAAAGGCGATCAAATGACTATTATTGGTGATCGCTTAGATGGTTCAAAATTTGAAACCACTCATCCTATTTTTAAAAGAGATGAAGCAGTTGAAAATGCAATTGAAGAAAATGGCATTATTGCTGTTTATGAGAAAATAGAACAACCTTCATTATTTTCTCAATTACTTGTTGGAGCATTTCCAATAATTCTTTTGTTAGCAATATTTTTCTTTTTTATGCGTCAAATGCAAGGCGGTATTTCTGGAAAAGGTGGACCAATGTCTTTTGGTCGAAGTAAAGCTAAATTAATGGAAGGCGGAAAAGTTAAAACTACATTCAAAGATGTTGCAGGTTGTGAAGAAGCTAAACAAGATGTTCAAGAACTCGTTGACTTTCTTAGAGATCCAACTAAATTTCAGAAACTTGGAGGTAAGATTCCAAGGGGTGTTTTAATGGTTGGTCCTCCAGGCACCGGAAAAACTTTAATTGCAAGGGCAGTTGCAGGTGAGGCCAAGGTTCCATTCTTTACAATTTCTGGTTCAGATTTTGTGGAAATGTTTGTTGGTGTTGGAGCATCTAGAGTAAGAGATATGTTTGATCAAGCAAAAAAACAATCTCCTTGTATTGTTTTTATTGATGAGATTGATGCCGTAGGTAGGCACAGAGGAGCAGGTCTAGGTGGTGGGCACGACGAAAGAGAACAAACACTTAACCAATTACTTGTTGAAATGGATGGCTTTGAAGGAAATGATGGCGTTATTGTAATAGCTGCAACTAATAGACCAGATGTTTTAGATCCAGCACTTTTAAGACCTGGAAGGTTTGACAGGCAAGTAGTCGTTGATTTACCAGACATTCGTGGCAGAGAAGCAATCTTAAAAGTTCATATGAGAAAGGTTCCTCTCGCATCTGATGTTGATCCGCTTGTAATTGCAAGAGGTACACCAGGATTTTCGGGAGCAGACCTTGCTAATTTAATTAATGAGGCTGCACTTTTTGCTGCTAGATATTCTGATAAAAAAATTGATCAGTCGCATCTTGATTTAGCTAAAGATAAGATAATGATGGGCGCTGAAAGAAAATCAATGATACTAAGTGAGGAGCAAAAAAGAATTACTGCATATCACGAAGCTGGACATGCTATCGTTGGAAGATTATGTCCCACTCACGATCCTGTATATAAAGTTACCATCATACCTAGAGGAAGAGCATTGGGTGTAACAATGTTTTTACCTGAAGAAGATACATATATGCAAAGTAAAGAGTATCTTCTCGGTAGAATAGCTACATTATTTGGTGGCAGAATTGCTGAAAGTATTATTAATGGCAATCAAGGTATTACAACTGGAGCATCAAATGATATTGAAGTAGCCACAGGCATTGCAACAAATATGGTTACTAAGTGGGGTTTCTCTGATGCACTTGGTACCATAAAATATGGAGAAGATGAGGGCAGTCCTTTCTTGGGAAGGTCTGTTTCAAATCCTCCACCAATGAGAAGTGATCAAACTTCAAAATTAATAGACTCAGAGGTCAAAGCTATAATAGATTCATGCTATAAAAAAGCTGAAGAATTGTTAAAACAAAATTTAGATAAGCTTAATGTAATGGCTGATGCTCTATTAAAATATGAAACAATAGATGCCGATCAGATCGATGATATTATGGCTGGTGCTACTCCAAGAGAACCAAAGGGATGGTCAGATGATGATCAACCCAAAGGTAAGTCTTCTAAAAAAACTTCAATCAAAGGTGCTGCTGAAGAGTTATAATTTTTTCTGATGAACCTAAAATTTGGCACTGACGGTATAAGGGGACCCGTTGAGAGCATAATAACACCCGAAGCTTGTTTGAGAATAGGCCATGCAACAGGTCTAGCCATGAAAGACCTAGGTTGGAACACTGTTGTTATTGGCAAAGACACAAGAATCTCTGGTTACATGTTAGAGTCTGCACTGCAGGCAGGTTTTATAGCTGCAGGCGTAAATGTAAATCTTCTTGGCCCAATTCCTACACCAGGAGTAGCCTATCTAACCAAAACACTAAGAAATAAATTTGGAGTTGTTATAAGTGCTTCACATAATGATTTTTTAGATAATGGAATTAAAATATTTAATGAAGATGGAGAAAAGATTTCAAGAGACATTGAAAAAAAAATTGAAAAATATCTATCTTCAGATTTATCTCCAGTTGAAACATCTCAAATAGGAAAAGCATATAGATTTGATGAGTCTGGACCAAGATACATCGAATTTTGTAAATCTTCAGTTCCATCTGAAATTTCTTTTTCATCTCTTAGGATAGTCGTTGATTGTGCGAATGGAGCTTGTTATAAGGTAAGTCCAAAAATATTTGAAGAATTAGGAGCTGAAGTATTTGCAATTGGTAATGAGCCAGATGGTTACAACATCAACCAAAACTGTGGCTCTACTCATCCAGAAGTAATTAAAGAAGCTGTAATTGAACACAGAGCTGATTATGGAGTATCTTTGGATGGTGATGGAGACAGAGTCATTCTTGTAGATGAGAAGGGTAATATTCTTGATGGAGATGATCTTCTCTATATATTAGCTTTTGCTAATCCAAATAGAACTGGGTCCTGGTCAGGTGTTGTTGGCACTCATATGAGTAATCTAGGTTTTGAAGAAGGTATAAAGAAACTTGGATATAAGTTTGTAAGAGCTGATGTTGGTGACAAATACGTTAGCGAAACGCTTTCAAATAAGGGTTGGCTGCTTGGAGGTGAAGCATCGGGACATATTATATGCAAAGATCTTGTTAGTACTGGAGATGGCACTATTGCTGCTTTAAAGGTAATTTCTTCGTTATTGCTTCTTGAAATGAAACCAAACGAAGTCTTACGGAACTTTAAAAAAATACCTCAAATTAACATGGCTGTAAATGTAAAAAATAAAGATATTGTTGATGATAAAGAACTTAAATCATTAATATCGGAAATTGAGTCTGATTTAACTGTAGGTAGAGTTCTTGTTAGGCCATCAGGTACAGAGCCAAAGATAAGAATCATGATAGAGGCTTCTGAGGAAAAGGTTGCTAAAAAGTTTGCAAATGACATTAAAAAAATTATTGAGTCAAAATTTAAATGATTATTGCTAATTGGAAATGTAATGGAAGCAAAGCCATGACAAATACGTGGGTTAATAATTTTTTAACAAATTATGATGAAACTAAGAAAGCATTTATTGGCATCGCACCACCTTCAATATATATACAAAGGCTTCTTGAAACCGAGCTAAATAAGTTAGCAGAAATTAATATAGGATCTCAAGATATTGATATTTCATCTGGTGCAAGAACGGGAGCAATTTCTTCTGATATGATTTTAGACTTTGATTGTAAATTTTCAATTATTGGTCACTCAGAAAGAAGACAACTTTTTAACGAGACAAATGAAGAAATTAAACAAAAAATTTTAAAAATTGCAAAAAAAACAATAACTATTTTGTGTGTTGGTGAAACCAGAGAAGAAAACAAAAATGATCAAACTAGAGATATACTAAAAAAACAATTAGAAGTAGTTAAAGATATTGAATTAAATAACTCATTAGTAATTGCTTATGAGCCAGTTTGGGCAATTGGCACGGGAAATACTCCAACCCCAAATAATATTAATGAAATTCATAAATTTATTAAAGATGTTGTACAATCCACCTCATATAATTCTGAATATCCTATGGTTTTATATGGTGGAAGTGTGAACCAAGAGAATGCTAAAAGCTTTTTTAAAGAAGAATTTGTCGATGGTGCTTTAATTGGTGGAGCTTCTTTGGATGGTAAAGAGTTTGCTAATATTATTAATATTTTTAATGAAACAAACTAAAAATGATTACTTTTTTGACAATATTTAGTGTTCTTTTAGCAATAATAATTGTTGTAATAGTTCTTCTTCAGCAAGGTAAAGGCTCTGATCTTGGATCAGCATTTGGAGGTGGGTCTTCAAACTCTATGTTTGGTGCGCTAGGTCCATCAGGTTTTTTAGGAAGGCTTACATACATAATTGTTGCTATATGGTTAATATCATCTTTCTTGCTAGCATATTTATTAAAAAATGAGAATAAAGAAGTTATTTTTGAAACTCCTCTAATTGAAGAAGCTATTAAAGAAGATTTGTCGGACGAAATACCTATCGAATAATATCTTGGTGCCGAAGGCGGGACTTGAACCCGCACGAGCTTACGCCCACTAGCCCCTCAAGCTAGCGTGTCTACCAATTCCACCACTTCGGCATAAAAGAGCGAAATTATAGCAATATTATCCCCCATCTAATACAAAATTAACTTGACCAATTAGTGTTACTTTCATAAACTTCATGTTCGCTGCGTTGCGGGGTGGAGCAGTCTGGTAGCTCGTCGGGCTCATAACCCGAAGGTCGTTGGTTCAAATCCAGCCCCCGCTACCACAGTTAAATAGTTTTTTGTGGGGCATTTGCCCTTTTTTTGTATAAAAAATATGAATATAGATGATTTAAAAAATATTATTGAACCTGTAATAACTAGAAATAACTGCTTCTTATGGGGAATTGAAATTCTGAGAGGTAAGAAAAAAAATACTCTTAGAGTTTTTATTGATTCAAATAATAATGTTGATATTAATGATTGCGAAAGCATCTCTAGAGACCTTAATTATGAGCCTCAAATTGATTTGAATTTAGATGAAGATTATATTCTTGAGGTTTCAACACCAGGTGTAGACAGAAAATTTTTTGATATTAAACAATTAAAAGAGTATGTTGGCCAAGAGTTAAATATTAAAACAAAAAGCATTTATGATGGCAAAAGAAAGTTTATTGGCAAATTAATTGAAAGTGACGACTCAAAGCTAACTATTGTAGAGTCTGATAATTCTGAGGAAATAATATTTAAGTTTTCTGATATAGACTTATGTAGGCTAAAACCAGATTATAATAATTTATTTAAGGAATATTCTTATGGAGAGTAATGAAATATTGGCAGTTGTTGATTCAGTTTCAACAGAAAAGGGCCTTGAAAAAGATGTAATTTTTAAAGCAATTGAAGTTGCAATTGCATCAGCTTCCCAAAGACATTTTCATGAAGATGCAGATTTATATGTTTTAATAAATAGAGATACTGGGGAATACACTACACATCGAAATTGGATAGTTTTTGATGAGTCCGATGAGGAATATCATCATGAGACCCATATATCTGCTGAAGAGTCAAATTTATCAGTTGGAGAAGTTTACTCTAAACAACAGGATAATATTGAGTTTGGAAGGATTGAGACTCAAGCTGCTAGACAAGTAATGCTTCAAAAAGTTAGAGAGGCTGAGAGAGAAAAGATTGTCGAACAATTTAGATCACAAAACAACAAGCTTGTATCTGGTTCAGTTAAAAGAGTCACTAGAGATAATATAATCGTTGATATTTCTCATGAGGCCGAGGCACTCTTACCAAGAGATAAATTAATGCCAGGTGAAATTTACAAAATTAATGACAGAATCAGAGCAGTTCTGCAGATTGTTGAGATTGAAGGTCGTGGCCCACAACTTATGTTAAATAGATCATGTCCCGAAATGGTAACTGAACTTTTTAACATTGAGGTTCCAGAAATAAATGAAGATGTTATTGAAATAAGAGGAATAGCAAGAGATGCTGGGTCAAGATCAAAGATTGCAGTAAAAACAAATGATGGTCGAATTGATCCTGTAGGTGCTTGCGTTGGTATGAGAGGGTCTAGGGTTCAAGCTGTATCATCAGAGTTAGGCAATGAAAGGATTGACATTATTATTTATGACGATAATCCTGCTCAGCTTGTTATAAATGCACTTTCTCCAGCAAAAGTTGAATCTATTGTAATGGATGAAGACTCTAGATCAATGGATATTGCTGTTAATGAGGATAATCTAGCTTTAGCAATTGGGTCTAGAGGTCAAAATATAAGACTTGCATCAAGATTAGTTGGATGGGATCTCAACATTATTAGTAATGAAGAAGCTGAAGCAAAAGTTAAGGTTGATGAAACAGAATTTTTAGCTAAGGTCATCGATACTCTTGAAGTTAAAGAAGAAGTTGCAGAAAAAATAATATCTTCTGGCTTTTTGTCTTTTGATGAAATTGCTTATGCAGAAGATTCAAAATTAGAAGAGTTTATTGAATCAGATGAGGAAGTTTTAAGAATTAAGACAGCATCAGAGGATGCAGCACTTCTTGAAGCAATGGGCGCAGTTACTGAAGAAGAAGACAATGTTGAATCATTATCAGATTTAAATCTTGATGAAGACGACATAGCTAAATTATCTAACAAAGGTATTAAAAATAAAGATGATCTAGCAGAGCTTTCAGTAGATGAACTGCAAGAAATAATTGAGATTTCTTCAGATGATGCTTCGCAGATGATTATGAAGGCAAGAGAACATTGGTTTAACGAATAGGTTGATATTTTGGCTATAACAGTAAAAGATTTTGCTAAAACTTTAAAAATTCCAGATAAAGCTCTGATTGAAAGAATGCAAAAAGCAGGCTTAAGTCACTCAAAGAGTTCTGATGAAATTACTCCGAGTGACAAACAAGCACTTTTAAAATTTCTTAAAGGCTCCAAAACAACTTCTTCTAAATCTGTAACTTCAGAATCTGGTGTAAAAGTTACTTCAAGGGGTAAAGCTTCCAACATTCAATCATCAAATAAAAGTTATTCAGATAATATTGAGGCAAAGAGAGCAGCTGCCTCAGAACAATTAAAAGAACAACAGATTAAAAGACAAGAGCAGCTAAAAGAAGCTGTAAAAGAAAAGCAATCTCAAAGGAAAAAGAAAACAATAAAAACTAAACAAGAACCTCAACAGAAAAAAGTAGACGTTAAAGATCAGCTATCAAGTGCAGTCAATGCTTTTAAGAAAAAAGAAGAAAATATTTTTGATGATCAACATCAGTTTGAGGCTCCAACTGAATTCATAAAAAAAGATATAGAAGTTCCAGAGACCATTAATGTTGGGGAACTAGCAAAGATGATGGCAGTTAAAGGCGGTGAAGTTGTTAAGAATCTAATGTCACTTGGAGTGGTTGCAACAATTAATGATGTAATTGATCAAGAAACTGCAATCTTGGTTGTTGAAGAAATTGGACATAATGGAATCGCAATTGAGCAAGAAAATTTAGAAGAGGATCTTGCAAATTTAATTAAATATAAGGATGAACCAAAAACAAGACCAGCTGTAATTACTGTAATGGGTCATGTTGATCATGGAAAAACTACTCTTCTTGATTTCATAAGAAAGACAAAAGTTGTTGATGGTGAGGCTGGTGGAATTACTCAACATATCGGCGCATATGAGGTAGAAACCTCTAAAGGAAGGCTTACTTTTATTGATACTCCTGGTCACGCTGCTTTTTCTTCAATGAGAGCGCGAGGAGCAAATACTACAGATATTGTGGTGCTAGTAGTTGCGGCTAACGACGGAATTAAACCTCAAACAGAAGAAGCCATTAATCATGCTAAAGCTGCCGATGTTTCAATAGTAGTTGCAATTAATAAGGTTGACTTAGATGGAGCAGATATCGATAAGGTAAAAGGAGATCTTGCAGCCAAAGATTTAACCCCCGAAGATTGGGGTGGCAATATACAAATGGTTCCAATATCAGCTTTAAAAGGTGATGGAGTAGATGAGCTGTTAGAGAGAATTGCACTTGAAGCAGAGATATTAGAACTTAAGGCTCATCATGATGGAGCAGCTCAAGGTGTAGTTATCGAATCTGAACTTGATAAATTTAGAGGTTCAGTTGCAACATTTTTGGTGCAAAATGGGACATTGAATGTTGGAGATTTAGTAGTTTCTGGTAATGCAATCGGTAAAGTAAAAAGTATTATAAATAGCGATGGTAATAAAATTAAATCAGCTCTTCCTTCTGCCGCTGTTGAGATTCTTGGTTTAAATTTAGTCCCTAATGCTGGCGATCAGTTCATGGTTGTAAAAAATGAAAAGCAAGCAAGAGAAATTTCTGAGTATAGGTTAACAAAAGAGAAAGAAAGGAAGTTACTTAAACAAAAAGATGAATCTGCTGGAGATCTTTTTGAAACACTAGGCCAAGAAGCAAAAAAAGTTCTCAACGTAATCATTAAGACTGATGTAGGCGGCACATGTGAAGCAATTACTGCTGCATTAAATGATTTAGGTACTGATAAAGCTAAAGTTAAGATTGTCTCAAGTGGTGTTGGAGGTATTAGTGAATCTGATGCAAACTTAGCGGTAGCGGTAGATTCAATTATTCTAGGCTTTAATGTAAGGGCTGATAGCACTGCTAAAAAGATCATAGAATCAGAATCAATTAAGTTAAGTTATCACAGTATAATTTATGAACTTTTGGATGATGTTAAGGCGAGAATGAGTGGTCTCTTAGACCCAATTGTTAGAGAAGAAATTGTTGGCACTGCTGAAGTATTAGAAGTCTTTAACTCGCCAAAATTTGGTCAGGTTGCCGGTTGTAATGTTGTTGAAGGCAACGTGCTTAGAAATAAACCTGTTAGAGTTCTTAGAGACGAAATCGTAATTTTTGAAGGCGAACTAAATTCTTTAAGAAGATTTAAAGAAGATGTCAATGAAGTAAAAAATGGAAATGAATGTGGTATGGGTATTAAAAATTATAAAGATATTAAACCTGGTGACAAAATAGAAGTCTTTGATAGAAAGGAAGAAGCCCAGGAAATATAAAAATTTATGTCATCCAATAGACCCGAGAAAATTGCAGATTTACTCAAAAGGGAAGTTTCAAAAATACTTAATCAAGAAGTTAAAGATCCAAGGCTTCAGAATATTAATATTACTGCTGTAAAGGTTACCGATGATATTGGGATCGCATACATCTTCTACACAATTATTGGCAAGTCAATAAAAAAGGATGAGAGTAAAATAGACAATGAAATTCTTTCAAAACTTTCTGGAATGATAAGATCAAAACTTTCAAAGATAATGGAAATTAGAAGAGTACCTAAAATCATATTTAAGTTTGATGAAAGTATTGAATATAGTGAAAATATTGAAAAATTATTAAACAATCTAAAGTAGTATGAATGGTTTTTTGTTGGTTAATAAAGAAAAAGGCTATTCATCTAATGAAATCGTTCAAAAGATTAAAAAAAAGTTTTCTTTAAATAAAGTTGGCCACTTGGGGACTTTAGATCCTGATGCTGAAGGACTATTAATTATTGCAATAAATAGAGCTACTAAATTTTCAAATTATTTCTTAAATTCTGATAAATCATATTATGTTGAAATAAAGCTTGGAAAATCTACTACTACAGATGATGTTTCAGGAGAAATGATTGAAGAATTTGAGGTTAAGTGCTCAGAAGATGAAGTAAAAAAAGAAATAAATAATTTTTTAGGAAAATCTTTCCAAAAACCACCTTTTTTCTCTGCTCTTAAATATAAAGGAAAGCCTTTATATAAATATGCTAGGAAAGGCGAATTTATAAATAAAGAACCTAGAGAAATTGAAATCAAAGAAATCAAAAATATTTCTTACAAGGATAAAATTTGTTCATTCCAGTTACTTTGTTCAAAAGGTACATATATAAGATCGATAGCTAGAGATCTAGGTGAAAATTTAGGGTGTGGTGGATACATGGTTTATCTCAAACGTCTATCTCAGCATAAATTTAATGTTCTTGATGCGCATATAATTGAAGAACTCTCGTTGGAAAATACCATTAAGATTGACGACTTTTTTAAAGATTATGAAAAACTATCTCTTAGCGAAGAAGATTTAAAAATTTTTTTAAATGGAGGAAAAGTTTTTTTAAACAAAAATATCTCTAAAGATTTAAGAATATATAGTGAAGATAATGATTTTATTGGATTAGGACGTCTAGAGAATAGTTATCTCAAACATAAACAACTTGTTTAATATTCGAATAAGTTATAATATTCGCACGCTTACTTTAGTAATGTGAGGTTTGCAATTTCATTAATAACATTACGAGGATATAAATATGGCATTATTAACAGAAGAAAAAGCTATTATAGTCGAGAAATATAAAAGAAATGATGGTGATACTGGATCACCTGAAGTGCAGATCGCACTTTTAACAGAAAATATTAATAAACTTCAAAATCATTTTAAAAATCATAATAAAGATCATCACTCCAGATCTGGTCTAATCAGGATGGTTAACCTAAGAAGGAAATTATTAGCATATCTAAAAAGAAAAGATGCCAATAGTTATGCTGAGATAGTAAAAAAGCTTAACTTAAGAGGTTAATATCATATATAACAAAAAGAAGGAAAATCGTGGAAAATAATAAATTAGAATCTACAAGTGTAGTATTTCAGTATGGAAATCAGGAAGTAAAATTAGAAACAAATAAAGTTGCCAGACAGGCAACAGCAGCAGTAATGGTTACGATCGGTGACTTAGTTGTTCTAACTACTGTTGTTGCAAAAAAAGAAGCAGATCCAAGTAAGGATTTCTTCCCGTTAGCAGTCTTTTACCAAGAAAAGTTTTATGCAACAGGCAGAATTCCTGGAGGATTTTTTAAAAGAGAGGCTAGGCCAACAGAAAGAGAGACTCTTACATCAAGACTTATAGATCGCCCAATTAGACCAATGTTTCCTGACCATTTTACAAATGAAATACAAGTTTTCTGTACAGTTATGTCCTCAGATAAAAAACAGAATCCTGATATTGCAGCAATGATTGGAGCATCAGCTGCTTTAACCATTTCGGGTGTTCCATTTGATGGGCCAATGGGAGCAGCTCGAGTTGGATTTATAAATGGTGAATATGTTCTAAATCCTAGCTTTGAAGAATTAGAAGATTCATATTTAGACATGGTAGTTGCTGGCACTGATGAAGCTGTTCTTATGGTTGAATCAGAAGCTAAAGAATTAAATGAAGATTTAATGCTAGGAGCTGTTTTATTTGGACATCAAGAAATGAAAGCAGTTATTGAAGCATGTAATGAATTGAAAGAAAAAGCTGGTAATGAAATTTGGAATATTGAAGTTCCTGAAGATCAAAATAATTATTATCAAGAGTTAGAGACAAACTATAAATCACAAATTAGTGAAGCTTTTAAAATTTCCATAAAATCAGATCGAAATGATGCTTTAAGAGAAATAAGAAGTGAAATTCAAGAACAGCATGAAGATTTAGATGAAACGGAAATGGGTAAATTAATGGGTGATTTCAAGAAATTAGAAAAAGATATTGTTAGAGGAAATATCTTAAATAATCAGCCACGAATTGATGGAAGAGATCTTGATACAGTAAGACCAATTTTTGTTGAAACTGATGTATTACCTGGAGCTCATGGATCAGCTCTTTTTACAAGAGGCGAAACCCAAGCAATAGTTGCAGCTACTCTCGGATCCTCAAGAGATGCTCAAAGAATTGAGTCAATTGAGGGTGAGGGTACTGACAATTTCATGCTGCATTATAATTTTCCCGCTTATAGTGTTGGAGAAATAGGAATGCCAATGGGACCAAAGAGACGAGAAATTGGTCATGGTAACTTAGCTAAAAGAGCTATAAAAGCTGTTTTACCAGATGTTGATGAGTTTGGATATACGATGAGAGTAGTTTCTGAAATTACAGAATCTAACGGATCAAGTTCAATGGCATCAGTTTGCGGAACTTCTTTATCACTTATGGATGCTGGAGTTCCACTTTCAAGTCCAGTTGCCGGTATTGCAATGGGATTAATAAAAGAAGGTGATGATTTTGCTGTTTTGACAGATATATTGGGTGATGAAGATCATCTTGGGGACATGGACTTCAAAGTTGCTGGTACAGAATCAGGTATAACAGCTCTTCAAATGGACATTAAGATATCAGGTATTAATGAATCTATTATGGATACCGCTCTCACAAAAGCCAAGGCTGCAAGAGATCATATTCTTGGAATTATGAATGAAGCTATATCAAAGCCCAAAGAATTATCTGAAAATGCGCCTGCAATGAAATCTTTTATGGTGGATAAAGACAAGATCAAAGAAATTATTGGTAAAGGCGGTGCTACTATTAAATCTATGCAAGAACAAACTGGCGCAACTGTAGACGTAAATGATGATGGAGTTGTTTCTGTATTTGGACAAAATCAATCATCCATGAAAGCATGTTTAGCAATTATTGAAGAAATCCTTGAGGAACCTGAATTAAATAAGGTTTATAAAGGAAAAGTTGTAAAGATTGTTGAATTTGGTGCTTTTGTAAATATTTTGCCAGGTAAAGATGGTTTACTGCATATATCTGAAATTTCTGAGGAAAGAACTGAAAACGTTGAAGACGTTCTTGAAGAAGGGCAAAAAGTAGATGTAAAGTTAATTGGTTTTGATAGAGGTAAAATGAAGCTTTCAATGAAAGCTTTGTCAGAAAAAACTGAAGAATCTTAACAATTTCTTACTAATATTCTATAAATTTTAAAAAGTCAAATATTGTGTCCTAATTTTTTTCACATAATTTGATTCATGTGTTAATTTATGGTTCCATTACACTTGCAAACATAAATAAACCTAATAGGGGGGAGTAATTATGAAAGCAATTGATACACTTAAAGGCATAGTATCTGATTTAACTTCACTATTAATTGGTGTTGTTGGATTAGGTGTTGTTGCTGGTATTGTATTTGGCGGCAATGTTGCATTCTTCAATGACGTTCTTGATGGGCTTCTTGGAGTAGTCTCAGTGCTTGGCGAAAACGGATTAGTAGGGCTATTAGTAGCTGCTATTCTGATCGGTTTACTGAATAAGTAAGCTTACTTAAAACAAGAAGGGCCTTTAGGCCCTTCTTACTTTAGCAATGAAATATAAAACACTTTTAAATTCTATAAAGGACTTCTTACTAAGGCTCACGGATGTTCTTGTTCCAGTAGTTTCTGTAGCATTATTACTTGGAGTAATATTTGGACCTGAAGCGCCATTTGTTGGAGATGTATACAAAAATATATCTGATTTGTTAAATCTAATTGGGTCTGATGGTCTTCTTGGGCTTGTAGCTATTATTATTATTCTGGCATATCTTAAAAAATAGATATGGTGGCTATGGGTGGAATTGAACCACCGACCCCAGCGTTATGAGTGCTGTGCTCTAACCATCTGAGCTACATAGCCAATCGTTGAATGATAATCTTTAAAAATTAAGAGTCAATTATTTTTATACATTAAATTTAAAGTGGATTATGTCTCCATCTTTAACGATATATTCTTTTCCTTCAAGCCTCAATTTACCTTTTTCTTTGGCTCCTTGTTCACCAGAACACTCAATAAAGTCGTCGTAATCAATAACTTCAGCTTTAATGAATCCTCTTTCAAAATCTGTATGAATGACTCCTGCAGCATTAGGCGCTAATGAGCCACTCTTGATAGTCCAAGCCTTTATTTCGTTTGGACCAGCAGTGAAAAACGTCTCAAGACCAAGCAATTTGTAACCTTCAAAGATAATTTTGTTTAGAACCGGTTCTTCCATATCCATTAATTCAAGGTATTCCTTTTTTTCATCATCATTGAGAAGTGATATTTCCTGTTCTATTTTTACAGATGTTGGTATCACAAAAGAACCTAATTTTGATGCAATGTGTTTCAAATTATTTAGATTATTAATAGATGCTTTTGAATCATTTATATTAGCAATATAAAAAGTTGGTTTAGATGATAAGAGTTGAAAGTTCCTAACAATTTTTTGTTCATCACTACTAAACTCTTTTATATTAATTAACTCACCTTCTGATAGTTTGCTCTTTATGAATTTTAAAATTTCATAATTATTTTTATTATCTTTATCATTAGTTTTAAGTAGTTTTTCACATTTTGATATTCTTTTTTCAACAGATTCAAGATCAGCCATTATTAATTCTAAGTTAATTACTTCAACGTCTCTTGCTGGATCTATTGAACCATCTACATGCGTAATATTCTCATCATCAAAACAACGAACGACATGTGCCAAAGCAGCCATTTCTCTAATATTTGATAAAAAAGAATTTCCAAGCCCCTCTCCGGTAGAAGCTCCTTTTACCAAACCTGCTATATCCACTAGATCTAAAGCAGCATGAGTAACTTTATCTGAATTTACTATTTTATTAATCTCATAGAGTCTTTTATCAGGAAGAGGTACCTTCCCAATATTAGGATCTATAGTACAAAAAGGAAAATTTTCTGCAGGAATTTGAGATTTTGTGAGAGCATTAAATAGAGTTGATTTTCCAACATTTGGAAGTCCTATGATCCCACACTTAAAACCCATTTTTATTTGGTATGAAGGATTTTTTGAATATCTTGATATTTTTTTTCGATAAGCAGCTCAAACACTTGCTCAAAAGCAATGTAAGCATTATTAATTGCGATTTTTTCTTCTAGCGAGAACTTATTTAAAACCCAATTTGTTACTTCTTCTTTCATACCCGGATGGCCTATACCTATCCTAATTCTATTGAAATTGTTTTTTCCAGTTTTTTCTATAATATCTTTTAGGCCGTTATGACCTCCATGTCCTCCACCTTCTTTAAGCCTAATTGAGCCTAGATCTAGGTCTAGGTCATCATGAACAACAATACAGTCTTGAATTTCTATATTTATTGACCTCAATACTTTTGAAATTGTCTTTCCAGAATCGTTCATGTAATTTGTTGGAACAACCCATAAAATTTTATTATCATGTGATTCGGCAATTAATGCTTCAAGTTTTGACTTTTCATTAAATTCTATAAAGAATTTTCTGGAGACATTTAGTACCCAGTCTTTTCCAATATTATGTCGAGAGTTATCATATTTTGGACTAGGATTACCTAATCCAATAATACAAAGGTTGTACATTTGATTATGACTCTTCTGAGTTTTCTGCTGAACTTGATTCATCAGATGAGGAAGTCTCTTCACTGTCACTATCAGAAGTTGCTTCGCTTTCTGAGACCACGTCATCTTCATGAGCCTCTTCAAGAATTGGATCTTCTTCTACAGCTTTAGGCGCATTTACAGAAACTACCATCTGGTCTGTTTCTTCAGTAAGTCCAGGAATTTCTGATCCCTCTGGTAAAGAAATTTCTGTAAGACGAATTGAACTCCCTAAATTAAGATTCTCAATATCAATATCTATAGATTCAGGAATATTGCCAGCAAGACACATGATTTCAATTTCTCTAATAGTTTTAGCAACTACACCACCATCTACCTTTACACCAACACAATCCTCTTCATTTACAAAATTCACAGGAATAACAACTTTTAGCTTTGTTTTACTTGAAACCCTTTGGAAGTCAGCATGAAGGAATTTACCTTTAGCAGGATCTTTTTGAAGTTCTTTTAAAACAACTTTTTCTTCGTTATTTTCAGATTTAATTAACAAAACTTGTGTATAAAAGAGCTCGTTTTGGGAAGCTTTTGTTAACTCATTCAACTTAAGCTTGATATTTAATGTTTCTTTATCATCACCGTATACTATTGCAGGAACCATTCCATCAATATTTCTAATTTCACGAGCTTTATTGGTTCCAGTTCTCTCCCTAGTTTCAGCATTTAATATTATTTGTTCTGTCATAATGTCCTCTATAAAAACATCTCGCTTAATGACTCTTCGTTACTCAAACGAGTTATGCATTCCGCAATTATGCTTGCTATTGAAATGACGCGTATTTTACTGCATTTTTTAGCTTCTTTGTTTAAAGGAATAGAATTAGTAACAACTATTTCATCAATATCAGAATTATTTAGTCTTTCAATTGCTGGTCCAGATAGAACTGGGTGTGTGATATAAGCTTTTACAGCTTTTGCACCCTTGCTTTTTAAAGCACTTGCTGCATTACATAGAGTTCCCGCCGTATCAACAATATCATCAGGAACAATGCATACCTTTCCATCAATTTCACCAATGATATTCATTACCTCAGATTCATTTGCTGCAGCTCTCCTTTTATCAATAATAGCCAAATCAGTGTCATCTAAATATTTGGCTAATGCGCGTGATCTTACAACTCCTCCAACATCTGGAGAAACAACAATTACCTCATCTCTTTGATTATTTTCCTTAATATCATCTATCATGAGTTTTGTTGCATATACGTTATCAGCTGGCATATCAAAAAAACCTTGAATTGTTTCAGAATGTAAATCTATTGTTAAAACCCTATCAATACCTACTGAAGCAAACATATCTGCTACTACCTTTGCGCTTATAGGCACCCTTGCTGACCTCACACGTCTATCTTGTCTTGCATATCCATAATAGGGAACAACTGCTGTAATTCTTGAAGCTGAAGATCTTTTTAGAGCATCAGCTATTAACATTATTTCCATGACATTCTTATTTGTTGGAGAGCAAGTTGATTGAATAATAAAAGTATCATGTCCTCTTACATTCTCTTCAATCTCAACACGCAATTCTCCATCAGAGAAATAACCAACATCAGCATCTGAGATCTTGATTCCAAGTATTTTGGATACTTCATTTGCAAGCTCAGGATTTGCTGTGCCAGTAAAAATATCTAGGCCCTTGTTTTGTTTATTCATATATCCCCTTTAATATATAAAAAATGGCTGGGGTGGTAGGATTCGAACCTACGCATGACGGGATCAAAACCCGTTGCCTTACCGCTTGGCGACACCCCATTGTCAGTTGATATTGCATATCGGCGAATATTGTAATGGTTTACAAGCAAAGAATCTCCAATTAGACGGTATTTTTTTGATAAATTTTTTAATATTTTCATTATTATTATAATTTATAAAAAAACATGACCCACTTCCTGAGAGATTAATCTCAAAATCTTCTTTATTTTTATTATAAAAATCAGCAACTTCATTATTCTCGTTAAGATAAATTTCTAAGAAATCATTTTTGCTTTTATGATTTTTATAAAATTTAAGTTCATCAAATTTTTTATACATTTCCTCAGATGAAATAAATATTTTTGGATCAATTATTAAAATATTTCCACTTATCGACTCTTTATATTTAAGCACATCTCCAATACCTTTTGCGTAAGCATTTTTGCCAAATAAAAAAAAAGGAACATCTGCACCAATACTTTTTGCGAAATTATGCATTTCAATTTTAGTCATACCTAAATTCCATAATTTATTCAAGGCGATGATCGTAGATGCAGCATTTGAACTTCCTCCACCAAGACCGGCTCCTATTGGTATTTTTTTGTCTAACTTTATATCAACACCTAATTTTTTATTAGTTTTTTTTAATCTTTTTGCTACGATCGAGATTATATTTTTGTTGTTATTTAAATTATTCGAATTAGAATTAATGCTTATATTGTTTTTAGAATTAATAAATTCAATCTCATCAAATAAATCGATAAGTTGAAAGGCTGTATCTATCTCATGATATCCATCGGTAAATTTATTTAAGATTTTTAAATATAAGTTAATTTTAGCAGGAGATTTAATGATGATCTTATTCATTTATTTTGATGCAGCAGGTGTTTTATCTTTTCTCTCTAATTTTCTGGAAATAGCTAGCTTGATAGATATTTCACCTAATCCATATATGTAAATTTTAATATCTCCGAAGTTATCACAATTGACTTCAATTTCTTTATTAATAAATTTAACCTCTTTTTTGTAAAGACAATTTTGAATAATTTGAAAATATTTAGCGTCATACAATTCAATAATGGACTTAAAATCGCCATCTTTTTCAATATTTTCTGATAATGTAATGTTTTTTTCCGTCAATTTAATTCTAGCTATATTCCCAACAAAATATTCATAAAATTGTATAATAATAGTGTCTGGATTTACTGATATGCTTGATTTATATATATTATTTTCATTTAAAAGCTTAACTTTGGCATTATAGTTAAATTCTGCTTTGTAAGAACTTTCAATACTCATACAAGAATAAATAGATAAAGAAAACAAAACATAAAAGCAATACTTCATAATGGAACTTCAATTATTTGGCATAAATCATAAAACTTCTAAAGTCTCCGAAAGAGAAAAATTCATTATAAATGAAACAAATCAAATTATATTAGATAATCATTTCAAAAACTTTTTTGATTTAAAACTCGAATCATTCTTTGGCATTTCCACATGCAATAGAACTGAAATATATTTATATGGAGAAAAGGGCATATCAAAAAGAGTTTGTGAAGAGACCTTCAAATATTTAAATATTCAAGATGTTTCACATAAAAACCTATATTTTTTAGATGGACATGATGCCATGGTTCATATGTGTAAAGTTGCATCAGGAATAGACTCACAAGTTTTAGGCGAACAAGAAATCTTTGGCCAATTCAAAAGAGCTCAAATCATCGCTAGAAAAAATAAATCTCTAAATAGGCGCTTATTAATCCTTTCAAATAAAGCAATCGAAATATCAAAATTTGTAAGGACTAATACAGGAATAAGTTTGAATCCATTATCCGTCAGTGGTTTGGCTTTAAAATTATTCAAGAATATTTTCGAGAGTCCATCTGAACAAAATATACTTATTTTAGGTGCAGGATCTTTAGCAAAAAATGTTATAGATAATCTCTATGACAATGGTATAAATAAAATAAAATCTGTTAATAGAAGCAAAAAACAAATTTCAATTAAAAATAACTTTGAAATTATGTCATCCTCTTTAGATTCTTTGCATAATGAAATTAAAAAATCTGATGTAGTAATTGCTTCTGCAACTACAGACGTTCCTTTAATTGGAAAAGGAGCAGTTGAGAATGCTTTAATAGAGAGAAAAAACAAGCCTATGCTTTTTATAGATCTTGGTGTGCCAAGAAATATTGAAGAAGAGATTAGATCACTTGAGCAAGTCTATTTATATTCTATTGATGATATAGAAAAAATTACGCAAGAAAATTATGGTCAACGTACTATTGAGGCTGAAAAGGCTATCAATTTGATTGCTCTAAAGGCATATGAGGCGCTCGACGCTATTAACATTAAGTCTAACAAAGACAAAATTAATCTCCAATTGAAACAATTCCTAAAAGGTTTATCTAAAGATGAGATAAATCAATTTAAGAAACACGATGATTATTCGGATTTAATTAAATCCATCAGAACAATGGAAATTCAAGATACAAAATTTAATAATTTTAGAGATATAAAAAAATTAGATGATCATATTATTGAATCAATGATTAAAAATATTTTTAAAAATGCATGATTCAATGATAAAGAAGCTGGATCAGCTTCAAAATAGAATCAATGAAATTCAAGAACTTCTAGTTGACTCCAAAACAATTGAGGATATTGAAAGATATACTCTTTTAAATAAAGAATTTTCTGAACTAAAACCAATTGTAGAAAAATTTGAAGAATATAAAAATGTAATCCAAAGCATCAAATATGCAAATGAATTCATGACTTCTGAAGATAAAGACTTAAGGATTCTTGCAGAAGATGAATTAAAAAATAACCAAGATATTCCTGAAAAACTTGAGCAAGAATTAAAATTTATGCTTTTGCCAAAAGATTCTGCTGATGATGGTTCTGCTTTTTTAGAGATTAGATCAGGCGCTGGAGGCGATGAAGCAAGTATTTTTGCTGGCGATCTTTTTAGAATGTATACAAGATTATCAGAGAGACAAGGATGGCAGTTGGATATAATTGATATAAAACCATCTGAACAAGGTGGACTAAAAGAAGTAGTTGCTAAGTTAAATGGTAAAAGTGTTTTCAAGGTTCTTAAATTTGAATCCGGTGTACACAGAGTTCAAAGAGTTCCTGAAACCGAATCGCAAGGAAGGGTACATACATCCACGTGTACAGTAGCAGTTTTACCAGAAGTTGAGGAGGTTCAGGATATTGATATTGATAAAAATGATCTAAGAGTTGATACCTTCAGGGCTTCCGGTGCTGGAGGTCAGCATGTTAATAAAACTGATTCAGCTGTCAGGCTTACACATATTCCAACGGGATTAGTTGTAGAGTGCCAAGATGGTAGATCTCAACATAAAAATAAAGAGAAAGCACTATCACTTCTTGCTGCAAAGCTTAAACAGCAAGAAATTGACAATCAGCAGGAAAGCATTGCAAGTGAAAGGAAAATTTTAGTAGGAACTGGAGACAGGAGTGAAAAAATAAGAACATATAATTTTCCACAGGGAAGAATGACAGACCATAGAATAAAATTAACTCAACATAATCTCGATCAAATAATGGATGGTGATATAAAACAAATCTGTGATGCACTTCTGGCTGAAAATCAACTTGCTATGCTCTCGCAGCTTGAGTCAGAATAATTGAAAAAACAATTAAGTTATTACATTGATATGCCTGATGGCGCTATTAAAAAAGATTTAATTTTTTTTCTTAAAGAAAAATTAGGCTTCAATAATAACCAGATTTATATAAATCCAAACATAGTTCTTAAAAATAAAGAAAAAACTTTAATTGAGAATTTCCTAAAACAAAAAGAAGAGGGTATTCCTTTAGACTACATCTTAAATTCTTCTAAATTCTATGAATATGAGTTCTTTGTTGATTCACGGGTTTTAATTCCAAGACCAGAGACAGAAATCATAGTCGATTATGTAAATAATCATTTTTCATGTTCAATTAACGTTCTAGATGCTGGCACAGGCTCTGGATGTATTGGTATCTCAATTGCTCTTCAGAATCCAAGTTTTAAAGTGTATGGTTCAGATTACTCAGAGGATGCTATAGATGTTGCATTTACAAATAAAAATAATCTTGATGTAAAGAATTTTTCACCAATTCTTGCAGATTGGCTATCCTGTTTTAAAACAAAATGTTTTGACTTGATTGTAAGCAATCCTCCATATATTACAGAGGGAGATCCACATTTAGAAAAACTTATTCATGAGCCAAATATTGCTTTAGTATCAAGGGAGGATGGACTTTTTTGTATTAAAAAAATTGTAGAACAATCAACTAAAACCCTAAAAAATGGCGGAACTTTAATTATTGAACATGGATATCAACAGCAAAATGATGTCGAAGTAATATTTAAAAGAAACAATTTCTCAAAAATAATAAATTTAAAAGATTTACAATTACTTCCAAGAATAACTATTGGGACTTTAGAAAAATAAGTTAAGTTCCACAATAAGTTATGTATGGTTCATTAGAGGATGGGGCCAAAGTATATTTTTCAAATCCTTTTTTTTCAGTAAAAGGTTCTTTTAGTAACTCAGAAATCAAATTAATTTCTTTCATGCTTCCATCAACAGCATTTATAAGTGCATCTTCTATTAGATGATTTCTCGGTATGAAGCAAGGATTCTTTAAATTTATTTTCTCAGAAACATTCACAGTATTAATTTCTTTTTTCCAGGATTTGTACCACTTTGGAAAATCTTTAGATTTGTTGAAGACTGAATCATCTATAGTAAGTGATTGATCAACAATTTTTGCAAGATTTCTAAATGACAACGTAAAGTCTATTGATTCAGAATGTAATATTTTTAAATAGTCATCAATTATTTTTGAATTATCATTATCAATATTTTCAAGGCCTAATTTTTCACCGAATTCTTTATAGAAATATTCTTGATATGACGGCATTGCAAGTTGAAGAACTTCTGTGAGTTTTTTTACTGAAATATCTGTATCTTCATCAACTAATGGTATGAGTGTTTCAGCAAATTTTGCCAGATTCCATATTAGTATTGCTGGTTGGTTCTGATATGAGTATCTTCCGTTATGATCAATTGAGCTAAATACTGTTTTTGGATCATATGTATTCATGAATGCACAAGGACCATAGTCAATAGTTTCACCAGAAATCGTCATGTTATCAGTATTCATAACCCCATGAACAAATCCAAGACCCATCCATTTTGATATCAATGAAGCCTGCTTATCACAAACAGCTGCAAAAAAACTAAGATATTTGTTATCGGTATGCTTTAAATCTGGGTAGTGCCTATCGATAGAGTAATCGGCAAGTGTTTTAAGTACTTCATTATTTTTTGTTCTTGCATATTCAAATGTACCAATTCTGATATGACTTTTTGCGACCCTAGTTAAAATTCCACCAGGAAGTACTGTTTCTCTTAAAACATTTTCATTTGTTTTTAATGCAAAAAGAGACCTTGTTGTTGGTATTTTTAATGCATGCATAAATTCACTTATTACATACTCTCTCAAAACTGGACTTAAAGCTGATCTGCCGTCGCCTCTTCTAGAATATGGCGTTTGACCAATTCCTTTTAATTGAATATCCATCTTATTAATTTCGCCTAATAAAATTGCTCTTCCATCACCAAGCTGTGGATTAAAGTGACCAAATTGATGACCAGAGTAGCCTTGAGCAATTGGTATTGAGTCTTTCAGTAGTTTATTCCCAGCGAATACATCTAGACAGTCACTAGAGTCTACATAATCTCTGTCAAAACCTAGTTCTTCTGCAAGAGAATAATTTTTTAAAATCATCTCGGCTTGTTTAAAACCTTCTGGAGGACATTTTTCTGAAATTTCATGAAGTTCTTCGGCATAAGAATTCATAATATTTAGATTTTTGATATTTTTCACTTTATCTCAGTCGATAAATTTCACAAAAGAATCTAAATTTTCTCTTCTTGTTCTGTATTTATTGATTGGATGATTTTCATCTTCATAACCAATAGCAACACCACACCAAACAATTTCATTGTCTGGATGGTCAATATGTTTTTTTACAGTTTTAGGATAAATTGACCAAGATTCTTGAAGACAAAGACCTAAGCCAAAATGAATAGCACTTAACCATAGATTTTCTAGGAACATGCCAACATGTCCCCATCCATTACTTCCAAATGATCTATCTATTGTTATTATCATTCCAATAGGAGCCCCAAAAAAATTGTAGTTTTCTCTAATTTGTTTAAAACGAGAATCAAGATCATCCTTTTCAATTGATAAAGCATTGTACATATCTGCACCACATTCATATCTTCTTTTTTTGTATTCATCTGCAAGTGGTTTTGGATAAATGTCATATTCAATTTCTTCTTGAACTCCAGTATCAAAATTTTGAAGCGTTTCTTTTGCTAAATTATTTTTTACTTGTTCATTAAGAACATAAACTTTCCAAGGCTGTATATTTCCTCCTGAGGGTGCTGCATTTGCAGTTTTTAGAATTTCACTTATCAATTTCATATCAGGAACTTCTTTTGTAAAAGCTCTCACAGAAAATCGTTTTTCAATACCTTCTTTTATATTCATTATTTTGTTATCAAATTTTGTCGGTTCTTATATAATTTATAACAAACATCTTAAGGGAGCAATTTATATGATTGGAGATATGCAAAATTGGAGGCCTAATGTAGCTGGTATTATCGAGCATGCAAGGTCAATGCACCCAAATACCGAAGTTGTTAGTAGACTTGTATCCGGTGAAATACATAAAACAAATTACGAAGAGGTCTGTATAAGATCTAGGAAATTAGCTTCAGCACTTGAAAAAGATGGCATTAAAAAAGGTGATGTAGTTGCGACATTGGCATTAAATACTTATAGACATCTTGAAATGTACTATGGAATTTCTGGAATGGGAGCAATTACTCATACTTTAAATTTTAGATTACATCCAGAGCAAGCTGTCTACATCATTAATCATGCTGAAGATAAGATGATTTTTGTTGAATTGCCTTTTGTACCTATCCTTGAAGGACTTCAAGATAATCTTAGCACTGTGAAAAAATACGTTGTCTTGTGCAATGAAGATGAAATGCCAGAAACCTCATTAAAAAATGCTTTATCTTATGAAGAATACATTAAAAATGGTGATGAAAATTATTCATGGCCTGACATGGATGATGATGCAGCCTGTGCACTGTGTTATACATCTGGAACAACGGGTAATCCAAAAGGTGTATTGTACAGCCACAAATCAAATATTCTCCATGCTCAAGTTGCGTTAACCGCAATGACAATTCAAGCAGATGATTCAATATTAATGGTAGTTCCATTGTTTCATGTTCTGGCATGGGGGATACCATATTTTGGCCCAATGAATGGAAATAAACTGGTGATGCCAGGCATGCAAATGGAAGGCGAGCCTCTATACGAACTTATTGATAAAGAAGATGTAACGCTTGCTTTCGGAGTTCCTACCATATGGATGGGTCTATTAGCATACTGTAGAGATAATAATAAGATTTTAAATTCAGTAAAAAATACAATTATTGGAGGGTCAGCATTATCTTTATCAACACTGCAAGAGTTTGATGAAGTTCATGATGTAAATGTAATACATGCCTGGGGGATGACTGAGATGAGTCCGATGGGTACTACAAATATACCAACACCAGCAATGAAAAATATGTCTAAAGATGAAAAATATTCTGTTCAATTAAAACAGGGTAGGCCAATATACGGTGTTGAATTAAAAGTTGTTGACGATAAAGGTAATGAATTACCAAAAGATGGAGAGTCACAAGGACATCTAATGGTAAGAGGGCCTTGGATTCTTCAAAAATACTTTAAATCAGATGAAGATGCTGTGGATGCAGATGGATGGTTTGACACTGGAGACATATCTGTTCTTGATGAAGATGGATATATGACTATAAAAGATAGAGCAAAAGATGTTATTAAATCTGGTGGTGAATGGATCAGCTCTATTGATCTTGAAAATGCTGCATTTGGACACCCAGAGGTTGCAGAAGCTTGTGTTGTTGGTATTCCTCATCCTAAATGGGATGAAAGGCCAATGTTATTTATTGTCACAAATTCTGGAGATCCAATTGAAAAAGATAGCATTATTGAATTTTTAAGTGACAAAGTCGCAAAATGGTGGCTTCCTGATGAAATAATTTTTTTAAAAGAGTTGCCTCATGGTGCTACTGGAAAACTTCAAAAATTTGAACTAAGAGAAGAATATAACAATTATTATATGGAGAAATAAGATGTTAAAAGTTGTGAAACCTTCTGAAATTGACTCGGTAATAGGCACCGAGGTAGGCACATCTGAGTGGGTAACAATCGATCAAGAAAGAATAAACAAATTTGCTGATGCAACCATGGATCATCAATTTATTCATGTTGATCCTGATCAAGCTACTCCTGTATTTGGTTCAACAATCGCACATGGATTTTTATCTCTTTCATTAGTAGCTGGTATTCCATTTTCTCAAGAAATTGGAATGGTTCTTGAAGGAACTAAAATGGGTCTTAATTATGGTTTAGATAAGGTGAGGTTTCTAAGTCCGGTCCCTGTAAATTCAGAAGTTAGAATTCATATGAAATGCTTAGATATTTCTGAAAAGAATCCTGGACAATATTTAGCTAAAACTGAAGTTACAATGGAAATCAAAGGTGTTGAAAAGCCTGCTTTTGTAGCAGAAACATTGAGCATGTTTGTAGTTTAAATCTATTGTAAAAGATCTTTTAAAATTTCATTGACGGCCTTAGGATTAGCTTTGCCTTGAGTTTCTTTCATTATTTGACCAACAAAAAATCCAAAAAGCTTATCTTTACCGGCTTTATAAGCTGATACCTGATTAGGATTAGACTCTATAACCTTTTTAGCAATATCCTCGAGTATGGATTCATCTTGAATTTGGACTAAGCCTTTTGATTGAATAATTTCATCAACATCAGATGCTGTTTCCCAGACCTCCTCAAGAACCGACTTTGCAATCTTTCCAGAGATAGTACCATCCGAAATACGTTCAATTAGTATTCCAAAATTCTCAGCAGATAAATTTGATTCATCAATATCAATATTGTCTTTATTTAATAAGGCACTGATATCACCTACTAACCACTTTGCAACTAATTTAGCATCATCTGTTTTAGAAGAGGCTGCTTCAAACATATTTGCCATAGTTTTGGAAGAGGAAATAATTTTTGCTTCTGATTCGTCAAGGCCTATTTCATTAATGTATCTAATTTCTTTCTCTTCAGGAAGTTCAGGAAGATTTTCCTTAATTTCTTTTAACTCTTTGTCTGAGATTATTACAGGTAAAAGGTCAGGACATGGGAAATATCTATAATCATTTGCTTCTTCTTTAGATCGCATTGATCTTGTTTCATTTTTTTCACTGTCATAAAGTCTTGTTTCTTGAACAACACATTCACCATTTTCAATTAATCTTATTTGCCTATCAATTTCAAAGTTAATAGCTTTTTCAATAAATTTAAAAGAGTTAATATTTTTAAGTTCAGCTCTTGTTCCAAGTTCCTTGTCATCACTTTTCTTTATTGAAACATTAACATCACATCTCATTGAACCTTGGGCCATATTTCCGTCACAGATATCTAAAAAAGTTACTAACTGTCTAATAGCTTTAAAATAAGCAACAGCCTCTTTGGCGCTAGAGATTTCAGGCTCAGATACGATTTCAAGAAGCGGAGTACCAGCTCTATTTAAATCTACTCCAGTTTCTCCTTCGAACATGTCATGAATTGATTTTCCCGCATCTTCCTCAAGATGTGCTCTCGTTATGTTGATTTCCTTCTCATAATCATCGACAGCAATTTTAATCGAACCTTTTTCTACTATAGGTTGCGTCATTTGAGTTATTTGATAACCTTTTGGTAAGTCAGGGTAAAAGTAATTTTTTCGATCAAATGATGATGTTTGATTAATATTTGCTCCTGTAGCGAGACCAAATCGTATGGCTTTATAAAATGCTTCTTTGTTTGCAACTGGGAGAACTCCCGGCAATCCCATATCTATCAAGTCAACATGTGTATTAGATTCTGCCCCGAATTCTGTTGAGCCGCCAGAAAATAATTTTGACTTAGTTGATAGCTGAACGTGTATTTCAAGTCCAATTACTGTCTCCCAGCTCATTGTTTTATTCCTTCAGGTGTATACATATGCCAATTCGTTTCATTTTGAAACATGTGAGCGAAGTTGAGAATGGTGCTTTCATCTAAAAAGTTTCCAATTATTTGAAGTCCAATAGGTTTATTTTCAATATTACCATTTGGAAGAGACATAGCTGGTAGTCCTGCAAGATTAGCAGATATTGTGAACAAGTCCTCTAAATACATTTGTATAGGATCATCACCTTTTGATCCTATTTTGAATGCTGGCCCCCTGGTAGTGGGCGTCATTATTACGTCAATAGTTTTAAATGCATTATCAAAATCATTTTTTATTAATCTTCTTACTTGTTGAGCTTTTTTGTAATAAGCATCGTAATAACCAGCAGAAAGTACATATGAACCAATCAAAATCCTTCTTTTTACTTCATCTCCAAAACCCTCCGAACGAGTTTTTACATATAATTCCTCAAGATCTTTTGCATCTTCTGATCTCATACCAAATTTAACTCCATCAAATCTTGATAAATTTGAAGAACACTCTGCTGGTGCAACAACATAATAAGTTGGAACTGATAATGATATATTTGGTAAAGAAATATCAATTAGTTGAGCACCCATGGATTCAAATTCTTTTAATGAATTTTGATATGTTTCCACAACATCATTATTAAGACTAGACAGATCTAAATCTTTAACAATACCTATTTTTTTTTCTTTTAAAGAGCTATTTAAATTTTCTTCAAAGTCAGGTATGTCATTATCTAAAGAAGTTGTATCTTTTTCGTCATGGGAGCACATTTCATTTAATAGAAAAGCGCAGTCCTCCGCAGTTCTTGCCATTGGACCAGCTTGATCAAGGCTAGATGCAAAAGCTATCATTCCCCATCTAGAAACTCTGCCATAAGTTGGCTTTATACCAGTTATTCCGCAAAGAGAAGCTGGTTGTCTAATTGAACCACCTGTATCTGTTCCTGTAGCTGCAGGAACTAATCCAGCAGCGACAGCAGAAGCTGCTCCACCAGAACTGCCGCCTGGAACTAAATCTTTACCCCATGGATTTTTTACATTTCCAAAGAAACTTGTTTCATTTGAGGAGCCCATAGCAAATTCGTCCATATTAGTTTTACCAACTGAAATGCATCCTGCATTTTCAAGATTTTCAATAACAGTTGCTGAATATGGAGGTATGAAATTGTTTAATATATTTGAACCGCAAGTTGTTCTTAGACCTTCTGTGCAAAAAAGATCTTTTTGAGCAATAGGAATACCTGCAAGAGGCAAATCAGAAGGATTATTATCTAGCTCTTCAGCTTTTTTAATTGAATTTTCTTCATTAAGAGTGATGAATGCATTTAAGTCTTTATACTCATTAATTAGAGAAAATACCTCTTGAATGACTTCTTTATTGGAAATTTCTTTATGAGAAATCATATTTTTGATTTCTTTTATTGACTTATATTTTATTGTCACTCAACAACCCTTGGCACTAAAAAGTAGTCTTCATTTGCTGAAGGCGCAACTTCTAATAATTCTTTCTTAAGATTTTTAGCAGTAACAATATCTTTTCTTGTTTTAGCTGTTTTCTCAAGAGGATTAGTTAAAGGAGTTATCTCAGTGGTATCAACCTCATTCAGCTGGTCAACAAATTCAATGATATTACCTAAATCATTAATAATTTTTTCTTCTTTATCATTATCAATTTTAAGTCTTGATAAGTAAGATATAGTTGTTACTGTTTTCTTGTCCATATATAGGATATTATTATAGTTTAGTGGGGGGATATTAACCTAACTAGCAAATTATTTAAATTGTTTTTATTATTGGATAGCTCGTGAAATTTAACTTATTCAAAATAGTTGGAGGATACTTCTCTAATGATCTATCTATAGATTTAGGTACTGCAAATACATTAATTTATACCAAAGATGTAGGTATAGTTCTAAACGAGCCATCTGTTGTTGCGATTCGTGAATCAAGAGGACAAAAAACTGTTGTAGCCGTTGGTACAGAAGCAAAAAAAATGCTTGGAAGAACTCCGGGCAACATTAAAGCCATAAGACCTTTGTCTGAGGGGGTAATAGCTGATTTCCAAGTGACTGAAAAAATGTTGCAACATTTTATATCTAAAGTCCATGAGAAACTTTTTATTAAACCAAGTCCAAGGGTATTAGTTTGTGTTCCGTGCAGATCAACCCAAGTTGAAAGAAGAGCTATAAGAGAGTCAGTTCTTGGAGCAGGAGCAAGAGATGTAAAGCTCATTGAAGAGCCAATGGCGGCAGCAATTGGTGCAGGACTTCCTGTAGAGGAAGCAAGCGGAAACATGGTAGTTGATATTGGTGGTGGAACATCTGAGATCGCTATTCTTTCTCTGAACGGTGTTGTGTACGCTGAATCCGTAAAGATTGGCGGAGACAAAATGGATGAGTCTATTACCTCATGGATTAGAAGAAACTATGGCTGCGTAATAGGCGATTCAACCGCTGAAAAAATTAAGTATACAATTGGTTGTGCTACGCAAGAGTCTGAAAAGTTAGAGATGTCTATAACCGGAAGAAATTTAGCTGAAGGAATTCCTGAAACATTTACTATAAACAGTGAACAGATATTTGAAGCCATGAAGGATCCTTTGTTTGGGATAATAAGAGCTATAAGAAATGCTTTAGAACTCTCACCACCAGAATTAGCTGCAGACATTGCCGAAAGGGGTATCGTATTGACTGGAGGAGGAGCCTTGTTAAGAGATCTTGATAATCTAATTTCAAGTTCAACAGGTATTCCTGTAATTGTGGCAGAAGATCCATTAACTTGTGTTGCCAGAGGTGGTGGCCAAGCTTTAGAAATAATGGATAAATATAATATTGATCTTTTATCATCTGAATAATAGAAATGGCTAGGATTGCTCCTACCTCTCGTCAGAAATTAAGTTTTTTGATATTTATTTTAATTGGGTCTTTTATTTTATATCTCGATGTAACAACGAATAGTTTTCAAAATGTTAAAAATGGATTTAAGGCACTTAAAATTTCAACTTATTTTCTTACCAGAGAATACACTATTGAACCTATTAAGTTTTTTATTAAATTTTCAAAAAATAAAAATGACTTAATTAATGAAAATGAAAATCTGAAAAAAGCTCTCGATTTAAGTTATTTAAATAATTATTTAATTTCCAATGAAAATATATTTTATAAAGATAAAGAAATTATAAAAACTTATGCAGATTATAAATTCTCGTCCTCATATAATATTGCTAAATTAAAAAATATTGATCCAAATATGTATAAATGCTGTGATAGACACAGAATGATTTTAGAAATAATTGAAAGTAATAATTATGACTTTATTGAAAGCGTGGTTTTCAATGATCAAGGGATTGTTGGACAAATTATTGATGAGAATATATTTTTTGAGGTGCTGCTTTTGACAGATATTTCTCATTCTCTACCAATTAGATCAGAATTAAATAGTTTTTTTTGTAATGCGAAGGGTAGCGGAAATGCAGATCATATCCAGTGCAGCTACAATCCTTTGATTTGGACTGAAGATATTAAAATAAATCAGACTTTCTATACTTCTGGCCTTGGTGGAGTGTATCCAAAAGATATTAAAATTGGCCACGTTAGCAAAATAAAAAAAATAGATTCAAATGAAAATGTAATAGAAATCAAATTAATAACAAATCCGCTTAGAAGTGATCTTTTTGGAGTTTTAAGAAACTAATGATAAGTTTATTTAAAAAGTTATTTTTAGTTATAGTTATTAATTATATTGACCGCAATATTTTTTCCTTGCTGTCAGAATATTTTTTAATCTTTCCATTAACTTTTCTTGCCTTCATTTACTATGTTTATAAATCAGATAAAAATGTAGGAGCATTTGAATCCTTCTCGATTGGAATTTTTGTTGATTTAATTTCTGATACTTATTTTGGATTAAATGCAATCATCTTTTCCCTTACGACATATTTTATTAATTTAAATTCAAATACATTCAAATTGTTTTCATATTTACAAATATGTTTATTTTTTGGTTTATCGGCTTCGGCCTATGTTGGGTTTAGCCAGCTAATTCTAAATATTTATAATTTTTCATATCTAACTTTATTTTTAAGTTTAATCGCTAATATTGTTTTTTGTTTTTTAATCGCATTCATTTCTTCATATTTTCCTAAGAAAATAAATATGAGGGTTTAATATGATTTTTGTCAAAAAAATTATCAAATCTTTGGTAACTTTTTTTATAGTAGTATGTTTGATACTTATATCAATTTACTTCTACTACATAAGTAAGCCTGAAAGAATAATATTTCTCACTAACAAAATCCTAGATAATAATTATTCGATCCAATTTCAACAAGCAGAATCTTATTCAAAATTCTTTTCACCAGAAATTTCATACAAAAATATTCAAATAACTGATGTTGATCAAAAAGAAATATTTAAAGCTGACGAATTAAAAATTGGAATAAGTATCTTTAGAACTTTAGTAAATAATTACGTTTATTTGAACTCACTCTATTTGGATAATATAAAAATTCTTGATAGTCAAAGTTCTGGGAATCTAGATATCGAATTTAAATACAAAATTAATAATATCTTAATTAATTCAGACGAATTAATATTTTCAGCCAAGAATGCTGAAATTATAAATAAAAATGGAGAATTGTCAGTTTTTAACAAAGAGGGGCACATAGATAATATTCCTTTTTCTGAACTTAGTATCTTTAAAGATAATAAATCTAAAAAATATCTATTCAATACCGAACTAAGACTTGATGAAAATATAATTGAGAATGAAGAATTATTGGACTTAACTCAATTCACAAATAAAGTTATAAATTTAAATTTAAAAACTCAAGGTTACTATGATTCCGACACAGGAAAAATTAAAAGTTTTAGTAAGTATATTTTTAAAGATTCTAGCTTGGTGACTAACACAAATTTAAATATCGATAGAATAAATTCCACTCTTTTTACAAACATTGATGAAAAAATAGTAGGCATATTTTCAGCAAAAATACCTGATCAAAGCATTGAGGGATCTATAAAATTAGTTGAAGAAAAAATCACATTTCAATCAAATATTTTAGTTAACATGGATGAAATTATTAATTTTGGGCAATACCTTAATTTAGAAGGCAAAGAAAGTTTTGAAATAAAATTAGTAATTCAAGATAAAGTATCTCTTGAATTAGTAAGCGATCTGAGCAATACATTAGTCCAATCAAATATTAATGAGTTAAATAAGAGTAAAAATGAAAATTTAAAAACTAAAATTTTTATATCCGATATTTCTTTACCAACCTATTCAATTAAAAATAATAAATTTAAAGCATTTATCGACAGTAAAAATAATGGTTATTTTTCATACGGCTCTTATTTTGACAATGAATTAAAACAACTAAATTTTGCAGATGGCTTTTATATATATTTAGAACTAAATGATCTTAATATTGATAATATTTTAATTGAAAATGATAACCAAAATACCACTAATTTAAAATTTGTTAAGTTAAAAATAAAAGAACTTGATTTTTTTGATAACAAATATACAGATCAAATATTTGAGATTAATTTTTTAGAAGATGAAACGTATGCATCATTTTATGGCGATAACTTAAATGGTAATTTAAGAATTGATTCATCAGGGTTTTCAAGAATTGATGTTTATAATACTAAATTTGAATTTAAAGGTATCGATCTTATTGAGTCAAATAACTCAATTAAATTTGATGACATAAATTTGCGGTTTGTTGGTAAAAATATTCAAACGTTTAATGATATTTTTCAAGACATTGATTTTTATCTTTTAAGAAATAAAAGAGTAACCACAGTCGACAACATAAGAATTTCAAGTGAAAATTTTAATATTGGCCCAACATTTGATAATGAAAAAGCTTATATAAGCTATGACAATCTCAATGATTTATACAAAATAAAAGGATCATATGAAATAAATAATCAAAGTGATCTTTTCGTGAATTTGATCAATTATGATTTTAAATACCTATATTCTGACTTAAACATACAATGGAAGAGTATCAACCAATTAAAAGAATTAGAAGGAAAAATAAAATTTAAAATAAAGGATCTTGAATCTAATGCGAATTTGCCTGATTCAGCATTATTAAGAGCTTTAAGGATACTTAACTTAAATGCTTTAGTAGGAAACTTAAGTAATGATTTAGCTTTTGAAGGATCAAGCTTGATAGTAAGTAGGGCTGAAGGAGATTTTATAATTGGAAAAAATAGAGCTCTTATGAGTAATCCAATTAAATTAGAAACACCTGAAGCAAAGATGAATTGGAAGGGTGAAATAATTAAAAATCAAAATGGTCTTCTAGATGAACTCGATCTTGATCTTGAAATGAGATTAAAGTTTTCAGAAAATATTCCATGGTATGCAGCACTTTTTGGGGGAATTCCTGCATTGGCGGGTGGCTTTGTTTTAGAAAATATTATTGATGAAAGGGTTGATGATGCCTCAACTTTCAAATTTAGTGTAACAGGATCAATAGATGATCCAAAAATCATTAGACTAAATTAAGTAAATAGTTGCCAAACCTAAGAATGACAAAAATCCAACAACGTCAGTTATCGTAGTAACTACAACGCTTCCCCCAATTGCAGGATCTTGATTAAATTTTCTTAAAATGAGAGGAACTAAAATTCCAGCAATTACTGAACTAATGAGATTAATTACCAATGCACAAGATATTAAAATAGCTATAGTAATATCTTTAAACCAACCAAAGGTAACAAGTCCAACTAAAATTGATAAAACTATTCCATTTAATATTGATACCGCCAACTCTCTTTTAAAAAGCCAGCGAATATTTGATGTGTTTATTTGCTCCAATGTTAACCCTCTCAATACAATTGTAAGTGTTTGGGTTGCAGCGACACCTCCCATACTTGCAACTATGGGCATTAGAACTGCTAGATAGACAATTTTATCGATAACGTCTTGAAATAAATTTATTGTACTAGCAGCAATGAAAGCTGTAATCAGATTCAAGCTCAACCAAAATACTCTACTTTTTGCTGCTCTCCCAGGTGGGGCAAATGTATCCTCAGCAACACCTGCCATACCCAAAAGATTTTGATCTGCATCCTCTCTTATTACATCAACAACATCATCAATTGTTATTCTTCCAATTAACTTACCATCCTTATCAACCACTGATGAAGAAATCAAATCGTTTCTTTCAAATATAGTTGCAACTTCTTTGTCATCAAGATCTACATCAATTGGAAAAAATTCAGTATCCATTATTTCTCTTACAAGCATCGAAGGCTTAGAAGTAATTATTTTGCTTATCAAAAGTTCGCCTAAATATTCATTTTCGTTGTTAACCACAAATATCTTGTCAGTATTTTCAGGAAGATCAGATTGATCTCTTAAATAACTTATTACTTCATTGATCGAGTTGTTTGGCCTAACACTAATTACATCTGTGTTAAGTAACCCCCCAGCAGTATTATCTGGAAATGTAAGACCAATTTCGATTCTTTTTCTATCGACCAAAGACATATTTGATAGGATATTATTCATTCTTTCTTCTGGTAGATTTTGTAAGATATCTACAATTTCATCTAACTCAAGCTCTTTAACTGCTTCAATTAATTCCTCATTAGAAATATTTGAAACCAAATCTTGCTGAATTTCTTCACCTAATTCAAAGAGAACATCGCCTTCTTCTTCTGTCTTTAATAATGAAAATAAAAGGTTTCTTTGTTTTGGGGGTGATGATTCTAGAGCATGGGCGATTTCAGACGCAGTCATTTTTTTTAAAAGTCTTCTGATCTGATTTAGAGATAGATTTGATGCATCATCTAATATTGTTTTGAGACTATCATTACTTTTGCTATCACTCATTCATTAATTCTAACCTGAAAAGAATTATCTATATCTAGATGATGGAATATTATTTTTTTTTCTATATTTTGAAATTGTTCTTCTAGCCAAACTAAACCCTCTCTTATTTAGCTCAATTGCAATCTTTTTATCACTTTTTGGTTTGTTTTCAGAATTAACAATATCTTTTATTAGTTTCATGAGTTGAGTTGCAGAAATATCCCTAGTTTTAGAAACTGAAGATAATAATAAAGATTTTAGTGGTATAACTCCCTTGGGAGTATCGATATACTTGTTTCTCAATATCCTTGAAACTGTTGAGGGATGAACTCCAATTTCATCTGCAATTTCTTTGTTACTTAGAGTATTTAACTTCAGTGGGTTATCTTCAAAAAAAGCTATTTGTTTTGTGCAAATGTATTCACCAACATTTTTTACCGTATCATTTCTTTTTTTTACAGATGTTAAAAGCCATTTTGCATCGTTAATTTTTTGTAAAATTTCTTCATTTTTCTTTTTCTTTAATTCTTTTTTCACATCGTTTATTAAGTCATCATCTAATTTAATTAAAGGAAAATTATTATCATTAAATACAACTTTGAAATTTTTCTCTATAAAGGAGACCTTTAAGTCTGCTTCAATATAATCAGTTTTTTCAAAGTTGAGGCCAGGACTCAAATCACAATTTTTTATCTCACCTAAAGCTGACTTAAATTCTTTATCTGTATAACCATTTTTATGAGCTATTTGTTTAATTTCAGATAGGTTATCAAGCCTATCATTTAGTAGGATATCTTCAATTAAAGATCTCTTAGCCTTGGAAATATTTTTCTTATTGTCAATTTGAATTTTTATACATTCTTTATGATTTCTGTAACCAATTCCGCTGGGACTTAACTTATGAATTATATTTAAAAGAATATTTTCGATCTCTTTTTCTGAATAAATATAATTAGATATCTCCTCAATCTGCTCTGTACTTTCAGAAAGTTCACCAGATTCATCAATGCATCCAATAATTAATTTAGCAATTTTGATTTCTTTTTCATTTAAATGGAAATCATCCAATTGAGTAATTAAAAATTCTCTTAAGTTTACCTTGGACTCTATATCAAAGCTGAAATCAGAGTGATTAAAATCTTTATAATCATTATTAGTATCATTTTTTTCCAAAAATGGATTTTCTATTATCTCTTTATCAATTTTTTTAATTAATTCAAATCTTGAAAGTTGCAGCAAATCTATTGATTTTTTCAAGGATGGTGTAAGTTTTACACTTTGCTTTTGTTTTAAGTTTTTTGAAAGAATAATACTCATTTATGAATACATGTCTCCAAGATAGACTTTTTTTACTAAATCATTTTTAATCAAACTTTTTTTATCACCTTCTGCAATTAGCTCACCATTATTGATAATCGCAGCTTGATTACATATTTCCAGAGTTTCTCTAACATTATGATCTGTAATTAAAATTCCAATATTCTTTTTTGACAACTTTATAAGGACATTTTTAATATCTTCTATTGCAATTGGATCAATGCCTGCAAAGGGCTCATCTAATAAGATAATTTTCGGTTTAGATGCAAGAGTCCTAGCAATTTCGACTTTTCTCCTTTGACCGCCTGACAACTGCCTACCTTTTAAATTTAAGATTTCTGATAGATCAAATTCCTCAATTGAGGCATCTATAAAATTTTTTATATCATCCTTACTTTTAAAAGAAAGTTCGGCAAGTCCATATAGGTTATCTTTAACAGTAAGATTAAGAAATATAGAGGGTTCTTGAGGCAAATACTTTAAACCAAGATTAGATCTAAGATGCATTGGCATTATTGAGATATCTTCATTTTCAAGGATTACTTTCCCATTATCGGCATGTATTAGACCAGCAATTATGTAAAAGGTAGAGGTTTTGCCTGCTCCATTAGGCCCCAACAGACCGAAAATTTCTCCGTAATTTACATTAAAAGATATGTCTGAAATAATTTTTTTATCTTTAATCGATTTGAACACATTACTTATTTCTAACATTTTTAATTATCCGAAGTTATCTTGCCAGTTTTTGGATTAAAGATGATTAAATTAGAGCTGATAGAGATATTATCGAATTTAATCGAGGCATTTCCAACTAAGTGTACTTTTTCATCACTAAAAAAAAGTATTGTTTCTGCCTCTCCATCAAAAAAGTTATTTTTTTTGTTCGATCTAATTGAGCTTGGATCACCTGTTATTGAAATTACTTCTTTTATTTGGTCATAAATTGCTGAGTTAGCAGAAATTTCAACATAACTAGAATTTATATTTACGTTAGAGAAAAAGCTTACATTTCTCAAATTTTTTATAAACTCAACTTTATCAGATTTAATTTTTATGTGATTTATGAGATTGTTTGAACTTACATCAAGCGTAAATAAAAAAATTGAAATTATAATTAGATGTTTATTTTTCAATTACAATATCCTTGCTTCAATTAAATCATGCATTGATAAAACTCCAATATATCTATTTTTTTTAAGAACAACCAAAGTAAAAATTTTATTTTCTTCCATTATTTTTGCAGCGTCTACAGCAAGTGCATTTGAATCGATTGTCTTAAAAGTTTTTGTCATAACATCTTTAATCTTTGTTTTTTGAATATCTATTTTTTTATTAATACATCTTCTTAAGTCACCGTCAGTAAAAATTCCAACTATTTTTGATTTATTTGTAACCAAAGTAATGCCAAGATTTTTTTTCGTTATCTCAATTAATGCTTCGTCTAGAATAGTATTTAGATCAACTTTTGGAACTTTGTTGCCTTTGTGCATAAGATCTTGAACTTGTGTAATAAGTTTTTTTCCTAATTTTCCTGCAGGATGAGATGATGCGAAATCTTTTCTGGTGAAGCCTTTAGCTTCAAGCAGAGCTATTGCCAAAGCGTCTCCAAAAGCTAATGCATTTGTAGTGGAAGATGTTGGCGCCAAATCAAGAGGACAGGCTTCTTTTTTAGACTTTATTTGTATCTTTATATCAGCAAACTTTGCTATGGTTGATTTATTATTACTAGTTAATGAAACTATTTCTTTTGTATGTCTTTTTAATGAAGATAAGATATTTATAATTTCATCTGTTTCGCCTGAATTGGAAATCAGCATAACAATATCTTTTTTATTTATTAATCCCATATCTCCATGGGCTGCCTCAGTTGGATGAATAAATATTGATGGAGTACCGGTGCTTGATAAAGTTGCAGATATTTTTTGCGCAATATGACCTGACTTCCCAACTCCCATGATTACAAATTTTCCATCACAATTTACCACCTTATCGCAAAGTTTAACAAATGAGCTACCTAACTGATTAGATAATGATTTAATTGAATCGGATTCAATCTTTAAGGTTCTCTTTGCAGAGGCTATATAGTTATATTTTTTCATATTAATTAAAAAATTTACTTTATCTGTAATGTTATAATAGACCAATGTTAGGCACACCTAAAAATTTTTTATTTCTTTTTTTATTTATATTTAATAACTTAACAGCAAATGAATTATCAGATGATCAAGATTTAAGAGATGCTCATAATAAATCTTTAAAAGCTTTAAAAGAATTTGATCAAGCCATTGAAAATAATCCATATAATTTTATAGATTCTAATGCACAACAAATGGTTTTAGTTCTAACAAAAAATGCAGAACTATTTGAGTCTGACAGAGAAGCCTACGAAAACAAAATTAAGGATATTTTTGAACCGATGATTGATTTTAGAAGAGTTGCTGCAAGCGTAATGGGCAAAAAATATTATCTTCTTGCAACAAAAGAACAAAGAGCTGAATTTGTTGAAATTTTTAAAGATTCACTTCTTGATACTTATGCAGAAACTCTTGCTCAATGGGGAGATTCGACTATATCAACAAAATTTGAAGAGGATTATTCATTTATAGAAAAAAACGCTGTTGAAGTAAAACAGACTCTTGATACTGGAAGCAGTAAATATCCCATTTCATACAAATTAAGAAGACATGAAGAAGGCTGGAAAATTATTAATATTATTATAAATGGTGTAAATTTGGGTTTAACCTTTAGAAATCAATTTCAAGCTCTTGCTATTTCTCATAATGAAGACATTAAACTTACTCTAAAAAATTGGGTTTCTGATGCAGGTGATGCAGGCATTTCATAATATGGAAGAAATAATTAAAAAAATTATTACTGCTAACATTGATGATGCAAAGTGTATCTTTGAGGGTGATTCATGTAATTTGAGGGTAATTGTTACTTCTAGTGCTTTTTCAGGTATGTCACTTATAGACCAACATAAAATGGTCATGAGGCTTTTGGAAGATAAATTTCAATCAGGCGAATTACATGCTTTAAGTTTAGAGACAAAGACTTTCTAAAATGGAGAAGTTGTTAATCAGAGGAGGGAGTCAACTCTCTGGAAAAATCACATGTTCAGGCGCAAAAAATGCAGCCTTGCCGATGATTGCATCGACGATTTTGTCTGATGAAAAAGTTACTTTAAGAAATCTTCCATATCTTCAAGATATAACAACAATGTTTGAGCTTTTAGGGTCTATGGGATCGGATATTATTTTGGATGAAAATATGAACTTCACTATCTCTTCAAAAGATCTTAAAGATACTGAAGCAAGATATGAATTGGTCAAAACCATGCGTGCATCAATTTTAGTTTTAGGGCCATTGGTTGCAAAATACGGAAAGGCAAAAATTGCATTACCTGGAGGTTGTGCAATTGGGTCAAGACCAGTTAATTATCATCTTGATTCTTTAGAAAAAATGGGAGCAAAAATAAAATTAAAAAATGGATATATTGAGGCATCCTCAAAAAGACTTAAAGGAGCAGAAATAAAATTTGATGGTATAACTGTTACAGGTACTGAAAATATAATGATGGCAGCAGCCCTTGCAGAAGGTAAAACAACTTTAACAAATGTTGCGAAAGAACCTGAGATTATCGATCTAGCCAATATGCTTAACTCTATGGGTGCAAAAATTGATGGTGCTGGTTCAGATCGAATTAAAATAGAGGGTGTTGATAACTTAACTGGGACGAATTTTGAGATACCAGCTGATCGAATCGAAGCAGGTACTTATCTTGCAGCAGCAGCAGTTACTAAAGGAGATATTACAATTGAGGGCATAAATCCAAATAGATTAATGAAAGTTATTGACAAGCTTAAAGATGCTGGGGCCGAAATTGAATATCAAAACAATGCTATTTCAATTTGTATGAATAAAGATGTTCCAAATCCAGTTGATATAACCACAGCACCATTCCCTGAATTTCCTACTGACATGCAAGCTCAATTTTCAGTAATAAATGCAATATCAAATGGAACTGCAAACATATATGAGACTGTGTTTGAAAACAGGTTTATGCACATACTCGAATTAAATAGAATGGGGTGTGATATTTCTGTCAATGGTAACCATGCAATCATTAAAGGTGTTAAATCTTTGTCTGGTGCAGAAGTAATGGCTACTGATCTAAGAGCATCCGCAAGTCTAATTCTTGCTGGATTATGTGCAAAAGGAGAAACAATTGTAGATAGAATTTATCATATTGATAGAGGATATGAACGAATTGAAGAAAAATTAAATTATTTAGGGGCAAACATTGTAAGACTGCCTAGTTAGATTTTTGTCTCAAAATTGATCTTAGTTAACTCACCTTTTTGATTTATAATTTCCATACTTAAATTCTCACCCAATGTTGCAAATTTTAACGAGCTTGTAAGATTTGCCCAACTGGCATTCTCATTATTAATACTAACCAATATATCGTTTGTCTTGACACCCTTTTCAAAAAGAGGCCCTTTATTTTCCATCTCAATAATTCTTAACCCGTCTATAAAATTATTATTTTTTTTGATTCTAACTTTACCCACTCTAAAGTTCCCTATCCAAAAACTTTTTACTTCACCAAACTTAATAAGCTGAGATGCAGTTTGAACAACTAAATTTGATGGTATTGCAAATCCAATACCTTGATATGCTCCTGTTCTTGAAAAAATTTTTGAATTTATACCAATTAAGTTACCTTTTTCATTTATTAGTGCTCCACCTGAATTTCCTGGATTTATAGCTGCATCTGTTTGTATCAGTTGAAGATATGGATTTCCATAATCTCTTCCAGTAGCGCTTATAATGCCATTTGAAACTGAAATACCAATTCCGTAAGGATTTCCAATAGCTAGAACTCTATCGCCAATCTTCAAGTCATCAGAGTTTGAAAATTTTATTGGCTCAAGATCTTCATCTGGTGAGATTTTTAATATTGCAATATCAGTATTTTTATCTAAGCCTATGATTTTTGCTTGAAAAATTTTTCCATTCGAGAGTTGCACATTAATATCTTCTCCAGAGATGATATGAAGATTTGTAACAATATATCCATCCTTTGAAAAAATTACGCCAGATCCAATGCCACTCCTATTTTTTGAAAATGAATAATTGTTTGAAGAAATTGTCACAACAGATGGAATTGATTTTTCTGATGCAGACACTAATTTACTGTTACTATTGGTTATGAAATACCACGAACATAAAAATATTACTAATATAACTAGTGGGTAATGTATAAATTTTTTTTGAAATAATCTCATAATGTCAATAACTCAAAATATCATTGATGAACTAAAAAACCAAGGAGCTGAGCCAGATTTAAATCAAATTAAGCTCATAAACGCGCTTTCAGATATTAAATTTTTTAAAAAATTTTCTTTAAATAAATTTTTTTTAAAAGAGAGTTTTGGAATATATATTTGGGGTGATGTGGGAAGAGGTAAAACTCTAATCTCTAAAACTTATCTAAAATTAAAAAGAAGAAATGATAGTAAAAGTTTTCATTATATTGAGCTAATGGACTTCATACACCAAGAACTTGTTTTAAATTCTGGACATAAGAATCCATTAAAAAAAGTCGCAACAAAATTAACAAAAAATACGAGTATTATCTTTATTGATGAATTTCAAGTTGAGGACGTTGCTGACGCAATGATCATTGGAGATTTACTACAAATGGTTATTGAGAATAATACTAAGTTAATGATCACTTCAAACTCTCATCCTAAGAAGTTATATAAAGAAGGTCTTCAAAGAGAAAAATTTATTAAATCTTTTGATAAAGTATTAACAAAAATTAAAATTTTTAACTTAGAGGGTGAAATTGATTACAGAACTAGAAATATTATCGAATTTGAAGATTATAAAAAATTTAATGTCATAGATGACAATCAAATATTCAAATTTATTGAAAAAAATTTTAGCGTAGAAAATCTCAAACCAAATAAAATCAAAATTAATGGAAGAGAGTTTTCATGCAAACATGTTTCTAAAAATATTCTATGGATCGAGTTCAACAAATTTTTCAAAGAACCTACTCACTCAAAAGACTATAAATATATTTCCATTGAATTTGACTGGATTTTTATAAGTAATTTTATTTCTACTGATGACGAACAAATTGATATTATTCGAAGGTTTATTTCTTTTATAGATATAGCCTATGCAAATAAAACTAAAATAAAATTCTTCTTCAATAATTTTGATAAAAATAAAATTTATTTGGGAAATAAAATTAATAATCTTTGGTTAAGATGTAATAGCAGACTTGCTGAAATGCAAAACAAGGAATATTTTTTTAACATAAATAGAAATAAAAATTAACATATTTATATTGATATATTTGTGTCTAAACATTAATATTCGCTTCTTAAATAAAATGATTATGAAAACATATTCTCTCAAAAAAGAAGATATTCAAAGAAATTGGTTTGTATTGGATGCAACTGATCTTGTTCTTGGAAGAATGGCAACAAAAATTGCTGATAGAATTCGAGGTAAAGATAAGCCAACTTATACTCCTCATGTAGATAGCGGTGATTATGTTGTTGTTATTAATGCCGAAAAGATATGTGTAACAGGTTCTAAGTTTGAAAATAAAAAATACTATAAACATTCTCTTTATCCAGGCGGTTTAAAATCTCAAACATTTAAAGAACTTAATGAGAAACATCCTGAAAGAATTATAGAAGAGGCGGTCAAAGGAATGCTTCCTAAAAATAAATTAGGTAAGTCAATAATAAAAAAACTTAAAGTTTTTAGGGGGCCTAAGCATGATCATGAGTCTCAACAGCCATCTAAATGGAACTTGAGCTGATGAGTAAAGATATTTTTTATGCTACAGGAAGAAGAAAGACTTCTTCTGCAAGAGTTTATTTAAAAAAAGGAAAAGGAAATATTTCTGTAAATGATAGGAAATTAGAGGACTATTTTGGCAGAAAAGTTGCACAAATGTTAGTAATGGAACCCCTGGAACTTGTTGAGCTAAGTGAAAAAATTGACATTGACGTAAAAGTTAAAGGCGGTGGAAGTTTTGGTCAAGCAGGCGCAATTAGACATGGTATTTCAAGGGCTCTTACATCATATGATCAGGAATTGAGGCCTCAATTAAAGAAGGCTGGATTGCTTACTAGAGATTCAAGAAAAGTCGAAAGAAAGAAACCTGGATTAGCAAAAGCAAGAAAAAGTAAACAATTTTCTAAAAGATAATTTACTAATATAGATATACTTATTTTTAATTATAAGTGAATTTTATATTACATTATTATGTTATAATGCTGTCGTTATTTGAGTGGCACACATCCTAAATGCAAGAAAAAGATAAAACTAGAAGAAAAGTGTTAATTGGCTTAACTAGCACTGTCGGCTTATCTGGATTACCTTTCGCAGCTACTCCTTTTATAGCTGCTTGGAACCCTAGTGCTAAAGCAAAAGCGGCGGGTGCTCCAGTAAAATTAGATGTATCAAAAATGCAGTTTGGACAGCAAATTCAAGTTTCTTGGAGAAAACAACCAGTTTTTATTGTGAGACATACCAAAGAAAGCATAGCAAATTTAGATATTGCGATACCAAAGTTGGCAGACCCTAACTCAGACCTAATAGATGAGCCTTACAAAGGTATTAATGCTTCTAGATCTAAAAGTCCTGAATACTCAGTTTTTTCAGGTGTTTGTACTCATTTGGGTTGTGCACCAAAATATTTTCCAGAGGTTGAACCAAAGCCATGGGATGCAACTTGGAATGGTGGTTTTTTTTGTCCATGTCACGGTTCAATGTTTGATATTGTTGGAAGAGTTTTCAAGGGAGTTCCTGCACCAACTAATTTGCTTGTACCACCACATATGTTTGAAGGAAGTATTCTAACCATAGGAGAAGATAAGGAGTTATAAAATGAGTGCAATTGCTGGAAAGTTTTTTAATTGGGTCAATGATAGATTGCCTATTGTGAATACTTTTGAAAGGCATCTTTCAAAACATCCTGTTCCATCAAAAGTTAACTTTTGGTACCTTTTTGGAGCACTTGCTGCGGTAACTTTAATTATTCAGATCGTAACGGGTATTTGGCTTATAATGCCTTACTCAAATACTGAAGAACAGGCTTTTTCATCGATAGAGTACATCATGAGAGATGTAGACTATGGATGGGTCATTCGTTATATGCATACAACAGGCGCATCATTATTTTTTGCTGTTGTATATTTACACATGTTTAGAGGATTGCTCTACGGATCATATCAAAAGCCCAAAGAGTTAGTATGGATTTTTGGTTGCACAATTTATCTAGCCATGATGGCAGAAGGTTTTTTAGGATATGTTTTACCGTATGGTCAAATGTCTTACTGGGGTGCGCAAGTAATAATTTCACTTTTTGGAGCCATTCCTTATATTGGTGAGTCACTTGAGCTTTGGGTAAGAGGTGACTATTACATATCTGGAATTACTGTATCAAGATTTTTTGCTTTACACGTTGTTGCACTGCCTTTAGTGCTTATTGCATTGGTTTTTCTTCATTTAGTTGCTTTACACGAGGTCGGTGCTGGAAATCCTGAAGGAGTAGATATTGAAAAATATTTAGACGAAGATGGCGTACCACTAGATAGTGTTCCATTTTTTCCATATAAAGTTTTGAATGCTTTAGTAGCTATTGGCGTTTTTATGACAGTATTTTCAATTATTATGTTTTTTTTCCCTGAGGGTGGAGGATATTTTATAGAAATGGCAAATTTTCAGGAAGCAAATCCTTTAGTAACACCTGATCATATAGCTCCAGTTTGGTATTACGCACCTTTTTACACAATGTTAAGAGCAATTCCTGACCCACTTGGTGGCCTAATTGTTATGGCTGCCGCTGTTGCGATTTTTTTTGTAGTTCCATGGCTTGATAGAAGTAAAGTTGCTTCAATAAGATATAAAGGAATTTTCAGCAAAATTGCCATAACGATGTTTGGTGTTAGTTTTTTAACTCTTGGATATTTAGGCACAGTTGGTGTTACTGAAGTTAGGAAAACAATGAGCGTCATATGCACAGTCATTTATTTTGCATTTTTTCTTCTAATGCCTATTTACACAAAATATGAAAAAACTGGAGTGGTTCCTGAAAGATTATGATTTTAGAAGGAACTTTTAAAGACAAATTTTTACTCTTAACTTTTATTATTTTGTTTTCATATTCTGCGACAGCATTATCTGCTGAGGGAGGTCCCTGCAAAGATTATGGAGAATGTGATGAATTTAAATATTCACTCAATGACTTTGAATCTCTTCAAAGGGGTGCTTCAACCTATATTAATTATTGCTATGGTTGCCATTCACTAAAGTATTCACGATGGGGTAGAGTTGCAAGTGATCTAAAAATTCCAGAAGATATATTTTTTGAAAATCTTGTTTTTGATAAATCAATTAAATCAGGAGATTTAATGATTGGAGCAATGCCTTCAGAAGAATCTGCAAATTGGTTTGGTGTAACACCCCCAGATCTTACTTTGGTATCAAGATATAAAGGAGATGACTGGATTTACTCATACCTGAGAGCTTACTATGAGGACTCATCAAAACAGTATGGCGTTAATAACCTTGTTTACCCAGGAACAGCTATGCCAAATGTTCTTCTTGAACTCCAAGGAAACCAAAGACTTGTTTGTAAAAATATTCCAGTAGTTGCTCCTAATGGAGGAGAAAAAAGAGATACTAACGGAAATACAATAATGCAAGAAAAATGTGGATTCTTGGAGGTAGAAAATGGTACTGGGAAATTGACAAAAGAGGAATTTGACTCACTAATCTATGATCTTACAAATTTCCTGGTTTATGTTGGCGAGCCTATCAAAGCAACAAGAGAGAGAATTGGGTGGTATGTGGTATTTTATTTCTTAATATTTACTGCTCTTTCTTTACTGCTTTATCGGGAGTTCCATAAAGACTATAATAAAAATTAATAGGGAAAAAATGATTTTATATTCAGATAGAGACGATCATTACAGTCAAAGAGTTAGAATTGTTTTAGCTGAAAAAGATATTTCCGCTGAGATAAATGAGGCTAAACCAGAAGAAACACCTGAAGATATTCTATCAATAAGTCCATATATGAAGCTTCCAATTCTAGTTGATAGAGAATTAGCTATTCATGATCCGACAGTAATGATGGAATATTTAGACGAACGATTCCCTCATCCACCTCTGCTTCCTGTTTATCCTGTAGCTCGTGCAAATTGTAGGACATTAATGTTAAGAATTGATAGAGAATGGTGCCCAATGATTGATGCTTTAATTATTGCCAATAAGTCTGAAAAAGAACTTATGAAAATCAGAGAAGAATTACTTTATGAAATATCTTCTGTTGCTCCAACATTTAAAGAGTTTAAGTTCTTTATGAATGATGAGTTTACATTAGTTGACTGCTGTTTGGGACCTATTCTTTGGCGTCTTCCATCCCTGGGGATAAAACTTCCAATAAACAGACATCTCAAACCTATCATTGATTATCAAAATACTGTATTTGATAGACCAGGATTCCTTGACAGTTTGTCATCAATAGAGAGAGATCTTAAATCTGAATAAAATTATCAGACGATATCTGCCATAAATTTAAATCACGTTTAACACAATTGTTTTTTTTAACGATCTTATTACCTGAGCTTGGTATAAAGTTTTCTCTAAAAAGATTATGTTGATATATTTTTTCAATTTCGATGTAGTCATTAATTAGTGTAATTGCAATATTATCTTGGAGGTTGAAACTATTTTTATTAGATAGATTTTTAATCATTTTATCAGTGATGGGTATGTATGTTTTCTCAAAGTCTAATAATTTTTTAAAATCTAAAGCATCATGAAAAATTTCAGTTGATGAATAAAAATCTAGATTAATAGCATAACTTCTAAAAAAGGGTACTATTGTTTTCCCTATCTCGTAGTTCATTAAAAAATATATATTTGAGATATTATTTTTAATCCTTGGTGTATGAGAAATTTCAATATTCTTATCAAGTTGAGATAACTTCAAAAATCTTGAAGAACTTGATCCAATATCAAGTAATTTTTTAATTTGAATTTCATAATCACCCTCTTTCATTAAATAATAATCTTCATTTGGATACTTCTCTTTTAATTTTTTTGCTATTGGAGTTTGTTCCTTTGAAAAAATGACTAAAACCTTTTTATCTTTATTAGCTTTATCTTGAAAAATCAATTTTTCCAGTATATCTTTTTGATCGTCTAGAAAACCTTTACAGAAATATTTTAGGTTTGAGTTTAGAACATTATTTTCCAGAAGATATGAATTTTCATCTTGAAAATTAATGTTAAATTTTTGCTTATTTACAAGGAGACTTTCAATAATTAACTCTTTATTTTTATCATTAGTTTCAATACTTAAGTTTATAATTTTTTGCTTCATACTGCTCGAAGGTGCAGAGCTGCAAGATGAAATAAAAATCATCAAAAGTGTAAAAATTAATGTTAAGCTAATTTTCATATTTTAGATTCTTAATAATGTTAAATTTTATCTCAACTCCTATTGGTAATTTAAATGATATATCACTAAGAGCAATTGATGTAATAAGAAATTCTGATTATTTGTATTCTGAGGATACAAGAAAAGTTCAAAAACTTTTAAAGTTTATAAAAATCAAAGTCAGGTCTCAAAGTTTTTATGAACACAACGAATTGAAGGTAAACAGAACAATCATCAAAAGATTAAAACAAAATAAAACTATATCTATTGTTTCTGATGCTGGTACTCCGGTTATTTCTGATCCTGGTTACAAACTCATCCAAGAATGTATTAAAAATAATATTAAATACACCCTTATTCCTGGTCCATCTTCAGTGATTAGTGCATTGATAATGTCTGGACTTCCAACAAATAAATTTTCTTTTTATGGCTTTGTCCCAAGAAAAAAATCAGATCAAGAAAATTTTTTTGAAAGTGTTGCGAATGATGAAAAGACTATAGTCTTTTTTGAGTCAACAAAGAGAATAGAAAAAACAATTTCTCACTTAATAGAATTTACTGATGATAGTAGGCTTATCTCAATATGCAAAGAGATGACAAAAATTCATGAAGAAACTTTTAGAGGTAAAATTTCAGACATTAATATGTTAATACAAAAAAAACAAATCAACATTAGAGGGGAAATTGTGGTAGTTCTTCAAGGTATAAAAAATAAAAATCATCAATTTTTAATTGATAAGGAAATAAAAGATAAGTTTTTATCAAAACTCTCTGCATCAGAATCAGCAAAATTAATTTCTTTGATTACAGGTGAAAATAAAAGAGATATCTATAAAAAACTCATACAAAGTTAAAAAATCATTATAATGTACTTGAGTTGGTTGGATGATCGCTAATTTTTTTAGAGGAAAGTCCGGACTTCATAGAGCAGGGCGCCAGGTAACACCTGGGAAGCGTGAGCTTACGGAAAGTGCAACAGAAAATATACCGCCAAATTTTTTGGTAAGGGTGAAAAGGTGAGGTAAGAGCTTACCGCTTAAATGGTGACATTTGAGGCATTGTAAACCCCAGCCCGAAGCAAAACCAAATAGAAATCTTATAAAGTTGCTCGCTTTAGATTTGGGTAGGTTGCTAGAGTATTATGGCAACATAATATCGAGATAGATGATCATCTTTAACAGAATCCGGCTTATAAACCAACTCAACTCTTTTTTTACGTATTTTTTGCCATCCATCATTGTGTGAAAAAGTGTGTAAAAGTGTTGCAAAGTGTGTAAAAAGTCTTTATATTTTGAAGATGTTTGGATTTAATACGCCATCTATTGATAGTAAAGGCAGAATAGCTATTCCTGCAAGATATAGAATTGACTTTAAAACTCAGAATCATAATGAAATTGTAATAACAAAAGATCCTCAATATCCATCTATAAAACTTTATCATCATTCAGAATGGCAAAGGATTTCAACAAAACTTCAATCACTTCAGGGCTTAGACCCTATCGTTAGAAACTTGCAATGGACGATACTGGGCAATGCCTATCAAACAGATATTGATATTGAGGGTAGGATGTTAGTTAGAATTCCCTCAGATTTGCAAAACTATGCCCAAATAAATGAACAGAAACAAGTTGCTTTAGTTGGAATGGGAAATAAATTTGAAATTTGGAACATTAAAAATTGGGAAATGCGACAAACAGGAGGATCTCTTTCGACAGAGATTTTGGATGTTGTACTGCCTGAAAGTATTAAAGAGATGTCATTTTAAAGGGGAGTATGATGAATTTTGAAGTAGTTGAAACAAAACAAGAAAACGCAAAAATAAAAGTTGTTGGAGTTGGTGGCGGTGGCGGAAATGCAATACTTCATATGATCAATCATGATATCAAGGGCGTAGATTTTATTTGTGCAAATACTGATACTCAAGCTCTAAAATCTGTAAAAACTGCAACTACACTGAAACTTGGCAATGGTTTAACAAAAGGATTAGGTGCTGGAGCAGATCCTGACATTGGAAGAAGAGCTGCTGAAAGTGACAGAATGGCAATTGAAGAATTATTATCTGGTGCAGATATGGTTTTTATTACTGCTGGAATGGGAGGAGGCACAGGAACTGGAGCTGCACCTGTAATTGCATCAATTGCAAAAGAATTAGGAGCGTTGACTGTTGCTGTAGTCACAAAACCTTTTAAATTTGAGGGAAAAAAGAGAATGGGAGCTGCAGAGAAAGGACTTGCATCATTAGTTGAAGAGGTAGACAGCCTTGTAACCATTCCAAATGAAAAACTTTTTGAAATATTAGGATTAGATACATCTATGCAGGATGCTTTTGCAAAATCTGACGACGTTTTAAAGGGAGCTGTTCAAGGAATTTCAGACATAATTATGCAAAGAGGTCATGTAAATGTTGACTTTGCTGATGTAAAAGCTGTTATGTCAGAAAAAGGAATTGCCATGATGGGTACTGGTATAGCAAGTGGCAAGAATAGAGCAGAAGCTGCAGCAACAATGGCTGTAAAAAGTGAATTGTTGGATGATATTAATCTTAAAAATGCTAGAGGTGTTTTGGTGAATATTACAGGTAAAGAACCTACTCTTAGAGATCAAGCTGAGGTTGCAGACATCATTGATGATATTGTTAGTGAAGATGCAAATATTATTTATGGTCTTGTTTTTGATAAAAATTATAAAGATGAAATTAAAGTAACAATTGTTGCAACAGGTGTGGATCAAAGAGCACCTTCTTTAGTAATAGATAACGAACCATCAATAAAATTAAATCCTGTTGGTTTGGATAAAGATAAAACCAGTCAAAAAGTTGGCACGTCGTCTGCAGAGGAAATTGATTTCCTTGATGTGCCGACTTTTATGAGAAAACAAGTAGATTAAAATGCTTCATTTTCCAGTTTTACTGGAAGAATCCATTGATTTTTTAGTAAATGACATAAACGGTCATTACATTGACTGTACTTTTGGCAGAGGTGGACACTCAAAGTTAATTTTAGATAAATTATCCAAAGATGGACTTTTAACAGGAATCGATAAAGATCCTGATGCATTTGAATATGCTTTGAAATTTCAAAATGATAATTTCAAGATTATTAATGATTCGTTTAATAACATTGAGAAATACTTTAAAGAAGAAAGCATTGACGGAATTATCTATGATCTTGGTACATGCTCGACTCATCTTGATCAACCTGAAAGGGGGTTTAGCTTTAATAAAGATGGCCCACTCGATATGCGCTTTAATAATAAAAAAGGTACACCACTTTCTGTATGGTTAGAAAATGCCTCAGAAGAACAAATAAGAGATATTCTTTATAAATTTGGTGATGAAAAACATGCAAAATTAATTAGTAATGCAATTGTTAAAAGCAAAATTAAGAATAAGATTTCAACAACGACTCAGCTTTCAAATATTATTAAAGACATACATCCTGAAAAAAATAAAAAAATTCATCCAGCAACGAAATCTTTTCAAGCTTTTCGTATTTTTATAAACAACGAACTTGAAGAATTTGCAGAATCTCTTAAAGCAGCAGAAAAACTTTTAAAGTTAGGTGGTTATATAGTAACAATAGCTTTTCATTCATTAGAAGATAATATTATCAAAAATTTTTTTAAACCATCCTTGGTATCTTTCCCCAAAGATATTCCTATAAATAACAAAGAAGAAAAGAGATTTAAATGTATTGCAAAAAAAGTCAGGGCCTCTAAAGATGAAACAAATATTAATCCAAGATCAAGAAGTGCAATAATGAGGGTCTTTCAAAAAATATGATTAAAAAGAAAATAATATTTCAATATTTATTTTTATTAGTTTTAATCTTTATTCTAAGTATAGAAAAGATTAAATTATCATGGGAAATAAGTACTCTTTATAACAATAGTGAAAATATAAAAGTTGAGCTTGAAAAACTCAAAGATCTCAATCTTAAATTAACAACACAGTACCATTTAGAAAATTCTCCAGCAATTATTGAAAAAATTGCTAAAGAAGATTTAGGAATGACAAAAAAGAGGCCTAAAAAAATTAGTTATGAATAATAAACTCAATTACTTAAATTGGAGATTTATACTAATAGCTGTTGCTATTTTTGTTTGCTTGATTGCAATAATCTTTAAGATTTTCTCATTGCAATTTTTTGAGAGTAATTTCCTTCAGAATGAAGGTAACAAGAGGTATGTTAAATACAAAGACATTGTGCCAGTAAGGGGAACTATATACGATAGAAACAATTTTCCATTAGCGGTATCGGTCATTAATTATGATCTTTATGCTTTAAGGGGATTTACAAAATCTCAGCTGCTTAATATATCAGAAAGAGTTGATTTGGATATTGATCCTGGAATTGAAGTTTTCAACAAGAAAACGCTTTTAAAGAAAAACATTTCAAATGAGGCACTAATAGAAATCAGAAATTCAAGATTTAAAAATATAGAGGTGGAGGTTCGTCACAGTAGACATTATCCGCTGGGCGATCAAATTGCACCTTTAATCGGATTCTATGGTAAAGATGGGGCACAAGAGGGACTTGAAAAAAGTTATGACAGGGTTTTATCAGGTAAAAAGGGGAGGCAAAAATACTTTAAGAATGCTAAACAAGAAATCATTTCAAAACCTATCGAAGTTTCTAGAACGCTACAAGGAAGTGACATACATCTAACTATTGATAGCACTTTACAATTTTATGCATACAAATTCTTAGTTGAGGCCATTAAAAGCAACAAAGCAAAATCTGGAACAGCTATAATTTTAAATAATATAGATGGCGAAATACTGGCAATGGCAAGCTTTCCATCATATAACCCAAATCATCCTCAAAGAAAGATACAAAAAAACAGGGCTTTGGTGGATGCATACGAGTTGGGATCAGTCTTGAAACCCATAGTTTTGTCAAAAGCTCTTGAACAAAAAATTGTGAATATCGATGAGTATATAGACATACCAAGAAGACTGTATCTTAATGACAAGATTATTGTCGATTCAAAGCAATATGAGAAACTAACGCCAGCAGAAATAATTACATATTCTAGTCAAATCGGAGCATCTAAAATTGCTTTAGAGCTGGGATATGATGATCTAAAATCAAATTATTATGATTTTGGTTTTACAAAACCAATTTCAATTAACTTTCCATCATCCGCATTTGGCTATATGGCCATTAAGGATAAAATTCTTGACAAAGAACTTGCAAGTTTAGGGTATGGTTATGGCTTAACAATTAGTCCTTTTCAGATAGCATCAGCTTATTCAGTATTTGCTAACAATGGGATTTTTAAAGATTTTAAGCTTCTCAAAGACGAAGATGTTTCATCGAGAAGAGTTATTTCTGAATCAACTGCATCAAATATTTTGAAAGCTTTAGAAATGGCTACAAAAGACGGAACAGGAAAAGCTGCAAATGTTACTGGGTTTTCTCAAGGAGGTAAGACTGGAACTGTTCATCAAATAAGATCTGGATCAGGTTATGCAGAAGATATGTATAGAGCTTCATTCATTGGAATAACGCCTTTAAACAAAAACTCTCTGACAATATTTGTTTCTATAGATGAACCAAGTTTAGATTCATACTCTGGTGGCAGTGTGGCAGCACCCGCTTTTGCAAAGATAGCAGAAAATTCTCTAAATCACTTAGGATATTTTGAAGATGAGTGAATATGAAGAAATATTAGGTATAAAAATTCCTAAAAATACCAAAATTAAAGCTGTGACCAATTCATCAAAGAAGGTAACAAAGGATTCAATTTTTTTTGGATTCAAAGGAACTAAAGTTCATGGAAGCAAGTATGCTAAAGATGCCATTAAGAATGGAGCATCGTTGGTTATTCACGACGATCCTTTGTTTGTAAAAAATAATGAAAAGATAATTTACTCAAAAGATCTAAAAAAAAATATTATTAAATTTTTAGATTCCTTTTATTCAATTGACATTAATAGTAATAATTTTTTCGCATTTACAGGCACAAATGGCAAGTCGTCAACTGCTTACATTTGTCATCAATTACTTCGAAATATGGATTATGAATCTTTATACATAGGTACCTTGGGTATCAAACATAATGATGAAAAAATTCAAACAAAATTTTCAAATAAAACAACTCCAGATATATTTGAATTATATGAAATACTTGATTCACTTAATTACGGTTTAGACTCTATAAGTATATGTCTGGAAGTATCATCTCATTCGCTTGATCAAAATAGGCTTGATGGCATCCAATGGCTAAATTCCGCATCAATATTAAATATTGGTGAAGACCATTTGGATTACCATAAGGATATTTCTTCTTATAGAGACTCAAAATTTAGTATCTTTAAAATGAATTCGCCAATAAAACTTGTTACTGATGAATCTAATAACTTTGTAAAGAACTATGATTATTTAAAAGAAACAAAGTTGACATCTATAAGTAATAAAAATAATTTTTCTGATGTTTATTATAAAATTACAAAAGCTAATTTTAAAAATTGCGAATTTAAAATATTTCTTAATAACCCACCAAGCGGGCAAGAAATATATAAAAATAAGAAATATAAATTTAAATGTACTCTTTTTCCAGAGTTTAATATTACTAATCTTGTATTTGCAATTTCTTCAATAGGATTTGATGAATTCTCTGATAAGCATGTTAATGATCTATCTTTCATCAAGTTACCAAAAGGTAGGACTGAGGTTATAAATAATATTTCTAAAAATATAATCATAGACTATGCCCATAATTCTCACTCTTTTGAAGTGCTATTGTGTTCAATCAAAAAATATTTCGATAATTTAATTTTAGTTTTTGGGTTTGGAGGCGATAGAGATAAATCTAAACGATCAAAGATGTTAAAAATTGCTTTAGACAATTCATCTAAAATTTTTTTAACATCAGACAATTCCAGGAGTGAGAAATTTGAAAATATTATAAAAGATGCCATGAAAGGGAATAATCAGAGAGACATAACAATCATAGAAGATAGAAAAGAGGCAATAATCAATGCAAATAAATTTTTGGATAAAAATAGTTGTTTGTTAATTCTTGGTAAAGGACATGAACAAACTCAAGAAATTGATGGAAAAATTTATCATTTTAGTGACCATGAGGTAATTGATGAAATTTATAACTAATACTTCAGATTTAGCAAAATTTCTTAATAAGAAAATAAAATTTAATGCATTAATAAAATCAATTTCAACTGATACAAGATCATTAAAAAAGAATTCATTATTTATAGCTATAAAAGGTGAAAATTTTGATGGAAATGATTTTGTTGATGAGGCACTCTCAAAAGGTTCAAATATTATTATTGCTGATAATAAACGTTTTAAAAACAATAAAGATAAAAGAATTATATGGGTGAATGATTCGATAAAAGCACTTAAAACAATATCAAATAACATCATCAAAGATTATGGTGGTAACGTAATTGCGATTACTGGCAGCAATGGAAAAACAACAACAACAAATATTATTGGTAAAACCCTTAAAAATAACTCAAAAACTTTAAAAAATTTTAATAACGAAATCGGTATGCCTCTGAGCTTGATGAATGCTTCTTTTAAATCAAAGAATTTAATTTTTGAAATCGGTGCCTCCAAATTAAATGACATTGATTATCTTAGTAAAATCTTACAACCTAATGTTGGATTAATAACAAATATTGGAAATTCACATTTAGAGTCCCTGAAGAATATTGATGGTGTTTTTAAAGTAAAGTCTGAAATAGTTAAAAATATTAAGAAAAATGGCTTTTTAGTTGTACCTAATGATAATAAGAAGCATCTTAATAAATGGAAAAAAATGAGATCAGACATAACAACAATTTCTTTTGGTATGAAGGATGATTCTGATTTTTATCCTATTGACATAAAGATTAAACAAAATGGACTAAGCTTTTTAGTCACCTCGAGACTGCTTGAAAAACCAATAAAAATATCATCTTCACTGGAAGGAGTTCATAATGTTAAAAATATTCTTTCAGCATGTGCAGTGCATTATTGTCTGGGTCAAAACCTACAGGATTTTTCAAAATCAATTAGCTTATCTAAACTAGACAATTTAAGGCAAGTAAAATACAAATGGCTAAAAGGATCTACCTTAATTGATGATAGTTATAATGCAAATCCAGATTCTACAAAAAAATCTATTGATTTATTAAGTAATTACAACAAAAAAACTGTCTTATTATTAGGAGACATGTTGGAGTTGGGCAGGTATAAAAATAAACTTCATAAAGAAGTTGGGGAATATGCAAAATCTAAGGGAATCAGGAAATTGATTGCATTTGGCAATCTTACAAGACATTCAATTGATGGCTTTGGAAAAAATGGGATTTTTTTTAATGATGAGACTAAGTTAAAAAACTATTTAAGGAAAAATATAACGTCAAAAAATGTTATCTTAATAAAAGGTTCAAGAGGTATGAAAATGGAGCGATTTATAGATGTTTGAGTATTTGGGTACAGTTTTAGTATCTGTTGATCCTGGTTTTGACGTTCTAAGATACTTAACTGTGAGAACAATTGGTGGAACGGTAACAGCGCTTTTGCTTTCAATCTTGATGGGCCCATTAATCATTAATTCTCTCAAATCAATGCAATTTGAGCAGTTTGTCAGAAAAGATGGACCACAATCCCACTACAAAAAAACGGGTACGCCCACAATGGGAGGACTACTTATATTGTCTTCTTTAATAATTTCAACTCTTTTATGGGCTGATCTTGGAAATAGATATATTTGGGTTGTATTAGGAGTAACCATAGGTTTTTCAATAATTGGTTTTTTTGATGATTATTTAAAAATTAAAAATAAAAGCTCCGATGGACTATCTTCAAAACAAAAGATTTTTTTTCAATCCTTGATTGCGGTTATATCAATAACATATCTATATTACTCAGCTGAGATTATTCCTGAACAGTCTTTTATTGTTCCTTTTTTTAAAGATTTAATAATCCCCATGTCTCCCTTTGTTTTTATTTTTATTGGAGTGTTTGTATTAGTTGGCTCTTCGAATGCGGTCAATTTGACAGATGGGCTGGACGGTCTTGCAATTCTTCCCTCAGTCTTGATTGGAGGAGCACTTGGCTTAATTGCTTATGCTATGGGGAACCAAAATATAGCAGATTATTTATATCTGCCACATCTTCCATTATCTGGAGAGTTAATAGTGTTCTGTGGGGCACTAATTGGATCAGGCATTGGTTTTCTATGGTATAACACATATCCAGCTCAAGTATTCATGGGAGATATTGGGTCACTAAGTCTCGGAGCTATATTAGGAATAATCGCAATTATTTTAAGACACGAATTAGTTTTTGCAATTATGGCTGGAGTATTTGTAATGGAGACTCTAAGTGTAGCAATTCAAGTAATTTCGTTTAAAACAAGAGGTAAGAGAGTTTTTTTAATGGCACCAATTCATCATCATTTTGAACTTAAGGGCTGGGCTGAGCCTAAGATTATTGTTAGATTTTGGATAATCACACTTGTTTTAATTCTGATTGCATTATCAACATTAAAGTTAAGGTAAGGTTAAGTGAGATCTCTAATATATGGTTATGGGGATACAGGTAAATCTTTTGAAAGATACTTAAAAGATAAAAAAATTGATTTTGATATTTTTGATTCAAATATTGCTGAATATAATCAAAATTATAACTTTGAAGACTTTGATCAAATTTTGTGCAGTCCTGGAATACCAAAAGACATTTTTGAGAATATTAAGAGCCAAAATATCAATACATTTACAGATGTAGACATTTTTTTTAATGAAGACAAATCTGTAAAAATTGGTATTACCGGAACTAACAGGAAAAGCACTACAGCATTTCATTTACATCAATTATTAAATAAATATAAATCTTCAAATTTAGTAGGCAATATTGGAAATACAATGTTGGACTTTATCAATAATGGAAAAGAGTTCTCAATAATTGAATTATCAAGTTTTCAATTAGATAAGATGAATCAAAATCGGCTTGATTTTGGCATTTTGCTTAATATTGAAGAAGATCATCTTGATTATCATGGCGACTTTAAATCTTATAAACTAGCAAAAGAAAAAATTCTCTCAGCTAATGAAAGCATTTCTTTTGAGATAGATCCGTATAATCTATTTAAATGGATTACTGGCAAAGAAGCTAAAAAAATACAATTAAAAAATCTTCCATATAGATTTGAACATATATCTGAAAAAATTATTAATGATTCAAAGTCAACAAATTATCATTCTTTGAAGTACGCAATGAAAAAAGCAAAAAAATGCTTTAATAGTGAATATATTTTGATTGTGTGTGGAAATCCTAAAAAAGAAAAATATAAAGAAATTCATCTTAAAGATCCAAGCGAAGTTTATATTTTTGGAAAGCATTCCTATCAAATAAATAAATGTATTGAGCATCCTAAAAAGAAATTATTTAAGAATATTAAAGAATTATTTGAATTTGTTCATACTAAAAAAAGTACATGTAATATACTTTTTTCTCCTGGTTATCCAAGCGGTGATGACTTCAAAGATTTTAACGAAAGAGGTGAGATCTTCAACATTCACGCATTTAATAAATAAATGAATATTAGTAGGAGTGATATTTTGGTAATTTTGCCATTGGGTTTATTGCTTATTATAGGTTTGGTAATGGTAACTTCATCAAGCATATATATTGCTGATGATATGACCTCTAATCCATTCCATTTTGCTAAAAGACAAGCATTATTTATATCAGTGGGACTATTTTCAATGACATTTTTCTTAATATTGCCATCAGATTTTCTTTTAAAGTCCGATTGGATATTTATGTTATTGAGCATAATTCTTTTAATTATTCTTTTTATTCCTGAAGTTGGTACAAGCGTGAATGGGAGTATTAGATGGATAAGAATGGGACCAATTAATATACAACCCTCGGAGATTTGTAAATTTAGTTTAATTCTATATATTTCTGGATACTCTGTTAGAAGAATGTTAGAAATGAATTCGCTTAGAAGTTTCTTAAAACCATTATTTCTATTATTCATAATATCTTTACTAGTAATGGGACAACCTGATCTTGGTTCTACAGCCATCATTTGCTTTCTAGTTGTTGGTATTCTTTTTTATGCAGGCATATCTTTCTATCAAATTTGTTTGCTAGTTTTATTAATTATTTTGTTAGGTTACTTAGCCATAACGTCTTCACCAATGAGATTAGCTAGGGTTTTAGCATTCACAGATCCTTTTGCATTAGATGTTGTGCAAAACGCAGGATGGCAATTGTCCAATTCTTTAATAAGCATTGGTCAAGGTGGATGGTTTGGTCTTGGCCTAGGAAATAGTTTTCAAAAAAGCTTTTTTTTACCTGAAGCTCATACAGATTTTATATTTGCAATTTTAGTTGAGGAACTTGGAATAATAGGAGGCATGTTCTTAATTTTTTTATATGTGACTATGTTGATTGGATTGATTTTTATATCTTTTGATTCTTTCAAAAAAGATAGATTATTTCAGGGATATGTAGTGTTTGGTGTATTTCTTTTAATATCAATCCAAGCCTTGTTTAATATAGCAGTAAACATTGGTCTTTTGCCTACTAAGGGCCTTACATTACCTTTTATCAGCTATGGAGGAACAAGTATCATTATAATGTTATCTTTAATGGGGATTGTCCTTAGAATAAATAATGAAAATAAAGTTCTTTAAATGAAATTCTTAATCGTTGCTGCTAAGACTGGAGGTCATGTATTTCCTGCTGCAACAGTAAGTAAAAAACTTATTAATAAGGATCATCAAATTATTTTGATTGGAACTGGAAACAATATTGAAATAAATGCATATGAGGACCTAAATTCAAAGCAATATAAACTTAATATAGATGGCTTTAGAGGAAAGAATGTTTTCATAAAAATTAAAGTGTTATTTCAAATCATTACCAATATATTCTATCTACTAAAGGTAATTAAAGAAGAAAGAATAGATGCTATGATTGGCTTTGGCGGTTTTATTAGCGTACCAGCTGGCATAGCATGCTTTATAAAAGGTATTCCAGTTTTTACTCATGAGCAAAACTCTGTAATGGGTTCAGCTAATAAGTTACTCTCAAAATTTGCTGTGATAAATTTTCTAGGATTTGAGATTTCAAATATAAATAATTCTATATTTTCAGGAAATCCAATTAGAGACACTTTTAGAGATTATAGTAAAGATATAACCGAAGAATTAGAAGACAAGATTAAAGTTTATATTACTGGTGGAAGTCAAGGATCTAAATATATCAATTTAAATATGCCTCATGCATTGGAGCCATTATCGGAATATTTATTAATAAAACATCAATGTGGTTTAGATAATCTTGAACAAGTAAAAAGTGAATATGAATCGAGAAATATTGAAGCAGAGGTTTTGGAATTTTTCAATAATCCTGAAGAACAGATAAAATGGTCAGATTTTGTTGTCTCAAGAGCAGGAGCACTTAGTTTATCTGAAATCACTTCAATGAAGAAAGGTGCCTTAATGATTCCTCTGCCAAATTCTATTGATAATCATCAATACGAAAATGCAAAAAAAATTGAGGATACGGGTATGGGTATTTTGCATGAAGAAGATGAAGATATAAGTTATCTCACTGATAAAATAAATGAAATTATTAAAGATAAAAAATATATCAATTGGAAAAAAAATGAACTTACAAATCATGTAAACGCAGCAAATGAAATAGTGAAACACATTGAAGAATATCTCAATAAATGAATTTTTTTAAAAAAGTAAAACATATCCATTTTGTAGGAATTGGTGGAGCAGGAATGATAGGCATTGCTAAAGTATTGCTTAAAAAGGGATACAAAATATCAGGTTCTGACATATCAGACTCTCGTGAATTAAGAAAATTAGAAAAACATGGTGCAAAGGTATTTATTGGTCATTCATCTAAAAATATTAATGGTGCAGATTTGCTAGTTATATCATCTGCAATTAGTTCCAGAAATCCTGAATTAGTTCAGGCAAAAAAAGATTCTATTACATCAATACCAAGGGCCGAAATGCTTGGAAGTATTATGATTGGATATGAAAGTATTGCTGTTGCTGGGAGTCATGGTAAAACCACAACAACAAGCATGATTGCAAAAATACTAAGTGTTGCAAATTTAAGCCCAACATATGTTGTTGGAGGAAAAGTTTTAAGTACAGATGAGAATTCTGACTTAGGTAAAGGAAGATATATTGTCGCAGAAGCAGATGAGAGTGATGGATCATTTGTTCACCTTCAACCTGATGTCGCTGTTTTAACAAATATAGATGATGATCATCTGGCTCATTTTAATAACATCTTTGAAAATCTTTTAGATTCATTTGTTTTGTTTTCAGAAAACGTACCTTTTTATGGATATCTGATAATCAATGGCGATGATAAGAACATAAAAAAAATCTCAAAAAGAATATCTAGATCACAAGTTACGTTTGGAGAATCGAAAGAATGTGATTATAAAATTATCAAAATCATTTCAAAAAATGGTAAGCAAGATTTTCAAATTTTTGATAAAAAAACAAGAAAGGTTCATAAATTTAAAATTAATCTTCCTGGTAAGCATAATGTTTTTAATGCAACAGCTGCAATCGCTGTTGCGTTGGAAGAAGGCATTTCAATTAGCTCAATAAGGAATGGCATTAAAGAATTTACAGGGGTTGGAAGAAGATATGAAAAGCATGATATTAAAATTGATGAAAAATCATTAGCCTTAATTGATGATTATGGTCATCATCCGTTAGAAATTGAATCAAATATAAAGGCGTATAAAGAGGAATATAAAAATAAAAAAGTATGTATGATTTTTCAACCACATAGGTTTTCAAGGACAGCACAGCTCTTTGATGATTTTATAAAGGTATTAAAACAAACCGATTCATTAATAATGTTAGATATTTATTCTGCAAGCGAGAAGCCAATTAAAGGCATAAACTCAATGAGAATTGTAGAAACTCTAAAACAAAATGGTCATAAAGATGTTACTTATTTAAAAAAACATGATGATGTAATAGATTTGATTAAAAAGAAAAAGGATGATTTTGATATTTTAGTCACACAAGGTGCTGGTAGTGTTTCAAATATTTGTCAAATAATTAAAAATCAATGGGAAACATAAATAAAATTGCAGTTCTATATGGAGGCTCTTCCTCTGAAAGAGAAGTTTCTATACAAAGTGGAAAGGGTGTTCATAATGCAATCTGTGATTTAGGCTATGAATCAGATCTAATTGATTTTAAAGATCTTAACAATTTGAATGAATTAAAGATGTATGACTTTATATTCATTGCTCTTCATGGTTTTGAAGGCGAAGCCGGTAAACTTCAAAGAGATTTAGATGATTTAAATATTTTATATTCTGGATCAGGTCATGAAGCTTGCATGAAAACATGGAACAAAAAAGTCACAAAAGAAACTTTAAAAGAAAATAATATAAATACTCCTGTTTCCCTGAGTATTTCTGAGTTTTCTCTAGAAGATGCAAATCAAAGTTTAAATACATCATTATTTGATCGATTCAGACCATTTAATTATTTATTTTTAAAACCTGAGGAAGATGGCTCTAGTATTGATATTTTTAAAATAAGTGATGAAGAAAGCCTTAAAAATGCATATGAAAAATGTACTAATCGTGAAAGAGGTTTTTTATTTGAAGAATATATTGATGGAAGAGAGCTAACTGTGACCATAATTGATAAAGAATGTTATCCGCCTATTGAAATAATTACAAAAAATGAATTTTATGATTATGATGCAAAGTATATTTCAGACGATACATTGCATATTGAAGCAGAATTAACGCAAAGTGAATTAGTTGATATTAAATCAGTATCTCTACAAGCATTTAAAGCACTCAATTGCAAAGCATGGGCAAGAGTTGATTTGATTCAAGATAAAAAAGGAAATTTTTATGTAATAGAGATTAACACAGTTCCTGGAATGACAAGCCACAGCAATGTTCCAAAGTCTGGAAGTCTATTAGGCTTAACTTATAATGAGGTTGTCCAAAAAATCATCAATGCATCTTTATAAAAAACTATTGCTAATAACTGTAATCTTAACTCCTACAAATTTATTTGCAGAATATGAAATTAATATTAATTTTGAATCAGGATTTGAATTTGAATCACAAAAAATATTAATAAGTGATCTAAAAAATTCTAAATCAAAAAAACAGATTGAGAAAATTCTTAAAAGACAAGATTGGATAAAAGATTTTTCAATAGTCTACAAACCTTTTAAAAAGGAAGTTTATGTAAATATTACTAATAGAGAGCCGATTTTTGTTCTTAACAATCAATTTTTTTATGATATTAATTTACATAAATTTAAGTTTGATAATTCAAGAAGAGACTTGGTAGTCGTGCAGGGACCAGTAAAAAATGAAGAAGATATTTTAGAAATAATTACCAGAATTGATTCAATTTCAAGCATTAATTTTAATCTTAGTGAAATCAATTACAGTTACGTTAATGGGTGGGATGTTATTACAGATAAAACTTTAATCAGGTTTGGCAACGATTTAACAGAAACAAAATTCAAAAATTTTGAATATACAGCAAATTATTTGTTCGAGAATGGAAAAAATCCTAGTATCATAGATATTAGATATAGAGATGGAGTTGCATTAAATTATGGCAAATAACAATAAAAATTCTAATTTAATAGTTGGTTTGGACATAGGTACGTCAAAAGTTGTTTGTATTGTAGGAAGATATAATAGCGAAGCTAAACTTGAAATTGTTGCATTGGGTGCATATCCATCGAGCGGATTAAAAAAAGGTGTAGTTGTAAATATTGATGCTACCACCGATGCAATTAGCAAAGCAGTAGAACAAGCTCAATCAATGATTGAGGAAAAAATTAAGTCGGTCTATGTTGGAATTGCTGGAAATCACATCAAAAGTCTTAATTCACAAGGCGCTGTTGGCATCAAGGATAATGAGGTGTCGGCATTTGATATTGACAGAGTCATTGAGTCAGCTCAAGCAGTCTCAATACCATCAGATCAGAGAGTTCTTCATGTTTTACCTCAGTCCTTTGTAATTGATGATCAAGAAGTAAGCCTTGACCCTCTAGGAATGTCTGGAGTAAGGCTTGAGGCTAAAGTTCACCTTGTAACATGTGCAAGCAGCGCAATTAAAAACATCGAAAAATGCATAAAAAATTGCGGACTAAGTGTAGACGGGTTTGTTTTAGAGCAGTTAGCAAGCTCACATTCTATTCTTTCTGAAGATGAAAAGGATCTTGGAGTATGTTTGGTTGATATTGGAGGAGGGACGACGGATATTGCAATTTTTAATACAGGCTCAATTGTATTCACTGGGGTGATTCCAATTGCAGGCGATCAAGTAACAAGTGATATTGCTCAAGCTTTAAGAACGCCTACACCTCAAGCAGAAGACATAAAACAAAAACATGGATGCGCAGTAACCGAATTTACAAAAGATGATGAAACTGTTGAAGTCCTTGGTGTTGGCGGAAGGCCTCCTAGGGAACTATCTAGAAGCTCATTAGCCGACATAATTCAGCCTCGATATTCTGAATTATTTGATTTAATAAAAGCTGAAATTTCAAGAAATGGGTTTGAAGACAAAATTTCTGCTGGAATTGTATTTACTGGTGGTACTTCCAAGATGGAGGGAGTTGTTGAATTAGCTGAATCAATTTTTCAAACATCAGTAAGAATGGGAATTCCGTCTAAGTTCAAAGGGATGGAGACCATACTTCAAAATCCAATATACTCAACCTCAATAGGTCTTATAGAACATGGTTATAAGCAGATTAATCATGAAATGCTTGCCGAGCAAAATCAAGGGTTTTTCTCAAAGCTTCTTAGAATAGTTAAAAGTGAGTATTGATAATAAAAATTAATTCATTTAGAATTCGCATTCCTTGGTTTTTGCAATAAGTAAAAATCTATAACCATAAGGAAAATATGAAAAAGTACGAAGCAGTAATTATTTTAAATCCAAACCTTTCATCTAAGGTTGACTCATTTATTAAAGATTTCGAAAAACTTTTAAAAGTTAATACTTTTAACATTAAAAAAATGGAAGATATTGGTAGAAGACAACTCTCATATTCTATTAATAATCATAATAAAGGACATTATTTAATTTTTAATATTGAAGGGACCGCAGAAAACTTAATTGATATTGAAAATAAAATTAAATATGACGAATCTATTATTAGGCATCTCTTCATTTCAGTTAATGAACATGATGGAGAAGATTCTCAATTGTTAGTTGATTCGAGAAATAAGAAATCTGAATCTGAAGATGAAGAGAGCAATGTTAAAAATGAAACTAAAGAAAAACCTGCAGATAATGATGAAAATAATAATGAGGAAGAAATAGTTTCAGAAGAAGAATCTATTGAGGATGTTTCATCTGATTCAATTGAAGAGGACAGCAAAGATGAGTAAATATGAATTACCAAAAAAGTTTGATTATAAAAATGTAAGTCTTCTGAAACAATTCATAACAGAGACTGGTAAGATTATTCCAGCAAGAGTTACAGGCGTATCTGCATCTAATCAAAGAAAACTTACTAGATATATTAAAATTGCTAGGTTTTTAGCTTTGATTCCATATACTGACATGCACAAATAATTATGAAAATTATATTACTAGACAAAATACAGCGATTAGGAGAAATCGGTGATGTGGTTGAGGTTAACAGTGGGTATGCAAGAAACTTTTTAATTCCTCAAAAAAAAGCAGCTTTTGCAAGTGAAAAAAATATTGCTGAAGTTGAAGCAAAGAAAGATGAGTTAGCTGCAATGTCAGCAGATATTCTTACAAAAGCTCAATCAAGAGCAAAAGATGTTGAAGGTTCTGAGTGTGAAATATTAGTACCCGTAACTGAAGATGGAGCTTTGTATGGGTCTGTTGGCACCCGAGAAATATCTGAGGCATTTGCATCAAAAGAAATTGAAATTGATAAAAGCGAAGTCCAGCTTCCTGATGGACCTATAAAAGAAATAGGTGAACACAATATAATGATTAGTGTTCATCCAGAGGTCTCAATACAAGTTTTAGTAAAAGTATCTCCAGAGTAGTTGTATATTTTGAAATATGATGTAAAAATCATATTCCAATGTCAGATATAAACATCAACCAAAATGAACAAGCAAGAGAGGCTGAAAGAGCTGTTTTAGGAGGCTTGATGCTGGAAACTCATAGATTTGATACTGTAATACAAGTAATAAAAGAAAATGACTTTGATGGCAAAGATCACCAAATTATATTTCAGTCAATGTCAGAACTTGTTGAAGAGAATAAACCGCTCGACCCATTAACAGTATCTGAAAAATTAGATAATAAAAACTCACTCAATAAAGTTGGTGGAAAAGATTATTTAATTGAATTAGCTACATCAACTCCATCTGCTGCAAATTTAGAGGCATATGCAGAAATAATTAGGCAAAGATCAATTACAAGAAAACTAATGAAAGCAAATTCTGATATTAGCGAACTTATATCTAATCCTCAAGGTCAGGATGGAGCATCATTATTAGATAAAGCGGAAAGTATGATTTTTGCTTTGAATGACGAAACAAATCTTAATGATCAAAATCTTCAGTCAATGAGAGAATTAATTCCATCTACAATGGACAGACTTCATGAATTATCTAACAAATCTGATGGCTTAATAGGATCATCAACTGGCTTTAAAGACTTAGATAATAAACTTCAGGGATTACAGAAGGGCGATCTTGTTGTTGTTGCTGGCAGACCTAGTATGGGTAAAACATCATTTGCAATGAACATTGCAGAAAATGTCTTACTAGATGACGATTCAAATGGAGCTGTTCTTATTTTTAGTTTAGAGATGCCAGGTGAGTCTCTAACAACACGATTGCTATCTGGAATGACTAAATTAAATCAGCAAAATGTAAGATCTGGGATGCTGAAAGATGACGAATTAAGAATCCTTTTACAACAAAGTGAAAAGTTAAAAAATATGCCACTGTGGATAGATGACAGCTCAATATTATCTCCAATGGAACTAAGGGCAAAGGCTAGAAGGCTTGCAAGAACAGAGAAAGATGGCCTGTCTTTGATAGTTGTAGATTATCTTCAGTTAATGCAACTTCCCCTATCAATTGAAAATAGAGTTAATCAAATATCTGAAATTTCTAGATCATTAAAATCTCTTGCAAAAGAGCTAAATGTCCCAGTTATTGCATTATCTCAATTAAACAGGGCTGTAGAACAAAGACCTAACAAAAGGCCCATAATGGCCGATCTTAGAGATTCAGGCGCTATTGAACAAGATGCGGATGTAATCTTATTTATATACAGAGACGAAGTTTACAATGAGGATTCTGAACAGGGTAATAAAGCGGAAATAATTATTGGCAAACAAAGAAATGGACCAATAGGTACTGTTAATTTAACTTTCTTAAAAGAATTCACAAGATTTGAAAACTTTTCTAGCGACAGTTTTTACGAATCGTTTGAATGACCTCAATAAATTCTGAATTAGTAATCGATCCTAAAATATTTAGAGATAATATTTCTTTTTTAAAAAATAAACTCAATAATTCCTCTAAGTTTATGGCTGTTATTAAATCTGATGCTTATGGTCATCATCTTGAACATATAGTCAAAGATATTGAGGATCTTTCAGATGGGTTTGGAGTTGTAAGAATTGATGAAGCTTTGAAAATAAGGGAGCTTTCAAATAAAAAAATACTTCTTATGCAGGGAGTTTATTCAAAAGAGGATCTTGATATTTCGATACAAAATAAATTCGATCTAGTTGTTCATAATCTAGATCAATTTCAAATTATTAAAGAAGGTAATCATTACGAAGGATTATGGTTAAAGATAAATACAGGTATGAATAGACTTGGCTTCGGTATAGACGAATTTTTGAAAATATATGAAGAATATTTATTTGATAAAAAGTTCACTTTAATGTCCCATTTAGCATCGTCTAATGACACATCAAACCCCTCTAATGAGAATCAATTTAAAATTTTTGAGGATATTTCATCCAGATTGCACAATTCAATTGAAAGGAGTATTGCTAACACTGGATGTATTATGAACTATTCAAACAAAACATTTGATTGGGCCAGGTGTGGTATTGGAATTTATGGAGGATACATTGGAAACCATGACCTTAAAACTGCCATGACATTAAGATCCCCAATTGTGAATATAAGAAATATCAACAAAGGAGATCAAGTTGGCTATGACGGAAGGGCTGTTGCAAAGAAAGATATGAAAATAGCATCAGTCTACCTTGGATATGCAGATGGTTTACCAGTAAATGTAAAAGATGGCACTTCTGTAATGATTAACAATGAAATAGCATCTGTTTTTGGGAAAGTTAGTATGGATTTAACAACAATTGATGTCAGCAACATTGCAAAATGTTCTGTTGGTGATTGGTGCGAATTTTTTTCACCTGAGTTACCAATTACAAATATAGCTAGTTCAAATGATCTAATTTCTTATTATCTGATGACAAGTGTGAAATCTCGAGTAAAAAAAATATATAAAACATTAGATTAATCTGTTATTCTAATATCCCATCATGATTAATTTTAATGATGGCCAAAACTAAGTACATTTTCATTACCGGAGGAGTGGTTTCATCACTCGGCAAGGGTATCGCAGCAGCATCAATTGGTGCCCTTCTTGAAGCAAGAGGCTTATCAGTATCACTTATAAAAGTTGATCCATATATAAATGTAGATCCTGGAACGATGAGTCCTTTTCAACATGGAGAGGTTTTTGTAACAAATGATGGAACTGAAACTGATTTGGACCTTGGCCATTATGAGAGATTTGTGAGATTCCAAGCCTCAAAGAAAAATAATTTTACTGCAGGCAAAGTATATGAAACAGTTATTCGTAATGAAAGAAAAGGTAAATATCTTGGAGGGACTGTTCAAGTAATCCCTCATATCACAAATGAAATAAAAAAAAGAATAAAAGAGGGCGGTCAGAATAAAGATGTTGCTATTGTTGAAATTGGTGGAACTGTTGGAGATATTGAAAGCCAACCTTTTGTTGAGGCAATAAGGCAGATGGCCTTAGAGCTTCCAAATTCTTCTTGGGCTTTTGTTCATCTTACTTTAGTTCCTTTTATTAATGCTTCTGGAGAACTTAAAACTAAACCTACCCAACATTCTGTTAAAGAACTTAGATCATTAGGAATCAGTCCTGACGTATTAGTTTGCAGATCTGAACAGGAGTTACCAAAAGATGAAAAAAAGAAGATCGCACTTTTTTGTTCTGTTCCCAATGAAAGTGTTATATCAATGCATGATGTTGACACGGTATATTCAGTACCAATTTTACTAAATAAACAAAAAGTTGATAAAACCATTATTGAAAAACTCAAAATTAAGGCTAAACAGCCAAATCTAAATGACTGGAAAAGAGTTGTTAAAGCTAAATTAATGCCAGAGAAAGAAGTAAATGTTTCATTTGTTGGAAAATATACGGAGTTAAAAGATTCTTATAAATCAATTAATGAAGCTCTTGAACATGCTGGAATAAAAAATAAAGCAAAAGTAAATATTAATTTTGTTGAAGCCGAAAACATTTCATCAAAAAACATTAAAAAAACTCTCAAGAATGCAGATGCAGTTTTAGTTCCTGGTGGATTTGGTGAAAGAGGTATTGAGGGAATGATCTTAGCTTGCAAATATGCTAGAGAAAATAACATTCCATATTTAGGAATTTGCCTTGGCATGCAAGTAGCGATTATAGAATATGCAAGAAATGTTCTTAATCTTAAAGGCGCAAATAGTACTGAGTTTGATCAAAATACAAAGCATCCTGTTATTGGCCTTATCACAGAATGGAATGATATTTCTGGTAAAAAAGAAAAAAGAGATAAAAATTCAGACTTAGGTGGAACAATGCGTTTAGGTGGTCAGCTCTGTAAACTTAAGAAGGGATCTAATTCATTAAGAATGTATAAAAATCCAGAAATCATTGAAAGACATAGACATCGTTATGAGGTAAATCCAAAATATAAAGATGATATGATCAAAAAAGGATTAGATGTTGTAGGGACATCCATTGATGGTAAGCTAGTAGAAATGATTGAGATTCCTAAACATAAATGGTTTTTAGCTTGTCAATTTCATCCTGAATTTACCTCCAATCCAAGAGATGGACATCCTATATTTAACAGTTATATTAAAAGCACGTTAAGAAAGTAAAAATGAAATTAAGAGACTTTAAAATTGATAATGACGAAAAAATGACCCTTATGGGCGGTATGAATGTTCTTGAATCAAGAGATTTGGCAATGGAAGTAGCTGAAAAATTTAAGAATGTAACTGATAAAAATGGTATTAATTATATTTTTAAAGGCTCTTTTGACAAAGCTAACAGGAGCTCTATTAATTCATTTAGGGGGCCAGGTTTGGATGAAGGCCTAAAAATATTAGAGGAAATTTCAAAAACCTATGATATTCCTGTAATCACCGACATTCATGAGCCTAATCAAGCAAAATCAGTAAGTGAAATTTGTGAGGTTATTCAAATACCTGCTTTCCTTGCAAGACAAACTGATCTAGTTAGCGCAGCTGCAAAAACTTCTTCTATAATTCAATTTAAGAAACCTCAATTTTTATCAGCTCAAGAGATGTCAAACGTCGTTGAAAAATGTGAGGCAGCTGGAAATAAAAATATTACTTTGTGTGAAAGAGGTAACTCATATGGATATAACAACTTGGTTGTTGATACCTTAAACTTTCAAATTTTAAAAAGATTATCAAAACCTGTGATTTTTGATGTAACGCATTCACTTCAACTACCAGGAGGCTTAGGAAGTTCAACTGGTGGTAGAAGAGAATATGTTTTAAGTCTTGCAAAAGCTGGTATGTCGCAATCAATAGCTGGACTTTTTCTGGAAGCACATCCAAATCCTGATGAGGCTAAATGCGATGGACCTTGTGCATTACCTCTCTCATATCTAGATGAATTTTTAGATCAAATAAAAGATTTGGATGATTTTGTTAAAGGTCAAACTAATTTAGAGATCAAATAACAATGTCAAAAATATCGAGTGTAAATGCTATACAAGTTTTTGATTCTAGAGGCATTCCTACAATTGCTTGCGAAATAAAGCTTGATAATGGGATATCTGCATCGGCAATGGTTCCAAGTGGAGCATCGACTGGTTCGAAGGAGGCATTAGAGCTCAGAGACAGTGACTCAAATTATCATGGAAAAGGAGTTCTTAATGCTATTTCAAATATTAATAATAAATTAGGTCCTTTACTAATTGGAAAAGAATCAGAAAATCAAATTGAGATTGATAAAATATTAATTGATTATGACGGCACAGACGATAAATCATCTATGGGGGCAAATGCTATATTAGCTATATCCCTAGCAAGCTCTCATGTTGCAGCTAAAAATAAAAAAGTTAACCTATATGAGCATTTTTCGAGCATCTACAAAGATATAACAGGCAAAGCAAATAAATACTCAATACCTATGCCAATGTTTAATATTTTGAACGGAGGAGAGCATGCTGATAATAATGTTGATATTCAGGAATTCATGATCGTGCCGAGTGGCGCTAAGGATTTTACTAAAATAATGAAATGGTCGGTGGAAATTTATCATAATTTAAAAGAAATTTTATTATCTAAAAATTATTCCACAGCAGTAGGTGATGAGGGTGGATTTGCACCAAATCTAAATTCAAATGAAGAAGCAATAGAATTAATAATTGAATCAATTAAAGCATCAAAACTTAATCCAGGAGAAGATGTGAGTATTGCTCTTGATTGTGCTGCAAGTGAGTTTTTTGACGGTAATTATTATTATTTAAAAGGTGAAAATAAAAAATATACATCTGCAGAATTTACAAATTATCTTGATAGCCTAATTATACAATATCCAATTTCATCCATTGAGGACGCAATGGATGAAAATGATATTGAAGGTTGGAAACTAGTTACTGATAAATTGGGGGAAAAATGTCAGCTTGTCGGCGATGACTTATTTGTAACTAATAAAAAAATTTTTTTAGATGGTATCAATCACAAACTTGCTAATTCAATTTTGATTAAATTTAACCAGGTTGGGACTATAACGGAAACAATTGAGACAATTGATTGTGCAAGAGAAAACGGCTATAAATTTATTATATCCCACAGATCTGGAGAAACTGAGGATACAAGTATTTCAGATTTAGCAGTTGGATTAGGAGCATCACAAATTAAGACTGGAGCTCCTTGTAGGTCTGACAGAATTGCAAAATATAATAGATTGCTTTGGATTGAAAATAAAAGCAATGATATTTTGTTAAATGAATAAACTAAATTATTTTTTCTATCTGTTGTTGGCTTTAATAATTATTTTGCTGTTAAATAGCATTTTTTTTGGTGAGAATAACTACTCCAATAGAGATGCTCTTGTAATAGAAAATACTACACAAAAATTAAAAAATGAAGCCATTAGAAAAGAAAATGAAATTCTTGAATTTGAGATTAAGAATGCCCAAAATTCAAATGATCATGTGGAGAATTTTGCTAGAGAGAAGCTGAACTTAACATATCCTGAAGAAGAATTTATATCTTTTGAAGAAGAAAAAAAAGACGATGAAAGAAAATAGTTTATTGGCAATAATTGCGGCTGCAGGAATTGGAAAAAGATTTGATGGTGATTTGCCTAAGCAGTATGTCAAAATTAACGGAAGATCTATAATTGAAAATGCTGTAAAGCCTTTTATAGATTCAAAATATATTTCTAAGATAGTAATCGCAATTTCTGATGGAGATGAGCTTATAAAAAATCAGAACTTTTATAATTGCGAAAAAATTGAATACATTATCGGAGGATTAACTCGTCTAGAATCAATTTTTAATGCTATTTACTCGATTGAAGGTAATTATGAATTTGTTATTACGCATGATGCAGCTCGACCAAATGTTTCCGAAAATGATATTACAAGACTTTTTGAAGATATTGTTCATTCAAAGTCGAGTTGTTCATATCTATATACTCCTGTTTATGATTCAATTAGGGAGGACGATAGAACATTAGATAAGTCTAAATTTAATTTAGTTCAAACTCCTCAAATATGTAATTTTAAAGACTTAAAAAAATCTATACAAAGCTGTATCGATAATAATGTAGATTGTCCTGATGAATCATTTGCCATTGAATATTCAAATCTTAAATTATCTAAGATTCTGGGAGATAGATCGAATATAAAAGTAACAGAGAAAGCTGATATAGAAATTCTCAATAATTTTCTTACAAGAAGTGGTATTGGTTATGACCTTCATAAATATGAACCAGGAGATGGGATTATTTTGGGCGGACATAAAATTACATGTAGTTACAAGATTGTAGCTCATTCTGATGGAGACGTATTACTCCATTCAATTGCAGATTCAATATTGGGTGCGGCTGGATTGGGTGACATTGGGATGTTTTTTTCAGATCAAGACAATAAAAATAAGAATTTAGATAGCACGATTATAATTGAACACTGCCTAAATGAATTAAATAAAATGGATTTGGAAATTTATAATATTGATACAACAATTATTTGTGAAAATCCTAAAATTAATCCGCATAGAGAAAAAATTCTTAAAAATTTGTCTGCAATATTAAAAGTTCCTATGAAAAAAATTGGCTTAAAAGCTACCACATCAGAAAAGATTGGAATTATTGGAAATAATGAAGCTATATCAGTTCAAAGCATAGTAAATTTAAAGGACATATCATGAAAATATTGCTTACAAATGATGATGGATATAAAGCCCATAATATTCAGAAAATGTATGAAGAGCTATCAAAAGATCATGATGTGTGGATAGTCGCTCCAAAAAATAATTGCAGTGGTATGAGTGCTGCTATTTCTTACTTGAGTGAGATTGAGGTTACGAAAGTTGATGATAAAATCTTTGCAGTAGATGGAACCCCGGCTGATTGCACATATTTAGGCTTATTAAGTATTGTTGATTTTGAATTTGATATTGTTATATCAGGCATTAATCATGGAGCCAATATTGGTAATGACGTTTTATATTCTGGAACAGTTGGAGCTGCTGTTGGAGGAAGGAATTTAAAGTATCCACCAATTGCTATATCTGTTGCTTCTTATGATGCTAAAGATATAAGCTTTATAACAAAAAAATCGCTCGAGTTAATTAATAAAATTATTAAATCTAGTGAAACTTATATTGGAAAAGTAATCAACATAAACTTTCCAGATATTTCTGAAGAGGAATATAAAGGTGTTAAGGCAACAGGATTATCTAAAAGAGACGTTCCAGCCAAACCTATTAAGATAGAAGATCAATCCCTATCAAAAGAAACTTACAGGTATCGATATAACCTATCAGGCGAGCCTATTAAAGGTGATTATGTTACTGATGCAGAAGCTGTTGAAGATGGGTATGTTTCTATATCTGTACTTGACTATAGTCTAGGCTCATCTGTATTTATTGATAATCTTTCTGAGATAATAAATGAGTAACTCTGGATTTACTTTTAGAAGGGTTAGAGAGGAAATGATTGAAACACTTCTGGATTTAGGGATAAAAGATTTCAGAGTTCTCGATGCGATTTCACAAGTACCAAGACATATTTTTCTTGACGAAGCTCTTTGGTCAAGAGCCTATGAAAACAGATCATTGACTATTGGCTATAAGCAAACAATTTCTCAGCCATATATAGTTGCAAGAATGACTGAATTATTAATTTCTCATACAAATTCAAGAGGTAAAATATTTGAAAATCTACTTGAACTTGGATCAGGTTGCGGATATCAATCAGCAGTATTATCTTTTTTTAGTGAAAATGTTGATGCAATAGAGCGAATAAGACCACTGGTTCAAAAATCAAAAGAGAATTTATCTCAATTAAAAATTAATAATGTGTTATTTAGGCATGGTGATGGATATCAAGATTGGGAAAAAGAAAAAAAATATGATGGTATTTTATGTGCTGCTGCTCCAAGAGAGTATCCTAACGATTTAGTTTCTGTTTTAAATAATGATGCAAAGCTAGTAATTCCGGTTGGTGGGGCATCTCAGAAATTAAATGTTATAACTAAAGTAAATAATGATGAAATAAAAGAAGAAGAATTTGATGATGTATCATTTGTTCCAATGCTTGCAGGAAAATCAGAAGATGGTAATGATGTATGAAAGATCAATTTAAATACTTTACAGCAGGTGTTTTCATAGGCATATCTGAATTGTTACCAGGTATATCTGGTGCAACTGTAGCATTAATGTTTGGAGTCTATGAAAAGATTCTAAATTTTTTAACTAAATTTAGAGATCTAAATTTAATAATTCCGTTATTAGTTGGGATGGTATTAAGTGTATTTTTATTTTCTTCACTTGTTAACTTTTTATACACGAACTTTACTCAAGCATTTAACATTTTTATAGCTTTTTTAATGATTGGATACGGCATTTTTTTGTTAATAAATACTTACTTAAAAGAAAATATTAACAAAGGCAAAATTTTTTATTTAAATGTTTTTCTTGCAATTTTTATTGGTTTTTTGCTAAGTGGCTTTTACATAACTGGATCGTATCCACCTGATGGTCCATTTATACCCTCTGCAGGTGCGCTGATTATATTTGGTTTTTTTGCGTGCACATTTTTACTTTTTCCAGGAATATCTGGCAGCGCATTTTTGTTAGCCGTTGGTATTTATCCATATATTATTGGCAGCATATCGAATCTAAATATTGATGTATTACTTCCTTTTGCCATTGGAATGTTAATAGCTTTAATAGTTATGCCCAGGATTATTAATAAAGCATATGAGAAATATGGAAAATCAATACTAATATTTTTTGGTGGATTAATTTTTTCGGCTGGGTTATTGGATCTTGCAGAAATAGTTAATTTTCTTTTATAAAAATTCCTTTTTACTTTTAATATCTTTATATTTCTCAGCCTCAGGTAATGGTTCTTTCGCTTCTGTTATGTTTTCATAAACTTCAGAAAGCCTGAGATTAATCTCTATGAATTCTATTTGATCCGACGGTAATTCATCATCTGCATAAATAGCTTCAATAGGGCATTCAGGCTCACATAAACCACAGTCAATACATTCATCTGGATGTATGACAAGGAATTCTGGACCTTCGTAAAAACAATCAACAGGACATACTTCAACACAATCAGTGTATTTACATTTAATGCATGATTCTGTTACTACGTATGTCATAATTAGTTGAGAAGAATGAATTTTAGCTTACTAATTTTTAAATTTACACAAAACTGTTTAAAAAAATAGAAAAATACTCTATACTGTATAAATATACAGTAAATTAAGGAGTTTATTATGCCCAAATCAAAAGATACTAGTTCTAAATCACTCAAAGATACTCTCGCCGATATAGATAACCATTTTGGCAAAGGTACTGTAATGAGGATGGGTGATAGAGAAAACCTTGATATTCCATCAATTTCAACTGGATCCCTAGGTTTGGACATAGCTTTAGGAATTGGTGGTATTCCAAAAGGTAGAGTTACTGAAATATATGGACCTGAATCCTCTGGTAAAACAACATTAACTCTTCAAATAATTGCTCAATGTCAAAAAGAAGGTGGAACATGTGCCTTTATTGATGCTGAGCATGCGTTAGATCCTCAATATGCTGAAAAGCTAGGTGTCAATGTTGATGAATTGCTTTTATCACAACCAGATACAGGTGAGCAGGCTCTTGAGGTAGCAGATATGTTAGTTAAATCAAAGAGTGTTGATCTTGTGATTATTGATTCAGTTGCTGCTTTGGTCCCTAGAGCTGAAATTGAAGGTGAAATGGGAGATCATCATGTTGGGCTTCAAGCTAGACTCATGTCACAAGCTCTAAGAAAAATAACAGGTAACATACAAAGGTCAGGTGCAACAGTTGTATTCATAAATCAAATAAGGATGAAAATTGGTGTTATGTTTGGCAGTCCTGAAACTACCACTGGTGGAAATGCCTTAAAGTTTTATTCATCTGTGAGACTTGATATAAGAAGAATAGGATCAGTGAAAGAAGGTGATGAAGTAATGGGCAACGAAACTAGAGTTAAGGTAGTTAAAAATAAAGTTTCACCACCATTCAAACAAGCAGAATTTCAAATTATGTATGGACAAGGAATTAACCAGGAAGGTGAAATATTAGACTTTGGCCATAAACTTGGTTTGGTTGATAAATCAGGTGCTTTTTATAAATTAGATGGTGAGAGCATTGGACAAGGTAAGGTAAAAGCTAGTACTTTCCTTAAAGAAAATGCAAAAGTTAGAGACAAGCTTGTAAAAGAAATAAGATCTTCTTACATTTCAAGTAAATCAAAATAATTTTTTTTGCTACAATAATCCCTATTAATTAATATTATTAGGGATTTTTTATGGCAGAGAAAGCATATATTGTTGAAGCAGTTAGAACAGCTGGTGGTAAAAGAGAGGGAAGATTGAGTTTATGGCACCCGGCTGACCTTGGAGCAAAAGTTCTAGATGAATTAGTAACGAGATTAGATATTGATCCTGTAATTATAGATGATGTTATTTTTGGCTGTGTTGATCAGGTCGGGGCACAATCAGGAAACGTAGCTAGAAATGCAGTCTTGTCTTCATCTTTTCCTGAATCTGTTCCAGGAACTTCGGTAGATAGACAATGCGGTTCATCTCAACAAGCAATTCATTTCGCAATTCAGGCTGTAATGTCTGGTACCCAAGATATTGTCATAGGTGGAGGTGTTGAAGTTATGTCCATGGTTCCTATCGGTGCAGCTGTTACAGATGGATATAATGCAGGACACGGACTGCCATTTGATTCTGAGGGAATGAAAAAGAGATATCCAGATATATTTTTCTCTCAATTTACAGGCGCAGAACTAGTAGCTGATAAATGGAACCTTTCTCGTGAGGATTTAGATCAATTTGCTTTGGAAAGTCATCAAAAAGCAGCTCATGCAACAGAATCACAATACTTTGATAGGGAAATTCTACCTGTCGAAGGTAAAAATGCTGAAGGCATTAATGACTTAGTAATGGCAGATGAGGGTATTAGATTTGATGCTAGTCTTGATAAATTAGCAGGATTGAACCCAGTAACTGAGGGTGGCAAAATTACCGCTGGTAATGCCAGTCAAATCACAGATGGAGCTGCAGCTGTTCTTATTTGCAACGATGCTGGATTAAAAAAGATCAAATCCAACCCAAGGGCAGAAATAGTATCTATTTCTGTTGTTGGAGATGATCCTGTATTTATGTTGACTGGGCCAATACCTGCATCTCATAAGGCTTTAGATATTGCAAAATTGAGCATTGAAGATATGGATATATATGAAGTCAATGAAGCGTTTGCTCCAGTTCCTCTAGCATGGGCTGAAGAACTAAAGGCAGATAGAAGTAAATTAAATGTCAATGGTGGTGCAATGGCGCTCGGACATCCTCTTGGTGCAACAGGCGCAAAGTTAATGACTACCATGTTACATGAACTTGAAAGAAGAGAGGGAAATTATGCTCTTCAAGCTATTTGCGAAGGTGGTGGTACAGCAAACGCAACAATAATAAAACGTATTGCTTAATTATCTATAAAGTTTAAAAGTATATTTTTAAACCTTTGACCAAAAAATTTTGGTTCGTGGTCGTGATTCGGGTGCACCTCGTATATGAAATTTATTTTAGAGCCTAATAAAATTTTATTTATTTCATTTTGAGGATTCTCATAAAGTGAGTCTAAGCCAACTGTTCCATGATCAAAATATAGTTTTTGCGAAGATAATTTACTTACATTTTTTTTAATATATTTCTGAATAGCTTTGGTGGTAGATTCATCACCGCTGATTTTCATTCTAAATGGAAGAATTAAATATTCACTTATTTTTATTCCAACCCAATGTGTAGAAATACAGCCAACAAATCCAAATATTTCAGGATTTTCAATTGACATATTTAAAGCAGAGAGCCCGCCCATACTTGCACCAATAATACCGAGGTTATCTCTATTAAGCTTTGTATCAAATTTTTTCTCAATGGATGGAATAACTTTATTAATAACAAAGTCTTGATAATTAAATTTTTGAGAATCTATAAAATTATGATAAATCGATCTTTTCAAATTTTCATCAATATATTTAATGGATTCTTTTGGAAAGTATTCAGCATATCTCCTCGTTTCATCCAAAATATTGCCATTAATTCTTTTAGCACTATCAATTGCAATAATTACAAGGTTAAGATTTTCTTTTTGCGTTTTTAAATCTTTGAATGTTTCATCAATATTCCATGCCTTTCCATTCCAAGAATCACTCTCTGAAAATAACTCCTCACCATCATTCATAATAATGAACTTTGTCTGATCATTGACATTTTTTGAATAAGGGTAGTAAATTTGAATCCTTCGCTCATTAGTCCCGCTTTTTAAATAAATTTCTTCAATAAAACCTATTGATAACTCATTACTTAATGATTGAAAACTAAAAATTGACATGATAAAGAAATTTATAAATTTCATTAAGATTTACTTTTCCCAATCAAATTTGGGTAACTCCTTAAATAGATTTCTTAAACCATCTGACCATTTGCTTGAAAGATCAGAAAAAAATGGTGTTTTAAACTGAAGATGTTCTTCAAGGGAAATTTGTATAGAATCCTTTTTATATACCACAAGATCAATTGGTGGACCAACAGTTAGATCGCTTTTCATAGTTGAATCAAAGGAAACTAGAGCACATCTTGCTGCATCACCCAAGGAAGTTTCATTTCTAATAAGTCTGTCAAGTATTGGTTTCCCATATTTAGTTTCACCAAGTTGGAAGAAAGGTTTAATTTCAGAGGCACGTATATAATTTCCAACTGGATAAACCATCATTAAAGCAGGATCTTGACCACTAATCTGTCCACCAATTATAAAATTTGAACCAAGATGCGTATTGATAGATATCCCATCTGTTTTTGAGTGATTGAGTGATATTTGACCAACATAATCTGCAATTTCGTCAAAGTTTTTACAAAGGTTTAAACTGTTTTCAGGATTTGATGAATTAATATCATTTTCTAAAGTTTTATAAACATGCTGAGATGTTGATAAATTTCCAGAAGTTACAATAATTATAGACCTGTCACCAACTGAGTATGTAAACATTTTTTTATAAGTAGAGACATTATCTAATCCTGCATTTGTTCTTGAGTCTGATGCCATAACAATGCCATCATTCATTTTCATTCCTACACAATATGTCATATAAAAAAATTAATTTAAGAATGGAATATTCTATATTTATATAATAAAAAAATACATAATATTAATTATCTTTCTTCTTCCCGTTTGGTAGAGTAAATCTGAACGTTCATCTTTAATAAAAGACGGAAGTAGGTAGCAGTCGAAGTATCGATTTTTCTGAGCTTGTCTAGTTTTTTATTAAGTTTTGGCAAGATAAATGGAAACAAACAAAAATATACCTAATAATTTTTATGATGAGTATCTTAATGATAAAAAAATGCCTCGTAAAAAATTTCAAAACTCTTATAATTTTTTCAATAATTTAACTGCGAATAAAAGAAAACAATTAGGTAAAGTTCGTGACTCTATTATTCGTTCAATGGGAATCACTTTTCGTGTTTATGATAATGACAAACTAATTGATAGAGAGTGGCCTTTAGACTTAATACCTAGAATTATAAAAGACAAAGAATGGAGTGAAGTAAAAGAGGGCCTTATTCAAAGAATAAGGGCAATTAACTTATTTATTCATGATGTTTATCATAAACAAGAATTTTTAAATAAAAATCCTGTATTAAAATCATTAATTTTAGATTCACCTAACTTTTTGAAAGAATGTAAAGGAGTGTTTCCTAAAAATAAGATTTGGGCAAATATTTCTGGAACAGATCTGATAAAGGATCACCGAGGAAAATTTTATGTTTTAGAGGATAATTTAAGAGTTCCCTCCGGTGTCGCATATATGCTCGAAAATAGAAATGTTATGAAAAAAGTAGTAACAGAACTATTTAATGAATATCAAGTGTCGCCTGTCGATGATTATACAACTCAGTTATATAAATGTTTGTCCGATGCAAGTTACTCTACTGAAAAAGATAAAACAATTGTAATTCTAAGCCCGGGAGTATTTAATTCTGCATATTTTGAGCATGCCTATTTAGCTCAACAAATGGGTATACATCTAGTAGAGTCGTCAGATCTTATTTTGTCAAAGGATAACTATGTTTACATGAAAACTATATCAGGAAGAAAAAAAGTAGATGTTATCTACAGAAGAATTAATGATAACTATCTTGATCCAGACGTATGGGTTAAAGATTCAGTACTTGGGTTACCAGGCCTTATAAATTCTTGGAAAGAAAAAAAAATAGCTATTGTAAATGCACCTGGTTCTGGAGTTGCTGATGATAAGGCAGTATATGCTTTTGTACCTAAGATGATAGAGTTTTTCTTAAATGAAAAACCAAAGCTTTCTCAGGTTAAAACATATTTATGCGCATTTAAAAAAGATAAAAAGTATGTTTTGGATAACATCGAAAGACTTGTTCTTAAACCCGTTAATGAATCTGGAGGCTATGGAATTCTCATAGGACCAACTGCCTCTAAAAAAGAACTGAATGAATATAAATTAAAGATTATTAATAATCCCAGAAACTTTGTAGCCCAGCCACTAATTAGACTCTCAACAAGTCCAACAATAATTAAAAGCTCAATTCAACCAAGGCATATTGATTTACGACCTTTTATTCTATCGAGTAAAAAAACTTTTATTACTAATGGAGGATTGACTAGGGTTGCACTAAAAAAGGGCTCTACTATTGTTAACTCATCCCAGGGTGGTGGAAGTAAAGACACTTGGGTGGTTAATTAAAATGTTATCAAGTATTGCAGAGAAAACATACTGGCTTTCTAGGTATATTGAAAGAATTGAAAACACTTCAAGACTTATAAATGTAAACACAGATTTGCTTTTAGATATTCCTCATGATGATGCAGTTAATTTAAAACATTTAATTCAAATAACAGGCCATATTCATGATTTTAAAAAAAAGAATACAAAAGAAAATGTTTATTATTTTTTGATACAAGATGAAAATAATCCATCATCAATAAAATACTCTTTAGAAATGGCAAAGATGAACTCTAGATATTTATTAACTATGCTTCCAAAGTCTGCATGGGAACAATTTAATAATCTCTATATTGATTTTAATAGTAAAAAGAAACCATACAGTGAAGATCTATATGGGATCATTAGAAACTCTCAAAGTTTTTTCGCAATTATTTCTGACGGCATGCAAAGAAATGATGTATTTAATTTTATTAAATTAGGCAGATTTATTGAAAGAGCTGATATGTTATCAAGAATCATTGAAGATCAAATCTTAAGAAAAGAAAATAACGTAAATAAATATTATCAAAATTTACAATGGAGCAGTGTTTTGAGGTCTATTAATGGTTTTGAGTCTTTCAAATTGATCAATAAAAATAATCTAAATCAAGAGGTTGTAATAAAATTTATGATTATGGAAAAATTATTTCCTAGATCTTTAAAATATTGTGTAAATAAATTATTGGAAGTTCATAAGTTTCTACCAAAATCTCCCTCTATAAAAAATAACATTAGCAAGTTGCTTAAAAATTTCTCTAGTGAAAGTTTTTATATTAAAGATAGAAAAATGTTAAAACTTTTAGATGGTTTTCAATTTGGATTAATAAATTTAGATAAAGATATAAAAGATAAGTTTTTCAATTAATTTTTAAAGAAGTCAAGTATCGTTTTAATATCCTCAATTGGATTTGACGAATTTTCTCCATTTCTTCCTATTAATTCAATTTCATTATTTTGAAGATATTTTTTTCCAATTATTATATTTAATGGTATGCCAATTAGTTCTGAATCATTTATTTTAGTTCCATATCCGTCTTTTCTATCATCTAAAAGAACTGAATAGCCCATATCGGAGAGCTCTTCATAAAGCTTCAAAGCTGTTGATGTAATTTCTTTATTTTTGTGATGACCAATTGAGATTATATTTATATCAAATGGGGCAATATTGTGTGGCCAAATAATACCTTTTTCATCATGATTTTGTTCAATGGCTGCAGCAACAAGCCTTGATACTCCTATTCCGTAGCAGCCCATGTAAAGAGTTGAAGCTTCTCCATTTGAATCTAGAACATTTGCTTTCATAGATTTGGCATATAGTTTCCCCAGTTTAAAAATATGTCCTACTTCAATACCTTTCTTAATTTCTATTGTTCCTTTGCCATCTGGAGAGGGTTTACCTTCAAGTGTGCTTATATCTTGTCCTTCTTCTAAAAGAAGCTCAGTATTAATTGCAAATTCAGATGAGTCACTTACAGCAATTGTATCTTCGCCGTTTTCAGCAATTACGTGAAATTCTTCAGAACTATCTCCTCCAATTGCTCCAGAGTCTGCAGCAGAAATTTTGAATTCAAGACCAATTCTTTCAAGTACTTTTTTATATGTTTCTCTCATAATTAAGTATGTTTCTTGAAGGGATTCTTCGTCAATGTTGAAGCTATATGAATCTTTCATTAAGAATTCTCTACCTCTCATGATCCCATATCTAGGTCTAACCTCGTCTCTAAATTTAGTTTGAATCTGATAAATATTTAATGGAAGTTCTTTGTAGCTTTTTACATTATTTCTAATAATGTCAGTAATAACTTCTTCGTGTGTGGGACCTAAACAAAAATCTCTATCATGCCTATCTTTGATTCTAAGTAATTCAGGACCCATTTTTTCCCATCTTTTTGTTTCTTCCCATAATTCCCTTGGCTGAACCATTGGCATAAACACCTCTTGAGCACCAGAATTATCCATTTCTTCTCTAACAATATTTTCAACTTTTTTTAGAACTTTTAAGCCTAGTGGTAGCCAAGTATAGATACCTGAAGCCACTTTACGTATCATGCCCGAACGTAGCATTAATTTATGACTTACAACTTCTGCTTCTTGAGGAGCATCCTTAAGAGTAGGTAATAGTAGCTTTGAAAATAACATAGTTTATAATTTTATCTTTTTTTGAGGACTTATGCCGATTTATGACTACAAATGTTCTAAATGTGAACATGAAATTGAGGTAATTCAAAAAATTAATGATAAACCAAAAGAGGTTTGTCCCAAATGCAATAAGAAAGGCCTTAAGAAGCAAGTCTCAGCACCTTCTTTTAGGTTAAAAGGCGGTGGGTGGTATGAAACAGACTTTAAAACAGGCAAAAAGAAAAATATAGCTTCAAATGATGGTGCAAAAAATGACAAAACAAAAGAAACTTCCAAAACAGACTCCAAGAAAGGGTCCAAACAAGATAAAATTAAAAAGTGAATAGGGAAATATCATGAAATCTCATTATTGTGGTGAAATTACATCATCTAATCTCAAAGAGAAAGTTACTATTTGTGGATGGATACATAGAAGAAGAGATCATGGAGGAGTAATTTTTTTAGATGTAAGGGATATAAAAGGTATATGCCAAGCTGTCGTAAATCCTGATAATAAAGAATCATTCCAATTAGCAGAATCAATAAGAAACGAATTTGTTGTTCAGATAGAAGGCGTTGTAAGAAATAGACTTGAAGGAACAATAAATAAAAATATGCAAACTGGTGAAATTGAGATTGAGGTCGCTAATATTAATATTCTTAGCAAAGCAAACACTCCAGTTTTTCCAATAGACGAATATCAGGAAGTTAATGAAGATGTAAGATTAAAGAATAGGGTACTTGATCTTAGACGCCCAGAAATGAATGATCGAATTATTAAAAGATCAAAAATTACTTCTTTAATTAGAAACTACCTTGATAAAAATGAATTTCATGAGATTGAAACACCAATTTTAACTAAAGCTACTCCTGAAGGCGCCAGAGATTATATTTTACCAAGCAGAGTTCAGCCAGGTAGCTTCTTCGCATTACCTCAATCACCTCAATTATTTAAACAACTGTTGATGATTGGAGGCTTAGATAAATATTATCAAATTGCACGATGTTTTAGAGATGAGGATTTGAGGGCAGACAGACAACCAGAATTCACTCAAATTGATATTGAGGCATCTTTCGTTAGTCAGGAAGAAATCATGAAGCTTAGCGAAAAGATGATTCAAGATGTAATTAAAGAATTTTCTGGAGAAAAACTTGATAAATTTGAGGTGATTGATTGGCATGATGCTATGGAGGAATATGGTTGTGACAAACCAGATTTAAGAATTCCCTTAAAGCTTAAAGAAATATCAGATCTTGTTATTGACGAGGAATTCAAAGTATTCTCTGATCCAGCTAAAAAGGAAGGTTCAAGAGTGGTTGCTTTAAAAGTGCCAAACGGAAATACAATGTCAAGAGGTCAAATTGATGACTACACAAGATTTGTATCTAAGTTGGGTGCAAAAGGGCTTGCTTATATAAAGATTAATGATGTTAAAGATCTTGAAAATGGCATTCAGTCTCCCATATTGAAGTTTTTAACTAAAAAAACAATTCAAAATATTTTTAAAACTCTTAAAGTGAAAACAGACGATTTAATCTTTTTTGGAGCTGGAAGCGAATCTGTTGTTAACTTATCAATGAGTAGTCTCATAAAAAAATTAGGACATGATTTAGATTTATATGTTTCAAAGTGGGCTCCTTGCTGGATAGTGAATTTTCCAATGTTTGAATTAAATGCCGAAGGATGTCTAACACCGCTTCATCATCCTTTTACCTTACCAAAAGCCTCAAAAAAAGAACTTTTGGAAGATCCAGCTAGTATGCTTGCATATGCTTACGATCTTGTTTTAAATGGGTATGAGATTGGTGGCGGTTCTTTGAGAATTTATGATAAAAATATGCAGGAAACAATTTTTAGCATTCTCAACATCTCAAAAGAAGAGGCTGAAAATAAGTTTGGCTTCTTATTAGAAGCTCTCTCTTCAGGATGTCCTCCTCATGGCGGTATTGCTTTTGGACTAGATAGAATTGTTATGTTAGTTACCGATACTACTAACATAAGAGATGTAATTGCATTTCCAAAAACGCAAAGCGCAGCTTGTCTTTTAACTGATGCTCCAAGTAAGGTTGATAAAGAACAGCTTGAAGAACTTAAGATAATCAGCACACATAAGGAAGAATAGTTTATGGCTGGTCATTCAAAGTGGGCAAACATAAAACATAGAAAGGCCAGACAAGACGCTTCTCGAGGAAAAGTTTGGACTAAAGTAATAAGAGAAATAACAGTTGCAGCAAAAGATGGCCCAGACCCTAATGATAATCCAAGACTTAGGTTGGCACTTGAAAAGGCAAATTCAGCAAATATGCCAAAAGATACAATCAAAAGAGCAATTGAGAAAGGCTCTGGGACTGGAGAAACTGGAGAGCTCCAAGAAATTATATTTGAGGGTTATGGACCTGGTGGCGTAGCTATTTTAGTTGAAACAATGACAGATAATAGGAATAGAACTGTTTCTGATGTAAGGCATGCTTTTTCAAAATTTGGAGGCAATCTTGGCACAGATGGCTCAGTCTCTTACTTATTTAAAAAAATTGGAATAATTCATATGAAAAAAAATTATTCTGAAGAAAAACTTATGGAGCATGTCATTGAATCGGGTGCGCAAGACTTTACAGAAGAAGATGATTTTTTTGAAGTAACAACTGAAGTAAATAATTTTAATAATGTAATCGATTTTTTTAAAGATCATGAAATCGATTATATGAATGCACAACTTACACTTCGAGCAGAAACACTTGTAAATCTTGATCAAGATATGTCTGAAAAAGTTTTGAATATTATGGAATTTATGGATGATCTTGATGATGTTCAAGAGGTTCATACCAATGCAGAATTTCCAGAAAATTTTGAGATAAAGGGATAGATTTTGTCAATTAATTCACGAAATAAGGGAGCTGCATTTGAGAGACAAATTGCAAATGCGCTTATAAATGATCTTAAACTTAAGAATCCAGTAAAAAGAATTTTAGAACAAACTAGAACAAAAGAGCTACCTGATCTCATGTTAGGTAGATGGTGCATAGAATGCAAAGCCTATGGCACTGGTGCAGAACCTAGACCGGATTGGTGGGAGCAAGTACTAGTATCATCTAATCAGGAAGGTATGAGGCCAGCACTTGTTTATAAATTTAATAATAGACCCATAAAAGTTCGTATACTAGCAAACTCAATAAATAATAATATTCAGAATAATCTAGTAACTGTTGATCTTTTATGGCCAGATTTTATTCAAATATTGCTTGAATTGTTTCAAGAAGATATAGAGCTGCATGAAAAAAATTATCAAGTGTAAAGATACAGAATTTACAATATATGTTGAGGATACTGATTTTCAAGGTGTTGTTTATCATGCAAATTACTTGAAATATTTTGAAAGATCAAGATCTGAATTTTTATTTGATTCAGGTATTTCCCAAAGAGACCTAAGAGATAAAAACTCAGCATTTGTAATTAAAAGTATCAAAATTAACTTTATTTCAGCTGCTCAACTTGGAGATCAGATTACTGTTCAATCAAATGTTGAAAAAAAATCAAATGCAAGGATGATTTTTTACCAAAAAATTGTAGATAAAATTTCAGGAAATGAGTTTGTTAATGGTCAAGTAGAGGTTTGTTATATAAATCTTTTAACAAAAAAACCAAAAAAGTTCCCTGATGATTTATTATTAATTTTTTAAGAGAGTTATGTTATGAATGAGATTTCGGTTTTAAATCTAATATTAGAAGCTGGTATTGTTGTAAAAATAGTAATGCTAATTTTGTTTATAGCGTCAATACTTTCATGGATTGTTATTGTCGAGAGATCTAATTTTTTTAGAAAAGTAAAAAGTGCTAATGATAACTTTCTCAGGAAATTTTGGAGTGGTAAAGATCTAGACATGTTATACAAGGAGGTTTTAAAAGATGAATCTTTGTATGGAGCAAGAAACTTATTTAAAAACTCCTTTGAGGAATTCAACTCATTTAAAGATGTTAATAACATATCTGATTTAGATTTAGAGACCATTAATCGCTCTATGAGAGTTTCAATTGCATCCGATGAAGAAGAAATGAATAAATATATGTCTTTTCTAGCTAATGTTGGTTCTGTAAGTCCATACATTGGTTTATTAGGAACCGTATGGGGGATAATGACGTCATTTATGGGTCTTTCGGATGCCACTCAAGCAACAATAAATGCAGTTGCTCCAGGAATATCCGAAGCATTAATTGCAACAGGAATGGGATTATTTGCTGCAATTCCAGCTGTTATTGCTTTCAATAAATTTACATCCGAGTCAGAAACTATAAGTCAAGGAACATTAATTTTTGCAGAAGAATTAGCAAGTATTTTTTATAAACAATCAGTTAACAAAAGTAATGATATATAGATTAGCTAGAAAGAAAAATCTCAAAGCTGAAATAAATGTAGTTCCTTATATTGATGTAATGTTAGTGTTGTTGATCATATTTATGGTCTTGTCACCTTTATTAATCCAAGGTGTAGAAGTTAACTTGCCTCAGACAGATACTACAAAAATGAGCATCCAAAATGAACCTCTGGTAATTTCAATTGATAAAAATGGCAACTATTTTATAAATGTTGGTGAAGAATCTTTAATAATAGATTTGGATGAACTAAAAAGAAAATCACAAATCATTTTTGAGGCAAATCCTGAAATTGAGGTTGTTTTTCAAAGTGATAGAGAAGTGGCATTTGATTTTGTTGCAAAAGCAATGGCATCTGTTCAGAGTGTTGGAATTACAAAAGTGGGAATTGTAACTAGCGGCTATGAGAATTAATAAAGCATTTTTGGAAGCTTCATTTATTTCTTTTTTAATTCACGCTTCAATTATCTTATACTTATTAGGATTTTTTTACTTTGAATCTCCTAAAAAAGCTTTTTTAAGTAAGCCTATAGAAGTAAATCTATTGTTTGAAGATACCTCAAACAAAAAGCAAGAAGTTATTAAAGAAATTTCTAAATCAAATGATTTCAAAGAAGATATAAGTTATAACGAAGCTATTCCTGAAAAATCAATATCCTTCGATTCGTTAATTAAAAATATTAAAATTGATGAATTGCTTGTTGAGGAAGAACTCATTTCAAATAGTTCTCAAGACAATCAGATAGAGTTATACAGCTCATTAATTATTCAAACCATACAATCTGCATGGAGAAAGCCTATAAATTTACCAAATGATCTCGTATGTGATTTAAGACTATCAATAAATAAAAATGGGAGAATCATAAATGTTAATCTCATAAAAAGTAGTGGTAATTTAAGGTTTGATAATTCAGCAATCAAAGCAGTTCAAAGGGTCGAAACTTTTAGTTTTCTTAAAAATATCTCCTTCAGTCTTTATAACAATAACTTTAGAAATATAGTTATCACATTTAATCCGTCATGAAAAAGATTTATCTTACATTGTTTTTTACTATTACATTATCGTCTGAGTTAATTCTTGAAATAACACAAGGTACAGAAAATCCTTTTAGAGTCGCTTTATTAGAATTTGATGGAGATAAAAATATTTCCAATCAAATTGATAACATTATTAAAAATAACTTAAAAAGATCAGGAGAATTTCAGATATTTGAGGGTTCTGATTTACTCTCAATCCCATCCAATGAAAGTGAAGTTATTTTTAATGATTTTAAAATTTTAAACATTGATTATTTGGTCATGGGTAAAATAAAAAAAGATGGATCGAGTCTATCTGTAATTTATGAAGTTTATGAAATCAAAAGAGGAAAAAAAATTAGGACGTCTACTGTATTTGGGATTCCAAACAAAAATAGACAACTTGGCCATTATATAAGTGACGGAATCTACGAAGAGATTACTGGTATTAAAGGCATAGCTTCCACAAAAATTCTTTACATAACTGAAAATGAAAGTTTCAATTTAGTTATTGCAGACGCAGATGGAAGTAATGAACAAATTCTTTTAAAAAGCAATGAGCCTATAATTTCACCTTCATGGTCTCCAGATTCAAAAAAAGTTGCATACGTTTCTTTTGAGTCTGGTATGGCAAAAGTTTATATTCAGGATATAGCATCTGGTGAAAGAGAACTAGCAATTAAAAATCCATATCAGATTAGCTCACCATCTTGGTCTCCAGATGGAAAATTCTTATCACTTACTATGTATCAAGATGGAAATGCCGAAATTTATATTCTTAATTTAAAGAATAAAAATCTAACAAGGCTAACCAAACACTATTCGATTGATACAGAGTCATCATGGTCTCCAAAAGGATCTAAAATAATTTTTACATCCGGAAGATCAGGATCGCCACAGTTATACGAGTTAGACTTAAGGCGATCTAACGCAAAACCTAAGAGACTTACGTTTGATGGAAACTATAATGCTAAAGGTACATATTTGCCAAATAATGAGGGGATTGTATTTGTGCATAGAGAGAACAAAAATTTTCAGATAGCAATTAAATATTTTAGTGAAAATTTTATAAGACCACTAACTAACGCACAATTAGACGAATCGCCTAGCATTTCACCTAATGGAAATGTTATAGTTTACGCTATAAAAGATAAGGGTATGGGATTGTTAGCTGGGGTAACTTTAAGTGGCGCAAAGTTTAGATTGCCTGCTAGAAAAGGTTCAGTTAGAGAGCCATCATGGTCAGGATTTTTAAGATAATTTATTAGGAGAAGATATGTATTTATTTAAAAATATTTTTAATTTTTTTATTGGTTTATTATTTTTAGCTTCATGTTCAAGCATGAATGTTACTGAGGAGAAAGTTTACTCCAGTGATGTAAAAACTATAGAAGCATCATCTTTTAATAACGAAAATATCACTTACGATAGCAAAGCAGTTTTTGCAAGTGCAACAGTATATTTTGAATTTGATAAATCAAACTTGACAAGTAAATCTATACAAACACTTAAAGGTGCTGTGAGTGCATTAAATGAAAATGAATCAATTAAAATCTCTCTTGCAGGCCATGCTGATGAGAGAGGAACAAGAGAATATAACTTGGCTCTTGGACAAAGAAGAGCTGAAACTGTAAGTAGTTATTTGATTTTAAATGGTATTGAAAAAAATAGAATTACAGTAAAGAGCTTTGGTGAAGAAAGGCCTGCAGTTTTTGGAAATGACGAATCGAGTTATGCTAAGAATAGGAGAGTTGAAATAAATTAATGTATTTAAAATCAAATTTAATTTACTACTTTTTTATTATTTTATCCTTGCCTTTCTTAGTTCATAGTAACGAAAATGAGGATATTAAATCTGATATTTTATTCTTAAAAATTCAAGAGCTCGAATCAGAGATTGCGGAATTAAGAAATAAAATGGAGACTCAAAATTTTCTTATTGAAAAGCTGTTAAGAGAATCCTTGGCCGAAAGTAATGATTATGATTCAGATAATCTAGAGACTTTAACATCAAATGCAGATATAAGATTTGAAGGAATTGATGATCCCAAAAGCAAAGATCAAATATATTCTGCTGCAATACTAGCTCTAGAGGAACAAAATTTTGATAAAGCATTTAATTTGTTCACTTACTTTGTAGAGAGCTTTGTTGATGATGAAAAAATACCACTTTCATATTTTTGGCTCGGAGAAATAAGTTTCATTAAAAATGATCTTGAAAATTCTAAAATTTTTTTTCTTGAGTTAATTAGTTTAAATCCAAGTCACTACAGAGTACCTCTAGCACATAAAAAACTTGGAGACATTTATCTTAAAACTAATGATGTTGAAAGTGCAAAAGAAAAATATAATTATGTTGTTAGAGAATATCCAAATAATACAGCATCATCCTTAGCCTTGCAGATATTGAAAAATATGGAATAATCACCATCTTCTAGTATGTATTACTATCAAAGTGGGTCGCTAGCTCAGCTGGTAGAGCAGTTGGCTTTTAACCAATTGGTCACAGGTTCGAATCCTGTGCGACCCACCATTCTTAGGAGTATTCTTTGGTAACTTTTTTGAAGAATCAAATTTCAAAAGATTCTATTTTAGGCTCCTTTTTATTTTTCTTGGTCCTCTCATCTTGGTACATTCTCAGACCAGTTAGAAATGAGATGGCTGTTTCAAACGTAGATGAGTTGCCATATCTTCTAGCTGCAGGAGCTTTGTTGATGCTGCTAATAAATCCTTTATATTCTTGGATAGCTTCAAGATCGAATTTAATAAAAATTATAACGGTTTGTTATTCATTTTTAATATTGAACTTATTGCTTTTTTTGTTTAGCTGGACAGTTTTAGATTTTAGTGATTCTGCTTGGCTTGGAAGAATATTTTATGTTTGGTGCAACATATACTCATTCTTTATAGTTTCATTATTTTGGGTAGTGATAATTAATACATATAGAAATTCAAGAAAAAGATCATTTTATGGAGTGATTATGGCAGGAGGTTCTCTTGGGGCAGTTTTTGGCTCAGAGATCTCTAAAAGATTTTCAAGTTCTTTTGATGAACTTGGTATAGGGTTATTTAGTTTATCTGCAGCTCTTTTTCTTTTTTTTGCAATGTTATTGGCGATATATATATTGTCAATTTCAAAAAGTGATAAAACTTCAGATATTAATAACGCTGGTGGTGGAAGTCTTGATGCAATTGGCAACTCTTTAAAGACCAAAGAGATTAGAAATATTGCTGGATACGTATGGATTTGGACAGCATTAATGACTATACAGTGGATAACAGCAATCAATATAGTTGAGAATTGGTCTCAAGACTCTGAGCAAAGATTAAGATTTTTCGCAACAATTGAGCAGGTAGTATCACCATTAACATTGATAGTCCAATTATTCCTAACAAATTTAATTATCAAAAAAGTTGGAATAAAGAAAATTTTAATAATTTATGGCTTTTTATTTTGCATCGCATTTTTGATATATGGACTTATGCCATCAATAATTGCTGTTGCATTTGTAACAATCTTTTTGAGAATTTTTGAGTATGGAATTAATAAACCAACAAGAGAAATTATTTTTAGTACTTTTGAAAAGAATGATAGGTATAAGTCGACTGTATTTATTGATACCTTTATTTCAAGATTTGGAGATTTATCAGGAAGCGCATTTATTACATTAGGAAAATTTACAAATATTGCGGCAAATAGTTTCCCACTGATAGCAATACCCATTGCTGGTCTTCTTTCAATTCTGGGGATTCAGATATCAAAAAAAATAAAATTTAAAGACCTCTAGATTCATTAATCTTATCTTTAATATCAATTATTTTAGTCATTATCCTGTCTGCAACCTGAAAGTTATTTTGAACGAGTTTTAAAGCAAATTCTAACTGATTCACAGCTCTTTCATTTTGTCCTAAAAGTAAAAAATATTCAGCTCTACTTTGATGATAGCCAATAATATTTTTACTACTTCTCTGAATTTCAGATAAAAGCAACCAAAGTTCAGGATTTGAATTTTTTCTAAGTAATTGATCTCTAATAATCTCCTCAGATTCAAAATATTTTTTCATTGCAAGCAAAATTTTTGATTTAGAAATCGAAAGGGGATAATTACGTGGAGATATTTCTAAAAACTCATTTGCAAGATTCAATGCATTTTCATATTCTCCGTAATCCAAAAGAATATCAATTTTTGTATTATTTAATACAAGGTTTTTAGGATACAAAGAAATTAAATTTTCAATTAAAGCTATGCTCTCTTTATATTGATTATTCTTTTGATAAGCTAGCGCAAGACCGTATTTATTTGAATCTGATGGGTTTTCATTAAATCTTTCTTTAAAGTTTCTTAATGAGTTTGAGGGGATGTTTTCATAATATATTTCTAATCTTGCTTTCATCAATGAAAATTCAAGAGAATCTCTCTTGGTTCCTTCGCTTGATAAGTTTTCTGCTGCATTAAATGCATCACTAATTCTAGAGGATGATAAAGGATGAGTAAGCAAAAATTCTGGTGGTAAATCACCTGATAACCTTCTGATTTCATTCATGTTTTCAAACATTTCACCCATTGAATCAGGGTGATATCCAGCCTTCACAAGATTATCAAATCCAACTCTGTCTGCTTCTCTTTCAAAAAGACGACTATATCGTAAACTTTGGGATTGAAGTATTGCAGGACCAACAGCAATAGCATTTGGGTTATTGCTAATCAGTGCTATTGCAATAGACGAGACCATTACCAATGCTGAAGCAAGATTGCTGTCTTGGGACTTGAGAACATTTCTTGCAAAATGTCTTTGACTAAGATGAGCTAGTTCATGAGCAAGAACAGATGAAAACTGACCTTCATTGTCAGAGTAAAGAAATAGCCCGCCGTTTACTCCAATAATACCTCCAGGAGCTGCAAATGCGTTCAATGAAGGGTCATCAATGAGCAAAAGTGTGAAAGATCTATCTTTTACCTGACTATACTCAGAGAGTCTGTAAATTAAATATTCTGTGTAATCAAAAATAAGTGGATCAGATATTATAGGAGCTTGAGAATATACTTGTTGTAAAAATCTCTCACCAATCGCTTTTTCTTGTGCTGAAGACACAGCTCCTGAAACTCTGTCACCAAGTTCTGGTAGTTTAATTTTATTAATATTTTCATCAAATGATGCCACATTAAATGAAGAGACAAGTAATAAAAAATAAAGAAATGTAACTTTCATCAATAAAATAATATATAAAATTAATTATTAGAACACCTTATCAAAGCAAAAGTTTAATATTTTTTATTTAAATCTTATATATAATGGACTAAATATTATTATGATTGAACATATTTCAAATATATTTAAAAGAGTTTTTAATAGTGAAGAAACTATTATATTTTCTTTAATAATTGTTTTTTCTCTTTTAGTTTTAGGTCTTTTTATTCAAGTTTTAACTCCTTTTATAATAAGCATTATTGTTGCATATTTGCTTGTTGGTCTTCAGAAAAAGATTGAGACCTATAACATTAGTCAACCTATCTCAACAGTTATTGCATTTTCAATATTTATAATTATTGGTGCAGCAATGTTTACATGGTTAATACCTTTGCTATATGTTCAAATGCAATCATTTGTTCTAGATATCCCAAGGTTATTTAATGATTTTTTAAATTTTGTTTCTTCAATTCCTACCGCTTTTCCAGAATTAGTAAATTCAGATCAGATTAGTGTATTTTTTCAGGCAGTTTCTTCAGAATTAAGTTCAATTACTCAAAATGTAGTAAAGTCCTCAATATCAGGTATTCAAAGTACTATTACGACTCTTTTATACATAATATTATTTCCTATACTGGTATATTTTTTCCTTTTTGATAGAAAAAACATAATTGAAGGGTGCCTTAAAATTATTCCTGGAGACAGAGCAATGTTGTCTCAAGTTTGGTCTGAAATGGATGTTCAGCTTAGTAATTATGTTAGAGGTAAAGTACTTGAAATATTTATAGTAGGAGTTGCAGCAGCTATTTTGTTTGCTTCTTTTGGATTAAATTATGGAGCATTGCTTGCTGTTTTAGTTGGATTGTCAGTATTAATTCCTTTTGTAGGAGCCTTTTCAGTTACTATTCCAATAGTAATAATTGGCTTGTTACAATTTGGTCTTGGCACACAGTTTTATTTATTAATAGGCCTATATCTTTTACTACAGTTTATAGATGGAAATTTATTAGTTCCAATTATTTTCTCTGAGGCTGTAAAACTTCATCCTATAATAATAATTCTTGCTGTATTTATATTTGGAAGTATGTTTGGCTTCTGGGGCGTGTTCTTCTCAATACCTCTTGCTACATTTATAAAAGCTGTTTGGAATGCCTGGCCAAAAATGGCATCTTCAAATGAAGAATAAGTTACATTTTGTTTTAATATTAATATTTATGCCAATGATAAGTGGTGAGAATTTTGGAATTGTAGTTCATGGTGGAGCTGGTGTTATGTCCACTCTTACTCAAGATCAACAAGATGCCATCAAACTAAAGGTATCTGAGACCCTAATGTCATCTTACAAGATACTTAAGAATGGTGGTTCCAGCTTGGATGCAGTTGAGTTTGCGGTATCTGAATTTGAAGATTCACCTTTATTTAATGCTGGGAAGGGTTCAGTTTATACTTCAAACGAAACTCAAGAAATGGATGCTTCAATTATGTTCGGATTAGACAGATCTTCTGGAGCAGTCGCATCAGTAAAAATTATTAAAAATCCCATAAGACTTGCTAGGAAAGTTTTGGAAGAAACAAATCATATTTTTTTAGTTGGAGATGGGGCTGAATCTTTTGCAAAAAATATTGGAGTAGATGTTGTGGAACCAAATTACTTTTACTCTGAAAAAAATCTTAAAAGGTTAAGAAAAGTCAAAAATAAACTAACAAATAATTATGCCATTCAAGACAAAATTGGAACAGTTGGCGCTGTCGCTATTGACAAAGATGGCAACATCTCTGCTGCAACTTCAACAGGAGGAATGACAAATAAAATGCCTGGAAGAGTAGGAGATTCTCCAATAATTGGTTCAGGCACATGGGCTCAGAATGGTGTTTGTGGAGTATCATCAACAGGACACGGAGAATTCTTTATTAAATATCAAGTAGCTCGAGAAGTTTGCTCAAGAATGGAATATCTAAATCAAACATTAGAACATTCATCAAAAAATGTAATTGAGGAATTAAAAAAAATTGGTGCTACTGGTGGCTTAATTGCTATTGATAAGGATGCTAATATATCAACTCCATTTAATACTGCAGGTATGGTCAGAGGAAGCATTACCAACAAAATTGATCTAAGTGTAGAAATTTACTAAAGAAGCTTCACAGCTTCGAGTACTTCTGCAACGTGACCCTTTACTTTAACAGAACGCCATTCCTTAGCAACTTTACCGTCAGATGCAATTAAAAAAGTTGATCTATCGACCCCAACATACTCTTTACCATACATAGATTTAAGCTTCATTACATCAAATGATTTGCACATTTTTTCATCAGGGTCTGATAGTAACTCAAACGGAAATGATTGTTTTTGTTTAAAATTTTCATGTGATTTAACACTATCTCTTGAAACACCTAGAATTTCAGTATTATATTTCTGAAATTCTTTATAATTATCTCTGAAGTCTTGCCCCTCAGTAGTGCAGCCTGGTGTGCTATCTTTTGGATAAAAATATATAACTAAATTTTTACCTTTGAAATCATCAAAAGATAGATTTTTATTACTTGTACAATCTCCTGAAAAGTCAGGACATTTTTTTCCTTCTAGTTGTTTATCCATATTTTTGGTCCATAAAAAAAATAGTGTATAGTCTTATTTTTACTTATTTTTAAAATGATGCAAGTCTTAAATGGAAGTATAGTTGCTTTAGTAACACCAATGATTGAAAGTGGTGATGTAGATTATGATGCTCTCGAGAAATTAATTGATTGGCACATTGCAAATGGTACAAATGGAATTGTATCAGTTGGAACAACTGGTGAGTCAGCAACTTTAAATTTAGAGGATCACCTTAAAGTTATAAGACATACTGTAGATTATGCAAAATTAAGAATACCTATAATTGCTGGAACTGGTGCAAATAGTACTGCAGAGGCTTTAGAACTCACACAAGAATCAAAAAATCTTGGAGCTGACTTCGCACTTATAGTAACTCCATACTACAATAAACCAAGTCAAAAGGGACTCATTAGTCACTATACAAAAATTGCTGACAATGTTGATATACCTCAGATTTTATATAACGTTCCATCAAGAACAGCTTGTGATTTACTTCCATCCTCAGTTGAGATTCTATCAAGTCATGAAAATATAATTGGCATCAAAGAGGCAGTTGATAGTGAAAGTAGAATTACCGAACTTGTAGATATTAAATATAAAGATAATAATTTTCTTCTTCTTTCAGGTGACGATCCGTCATTTCTTAAAATGATGAAAAAAGGAGGTGATGGGGTGATTTCTGTAGCTGCAAATATAGTTCCAAATCTTATATCTCAAATTTGTTCTTTGGCATTAGATGATAAATTTCAGGAAGCATCTACTATAAATAAGAAATTACAAAATCTTTATGAACTTTTATTTGTAGAATCTAATCCTGTTCCTGCCAAGTGGATGCTCTATAAAATGAACTTAATTAAGTCCTTTATTAGATTACCTCTTGTTGAACTAGATGTTAAATATCATGAAAATGTTTTAAATGAAATGCTAAAATTAGAAATTATATGAAAAAACTTATTTTTTTTGTTCTTTTGTCATCTATTTGTACATCATGTTCGATGATTGGAGGACCTGATGGATATTTTCCAGATAAGAAATATGATTTTTTAGAGGAAGAAATTCAAGAGGACATTGAGATTCCTGATGAAATGTATTTACCTAACATTGAAAACCATTATCCTGTAAATAATCCTTCAAAAATTGAAGAAACTCTTGAGATTCCAAAACCAAGACAGATTTTTGCGTCATCAGGTGACAGCTCTGTTCAGTTAAGAAGATTAGGGGAATTAATGTGGATTTATATAGAAACTTTACCATCAACATCTTGGCCAATATCAAAAAATTATTGGGATACTTCAGCATATGAAGTTACAAGAGCTGATCCGTTGATAGGAGAAATCGATATTGATTTTAATCAAACCTCAAGATTACTAATGAAGGTTGAGCATGGAATAAAAGAGGCTTCAACAGAAGTGTTTTTGTTAAAAGTTAATAAAGCAACTGGTCAGATTGAAAGCGATCCAGAATTTATTCAATCACAGATGGAAATAATGCTAGATTATTATGCAGATTCTTTATCAAATTTTTCTGGTACTTCTTTGGCGGCTCAAAACCTTAATGAAATGAGAAAAGCACAAATATTTACAGAAGACGGTATGACTGTAATTGCTTTAGATCTTAACTTCGATAGAGCTTGGTCTTCTGTAAGTAAGGCACTTGATAATGCAGAAATTGTTACAAATGACAGAGATAGAAGCAGAGGATTATTTTTTGTGAGCTATGCTGAGGAGGTTGACCGAAGATTTTTTGGTCTATTTGGTGGTAGAAATTCTGATCAATCTCGTAATGATTTAAAACTTAGCGAAGAAGCTCAATTTGAAATCTCAATCACTCAAGAAAATGACAAATCCATTGTAAGAGCTGTGTCAAAAAGTGGTAATATTGAAGAGTCTGAAAAATTATTATCTAAAATTAATGAATCTTTAAGCTAATGAAAAAAATTAAAGAAATAACTAAAGGAAAAGCTAAGTCAATGTTCACTACTGAAAATGATGATTATTTGGTTATGCATTTCAGTGATGATACTTCAGCCTTTGATGGGAAGAAAAAAGAAGCGCTTCTAGGAAAAGGAGCTGTAAATAATCAGTTCAATGCATTTATCATGGATCATCTAGAACAAAATGGCGTTGAAACTCATTTAATCGAAGTAATAGATGCTACTGATTCTTTAGTATACAAATTAGAAATGTTTCCTATTGAGTGTGTTATTAGAAATAGAGCATCAGGATCAATTTGCAAAAGACTTGGTACAGAAGATGGATTAATTTTAGAAAATCCGTTATTTGAGTTCTTTCTTAAAGATGATGATCTTGGAGATCCGCTTATTAATGATGAGCACATAATTTCATTTGAATGGGCTGATTCAAATCAAATCCAAGAAATGAAGAAGCAAACATATTTAGTGAATGAAATACTGTCAAAATTATTTCTTGATTCTGGGCTCATATTGGTCGACTTTAAAGTCGAATTTGGAGTCTATAAAGATAAAATCTTACTTGCAGATGAATTTACTCCTGATGGTTGTAGATTATGGGATGTAAATACCTTGAAGAAGATGGATAAGGATCGTTTTAGACAGGGTTTAGGTGACGTTGTCGAGTCATATCATCAAGTTGCCGAACGATTAGGTATGAATATCGAAACTTGACTAAATTAGTCAGGTATTTATAATGCATTCGTGAGACTTACTACAAAAAGCAGATATGCTGTTAGCGCACTTACAGAATTAAGTTTTCTACAGTCCTCTGGACCAGTTTCTCTAAGTGATATATCAGTAAATCAAAATATAGAATTAACTTATCTAGAACAAATTTTTAGAAAGTTAAGAATTGCAGGAATTGTAAAAAGTATTCGTGGAAGAAATGGTGGATATCTTTACGCAAAGAATCCCTCTGAAATATCTATAATGCAAGTGATGAATGCGGTTGATGAAGTTATTGATGCAACAAAATGTAATGGGACATCTTCATGTCAAAATGGAAAAAAATGTGTTACACATGATCTTTGGCATGATTTAAATATTATTGTAGAAGACTATTTAGACAAAATAACCATTGAAAGTCTTGTAGAAACAAATACTAGTCCATATATTAAGGTTAAAGAGATAAATTAAATGAGTACACAATCAACAATTTATTTAGACTATGCATCAACTACACCTGTTGATCCAAGAGTTGCCACTAAGATGATGGAATTTCTTACTCCTGAGGGTGAATTTGGTAATCCTGCGTCAAGGTCTCATCGTTTTGGTTGGAAAGCTGATGAGGCAGTAGAAGAAGCAAGATCACATGTTGCTAATCTAGTTAATTGCGATCCTAGAGAGATTGTATGGACTTCTGGAGCTACTGAAGCTGACAATCTTGCAATAAAGGGAGTTGCAAGATTTTACAAATCAAAAGGTAATCACATAATTACATCAAAAATTGAACACAAGGCTGTTTTAGATCCGTGCAGACAACTTGAGAGAGAAGGTTTTGAAGTTACTTATTTAGATCCAGATGAATCAGGAGTAATTACTCCAGATTCAGTTAAATCAGCTATTCAAGATAATACTGTCCTCGTTTCAATAATGCATATCAACAATGAACTTGGTACAGTGAATGACATTGAAAAAATTGGAGAGGTGACTAGGAAACATGGGGCATTTTTTCATGTTGATGCAGCACAAAGCACTGGAAAAGTAGATATCGATTTACAAAAAATATGTGTAGATTTAATGTCATTCTCAGCTCATAAAACATACGGACCAAAAGGCATTGGAGCTTTGTATGTTCGAAGAAAGCCTAGAGTAAGGCTTGAGGCACTTATTCATGGTGGAGGTCATGAGAGAGGCATGAGATCAGGTACTCTGGCAACTCATCAGATTGTTGGAATGGGCGAGGCCTTTAGACTAGCCAGTAAAGAAATGAAAGAAGATCATAATAAGATTGTTAAATTCCATGAAAAGTTTTTAGATAAAGTAAAGGAAATAGATCATGTTTACATAAATGGAGATCTTGATAATAAAGTTCCAAACATTTTAAATGTGAGTTTTAATTTTGTTGAAGGTGAATCATTGATAATGGGTTTAAAAGATATAGCTGTATCATCAGGATCTGCATGCACTTCAGCAAGCTTAGAGCCCTCATATGTTCTCAGAGCTTTGGGAAGAAAAGATGAATTAGCACATAGCTCTATAAGATTTTCTTTTGGAAGATTCACAAGTGACGATGACGTCAACAATACACTAGATATTTTGGGAAATGTTGTTCATAGATTAAGAGAGCTCTCACCACTTTGGGAAATGCACCTTGATGGTATTGATCTGGACACAGTCGAATGGAATGCACACTAGGAGATATTTATGGCATATAGTAAAAAAGTTGTTGAAAAGTTTGAAAACACACTAAATAACCCTGAAGCTTTCAAGGTTGGGCGATTTGACCCTAAAGATTCAAATGTAGGGACCGGAATGGTCGGCGCACCTGCTTGTGGTGATGTTATGAAACTTCAAATAAAGTGTGAACCAAAAGGAAATACACATGTAATTAAAGATGTAAAGTTCAAAACTTATGGCTGTGGCTCTGCAATCGCATCATCTAGCGAATTAGTAGAAATGTTAATTGGTAAAACATTAGAGGAGGCAAAAGCAATTAAAAATGTTGAAATAGTCGAAGCGCTAGAACTCCCACCAATAAAAATTCATTGTTCAGTCTTAGCTGAAGATTCTATAAGACAAGCAATCGAAGATTACGAAGCTAAACAATAAAAATAATGGATAAATTCAAATCCTCAGACATTAACTTCTCTGACAGCGCAATAAATCATTTTAGTAAAGTTTTAAAAAAAAGAGGTTATGGAGAAGGAATTAGGCTTGGGGTAAAAGAAGCTGGATGTTCAGGTTATGAATATACCTTTGATTTTGTTGATAATTTTGATGAAGAACATGTTTTGATTGAAACAAGTGCCTGTAATGTTTTTATTGACTCTAAAAGCTACTCTTATTTAAAAGGTAGTTTAATTGATTATGTTGATGAAGGTCTCAATCAAGGTATTAAATTTATTAATCCAAATGCAAAAGCAGTTTGTGGTTGTGGTGAGAGCTTTACTATTTAATTATGGCTAAAATAAAGATTTGGCCTCATATGGAAATCTGTCCTAATGGAGCTGAAATTGAATCTTTGCCAGATGAAACAATTTGCGAAGCAGCTTTAAGAAATAACATTAAAATTGAACACGCTTGTGAGATGTCTGCTGCATGTACAACTTGTCACTGCATTGTAAGAAAAGGGTTTGAATCCCTAGATGAAGCAAGCGATATCGAGGAGGATCTGTTAGATAAAGCATGGGGTCTTGAGCAGACCTCAAGATTAAGTTGCCAAGCTGTTCCACCTCAAGATGAGGAAATAGAAATTGAACTTCCAAGATATAATATAAACATGGTTTCAGAAGATCACTAAATGGTTCAACTTGATTGGTTAGAGGTTATTGATATAGCCATAGAATTAAATGAAAAGTATCCTGAGTTAGATCCTCAATGGATTAGCTTTCCAGATTTACATAAAAAAATTTGTGGACTTGAAAATTTTATTGGGGATCCTAATAAATCAAATGAAAAGATACTTGAAGCTATTCAAATGCATTGGATAGAAGAATATCAATAACTCTAATATAATAGCGTCTTATTTTATTGGGATGAAAATATGTCAACAGAAAAAACATTATCTATAATTAAACCTGATGCTGTTAAAAAAAATGTCATCGGTAAAATAATATCCAGATTTGAAGAAAACGGACTATATCTTGTTGCAGCAAAATTAATTCATCTTTCAGATGAAAAAGCATCTGGTTTCTATGCAGAACATATTGGAAAATCCTTTTTTGAGGATTTAAAGAAGTTTATGACTTCTGGTCCGGTATTTGTTCAAGTTCTTGAAGGTAAGAATGCAGTTCAAAAAAATAGAGATCTGATGGGAAGTACTGACCCAATGGAAGCAAATCCTGGAACTATTAGATCGGATTTTGCTAACAGCATTGATGCAAATGCTGTTCATGGTTCTGACTCTTTAGAAAGTGCGAAAAGGGAGATTGAGTATTTCTTTGATGAGAAAGAAATATTGAATAAATAAATTGCATAAAAAGTCTAATTTGATGGGTTACTCACTTGAGTCACTCGAGAATTTTTTTTGTGGTATAGGAGAACAAAAATTTAGAGCTAAGCAATTGTTAAGTTGGATTCACAAAAAAGGAATTACCAATTTTAATTTAATGACTGATTTCAATAAAGAACTACGAATCAAATTACAATCTCTTGCAATTATTAAACCTCCAAAAATCTTTAAAGAATTTATATCTGAAGAGGGCACAAAAAAGTTTTTGATTGAATTAGAATCTGGCTCTATGGTTGAAATGGTCATTATTCCAGAAAAGAATAGAAAAACATTATGTATATCATCTCAAGCTGGCTGTGCTCTTCAATGCACATTTTGTGCAACTGGAGCCCAAGGATTTAAACAGGATCTAAAAAGTGACGAAATTATTGGTCAATTATGGCTTGCTAATTTTCATAATAAAGAAATAAATCAAATTACAAATGTAGTTTTTATGGGAATGGGAGAGCCGCTTTTGAATTATGATGCTGTTCTTGAGTCTGCAAAAATCATGAAAGACCCTCATTCCTACGGATTATCAAGAAAAAGAATTACAATTAGTACATCAGGAATAGTTCCTAATATACTTAAACTATCTCAGGATATTGACGTTTCACTTGCAATATCTCTTCATGCATCAGATGACATTTTAAGAGATGAAATTGTTCCCATAAATAAAAAATATCCAATAAAAGCTTTATTGGATGCTTGCAAAGAATATTTAAGTAGTTTCAAAAATAAAAAAACCATCACTATGGAATATATTTTAATTGATGGTATTAATGACTCTATTGAACATGCAAAACAATTAGCTATTCTGCTTTCAGACATTTCTTGTAAGATCAATTTAATACCATTTAATAACTTTAAGGGCACAACATATAAAAGACCTAGTAACAACAAGATGAGTATATTTAAAAAATATTTGATGGATAAAGGTTTCATAGCAACTTTAAGAATTACAAGAGGGGATTCAGTAGCTGCTGCATGTGGTCAGTTGGTTGGAGATTTATCAAACACAGTCAAAGGTAAAAACTTAATTAAACATAGGTTGATAAATGAGAGGTGAGTTGAAATCTGCTGCTTCTGCAAAGATAGGCAAAAAGTTTGCTGAAAAAAGAAAATATCTTGGTTATTCATTAGATCAAGTTTCAGAGATTTTAGTTATTAATAAAGATTATCTTAAAGCTATTGAAGGAGGTAATTATTCTATTTTTCCAAGTGAATCATTTGCGAAAGCATATTTTTTAAAATATCGGGATTTTTTAAAAATTTCAAACGAATTTCCAAATATTTTTGATTTTAAAACTTCTAAAAATAAGATGAAAATTCAGCAAGAGATCAATTTCAATGAAAAAATAGATTTATTTTCAATTTTAATTTATGTATGTTTGATTATTTCATTAGTTACTGGGGTTTATTTATTTATTCAATTTCCAGATTTTATTGGTCAAAAAAAAATAAATGACGAAATAGAAATTAATAATATTCAAAACGTTATCAATGAACTTGATAATCAAAATAATACTGAAATTTTATACCCTGTCGATCAAGAAAAAATACCCTCGAATAAATTAACAATAGATGATAACTTGCTAAAACTCGAGTTTTCTGGAGAATGTTGGATTGAAATTTATGTTGATGAAAAAATTGTAGAGGCTCAGTTATTTAAAGCTGAGGATATATATAAGACTGAAATTGTGATGCCCTTCAAAGTTATTGTAGGTAATGCTGATTATGTAAATGGAACATATAATGGTGATGTCATTGATTTTATTACTGATGCTAATAGACTAACAAGAGTGAATACTATTAATTTTACTGATGAGTAGCTGGATAAAAAGAAAAGATACCAAAGTTGTGCGTGTGGGTGACGTTGCGGTTGGTGGCTATAATCCAATTTCTATTCAATCAATGACTAATACTAACACGAAAGATATTGTGTCAACTGTAAAACAAATTAATGATCTTGATGCAGCTGGTGCTGATATTGTAAGAGTATCTGTTCCAGGCTATGAGGAAGCAAATGCATTTAAAGAAATAAAAAAAGCTGTCAAGATTCCTCTTGTTGCAGACATACATTTTGATTACAAGATTGCTATAGAGGTTGCAGATACTGCAGACTGTTTGAGAATAAATCCAGGGAATATTGGAAAACAAGATAAAGTCAAAGAAGTTATAAATTCTGCGATTGACAATGATATTCCAATTAGAGTTGGGGTAAATGCTGGATCATTGGAGAAAGATCTTCAAAAAAAATATGGTGAGCCAAATGCCGACGCTCTTGTTGAATCTGCTCTTAGGCATGTAGAAATTTTAGATAAGTTTAATTTTCAAAATTATAAAATGAGCCTAAAAGCGTCCAATATTGAAATGACAGTTGATGCTTACAGGAAAATTTCAGAAATTATTAATCAACCTCTACATTTAGGAATTACAGAGGCTGGAAGCTACAGAGCTGGAACCGTAAAATCGTCTATTGGAGTTGGAATGCTTTTATCAGAGGGTATAGGTGATACTATAAGAATTTCTCTTGCCTCAAACCCTGTTGATGAAGTTAAGGTTGGTTGGGATATCCTAAAAAGTTTGAATATTAGAAGTAGAGGAGTAAAAATTATTGCGTGCCCAAGTTGCTCCAGACAAAATTTTAATGTTATTGAAGTTGTAAACGAGCTTGAAGAGAGGCTTGAGGATATATCTGATGACATAGAGGTTGCAATAATTGGATGTTATGTTAATGGTCCAGGTGAGAGTAAAGTTGCAAATATAGGACTCACTGGCGCCAGTCCAAAAAATTTATTATATGTTGATGGTTTACCAAATAAAAAAATATCAAATGAAAATCTGATTGATGAGCTTGAGGAACAAATAAGGTCAAAAGTTTCTGATAAACAAATTGAATCTGAAAAAATTATTTTAAGGAGCTGATGTGGATAAAATTTCCTCTCTAACAGGAATGCTTGACTTGATTTCTAGTAAGTCAGATCTAAATGAATATTCGAATAGAATTATTGCAACTGAAGATAACTTAAAAGATATTTTTAGAAATTTTTCTTATTCTGAAATAAGAACTCCTGCTTTAGAAAACAGCAATTTATTTAAAAGGTCTGTTGGAGACACATCAGACATTGTAAACAAGGAACTTTATACATTTACAGACAAAAATGATAAAAGTATTAGTCTTAGACCAGAGGGAACAGCTAGCGTTATAAGATCAATTATAGAAAAAAAGCTAGATAGCGAAACTCACAAGTTATGGTATTTGGGACCTATGTGGAGGTATGAGAGACCCCAAAAGGGAAGATTTAGACAGTTTAATCAAGCAGGAATAGAGATTTTAGGTTTCAAAGAGGGACCTCCAGAGTTTGAATTAATTTCATTAATTTGTGAAATTAATAGAAAACTTTGTATAGATAATCCCATTATCAAGATAAATCATCTTGGTGATGCAGAAACTAAAAAGAAATTTTGTGACGAGTTAGTTAATTTCCTTACTCCAATAAAATCTGAGTTAGGAAATAAAGATTTACTTAGGCTGGAAACTAACCCTCTTAGAATTCTAGACTCAAAAAATGCAAAAACACAGGAAGCTCTTGCCAAAGCACCTTCAATAAAAGATTTTTTACCAAAAAATTCTATAGAGCTACTCTCAAAAATTAAACAAACTTTTTCAACTGAATGTGAGATTGTTATAGATTATGGATTAGTAAGAGGTTTAGATTATTATACAGGTTTTGTTTTTGAAGCTGTTTCATCTGAATTAGGTGCTCAGGACTCATATCTTGGAGGAGGAAGATATGATAATTTGTCTAAGCAGTTAGGTGGCAAAGAACTTCCAGCAATTGGAATGGCTGTTGGTATTGAGAGACTTTCTCTAATAACTGATCCAAAGATAAATAATAATGTATTAATCTCGTTTATAATTGTGTCTAGTAATTTTGATCCAAAAGCATATAAAATAGCGCACAATATTAGATCAATTAACGATTGCGTTGATATAGATATTCAATTGTCAGATGCAAGCTTAAAATCAAAATTAAGAAGAGCTAACAAAGACAATGCATCATATGCAATTATAGTTGGCGATGACGAACTTGAGTCGGATTCTGTTATATTTAAACCCTTAAATGAAAAAGATTCTGAGCAAGTTAGAATAAGTATTTCAGAATTAGAAAGTTATATAAAAAATTTATAACGATAGGGGCTCATTATGAACAATGTATATGAAAACAATATGCGGTTTTTGCCTATTTTGAAATTTTGGGATAAATATAAAAAAATAATATCTTTACTTGTACTTACTTTAATTGGATTAATTACATTTTTCATAATAAACAAGCAAATTAATAAATATCAATCTGAGCAAGCAGCATTAATTTACAATGATTGGCAAACAGAACTCCTATCTGAGGAGCCGAATATTGAAAATTTAAATAGTTTGCTTGATGAGTTTTTAAATAGCTACAAAAAAACCGGGTATACCCAATTAGCTCTTCTTGAAAAAGCCAACCTAGATGCCAAGCTCAAAAACTATGATGAAGCTTTATATAATTTCAATGAATTAATAATGTTAACCGATGGCGCTAGAGACAATAAAATTTTTAATAAAATTTCTAGAGTAAGTGCATCAAGAATACTTTTGTCACTAGAAAGATATGATGAAGCACTATCAATGATTGAAAAATATTCTTTAGGTGACACAAATGCACCGATTCATGAATTAGCTGGCGATATTTTATTCAAACAAGGTAAAGTTAATCTCGCAATTAATCAATATGAAGCTGCTGAAGAAAAATATACTGATCAAACATCAAAATCTATTATTTCAATGAAAATAGCAAGCATTTCAAATTAAAATGAAATTTTTAAAACAAAAATTATTTCTATTATCAATTCTCTTAATAAGTGGATGCTCTACTCTTGATAGTCTTAGGTTTTGGCAAAATGATGAAGTTGATCCTGACGAGCCAAAAGAGCTCAGTTCTTTTGCAAGTCAAGAAAATATTAAAGTTCTTTGGAGAAATTCATATAATGGTGAAAATGAAATTGGTAATTTCTTACCAAGTTTTAATGCTCAAAATATCTTTTTTAGCGATGCATCAGGTAATGTTTTATCTATGGATGCAAAAACTGGAAATGATAATTGGTCAGTTAAATTAAACTTTTTAGCTTCAGGCACCTCAGCTGGGTTCGGAATTGTTGTCGTGGCTGATGTTGATGGAAATGTAATTGCTCTTGATCAAATTGATGGCAGTGTATTATGGTCGTCTAATGTAAAAGGAGAGGTACTAAGCAGCGTAGCAATAGATGCAAAAATAGTAGTTGTCAAAACTGGATCTGGAGAACTTTTAGGTTTAAATAAAGACAGTGGTGAAGTGATTTGGTCATACAGGTCGACATTACCAGTTTTAACTATAAGAGGTAATAGTAGCCCTGTAATTGTTGATAATTTAGTTTATGCATCTTTTGACAACGGTAGGCTTGGTGTCTTTGAATTAAATTCTGGCTTTCAAATATGGGATGGAGCAATATCGTATGTCAGTGGAGCCTCTGAATTAGAAAATTTAATAGATTCAGATTCGAATCCAGTTATTGAAGGAGGACTAATTTATACCACAAACTATCAAGGTAATTTAAATATTTTTGATCCCTCTCAAAAAAGATCCGTTTGGAGTAACAATGCTTCATCATTTTTTTCACCAATTATTAGCAGAGGGATGTTAATGGTTGTTGAAGAAAACTCTTCAATAAAGTCTTTTGCACTTAAAACACTTGAGGAGTCATGGATTAATAGCGATTATCTAAATAGAGATCTATCTAATGGTGTTTCATACAAAGATAATATAGTCGTTGGAGACTTTGAAGGTTATGTGCATGTTATTAATATTCTAAATGGTCGAACAGTTGGTAGAGAAAAGTTATCTAGACATCCTATTAAAACCATCTTAAGCAGAAGTGACAGCTTATATGTAATTGATGAAGCTTTTAATTTAATATCAATTGACTTATAAAAATGGATTTTAGATATGTTTACTTCAATTGCAATTATAGGACGTCCAAACGTAGGTAAATCTACCTTATTTAATAAACTTACAAACTCTAGAGACGCAATAGTTTCAGATTTCCCTGGCCTTACCAAAGATAGAAATTATGGTTTTTTGAAATTTAAAGATAAAAAAGCTTTATTGGTTGATACTGGAGGAATTGCAAAAGATAACGATGAAATTAAAGTGGCGATTTCTAATCAAGCATGGATAGCAGTTGAAGAATCAGAAGTTGCTTTATTTTTATTAGATGGTTCAGAGAGTTTGACCAGTCTTGACCTTGAAATTATTTCGAAGTTAAGAAAATTAAATAAACAATTCATCACAATCCTTAATAAAATTGACAAAAAATCTGATGGTCTTATAAAAGAAGATCTTAAGAAGAAGGGAGTTGAGGGCTATTTAGAAATTAGTGCTGAACACTCAAAAAATTTAAATAAAATCAAATTAGAGCTCGAAAAAAGATTAACAAAAGCTGACATTGAATTTCCTGAGGGTAAAAAAGTCGCTATTCTCGGAAGGCCGAATGCTGGCAAATCAACTTTTATAAATAAATTAATAAATGAGGAAAGATTGATAGTTAGCGAGATTGCAGGAACTACCATTGATGCAATAAGTGTCCCATTTATATTCAATAATGAAGAATTTATTTTGATTGATACTGCCGGTATTAGAAAAGGTTACAAACATAATCATAAAATTGAATATTTTTCATTTGTTAGAGCAATGCATGCTATTGATAAAAGCGACATTGTAATTTTCATTTGTGATATTGATGACGGGGTCGTTGATCAAGATATGAAGATTCTCAACATGATTATAGACAACGGAAAGCCAGTACTTTTTGCATTAAATAAGGTTGATTTAATGAGTAAAAAAGAATTGAAAACAAAATATCTTACAAAAAAAATGCAATCTGAATTTCTAAAAAATATCGAACAAGTTGAAATATCTGCATTAAATAAGAAGGGTTTTAATAAAGTTTTTAAATTAGCTAGAAAGATTATAAAAAAATCTCAAAGAAATTTTACGACATCAATGCTTAATAAATTATTAGAAAGATTTTTATCTATAAATCCTCCTCCATCTATATCTGGCAGACAAATTAAGTTTAAGCACGTCCATTTTGGAGGGATTCATCCAACAACTTTTATTATTCATTCCAACCAAGATAAAAAAATTCCAAAAAATTATCGTAAATATTTAGAAAACTCCTTTAGGTCTGAACTAAATTTAAAAAGTATACAGCTTAAAATTATTTTCAGAAAATCTGATAATCCTTACGAGGGCAAAAAAAATAAACTTTCAGAAAGACAGGTAAAAAAAAGAAAACGATTGATAAAGCATAACAAAAAATCAAAAAAGTAATCCCTAATTACCAATTTGAACTAAAAATCTGCGTTATAATTCAACCTAATAATAAATTATTTATATTTATAATTTAGCACACAATGCAAGAACGACCAGTATATCTAGATTTAACAAAAATCAGACTACCTATGTCTGCCTTTTCATCAATTTCACATAGATTGTCAGGCATGTATGTTTTTTTTATAACAATTCCATTGATGTTATATATGATTGATCAATCAGTATCCTCAAAGGCTTCTTTTGAAGGGCTAATAATTGAAATTACATCAATTTCTGCGTTTTCTATTTTTGTATTTTTGAGTATTGCTATATTTTGGTATCACATACTTACCGGTATTAGGCATTTAATTATGGATTTTTTTCACATAGGTGAGTCCTTAAATGGCTCACATTACTCATCTATTTTTACTTTAGTTTTATGGATAGGAACTTCACTAGTTTTTTTTGGATATTTGTTCATATGAAAGGTTCATTTATTTGGTATACACAGAGATACACTTCCATAATAATACTCTGCTATCTAATTTATATATTAAGTTTTATATTCACCAATCAAGACATTAATTTTTTTTCTTGGTCTGATTTTTTTCTCTCATTTCAAGTTAGATTTCTCTCATCAATCGTATTTCTTGTAATTGTTTTACATGCCTTCATTGGACTTTGGACAGTTGGAACAGATTATTTAACAAAACGAACTCTTGGCTATTTAAATATAAGCCTTTCGAGAGGGGCAGATATCTTAAGATATATTTATTACTTTATTTTTGGATTATTAGGCATTGTGTATTTAACTGCCATTTTTTATATAATATGGTTATAATGTATGCTGATATTTAATTATAAATAATATGAATAATATCTTTACTAATAGTATTAAAAAAATTGAATTTGATGCTTTAATTGTTGGCGGAGGAGGCTCTGGGATGAGAGCATCTCTAGAGCTAGCTAAATCTGGCTTAAAAACCGCAGTAGTATCAAAAGTTTTCCCAACTAGATCTCACACTGTGTCAGCACAAGGCGGAATAACATGTGCAATTGCTAGTGCTGATCCAAATGATGATTGGAGATGGCATATGTATGATACAGTCAAAGGTGCTGATTTTATTGGTGATCAAGATGCTATTGAATATTTGTGTTCTGAAGGGCCAAAAGCTGTATTTGAGTTAGAGCATATGGGACTTCCTTTCTCAAGGTTTGAAAATGGCAGAATATATCAGAGACCCTTTGGAGGGCAATCAAAAGATTTTGGTAAAGGCGGTCAGGCTGCAAGAACTTGTGCTGCAGCTGATAGGACTGGGCATGCTTTACTCCATACTTTGTATCAAAATAATGTTAAAGAAGGTGCCAATTTTCTTAACGAATGGTTTGCAGTAGATTTAGTAAAAAATTCAAAAGATGAAGTTACTGGAGTAATTGCTTTTTCAATTGAAAATGGCGAGGTTGCATACTTAAAAGCACAAGCAACTGTTCTTGCAACAGGTGGAGCCGGAAGAATATATGCATCCACCACCAATGCTTTAATTAATACTGGTGATGGTTTAGCAATGGCTTTAAGAGCAGGATTCCCCGCACAAGATATGGAAATGTGGCAGTTTCATCCAACGGGCATTTACGGAGCAGGTTCTCTTGTTACAGAAGGATGTAGAGGCGAAGGAGGCTTTTTAATCAATAAAGATGGCGAAAGATTCATGGAAAGGTATGCTCCAAATGTAAAAGACCTAGCAGGACGAGATGTTGTCGCCCGATCAATGGTATTAGAAATTCTAGAAGGTCGAGGTTGTGGCGAAAAAAATGATCATATTTATCTTAAGCTTGATCATTTAGGTGCTGAAGTTTTAAATTCTAAGCTACCAGGTATATGTGAATTGTCTAGGACTTTTGCTCATGTTGATCCAATATATGAGCCAATTCCAGTTGTGCCTACTTGCCACTATATGATGGGCGGTACACCTACAAACATTTCTGGACAAGCATTCACAAGAATTAATGATGAGGATCATTTAATACCTGGATTATTTTCTGCTGGCGAGGCTGCATGTGTTTCTGTTCACGGAGCTAATAGATTGGGCGGAAACTCGCTTCTTGATTTGGTTGTTTTTGGAAGGGCAACAGGAAAACATATTCAGAGTGAACTAAAATCAGGTGGTGGTGTAGATTCTGCTACTAAAAGTGATATTGAAAAGTCACTTGAAAGATTAAATATACTAAATGACTCTTCTAACGGACATGATCCAGCAGATGTAAAAAAAGAACTCCAAGAATGTATGCAAAATTACTTTGGAGTATTCAGAAGAGGTGAATTTATGAAGAAAGGTTTGGACCAATTAAATGAGCTAAAAGAAAAAGTTGATAATCTTCATTTAAAAGATAAAAGTGATGCATTTAATACAAGCAGAGTTGAGGCAATTGAACTACAAAATCTATTTGAGGTTGCAGAATCAACGGCAATTTCTGCATACCAGAGAACTGAAAGTAGAGGCGCACATGCTAGAGATGATTATCCTGACAGAGATGATGAAAATTGGTTATGTCACACTATATATGATCCTGTTTCAAAAAAAGTTTCTAAAAGAGGAGTTAATTTTGAACCCAATAAGGTAGAAGCTTTTCCGCCTAAAGTAAGGACATATTAATGTTTGGTAATAAGTTAAAGGTAAGTTTGTATAGATATAATCCAGAAGAGGATAAATTTCCTTACATGAAAAATTACGTAATTGATAAGCCTGAAAGAGACATAATGGTTTTAGATTTATTACATCTGCTAAAGGAGGAAGATCAATCAATATCATATAGACGCTCCTGCAGAGAGGGGGTTTGTGGCTCAGATGGTATGAATATAAATGGTAAAAATGGACTGGCCTGCATAACACCAATTTCTTCTGTAATTAAGAGGAATAAAATTGAATTAAGACCACTACCAGGTTTGCCTGTGATTAGAGATTTAGTAGTTGATATGACAGAGTTTTATGCTCAGTATGAGAAGATAAAACCTTTTTTACAGAACGAAACAACTGCACCGGAGCAAGAGAGACTTCAATCTCCTGAGGAAAGAGATAAATTAGATGGTCTCTATGAATGCATATTATGTGCATGTTGTTCTACAAGCTGTCCATCATTCTGGTGGAATCCTGATAAATTTGTCGGACCAGCTGCGCTTCTTCAAGCATATAGATTCCTCGCAGATTCTCGAGATTTGAAAACTCAAGAAAGGTTAGAGGATTTATCTGATCCATTTAGTGTATACAGATGTCATGGAATAATGAATTGTGTAAATGTATGTCCAAAAGGCCTTAATCCAAATAAGGCAATCGGTGAGATAAAATCAATGTTACATAAAAATAAAAAGGATATAATTGTCTCTGACGGGGTATAAATAAAGACAGTAAAATACAAAATGACAATATCTATGAAGGAGCTTTGGGGGAGCTCACATGTCTCGGCAGGACATGCAGCCTATCTTGAAAGTCTCTATGAAACTTTTATAAACAACCCTGAAAATTTATCAAAAGAGTGGCTTGATTTTTTTACAAATCTTCCAAAGAACTCAAACTCTAATGGAGAAATATCTCATCAAGAAATAATCAAAGAATTTAGAAACTTTTCAAGGAGTAAGGTAGAGGTATCCAACAATAGCAAAAAAACAATAGATGAAAGACAGGGTAAGGTTATTAGGCTTATTCAATCATATAGAAATAGAGGGCATTTAAAAGCAAATCTTGATCCTCTTGGTATGATGGAGAGAAGGGTAATAGAGGATCTCAGTATTGAGTTTCATGGACTATCGCATGATGATTTGGATGATGAGTTTTATACTGATACCTTTACGAATTCAAACAAATTAACTTTAAGAGAGATTTTACTTAGACTAGAAGAAGTTTACTGTGGAAACATTGGAATTGAGTGTAACCATATTCTTGATTCAGAAGAAAGAAGATGGTTTCAAAAGAAATTTGAGTCGAAATTAACTGAATACAGCTTCAATCCCGATGAAAAACTAAATATTTATGAAAGACTAAATTCTGCTGAGGGTCTTGCAAAATACTTGTCTGCAAAATATCCAGGAATGAAACGTTTTGGAATTGATGGCGCTGAAGCATTAGTACCCTTGGTTGAAAGCGTTATTCAAAACTGTGGATCAATGGGAGCTACACAATTATGTTTTGGAATGGCTCATAGAGGGAGATTAAATCTTTTAGTTAACGTACTAGGTAAACTTCCGTCAGAACTATTCTCTGCTTTTGATGAAGACACTGAGCTAGAGGGCGCTTCTACAGGAGATGTTAAGTATCACTTGGGCTTCTCATCAAACTTTGAAACACCTGGCGGTGAAGTACATGTTTCACTCTTTAATAATCCATCTCATCTAGAAATTGTAGATCCTGTTGTAATTGGCTCCGTGAGAGCTAGACAAGATCGAATTGGAGATAAAGATAGATCACAAGTTGTGCCAATTCTTCTTCATGGAGACGCTTCTTTTTCTGGGCAAGGAGTTGTTATGGAATCACTTCAAATGTCTCAAACAAGGGGATTCAATGTTGGAGGAACGATTCATATTATTGTAAACAATCAAATTGGTTTCACTACAAGCAATATCAACGACTCAAGATCAACAGATTATTCATCTGATGTAGCAAAGATTATTCAAGCTCCTGTAATTCATGTGAACGGTGATGATCCAGAGATGGTTGTGAATGCAGCAAAAATTGCTTGTAAGTATAGAAACAAATTTAAAAAAGATATCGTTATTGATTTATTTTGTTACAGAAGAAGAGGACATAATGAAGCTGATGATCCTTCAGCTACTCAACCCTTGATGTATAACAAAATTTCAAAACATCCATCTGTTTTAAGTCAGTATGAAACAAATTTAATAGATCATGGAATACTAACGTCTGACGAGGCAAAAAAAATTAAAAGTGAATATAGAAAATCTCTTGAAGGTGGAGAAAGCGTTGCAAAAAATTTAGCAAAAAATCCAAATGATCAACTTTGGTTTGATTGGGAGCCATACATGGATGTTAAGTGGTGGCCCAAAGTTGATACTAAGTTTGATAAAGACAAGTTTATGAAGCTTGGTAAAGCTATTTGTAAGGTACCTAAATCATTTAATCTTGGCTCACAAGCTAAAAAAATATTTGATGATAGATTGAAAATGAATAATGGAGAAATTCCTATAAATTGGGGATATGCAGAAACAATGGCATACGCAACTCTTCTAGATGAAGGTTATCCGATAAGATTAACCGGCCAAGATGTCAGAAGAGGAACTTTTTCACATAGACACGCTTGTGTTTTTGATTCTAAGAATGGAACGGGTTACATACCTTTATCGGATATAGCTGAAAAAAATAAATCTAAGTTTGATATATATGATTCATTATTATCAGAGGAAGCAGTTTTAGCATTTGAATATGGTTATTCTGCTACTTGGCCAAGTGGTCTTGCTATTTGGGAGGCTCAGTTTGGAGATTTTGCAAATGGAGCTCAAGTTGTAATTGATCAGTTCATAGTTTCTGCACAACATAAATGGGAAAGATTATCGGGTCTTGTAATGCTTTTGCCTCATGGATACGAAGGTCAGGGTCCTGAGCATAGCAGCGCAAGAATTGAAAGATTTTTGCAATTATGTGCATCTGAGAATATACAAGTTTGTGTTCCAAGTTCTCCAAAACAAATTTTTCATCTTTTGAGACGACAAGCAATAAGAAAAATGAGAACTCCACTAGTTGTAATATCACCAAAAAGCCTACTCAGAAATCCTATGGCTGTTTCTAACTTAGACGAATTAACAAATGGAAGTTTTGATTGTGTAATTGATGATGATATAAAAAAACCTGAGGCGGTAAAACGCTTAATTCTTTGTTCAGGCAAAGTTTTTTATGATCTTATTGAAAAGAAAAAAGAAGAAAACCGCGAAGATATTGCTGTTGTTAGAATAGAACAATTGTATCCATTTCCTTATGATGACCTTGAAGAAATCCTTACAAAGTATCAAAATGTACAAGAATTTATATGGTGTCAAGAAGAGCCTTTAAATCAAGGTGCGTGGTTTAGCCATAGACACAGAATTCAAAGAGTTTTAGATAGGCTAGGTGATGGTCTTGAGGTTAGTTTGGTAAGCAGACCAGCAGCAGCAGCACCTGCAGTTGGATTAATGAAGCTTCATCTTCAACAACAAAAGGATCTAGTTAATGAGGCAATTTGTAAATGAGTATTAAAATCAAAGCACCTACTTTTCCAGAATCTGTTGCTGACGGAACAATTGCTAATTGGGTAAAAAAAGAGGGCGATAATGTCAGTCAAGACGATGTTATTGCTGAAATAGAAACTGATAAAGTGGTTCTTGAAGTTATTGCGCAGTCTGATGGAACGATCTCTAAAATAATTAAAGATGAAGGTGAAATTGTTCAAAGCGCCGAAGTTATTGGTGAATTTGATGAATCTGGAGAATCTTCAAAAGCTAAAGAAAAAACCAATGACAATGTTGAAGATAAAAAAGAACCAGAAAAAAAGATAGAAACAAAGCCTGTTAAAAACAAACAATCTACAAATAAAATTGGCCCAGCCGCTAAAAAAATAATTGCTGAAGAAAATATAGATTCAGATGATATAAAACCATCTGGTAAAGGGAATAGAATCACTAAAGCCGACGTAATCAATCATTTGGATACTGAAAACCAAGAAGAAAACATTTTTACAAGTTCCTCTATCAATGAAGATAGACCAGAAAAGCGTGTGCCAATGTCAAGACTAAGATCAACTATTGCTAAAAGATTGGTTTCAGTTAAACAAGAAACAGCTATGCTTACTACTTTTAATGAGGTTGATATGATGCCTATTAAAGAATTAAGGTCAAAATATGGATCAGAATTTGAGAAAGAGCATGGTGTAAAACTTGGTTTTATGGGATTTTTTGTTATCGCTGCAGTTCAAGCCTTGAAAAAATTCCCAGTTGTAAATGCATCCATTGACGGTGATGATATTGTTTATCATGGTTTTCAAGATATCGGTGTAGCAGTCTCTACTGAAAGAGGTCTTGTTGTTCCAGTAATTAAGGACGCAGATACAAAATCACTTCCTGAGATTGAAAAATCGATACTTGAATATTCCGACAAGGCAAGAAATGGAAAATTATCAATCGATGAAATGCAAGGAGGTACCTTTACCATTTCAAATGGAGGCATATTTGGTTCATTGCTTTCAACGCCTATCTTAAATGCACCTCAAACTGCAATATTGGGAATGCATGCAATTCAAGACAGACCTGTTGCGATAAATGGCGAGGTTGTAATAAGACCAATGATGTATCTTGCTATGAGTTATGATCATAGGTTACTTGATGGAAAAGAAGCTGTTACTTTTTTGGTATCTATTAAAGAACAGCTCGAATCTCCTGAGAGATTGTTATTAAATTTATAATATTAAGAAAATATGTTTGATGTAGTTGTTATTGGTAGCGGTCCAGCCGGATATGTTGCTGCAATTAGAGCCTCTCAGCTAGGCCTCAAAACTTTATGTATTGAAGAATTATCAAATGATAAAGGTAAGCCTAACTTTGGCGGAACATGTTTAAATGTAGGATGCATACCCTCAAAATCTTTATTAGATTCGTCACATAGATATTATGAAGCTAAAAAAAATCTAAGCGATCATGGAATTCAACTTGGAGATGTGAAATTAGATTTAAAAACAATGATGGAGCGAAAGGATAACATTGTTTCAAAACTAACTGGTGGAATAGATGGATTATTTTTAACAAATAAAGTTGAAAGTATTTGTGGCAAAGGAAAAGTAATTTCAAAAAATACTGTTCAAATTGATAAGGCAGATGGTTCTTCTGAAAAAGTAGACGCTAAGAATATAATTATCGCCACAGGCTCCTCTCCTATAGAAATTCCTGCTGCAAGTTTTGGTAAGCATATCGTTGATAGTACTGGAGCTTTAGCTTTCGATAGTGTTCCTAAAAGATTGGGTGTTGTTGGTGCTGGAATTATTGGCCTGGAGCTTGGAAGTGTTTGGTCTAGACTAGGTTCTGAAGTAACTGTTTTAGAGGCACTAGAGGACTTTTTGCCTATGACTGATACAGATATCTCTAAAGAATCTTTCAAAGAATTTAAAAAACAAGGATTAGATATTCAATTGGCTTCAAAGGTTACTAGTACAAAAGAGTTAAAGAATTTAGTAAAAGTTAAATATGAGCAAAAAGGAAAAGAAATCGAGGTTGAATTCGATAAGTTAATAGTTGCTGTAGGTAGAAAGCCAAACTCAGAAAAAGTTCTGCCAAAAAATCTAGGTATCAAAATTGAAAATGGTTTTATTCAAGTTAATGAATACTGTCAAACTTCCTTAGAAAATATTTGGGCCGTAGGTGATGTTGTTAGGGGTCCAATGCTTGCTCATAAAGGTAGTGAAGAAGGAATTATGGTTGCTGAGAGAATTGCGAATAAACAAGCAGAAGTTAACTATGATTTAGTTCCAAATGTAATCTATTCACATCCTGAAATAGCATGGGTTGGAAAAAATGAAAATGAATTGAAATCTAGTGGTATCAAATACAAAGTGGGTAAATTTCCATTTGCTGCTAGCGGGAGAGCCCTTGCGGTAGATCAATCAGTTGGTTTTGTTAAAGTGATCTCAGATGAAAAAACAGATTCTATTCTAGGTGTTCATGTTTTTGGTCCAGCAGCAGCAGAAATAGTTCAACAGGCTTTAATATCAATGGAATTTGGTTCAAGTGCTGAAGATATTGCATTAACTATGTTTAGTCATCCAACAGTTTCAGAAGCTTTTCATGAGGCAGCTTTATCCGTAAATAATCAGGCAATTCATATAGGAAATAAAAAATAATGAACCTTCACGAATATCAAGGTAAAGCCTTATTTGCAGAATATAATTTACCTGTTTCAAAGGGAAAAATTATATATAGTGCTGATGAAGTTACAGATGCATGCAATGAAATAGGTGGCACAAGCTGGGTAGTCAAGGCTCAGGTTCATGCAGGAGGCAGAGGAAAGTCTGGTGGAGTTCAATTAATTAACACTCCTGAGGATGGCATAAAATTTGCAGAAAAGTGGCTTGGAAATAACCTTGTAACCTATCAGACTGACGCCAAGGGACAACCTGTCAATTCAATTCTAATAGAAGAATGTACAAATATTTCTCAAGAACTTTATTTAAGTGCTGTTATTGACAGAGATTCACAAAAAATAGTGTTTATTGGTTCAAGCGAAGGAGGTGTAAATATTGAAGATGTCGCAAAAAATATGCCTGAAAAAATTATTTATCAAGGTGTAGTTTATGGTGATAAATCTTTACCTGATAGCGCTTTGAATATTGCAAAAGTTTTAAAATTAAATGATATTCAAACTAATCAATTTATTTCAATGATTGACAATCTTCTAAGATTATTTGTAGAAAAAGATCTTAGTTTATTGGAAATCAATCCACTGGTTATTACTGACAGCGGAGATCTGTTATGTTTGGATGCAAAAGTTAACATAGACTCAAATGCACTTTTTAGACATCCTGAATTACTAGAAATGTATGATGAAACTCAAGAAGACCCTCAAGAGGCGGAGGCTGCAAAAAATGATTTAAGTTATGTTTCTTTAGATGGAAATATAGGCTGTATGGTAAACGGAGCTGGCTTAGCGATGGGGACAATGGATACTATTAAATTTTATGGAGGTAATCCTGCAAATTTTCTCGATGTTGGAGGAACTGCAACTCAAGAAAGAGTCGCTAAAGCATTTAAGATAATACTCGAAGATCCAGATGTGAAAGTTGTTTTAGTGAATATATTTGGAGGCATTGTAAGGTGTGATTTAATTGCTAAAGGAATTATTGCAGCTATAAAAGAAGTTGAAGTAAAAATACCTGTTGTAGTTCGATTAGAGGGTAATAGTGCTGATAAAGGTTCAAAAATTCTTTCAAAAGCAGATATTAAAATAGACAGTATTAATGACTTAGCTGATGCAGCCAAGAAAGCAGTGGAACTAGCTAAATGAGCATTCTAGTTAATAAAGATACCAAATTGATTGTTCAAGGTTTTACAGGGTCTCAAGGCACCCTTCATTCAGAACAATCTATCGAATATGGAACAAATATTGTTGGCGGCGTTACACCTGGAAAAGGAGGTATGGAACATTTAGGAAAACCAGTATTTAATTCTGTGTATGAAGCTGTTGAAGAATTAGATCCAAATGCATCAATTATTTTTGTACCAGCAAAATTTTGTAAGGAATCCATAATAGAATCAGCTGAAGCTGGTATTAAATTAATTGTCTGTATTACTGAGGGCATCCCTACACTTGACATGCTTGAAGTAAAAAAAAGAATTGATGATTTAGGAGTAAGATTAATTGGACCAAATTGCCCAGGTGTAATTACACCTGGTGAGGCAAAATTAGGAATTATGCCAGGTAATATTCATAAACCAGGTTCAATAGGTATTATTTCTAGATCTGGAACCCTAACTTACGAGGCAGTAAAGCAAACAACTGATCTTGGTTTTGGGCAAAGCAGTTGTGTGGGCATTGGTGGCGACCCAATTCCAGGATCATCATTCATAGATATGTTAAAGCTTTTTGAGGATGATGATCAAACTGAAGCAATTGTTCTTGTTGGAGAGATTGGTGGCAATGCTGAGGAGGCTGCAGCAGAATATATCAAAAATAATGTTACTAAGCCTGTTATTTCATATATTGCTGGACAAACTGCGCCTGCCGGTAAACGAATGGGACATGCAGGAGCAATAATCGCTGGAGGAAAAGGTACCGCAAAAGATAAAATTGAAAAACTAAAGGAATGTGGAGTCCACATTGCAGATAATTTAGTTTCTATAGGTTCTAAAGTGGCAGAGGTTCTTCAGCGCTAATTCTCTTTATATTTGATTTCATTACCCACCTAAGTCTAAAAATTGATAAAAAAGAAAAGATTGTTAATCCAATAATCATCCCAAACCACATACCCTTTGCGCCCAAAGGATCACCAAATCCATAATTAGTCAGGTAATAACCAATCGGCATTGCAAATACCCAATATGAAATTAATAATAAAATCATTGGGATAAAAGTATCTTTATAACCACGAAGACTACCTAAAGCACCCATTTGAATTCCATCAGGTAGCTGAAAGATTGCCGCAAACAATATCAAGCTCACTGCTAATTCCAATACTGGGAGTTCAGTGGTGTACAAACCAACTATAAAAGATCCAAATGAAATAATAATGACGCTGTTAATTAGAGCACCTGAGATGCATAACATTATTGTAGATGTTGCTGCAATTTTTGCTTGAATAGGATTTTTCTCACCTATCAAATTACCAACCCTGGTTGAAGAGGCCAATCCAATGGCTAAGGGAACCATAAAGAATAGGCTTGCAATATTTATCGCAACAGAATGACTTGCAACTACTATTTCTCCTAATACACTTAATATTATTGCAGCTCCAGAGAACATACTTAATTCAATAAAAATACCAAGGCCAATAGGTAAGCCAAGTTTAAGAACCTCTTTAGTTGTTGCTATAGAGGGTTTTGAAAACTTTGAGAAAGGTTGAGTTTTTTTATAGTTCTTTGAAAAACTTATATAAATAAATATTGATACCATCATTATGAAAGAAACTATAGTTGTAGCAATACCGCATCCAACACCACCAAGTTTTGGTGCACCAAACCAACCATAGACAAATATTAGATCTAGTGGAATATTTAAAAGCATTCCAGCAAAGGCAATATAAAAGACTGGTTTGGTAAATGTCATACCTTCGCTGTAGCATCTTAAACAAGTAAAAATAGTTACAAAAAACCAACCGATTGAGACAGCTTTTAAATAGTCTATAGTTATTGATGTAATTGAGCTTTTTATGGGTAGTAAATTTATAATTATATCCATGTTGAAAAATATGAATGCCATAAAAAGTCCAAGTCCTGCAGCAACCCAAAGAATTTCTCTGAGTTTTTGACCAATTTCTAATAACTTTTTTGCTCCATATAATTGAGCAACAATAGGCGTTACAGCAAAAATTATTCCTGTAAAGAAAAACCATATTGTATTAGAAAAAGCAGTTCCAACTGCAAGTCCTGCAAGATCATTTGCGCTAGCTCTTCCTGCGATAATAGTGTCAGTTGCACCCATTAATGTATATGAGAGTTGTGAACCAAAAATTGGAATACCTATTCTTATTAATTGTTTGAATTCAAAAATATATTTGGACATATTTAAATTAAGTTTTTATTATTTTTTTTGCGTACTTTATCATATTAAAATATCAAAATTAGGAGAAAATTATTAGAAAAGATAATCGACCATATTGGCTAAAAAAATATACCACTAAGTTAAATAAAATATATGTAAGGCATTTCTTAAAACCTCAATTCAAGCACCTTGGGAAAGGTGGGGCATATTTTAAACCAAGATACATAAAAGTATTTGGGTATAACGTAAGCATTGATGATTACCCAACAATAATTGGGGCAAGTGATGCAAAAGTCCAATTAACTGCTTGGAATATTGGTGAACATAAAGGTGAAATATCTATTGGAAAATATTCTCTTATAACTCCTGGAGTCAGAATAATATCAGCTGAAAAAATTGAAATAGGTGATGCATGTATGATTGCTCATGGAGTTTATATTTCTGATGCTGATTGGCATGGAATATATGATAGAGCTGAACCAGTAGGCAAGACTAAACCAATTAAGTTTGAAGATAATGTTTGGATCGGTGATAGTGCAATCATATGTAAGGGAGTTACTATTGGAAAAAATAGTATTATAGGAGCGGGGGCTGTTGTAACTAAGAATGTTCCCGAAAATTGTGTCTTCGCTGGAAATCCTGCAAAACTTGTAAAGAAACTTGATCAAGGAGAATTTAATACAAGAAAAGATTTTTTTAAAGATCCAAAAAAATTAGCTTATGATTTTGATATGCTTGATAGATATTCGTTAAAAAATAATACATTCATAAATTGGCTAAAAAGCATAATTTTTCCTAACAATACTCACTAAAATTATCTATAAATGTAAAGTTAAGACAATCTAAAAATTTCACAAAATCTTAACAAATAATTTCTATATCTGTCGCTTAAATTTAACATCGATCTTTTTTAATATATATAAAATTTAAATATATAAACTTCTTATAGTATCTATATAATTTTTGGCATATAGATTGCATACAAAAATTATATAAGTAATTATTAAATTAAAACTAAATTGAATACTTTACAAAAAAATAGTTACATTTCTAATGCTAAAAATGTTATAAGGACAGTCTTAAGTCAGACCCTTGATAATCCTGATAATCCAGATTCTCTGAAGTTTTTTCAAGCTGATACTTACAGATTCTATTTTTTAATGAGATTTATGTGGGAGCATTTAGAAAATAACGAGATGTCTCAGGAATATGCAATTTCACTTGTTCCAAAAAAGTATGCTTCAAGAATAAAGCGCCTCCAAGTTCTTAAGCAAGCAGTTGCATTGGGATATATTAGTGAGAAATCCTCTTTAGATGATAAGAGAAGACGAATATATGAACCAACTGAACAATTAGTTGATGATTTTTTGAACAGTGCAAATTCATTATTTCCTGTTAATGGTTCTACTTCATAAAGTCTGATAATCTATTTTCTATCTAATTACACTCTTTTTAATTACAATTAGGTATGTCGAATCATACTAAAACAGATAATGACTGGAAAAAACTCCTTAGCGATGAGTCATTTAGGGTAACCAGACAATCTGGAACTGAAAGACCATTCACTGGCAAGTACTGGAACTTTAATGAAGATGGCATCTATAAATGCATCTGTTGTGGAGAAAGTCTCTTTGAATCAGATACCAAATTTGATGCTGGCTGTGGTTGGCCAAGCTTTTTTATACCTGTTGATAGTGATTGTATTAATGAGTTTGAAGATAATTCATTTGGAATGACTAGAACTGAAGTAAAGTGTTCTAAATGCGACGCTCATCTCGGACATGTATTCAATGATGGACCTCAACCAACTGGTTTGAGATATTGTATAAATTCTGCATCTTTAGATTTTGAACAAAATCAATAATATAAATAAAGAATCCTCTGGCGGATTATTCACTAATTTAAGAAAAGTTATTTCTGGAACAGGCCTTTCAAGAATATTTGGTTTGATTAGAGATATTTCAACAACAAACCTTCTGGGCGCATCAATATTTCATGATATTTTTGTAATCTGTCTAAAGATTCCAAACTTGTTTAGAAGGTTTTTTGCCGAAGGAGCTTTCAATCAAGCATTTATACCAATATACAGTGATTATGAAAAAGAAAATAATTCAGACAGTACGTTTGAGTTTTTAAATTCCCTTGCTGGAATTCTCATAACTACATTATTTATTTTTACTTTAATCGTATTAATTTTTGCACCAATATTTATTTTTATTTTTGCTCCTGGTTTTTATTTTGATCCTGTAAAAAAAGATTTGGCAATTAATGTTTTGAGAATAATGTTTCCGTATCTAGCTTTAATTTCACTGGTAGCCTTTGCAGGCGGGATTCAAAATACTCATAAGAGATTCTCAATTCCAGCTTACACACCTGTTTTTTTTAATTTATCCCTAATAATTGCTGCAGTGGCAATTGCGCCAAAGTACGAAATGCCTATTTATGTTCTTGCGTGGGGAGTTTTGTTAGCAGGTATAGTTCAGCTTCTCATTCAAATTTTACCTTTATGGAGAATAAACAGATTACCAATTCCAAGGCTTAATTTTAATAACCCAGGCGTAAAGAAGTTTTTTAGACTAATTGTTCCGGCAGTTTTAGCTGGCGGAATCATTCAAATTAATTTACTCATAGATACAATTTTTGCATCTTTACTAGAAACAGGAAGTCCAACTTGGCTATATATTTCTGACAGATTAATTCAGTTTCCAATGGGAATTTTTGCGATTGCAATTGGCACAGTGTTACTGCCAACGCTATCAAAATTTGATCTTAATCATGAAAAGGATAAATTTATTGAAGGAATACATAAGGGCCAAAAATTTGTTTTATATATTGGATTACCATCTTTAATAGGTTTATTTTTCTGTGCAGAAGACTTGATAAGTACTATTTTTTACAGAGGTGCTTTTTCATCAATGGATGTTATTAATTCATCTTATAGTCTGATGGCATTTTCATTTGGATTGCCCTTTTTTATGCTCATGAAAGTTTTAACTCCAGCATTTTTTGCAAGAAAGGATACCAAAACACCAATGTACGTTGCTCTAGCATCGTTATTTTTGAATGTGATATTTAATTATTATTTAGCATTTGCTTTAGATTATGGGCACGTAGGCATTGCAATTGGCAGTTCTTTAGCAGCTATAATTAGCGTATTAACTCTAGAAATTGTTTTGTATAGAGATGGGTTTATTAAATCAAAGAGCATTATAAATAAATTTAGTTTTAACTTATTTATTTCGAGCTTATTTTTAATAATTTTTTTATATTTTTATACTTCAGAGATAAATTTTATAACATTAACCCAAGTTGAAAGGATATTTTATTTATCAATTGAAGTCTTTGCTTCTGTAGTTATTTATTTTTCAATTTCAAGATTAATGTTAAATAAGCCACTCAGATTTTTATTTGATTAAAATGTATTTAATAAGAGGTCAACACAACTTAAAGTTATTTAAATCAAGACATCCCAATGTTCTTTTATCAGGAACAATAGGGAATTTTGATGGATTGCACTTAGGACATCAGGCAATTTTAGAAAAAATAAAAAATAATGCACAAAAATATAATGCAAAAACAATAGTTTTTTTTACTGAGCCCCATGCTGCAGAATATTTTTCTAAAGTAAGAGATAAGAATCAAATTCCACCTCCAAGAATATGCCCATGGAGAGAAAAATTTCAACTTCTAAAGAAAAGTAAAATAGATTTTGCTTGTTTTTTAAAATTTAATAGCAAACTTAGAACAATGTCACCTGATGACTTCATTTCTCAAATTTTAGATTCAATAAATTTAGTAAGTTTTACTGTAGGAGATGATTTCCGATTTGGAGCAGGCAGAAAAGGGGATACTGATTTATTAAAAAATTGGGGAGAAAAAAAAGGAATTTTGGTAGAAAACACCGAAACAATAACCTTGGATGGTCAAAGAGTAAGCAGCACAAGAATAAGAGAGGAACTCTTAAATAACAATTTTAATAATGCTGAAAAATTGCTTGGAAGACCATATACATTTTCAGGAAAAATCGTTCATGGACAACATTTAGGAAGAACGATTAATATTCCAACGGCAAATATATGGCTACCTAATCAAAGATTGCCAATTAAGGGAGTTTATGCAGTCAAATGCAAATTAAATGATCTTAGTTTAAATGGGATAGCTAATATGGGTGTTAGACCAACTGTTGGTGGTGAAAAACCAGTATTAGAAGTTCACTTATTTGAATTTAATGAGAACATTTATTCCCAGAGATTACGTGTCAAATTTGTAAAAAAAATAAGAGACGAAAAGAAATTTGATAATTTAGACATGTTAAAATCACAAATCCAAGAGGACATATCAATAGCAAAAAATATTTTACAAAATTCCGATGACAGTTAACTATAGAGATACATTAAATCTTCCAGATACTGATTTTTCAATGAAGGCTGGATTGCCCAGAAAAGAACCAGAGATATTGGATTTGTGGTCCAAAACAGATTTATATGGAAAGATTAGAAAAAAATATGAGAATAAAGAACTATTTCTCTTACACGATGGGCCTCCATATGCAAACGGAGACATCCATTTAGGACACTCAGTTAATAAAATCCTTAAGGATATAACTATAAAATTTAAAACCCTTCAAGGATTTAATGCTCCTTATGTGCCGGGTTGGGACTGTCATGGACTTCCAATTGAACTCAATGTTGAAAAGAAACATGGAAAAAATAGCGAACTCGTGAAAAATAAAGAAAGTTTTCAAAAAGCCTGTAAAGAATATGCTGAAAGCCAAATTAATAATCAATTAAATGATTTTAAAAGATTGGGAGTATTTGGTGATTGGGAAAATTCATATAAATCGTTAGATCCAAAATTTGAAGCAGACATTGTTAGGTCTTTAGGTGCTATTTTTAGAGAAGGTCACCTAGAAAAAGGTGAGAAGCCCGTTCATTGGTGCCAAGAAAGTGGGTCATCACTAGCAGAGGCAGAGGTTGAGTATATTGATAAAACATCAAAAGCAATTGATGTTTCATTCAAAGTAGATGATTCATCTTTAGAGAAGGTAAAAGATTTGTTTAGTTTTAAGGATCTAGACGAAATTTTCTTTGTTATTTGGACAACAACGCCATGGACAATTCCTTCAAATGTAGCTGTTTGTATTAATCCTGAATTCGAATACTCACTCATTAGTATGCAAAATAAATTTTATGTAATTGCATTTGAGATGATTGATCAATGCTCCAAAAGATGGAAGCAAAAATTTGATGTTATATCGACAATAAAAGGCAATAAATTAATTGATATTGACCTTATCCATCCTTTTTTAAAAAGAAAATCAGTTCTACTTCATGCAGATCATGTCACTACTGAAACAGGAACAGGTTGTGTTCATACCGCTCCTGCTCATGGTATGGATGATTATTTAATATGTAAGAAAAACAATATTGAAACTATCCATTCGCTTAATAATAAGGGTTTCTTCAAAGATGAGCTTGATTTTATTGCAGGACTACCAGCTATGAAAGCAGACCCGCTTATTGTTGAAAAATTACAAGAACATAACGCTCTAATTAATATCGAAGACTATCATCATTCTTATCCTCATTGTTGGAGAAGAAAAACGCCTTTAATTTTTACATCTACTCCACAATGGTTTATTTCTATGGATAAAAATAACTTAAACAAAGATGCTCTTGAGCTAATTAAAAGTGTTAATTGGGAACCCTCTTGGGGCCTTCAAAGAATTGAATCTATGCTTACCGATAGGCCTGATTGGTGTATTTCAAGACAGAGAAACTGGGGTGTTCCTATAACTTTGGTGGTTCATAAAGATACTGGTGAAATACATCCTGATCAAGATAGTCTATTTGAAAAATTTGCACGAATTATTGAAAAAGATGGAATTTCTGCTTGGGATACCTTAGATTTGAAAGATTATATCGATGATCATGAAGATTATATTAAAACCTCTGATTCACTTGATGTTTGGTTTGATTCTGGGGTAACCCACTTCGCAGTTTCTGCAAAAAGATTTGGCGCTAATGTTGTTGCCGATCTTTACTTAGAGGGCTCAGATCAACATAGGGGATGGTTCCAATCATCATTATTAACAAGTATAGCAATGAATAAATCAGTGCCGTATAAAACGGTTCTTACTCATGGATTTGTTGTAGACGAAAAAGGAAGAAAACAATCAAAATCACTTGGAAATGTTGTCTCTCCGCAGAAAGTCTGGGATAGCCTAGGAGCAGATATCTTAAGGCTTTGGGTAGCCTCAACAGATTTTAGAAGTGAAATGGTAGCATCTGACGAAATATTGAAGAGAACTTCAGATCAATACAGACGAATAAGGAATACTTTTAGATTTATTTTAGGAAATTTAAGCGATTTTAGTGATAAAGATAAAATTATGTTTGAAGATCAAGTTGAACTTGATAAATGGATTATAAATGAGATAAAAACCCTTCAAAAAGAAGTCATAAGCTTATATGAATCTTTTTCTTACCACAAAGCAATTCAAAAAATACATAATTTTTGTGTTAACGAATTAGGAGGAGTATATCTGGATATAATTAAAGATAGGCTTTATACATGCAAAAATGATTCTTTAGCAAGAAGATCTTGTCAAACAAGCCTTGACTGTATTTTGAATGTTTTAGTAAGGCTTATTTCTCCAATACTTTCCTATACTGCAGAAGAAATTTGGCAAACAAGTGACAGATTGAATAGTCAGCAAGACTCTGTTTTTCTCTCCAACTTTGAAAATTTTGAAGAGGATTCTAAATCAAATATTAATCAATCTGAATGGAAAAGAATTTTTGAGATTAAAGATGCTGTCAATCAAACAATAGAGGAAATGAGGAATGAAAATACAATTAAAGGATCACTTGATTCAATTGTAGATATTAAGGCTACTCCAGATGACATGAGTATTCTTAAAAAGCTTGGAGAAGAACTTCACTTTTTATTTATCTCTTCAGAGGCAAACCTAAGTAAAGGAAAAAGCTTTAAAATTAAAGTCAATCCTTCAAATAATACCAAATGTGTAAGATGTTGGCATAGATGTTCATCAGTGGGATCAAACAAAGAACATCCCGAGTTATGTAATAGATGCATTGATAATATAGAAAATGATGGCGAGCAAAGAAAATCTGTATAGCTATAGATTTATATTAGTTATTTTTTTCCTAGTATTAATAGATATATCCTCAAAAGTTTTTGCAAATAGTTATTTGTTATTTGGAGAATCAATAAAAACTTTTTTTCCTTTCATTGAACTTCTACTAATTTACAATTCAGGAATTGCTTTTGGAATTTTTGATAATAAGGGTGAGTTGGCTTCAAATTTATTATTGATATTAACTATATTGATTACTCTTTATCTTTTATGGATGATCATCAATGAAACTAAAGACAGAAATAAAATTGCTTTGTCATTTATAACTAGCGGCGCGATTGGCAATGTCCTTGATAGAATTAATGATGGGAGCGTAACAGACTTTCTTCATTTGAAAATATATAATTACTCGCTTTTTGTATTTAATTTAGCTGATGCATTTATAACGATAGGCGCAATATTAATTATGTACTTTGAATTTAAAGATTATTTGAAATGACTAAAGAAATAAAATTAGCCAACCCACGAGGCTTTTGTGCTGGTGTTGATAGAGCTATAGACATTGTAAATAAAGCTCTTGATATATATGGAGCTCCTGTGTATGTGAAACATGAAGTTGTTCACAATAAAGTAGTTGTGGATGATTTAAGAAATAGGGGTGCAGTATTTGTGGAGGAAATTGATGAGATTCCTGATGATTCATTAGTAATTTTTAGTGCCCATGGAGTATCCAGCGAAGTAGAGGAGACTACTAAGGCAAGAAATCTAAATTTTTTTGATGCCACATGCCCTTTAGTTACCAAAGTTCATATGGAAGTAAGAAAACATGCTAAAGCAAATAGAGATATTATTTTAATTGGCCATGAAGGCCATCCAGAAGTTGAGGGTACGATGGGCCGTCATATAAATTCGGAAAATAGTTCAATATATTTAGTTCAAGATGAGAATGATGCAATAAATATTAATGTAAACAATAGCGAAAGTCTTGCTCTTGTCACTCAGACAACACTAAGTGTTGATGAGACAATTTCGATAATAGATATACTAAGAAAAAGATTTCCAAATATTGAAGTTCCAAAAAAAGATGATATTTGTTATGCAACACAAAACAGGCAAGATGCTGTAAAACAGCTAGCTCTTGAATCAGATTATATTATTGTAGTCGGATCAAAAAATAGCTCAAACTCGAATAGACTTAAAGAGCTTGCTGAAAAATGTGGTTGTAAATCAACTTTAATAGATGAATTTTCAGATTTAAATCTTGAGGATATTAAAAAATGTAAAAATATTGCTATTACAGCTGGAGCATCTGCTCCAGAATCAAGAGTTATGGAAATCGCAAAATCTCTTGAAGATTATTTTGGTGCAAAGCTTATTGAGGATGGCGAAGATACTGAGAATGTTTATTTTAAAATGCCTCCTGGATTGAGATAAATGGAAATTGAAAATCATATTTTTAAAAATATTAAATTCGTCGATTCTCCAAATTTTAATGAAAGACCTGAAAACACAAAAATAAGCTTAATAGTAATTCACTCAATTAGCCTTCCGCCAAATGTTTACGGAAATAACTATGTAGAAGATTTTTTTATGAACAAACTCGTCATATCTGATCATGATTATTTTCAAGAGATTCAAGATATAAGAGTATCATCTCACCTTTATATAAAGAGAACTGGTGAAATTATTCAATTTGTACCTTTAGACATGCGAGCATGGCATGCTGGCGAATCATCTTTTAAGGGCATTAAAGATTGTAATAACTATTCAATTGGAATTGAGCTGGAAGGAACAGACTGTGATGTTTATTCAAACGAACAATACAAATCATTGATTAAAATTTCAAAATTGATTATTAAAAATTATCCAGAAATAAATAAGGAAAATATCGTTGGCCATTCTGATATATCACCTGGAAGGAAAACAGATCCTGGTGATAAATTTGAATGGCGAAGATATTTAGATGCACTATGATTAAGAATGACTATTTAAAAATAATGTCATTCTCGGGCTTTGGATTTGCCTCTGGTTTGCCTTATGTGTTAATTCTAATAACACTCACTGCATGGTTAAGGGATGTAGGCATAGATTTGAGTATTATTGGTTTTATAAGTTGGATTAGCTTAGCGTATTCAATTAAATTTCTTTGGGCACCATTTATAGATAGATTTTCGATACCTTTTTTTAATATTTTTGGTTCACGAAGAAGTTGGATTGTTTTGATGCAAATCATAATAATTATTTCTTTATTTATACTCTCAACTATAAATCCAATAACAAATCTTTCTTTTTTTGCATTTATTGCTCTAATTATTGCTTTGGCAGGTTCGATACAAGATATTGCAATAGATGCCTATAGAATTGAAAGTGCTAAGCTAGAAGATCAAGGAAATTTAGCAGCTGGTTATCAGTTTGGATACAGAATTGCAATCTTAGTAGGGTCTTCTTTAGCACTAATAATCGCAGCTAATTTCTCTTGGTCATTTGCTTATCAATTAATGGCTTTAATATTTATTGTGAACATAGTCTTATCAATGCTCATTTCAAGTGAATCACAAAATCATGATCTTCAGAAGTTAAATCATATAAATTCAATAATTGAACCAATAAAGGATTTCTTTTCTAGATTTGGAATAAAGATGGCTTCAATTCTTCTCTTAATTGTAGCCACATACAGATTAACTGATATTGTAATGGGCCCAATGGCAAATCCTTTTTATATTGATATGGGCTATACGCTTGAGGAAATAGGTTACATTGTGAAAGTAGTCGCATTAATTGCAACAATTTTTGGAGTCTTTCTGGGTGGCATATTAATAAAAAGAATTGGTTTATATAAGTCATTAATTATTGGCGGTATTTTAGTCATGTTTACAAACTTATTTTTTTCTTATGCAGCTTTAAGTGAAAAAAATCTGACCTTGTTGGCTTCAATTGTAGCTTCCGATAGCATTGCAGCAGGAATTGTAGGTACTGTAAATATTACTTTCTTAACTAGTTTAGTTTCTCAAAAGTACACAGGATTTCAGTACGCATTATTGACCTCATTAATGGCATTCTTAGGAAAAATATTTGCAGGATTTTCTGGATTAATAGTTGAAAACTTTCAAAGTTTGTATGGATTTTCCTATGGCTGGATGTCTTTTTATATATTTACATCGATCTTAGCTTTGCCAGCAATACTAATGATCCATCAAAATAGAAGTTTTTTTAATTTAATAAAATAACTAGATAATGAAATATAGCAGGCAAATATTTTATTTTTCACTTATTGTTGTATTTATATTAAGCACCGTAAACGCTAATGACATTCCAAGATTTAATTCTTTATCTATGTTGTCTGATAAGTTAGTTCATTTATCAATTTATGCATACCTTTGCTTTGTTGGTTTTATATGTAAATTCAAAATTTCTAATTTGACCTTAGCTATTTATATTTTTTTATTTGGGGCGTTTATCGAACTAATACATTATTTTCATCCAAATAGGTATTTTGAGTATTTTGACTTACTTGCAAACCTTTTTGGAGTTACAATTGCGCTTCTAATTAATAAGTTAAAAAGTTAAATTGCCTATTGATTTATATTTTTTAGCCCTTAATTATTGGATAAGATAAATTTAAGTAATTTATATGGAGAGATAAATGAAATTAAGACCATTACACGACAATGTTCTTGTAAAAAGAACTGAAGAAGAGGAAACATCATCAGGTGGAATAATCCTTTCAGGTTCTGCAAAAGAAAAGCCTTCTCAAGGAGAAGTTGTAGCAGTTGGGCCTGGAAAGGTTTCTGATTCAGGTGAGTCAGTATCTATGAATGTATCAGTTGGTGATACAGTCATTTTCGGCCAATATGGTGGTAATGAAATTAAGTTAGACGGCGAAGAATATCTTATTTTAAGTGAGAGAGATATTTTCGGCGTTGTTGAATAAATTATAAGAATAGGGAGATAAATTATGTCAGCTAAAGATGTTAAATTTGGTGATAATGCCAGGTCGCAAATGCTTGATGGAGTTAATACTCTTGCTAATGCGGTTAAAGTCACATTAGGACCAAAAGGTAGAAATGTTGTATTAGATAAATCTTTTGGTGCTCCAACTGTTACTAAAGATGGAGTCTCAGTTGCTAAAGAAATTGAATTAGAAAACAAATTTGAAAATATGGGTGCTCAGATGCTTAAACAAGTTGCTTCTCAAACCTCTGACGAGGCTGGAGATGGAACTACGACAGCAACTGTTTTGGCTCAATCTATTGTTAATGAAGGTAATAAAGCTGTTGCTGCTGGAATGAATCCAATGGATCTTAAAAGAGGAATTGACAAGGCTGTGTCTAGTGCAGTCGAGCACGTTAAAGGACTAAGTGTTCCATGTACTGATGATAAGGCGATTGCTCAAGTAGGAACGATTTCTGCTAATGGTGACACCGCAGTTGGAGAAATTATTGCAGAAGCTATGGAAAAAGTTGGAAAAGAGGGTGTAATCACTGTCGAAGAAGGAAGCGGTATTGAAAATGAACTTGATGTCGTTGAAGGTATGCAGTTTGATAGAGGTTACCTTTCTCCTTACTTTATAACCAATCAAGACAATATGACTGTTGAACTTGATACACCATATATTCTTCTATTTGATAAAAAAATATCTAACATTAGAGACTTATTACCTCTTTTAGAATCAGTTGCTAAAGCTGGTAAACCTCTTTTAATAATTGCTGAAGATATTGAAGGTGAAGCTTTAGCTACTTTAGTAGTTAATAATTTAAGAGGTATTGTTAAAGCTGCAGCTTGTAAGGCTCCTGGTTTTGGTGACAGAAGGAAAGCTATGCTAGAAGATATAGCTATACTTACTGGTGGAACTGTTATCTCCGAAGAAGTTGGTCTTTCGCTTGAAGGAGCAACTGTTGAAGATTTAGGTACATCGAAAAGAGTTGTCTTAAACAAAGATAATACAACCATAATTGATGGTGCTGGAGATGAAAATTCTATAGCTACTAGGGTTAATCAAATTAGAGCTCAAGTCGAGGAAACATCATCAGATTATGATAAAGAAAAACTTCAAGAAAGAGTTGCTAAACTTGCCGGAGGAGTTGCAGTTATTAAAGTAGGTGCAGGCTCTGAAGTAGAGATGAAAGAGAAAAAAGCAAGAGTAGAAGACGCTCTTCACTCAACAAGAGCTGCTGTTGAGGAGGGAGTTGTACCTGGAGGCGGATCAGCATTAATCAGATGTCTTGAGGCTGTTTCAAAGCTTAAAGGCGAAAATGATGATCAAAATGTTGGAATTAATATTGCTAAAAAAGCTTTTGAAGCTCCTTTAAGACAAATTGTCTCAAATGCTGGAGAAGAACCATCAGTAATTGTTAATAAGGTAATAGATGGAAAAGATTCTTTTGGATTCAATGCAGCAACAAGCGAGTTTGGTGACATGATTGAGATGGGTATTCTTGATCCAGCTAAGGTCACAAGAACTGCTCTTCAAGCTGCTGGTTCTGTTGCAGGTATGATGATCACTACCGAGGCAATGGTAACTGACGTACCTAAAGATGATGCACCAATGCCACCAATGCCAGATATGGGCGGTATGGGCGGTATGGGCGGTATGATGTAATACGACCTTTACTCAAAAAAAACGGGGATTTATCCCCGTTTTTTATTAGATTTCAATTACTATTTCAATTAATATATAACTACACACTTTAGAGGAGTTATTATGGATTTACTAACTGATCAAGCTTTTTTTAGATCATTCCATATTCTTTTTGGAATAGCATGGATTGGACTTTTGTATTATTTTAATTTTGTTCAAACTGAATATGTGAAAGTTGCAGATCCTGATGCAAAAGCAGACGTAATGAAAAAATTAGCTCCAAATGCGCTATGGTGGTTTAGGTGGGCAGCATTTTTCACTTTTTTAACAGGCTTGATCCTTATTCATCAAATAACAGCAAGAATTGGTACAGAAATAATACTAGGTGTGACAATGGGAACAATAATGATGCTCAATGTATGGGGAATTATATGGAGAAATCAAAAAATTGTCCTTGGTATGAAAGATGGTGATGTAGCAACTGCTGCTGCAAAAGCAGGCTTAGCATCAAGAACAAACACATTATTTTCTGTTCCTATGCTGATGTATATGGTTTACTCGGCTCATGCACCTGGTTCTTATTTAGTTTTAGAAGATTGGAGTAGTTTAAGTCTTATTATCGGTCTTGCTATAATCTTTGTAATTGAAGCTAATGCTATATGGGGCAAGATGCTTCCAGTAATCGCCAGCGTAAGAGCAGTCATAACATCCTCTTTTGTTTTGGCAATAATCTTTAAATTAATTACTGATTTTTTATAAGATTCATTGAGTTTTCTAGGGAGCATTAGCTCCCTTTTTTATTTTAATCTTTGAAATTAAATTTTCGTCTAACTCGAGAATTTCAAATCTATAATTATCTATCTCAATACATAAATTAGCCTGAGGAATTTGATCAAGATATTCAGTTATTAACCCATTTATAGTTTTTGAGCTTGTTTCAGGAATTTCCCAATTAACATAATTATTCAAATCTCTTATTTTAGAATTACCATCAGTCAATATAGACCCATCTTTCAATTTAATAAATTCTCTTTCAAGCTCCTCTTTATCACCACCAAATTTACCCGTAATTTCTTTAAAAATATCTTCAACTGATATTAGGCCTTCAATCTCTCCATATTCATCAACAACAAGAGCAATGCTTTGATTACTAGCTAAGAACTCCCTCAATTGTTTCATTAGCAATGTTGACTGAGATACAAAATAAGTTTTTTGAAGCAATTCATTTATGTCTTTTTGCTCATTAAATTTTTTAAGAAATGCATGAGAATCTTTTAGATGAAGCACACCTATCATGCTATCAATAGAGTCTTTATAGACTGGTAGTCTTGTGTATTCAGTTGATTGAATAATTTTTGTTGCATTTTGGTAATCCATATTTATATCGATACCAATTATTTCTGAAGTAGGGATCATAATATCTTCAACAATCAATTCTTCCATACCAAGAACTGAAGAGAGCATTTTTCTATATTGTTTTGGAATTAGGTCTCCAGATTCCTCAAGAAGTGTTCTAAGTTCTTCGGTATTAAGATTCTCATTTAATGTCGCGTCTTTAGCGTCTAATTTAAATATTTTTAGAATTTGCTTACTTAGGAAGTTTGTAAGAAATATCAAAGGTTTAAAAATGTATACAAGAATATTTAATATAAAAGATGATCTAGTTGCAAAACTCTCAGGTTTAATAGCAGCCATTGTCTTTGGAGTAATTTCTGAGAAAATTAAAATCACAATCGTTAAGATTATTGATCCAAGAACAACGTTTCCTCCGAAGTAATTAAGCATCATTATAGTTACAATTGCCGAAGCTAAAATATTGGCAAAATTATTTCCAACTAATATTGCAGAAAGCAGCTGATCAGGTCTTTTCAAAAGATCCAAAGCTCTTTTAGCACTAGTTTTAGATTTTTTTGATAAGTTTCTTAACTTAATTTTATTCGCAGCCATCATTCCAGTCTCCGAACCAGAAAAAAATCCACTAAGAATTAATAAAAATATTAGTGTTGAAAAAAGAACTATTAACGAAGGATCTTCTTGCATTACGAACCAACCAAATATGAATTCATGTAATACGCACCTAGGACAGCCCACATTGATACAAATAGGCTTCTAGTTGCATATTTAATTGGGAAATTTGCATATTGAACGCCAATAAATGTTATTAAGAATATAATCCAAGCAATGAATGTGAAAATTGCTTTAAATAATAGATTAGCAGTAAAAATAGTTTGCAAAGTAAATCCTGAAACTAAAGCTAATGATAGAAAAATTAATCCTATTCCAAGAAGCTTAAATACGATTTTGTAGTTTCTTTCGACAGAGAAAGGATCAATGTTTATTAACTCACCTTTTTTAACCTTTCTTACCTTCCTCTCAAGAATAATAATTTCATTGTAGGCAATAAATATGAAAAGTAGGCTTAATCCAGTTACCATAAAATGAATAGTAGGCATAATACTTATAATTTCATAAGTCGCCAAATAAATTAAAACATATGAAAATGCTGCTATAAATCCAGCAAAATACAATGATTTTTCTTTTTGATAAAAGAATCTAATAATAAAGTATATAACTATACTTATAGTTACTTGGGCGATAAAACTCATTAAAAATTAAGATTAATTAAAACTTTGCATAATAATACTATCAATATTAGCAAGGTTACCCTAAAATACACATCTTTTTAAACAAATTTAAATATTTTTTAGTATGGTAATAATAAGATTAGCAAGGAGTGGGGCAAAGAAAAATCCCTATTACTTTATAACTGTTGCTGATGAAAGACGTCCTAGAGACGGAGCATTTATTGAAAGATTAGGTTTTTTTAATCCAACAGCAAATGGGCAAGAGGAAAGACTTAGAATTGATCTTGAAAAAATTGATGAGTGGGTATCAAAGGGTGCACAACTTAGTGAAAGAGTTAGTGCGCTAATTAAAGAAGCTAAATTAACACCAGAGGAATTCGCAGCAAAAGTTGAAGCAAAAAAGGCTAAAGCTGCTGCCAAAAAAGCTGCATTAGCAGAAAAATTAGCAAAAGAAGCTGAGGAAGCTGCTGCTGAAGAGGCTCCTGCAGAGGAAGCACCTGCAGAAGAAGTACCTGCAGAAGAAGCACTTACAGAAGAAGAAGCTCCAGCCGAGGAAGCACCTGCAGAGGAAGAAGCTCCAGCCGAAGAAGCTCCAGCAGAAGAAGAAGCTCCAGCTGAAGAAGAACCTGCAGAGGAAGAAGCTCCAGCTGAAGAAGAAGCTCCATCCGAAGAAGCTCCAGCCGAAGAAGCACCTGCAGAGGAAGAAGCTCCAGCTGAAGAAACACCTGCAGAGGAAGAAGCTCCAGCTGAAGATGATTCTTCAGAAGATGAAAAAAAATAAACAAGTTTGTATTGCCAACATAGGAAAACCTAGAGGTCTTAAGGGAGAATTTTTCCTAAACTCATTCTGCTCTCCAAAGGAAAATATTCTCAACTATATTGATAATATTTTTATAGATAATGAAAATAAATTATCAATCGAATACATTAAAAAAATTAATTCAAAATTTTTAGCTAAACTAAAAAACATAGATAGTGTTGATGAAATTAAAAAATACACCAACATAAAGCTTTATATTTCTTCTGAAAATCTTCCTGAGCTTAAATCTGAAGAGGTATATTGGCATGATTTAAAAGGAATGATCGTAATTGGACTCAATAAAAATGAAATTTTAGGAGAAGTAAAAGAACTTAATAATTTTGGCGCTAATGATTATTTAATAGTTAAACCTACGCCTGATTCAGTTGATGAAAAAGAAAGACTAATACCATTTATAAAAGAAAAATTTATAGACTCTATTGATAAGAAAGAAAGAGTTCTTAAAGTTTATTGGCAAAGCGATTATTAGAATGAATATAAATGTTTTAACAATTTTTCCAGAAATATTTGAAATTTTAAATTCTGGTGTGATTTCAAAAGCTATGAAAAAAGACATATTGTCAATCAAACCTTTGGATATAAGAAAAAACGCTACCAATAAACATAAAAATGTTGATTCAAAGCCATACGGAGGTGGGGAAGGCATGGTTATTATGGCAGAGCCATTGATTAAGACTATTAAAAGTATTGATAAAAGAAAACTTGGACCAGTTATTTATATGTCACCACAGGGACAATTACTAACTCATAAAAAAGTGATTTCATTATCTAAACTCAAAAATATGACAGTAATATGCGGCAGATATGAGGGAATTGATCAACGAGTCATTGATAACTATGTAGATGAGGAAGTATCAATAGGAGATTTTATTTTGAGTGGTGGAGAGTACGCAGCAATATGTTTAATTGATGCAATTTCAAGACATTTACCTGGAACTCTTGGAAATAAGGATTCATATCTGAAAGATACTTTTTCTAATGGATTACTTAAAGAAGATGTTTATGCAAAACCTGAAATTTTTGATTCTAACAAGGTTCCTGAAATATTATTATCCGGAAACCACGAAAAGATAAATGCATGGAAATCTGAGATGTCATTACTTAAAACATTTAAAAAAAGACCAGATTTACTTAAAAAAATAAAACTAACAAAAAAACAAAAAAAACTCTTGGAAGAATGGTCATCTAAGGCTATCCTATAGCCCTTTTTAGGCGAATATTATGAGTGATAGTAAAGAAAACAAGAAAAAAGGTTTTTTTTCCCGATTATTTGGCGGCTCATCCGCGCCTGAAGAACCAAAAAAAGAAGAAACTAGGATAGAAGATACTAGAGAAATTCCTACAAAATCAGCTCTTAACAAAATGAAAAAAGCTGACATAGTTGCGGTAGCAAAAGAAAATGGACTTGAACTAGATATCAATCTAACAAAAGCAAAATTACTAGATGCTTGGGATATTCATTTTAATGAATCACCATCACCAAGCGCAGTTGATGATGCAGCAACAGTAATGGCTGAATCTGCTGCTAGTCAAAAAGAATCTATTGCCGAAGATACTTCAGCCGAAGAAGTAGCTCCTGAAGAAGAAGCAGCTACTGTAGAAGAAGAAGCACCTCCTGTTGAAGAAGAAACACCTGCTGAAGAAGCACCTCCTGTTGAAGAAGAAACACCTGCTGAAGAAGCTGCTCCTGTAGAAGAAGAAGCACCTGCTGAAGAGGCAGCTCCTGAAGAAGAAGCACCTGCTGAAGAGGCGCTTTCAGTTTCTTTAGAAGAGAAAACACCTTCTCAGATAATCAATGAATTTGAATCAAAACAAATGAAAACTGATCTTCCTGAATTCAGACCAGGAGATACTGTTGTTGTATCTGTGAAAGTTAGGGAAGGAGAAAGAACAAGATTACAAGCTTTTGAAGGGGTCGTGATGGGTGTGAAAAAAGCTGGACTAAACTCCTCTTTTATAGTGAGAAAGATTTCAAGTGGAATCGGTGTTGAAAGAACATTTCAAACTCATAGCCCAATGATAGATTCTATCCAAGTAAAAAGAAAAGGTGATGTTCGTCAGGCTAAGTTATTTTATCTTAGAGAAAGATCTGGTAAATCTGCAAGAATTAAAGAACGTCTAGATTAATAAAATGCAAACGTCTAACAGGGAAGATTCTAATCTTAGGTCTTTTTTGAATTATCTTTTAGTAGATAAGGGACTTTCCAATAATACAGCAAAAGCTTACGAAGCCGACATCTCATCTTTTTTTCAATGGCTGGATAATGAAGATCTTAAATATAAAAATCTTCAAGAGGATCATATTAATCAATATATATCATTCTTATTTCAAAGGAAGATGAGAAGTTCCTCAGTTAATAGAAAAATATCATCAATCAAATCTTTTTATATATTTTTAGTTAAAAGAAATTTTGTAAAAAATTCTCCACTAAACGACTTAGTTACTCCAAAGCAAGAGAAATATTTACCAGAGTCTATGTCAGAAGCTGAAGTTGATAAATTACTTAACAGTCCCGATGTCTCAAATAAAATTGAAAATAGGGATAAGGCAATGATTGAAATGTTATACGCTACAGGTATGAGAATATCTGAGTTAGTAAATCTAAAGATGACTGATGTTGATATGAAAAGATGTGTAGTAAAAGTTTTTGGGAAAGGATCTAAAGAGAGATTAGTTCCTTTTGGAGAAACAGCTCTAGATTCTTTGAGATCATATTTAAATGAAAGAGAGCAATCTTCATCAAAGGAAATTTTTCTTTCGAATAGAGGAAAAAAAATGACTAGAGTTGCATTTTGGCAAAGAGTGAAGGTTTATCTTATAAGAGAGAATTTAAAGAATTCCATATCTCCACATACTTTAAGACATGCGTTTGCAACACACTTACTAAACAGAGGGGCTGATCTTAGATCTGTTCAACTTCTTTTGGGTCATAGTGACTTATCAACCACTCAAATATATACTCATATAGCAAAACAAAGGTTAAGTGATGTTCTTAAAAAACATCATCCAAGAGGTTAATATGCTTAAAAATTATTTCGCATTTTCACTTTTATTATTAATTTCACTAAATACTTTGTCGCAAGGTACTATAAGTGAAAATAATATTGATAGATGTAAACATGAGAATTGTTACAAAGATCAAATTGAAAAAATTATTTCTCTAATTCTTCCAGAAGGCTCACAAATTGAGTCTATTGAAAAATCAGAATTTCCAGGCATTTATAAAGTTTATTTTGGTGATTTGCAGCCAATTTATGTATCTGAAGATGGAAGATATTTTTTATATGGTCAAATGTTTAAGATTGATTTGCAGACAGCAAACGTAGGTGCAGATTTATATGGATCATACAAAAGTCTTGAACCTACTGTAAAAAATTTAACTGATTTGGACATGTTTGAAAAAAGACGATCATTGATGAAAGAAATTCAGGAAAGTGAATTAATAACCTTTAAAGCAGTTAACGAAAAGCATAGTTTAACTATTTTTACTGATGTAGATTGTGGATATTGTCGAAAATTACATAAGCAAATCAAAGAATATAATGATTTAGGCATTAGCATTAAATATGCTGCATTTCCAAGGTCAGGTTTGGGAACTGATACATTTACAAAAATGGTAGGTGCATGGTGCTCAGAGGATACAAAAAAAGTTCTTACTAGTCTAAAAGATGGAAAGGAGCCAAGGTTAGATTTTTGTGAATCTCAACCTGTAGCAAAACATTATGCTATTGGAAAAAAAATAGGTATTACAGGTACTCCAGCAATTATTACAAATGAAGGTGAACTTTTACCTGGATATTATTCACCACAAGATTTACTTAAAAAACTAAAGAGTTAAAAATGAATAAGTTAAGAGTAGGAATATGCGGGTGGGGAAATGTTGCTACGGGCCTTTTTAAAACCCTGCAAACTAATTCAGTTGAAATTAAAAAAAGAAGTAATCTGGAAATTGAAATTATTGCAATTGGAGCAAGACGAGATAATCCTAAATGTGATCCAGGTAATGTAATTATAGAAAGAGATATTTTTAAAATTATTGATCATGATATCGATGTTATTGTTGAGCTTATTGGTGGCGTTGATGTTGCTCGCGATCTAATTCTCAAAGCACTCAATGCTAAAAAACATGTAGTTACTGCTAACAAGGCGGTTATATTTAATCACGGAGATGAGCTTTTTAGTGTAGCAAACAAAAACGGCGTAAAGCTACTTTATGAGTCTTCTGTTTGTGCAGGCACACCTATAATTAAACTTCTTAATCAGGAGCTTGCTGCGAGTAAAATCTCTAAAATCTCAGGCATGTTAAATGGCACCTCTAATTTTATTTTATCCAATATGGAAAAGGGCATGGAATTTGAACCAACTTTAAAACTTGCTCAAGAAAAGGGATACGCTGAACCTGACCCTTCATTTGATATTGAAGGTACAGATGCTGCGCACAAAATAGGTATATTGTCTTCACTAGCATTTGGAAGTTCCCTACCTCCAAAAGATTTTTATATTGAGGGTATTAATGGAATTCATAAAGATGACTTTAAGTATGCCTATGAAATGGGTTATACAATTAAACATCTAGCAATTGCAAAATCAACGAATAACTCAATCGATTTAAGAGCTCACCCATCTCTTGTGAAGCTTGATTCATACCTTGCTAACTTAAAAGGAGTTAGGAATGGTATTGAAGTAGAAACTGACTTATTGGGTACTCTCCATATTGCAGGATCAGGAGCTGGACAGGAAGCCACTGCTTCTGGTGTTATTTCTGATTTAATTTATTTATCAGGTTCAAAAATGAGAGAAGTTAATAATATTAATGAGAGCATTGAGCTGATTGATTTTATTGATTTAGACTTTCAATATTATTTTTATATTGAAGCAAGTGATGTATCTGGTGTGATGGCTTCTATTTCAACTATTTTTGCAGATAAAGATGTCAGCATTGAGTCAATCAGTCAAAAAGAAAATCTTAACGATGACTTAGTGCCAATTATAATTATTACAGATCCTTTTAAAGAAAAAGACTATCAAGAATTAGTTGATAATCTACTGGATTTGGATTCAGTAAATAAAATAAGGTCTATTAGGATCGAACCACAATAAAATGTTATTTCATAGCACAAGGGGTAATGATAATAACAAGACCTTTGAAGAGGTTTTGATGCAAGGTCTAGCAGATGATGGCGGTCTATTTATGCCTGATTCTTGGCCTCAAGTGGACTTAGACCACTTAAAAAGTCTTAAATCTTTTATTGATGTAGCAAAATATATTGTGCCAATGTACACAGATTCATCATTTTCAAAAGATGAAGTGCATGAGGTATTAGAAAACACTTGGCATGACTTTGAAGAAAAAGATTATTTAAAAATTGTTGATATAAATAAATCTCTGTCTGTGCTTGAGTTGTTTCATGGTCCTACCGCAGCATTTAAAGACTTTGGATTACAACTTGCTGCCGCGTTCTTTAATAAAACATTGGTAGATCAAAATAAAACTGCCATTGTTTTTGGTGCCACCTCTGGTGATACCGGATCAGCAGCGATTGATGCTTGCAAAGAATTTAGGGCCATTAAAAGCTTTATTCTTATACCAGATGGCAATATGTCAGAGATTCAAAGAAAACAAATGACTACTGTAGATAAATCAAATGTTTTTCCCATTCTTGCAAGCGGAACTTTTGATGATTGTCAGGATGTTGTAAAAAAGGGGTTTAAAGATAGATCTTTCCTTAAAGATAGTCAGTATCTGTTGGCAGTAAATTCAATAAATTGGGTGAGAATTATAGGTCAAATATGTTATTACTTTTATGCTGCATTAAAAGCAAATGAATTTTCAAAACCATTAAATTTTTCAGTTCCAACAGGCAACTTTGGAAATGTGTTTGCATGCTACGCAGCTTCAAAAATGGGAATGCCACTGTCAAAAATAATCGTTGCAGTTAATAGCAATGATATTTTACATAGGTTCTTTAAAGATAATGATTATTCTAAAAACAAGGTAAGTGAAACAATTTCACCAAGCATGGATATTAGCGTTGCAAGCAATTTTGAAAGATTAATTTATGATTTATACCTTGATAGGGATTCAGACAAGTGCTCAAATTTATATTCTAAATTTCCTACAGAAAGCATCAGGTTAGATGAAGACATTTGGAAAAAGTCAGCAAGTCTTTTCTTGAGCTATAGCATTGATGATAACTCAACATTCAAATGCATGAAAACATACTTCGAAAATTCAGGCTACATAATGGATCCTCATACAGCTGTAGCTGCTGATGCGGTAACTAAGCTTAATGATAGATTAGAAAATAATACAATTATCTTGGCAACAGCTCATCCAGCTAAATTTCCAAATGCTCTCGAAAAAGCTGGTATTAATTTAACAAATGTACCTAAAAATTTGCAAAAGGTTCTAAATAAGAAAGAAATTTCATTTAAATTAAGCCCATTTGATAATTCAATTTTTGAATTTATAAAAGATAATAATTAATTATGGACTTTCAAGAGTTAAAACTTTCTTTGTCCGAAATGGAAGCAAGATTGCAAGATATTAAAGACAATATTCTTCTTATCGACAATAAAAAAACAAGATTAAATGAAATCGATAGCGAACTATCGAAAGAAGAGGTATGGTCTGATTTAGAACTTTCACAAAAACTCAGCAAAGAAAAAACAACATTAGAAAAAAGTATAAAATCATTTGATGACGTATCTAGAAAACTCTCTGATTCAGTTGTTCTGCTCGAAGTATCTATTGAAGAAAATGATGATAGCTCAATAGAAGATATTTTAAATGAAAGAAATGAAATTATGTCCGCACTTGAAGAGCTTGAATTTAGCAAAATGTTTGGCAATAAAATGGATCCATCGTCTGCATTTGTGGAAATTCAATCAGGTTCAGGAGGAACTGAAGCACAAGATTGGGCTGAAATGCTTTTAAGAATGTATACCAAGTGGGCGGAAAGTAGGGGTTTTGCTACTGATTTGGTTGAAATATCTCATGGTGATGTTGCTGGCATAAAGTCAGCCTCACTCTATGTTGATGGTGACCATGCATATGGATGGCTGAGAACTGAAACTGGAATACATAGACTGGTAAGGAAATCTCCATTTGATTCAGGAAATAGAAGACATACTTCATTTGCCTCAGTATTTATATCACCTGAAATAGACGATTCCATTGAGATCAACATAAACAAAGCAGATTTAAGAGTAGATACCTATAGAGCATCAGGAGCTGGTGGACAACATGTAAACAAAACAGACTCAGCTGTAAGATTAACCCATGTTCCAACTGGACTGGTTGCTCAATCACAAAGTGATAGATCTCAACATAAAAATAAAGAAAATGCATTAAAACAATTAAAATCTAAGCTTTACGAGTTAGAATTACAAAAGCAAAATGAAGAACAGCAAATTCTTGAAGACAGTAAGTCAGATATAGGATGGGGTAGTCAAATTAGATCATATGTACTGGATCAGTCAAGAATCAAGGATTTGAGAACAAATTATGAAACAGGAAATACAACAGCGGTTTTAAATGGTGATTTAGATGATTTTATGAAATCATCCCTAAAAGCAGGCATATAAATGGATAAAGAAAATATAAGTGGCGAAAAAGCCCTCATTGAAGAGAGACGTAAAAAGTTAGATCAACTTCGAGATAGAGGAGATGCATACGGCAATTCATTTAAACCAAAAAATAATGCATTAAGTCTTCATGAAGAATATGGTGACGTCTCAAAAGACGATCTAGCAGAAAAGAATATCAAAGATATTTCTGTGGCTGGTCGAATTGTCTTAAAAAGAGTTATGGGTAATGCTAGTTTCGCAACTTTACGAGATGCATCTGGCGATATTCAAATCTATGTAACAAAAAATAATGTTGATGAGAGTGTTTATGAAGATTTTAAAACATGGGATCTTGGAGATATTGTTGGCGTATCAGGCTCTCTGTTTCGTACTAAAACAAATGAGTTAACCATAGATGTATGGGATTTAGAGATGATAACTAAATCATTAAGACCAATGCCCGAAAAATTTAAGGGTTTAACAGATATAGAAGCAAGGTATAGACAAAGATACCTAGACTTAATGACAAATAATGATACAAAGAAAGTTTTCATTAAAAGAACAAAAATAATTGATTCTCTAAGAAAGAAAATGAACGAATCTGGCTATTTAGAAGTTGAGACACCAATGATGCATCCTTTAGCTGGTGGTGCAGTAGCACGCCCATTTGTAACTCAACATAATGCCCTCGGACAAGATCTTTATTTAAGGATTGCGCCAGAACTATATTTAAAAAGATTATTAGTTGGAGGTTTTGAACGCGTTTTTGAAATTAATAGAAGTTTTAGAAATGAAGGCTTATCTACTAAACATAATCCAGAATTTACCATGATGGAGTGGTATCAAGCTTATGCAAGCATGCAAGATCAAATGGATCTAACAAAAGATATTATTTTAAATGCTTCTAAAGCAGCTGATTGTGAATCGAAAATTAAATGGGGAGATATTGAGGTTGATCTAAATAATTTTAAACAATCAACTCTTTCAGATTTAGTTTTAGAGTTTAATAAAGAATTAGGTAAAGATGATTTAAGTGATAAGAAAAAACTTCAAAATTTTCTAACCAGCAATAAAGTAAAAGTTGAGAAAAGTTGGGGTATTGGCAGAATTCTTCTAGAGGTATTTGAAGCAACTGTAGAAGGTAAACTAATCGATCCAACATTTGTTACAGAATATCCTGTTGAAGTTTCGCCATTATCAAGACGAAATGAAGAAAATCCAGATTATGCCGATCGATTTGAATTATTTATTGGTGGAAAAGAGTTTGCTAATGGTTTTTGTGAACTTAATGATCCTGATGATCAAGCTACTAGATTTGAAGAACAAGTGGCTGCAAAAGACTCTGGAGATAAAGAAGCTATGGACTATGATCAAGACTATATTACGGCACTTGAACACGGCATGCCGCCAGCAGTAGGAGTCGGAATGGGTGTAGATAGGCTAGTAATGTTATTGACTAATCAGTCTTCTATTAGAGATGTGTTGTTATTTCCCCAATTGAAATCTTAGTTTAAATTTATCACCATCTAAACTTATCAAAATTTTCAGGATTAGCCCAACCCTTTGGGTTGTTCCAGGTTCTTTTGTTGTTATAAGTTTTTAAATTATATGAGAAACATTTTAATTTATTATTTTTATCAATTAATTCTGTTTGAAAGCCAAGTTTAAGCATAACTTCATTTGTTTCTTGATCATTTTCAAAGCTGGTAAAAATTGCAACTTTATGACTTAAAAGATTTTTTATTGTTCCAATATTCGATTCAGACGCATGTATATCATCCAAGATAATAAACAAATCAAAGTTTTCATCTGATAATTTTTCAATATTGGGACCAATAGATAATCCATTAACACTTAATTTTTCTATTCTTTTAATAAGCTTAGACACATCTTGTGATGTCAGTATGAAAATATTTTTTGGATTTTCATCTTCAATAATATTTGTAATATAACTATGAAGAATTTTTTCTTTTTTTGTCATTTTAAGAGATGTTTTACGGCTTCTCTTTCTGATAAAAGTTCATCTATAGATATCTTAAATTTAGATTTTGCAAACTCAGATAATGAGATGTCTCTTTTAATTTCTATTGATCCATCATCCAAAGTAATTAAGGGATAACCACAGATAATGCCCTCAGGAACATCATATGCGCCATCACTTGCAATTGCTGCACTAAAACAATCACCTGAATCAGTTGGGTTTTCGCAAGCAATAACAGTATCTATTGCTGCTTTTGCTGCAGATGTCGCAGAAGATGCGCCTCTGGCATCTATAACCGCTTTTCCTCTTTGTTGCACTGTGGGAATGAATTCAGATTCTATCCAATTCATATCATTTATTACTTCGCTACCTAGCTTTTCAGAGATTAGTGCATTTTCTGAGTCAGGATACATAGTTGGACTATGATTTCCCCAAATAATCATATTTTTAACATTAGAAACATTATTGTTTGTTTTTTTCGCAAGAATAGACTTAGCTCTATTAGAATCTAGCATTGTCATTGCCATCCAAAGTTGATTATCATTGTTAGCAGCATCTTTTCCAATGAAAGCATTCGTATTTGCAGGATTACCAACAACTAAGATCTTAGCATCATCTTTTCCATATTTTCCAATTGCTTCACCTTGTTGAACAAAAATACCGCCATTAATACTTAAAAGATCTGATCTTTCTTCAATCTTCTTTCCTTTATAGACAATACCTCTAGGTATACTTCCAACTAGCAAGAACCAGTCAGCATCTTTTGATGCTTCTTCAAAGTTATCGGTATATGTAACTTTACCCATTTTTGGAAAATAAGAATCTTCAAGCTCCATGACCAAACCCTTTAACTTATCAACAACTTGAGGAATTTCAACTAATGCAAGATCAACGATTTTATCTCCAAATGTATTTCCATCGACTAATCTTGGTATTAAAGAATAGGCAATTTGTCCTGCAGCTCCAGTAACAACAACTTTTATAGATTTACTCATTAAAAACCCTTTTAAAAAACTGATGATACATTATATTCTTAAATTGAATTGGAATCCTTAGTTTTATATCGTAGTAAATGAGATTTTTTTTGATTAAAATATCTCCAATTCGATTTCAAATTTACTTTATTATTTTGGAGAAAGAACATGTCAATTAGATTTGATGATAGGGTAGCAATTGTTACAGGTGCTGGTGGCGGTATAGGTAAAGAACATGCACTTGAGTTAGCAAGACGAGGAGCAAAAGTTGTTGTAAATGATCTTGGTGGAAGTGTTGATGGTAGTGGTGCCAGTGATGCGGCAAATGAGGTCGTAGATATTATTAAATCTGAAGGTGGCGAAGCTATTGCAAATGGTGCTAGTGTCACCGATCTGGATGCAGTAAAAGAAATGACTAATCAAACCATGGAAAAGTGGGGAAGAATAGATATTTTGATAAATAATGCTGGAATTCTTAGAGATAAAAGTTTTCATAAAGTAACTCTTGAAGATTTTAATTTGGTAATGGATGTTCATTTTCAAGGAAGCTTAAATTGCACACATACAATTTTTCCTATTATGAGAGAACAAGAGTATGGCCGCATTGTTTTTACAAGCTCCTCGAGCGGTGTTTTTGGTAACTTTGGCCAAACTAACTACGGCTCTGCAAAGATGGCAATGGTCGGCCTTATGAATACACTAAAAATTGAAGGTCAAAGTAAAAATGTTTTTACAAATTCTATTACACCTGTTGCTTATACAAGAATGACTGAAGGTTTAATTCCAGAAGACTTTGGCAAAAATCTTCAACCAGAATTTGTTACACCTGCAGTAATCTATTTATCAAGTGAAAATGCACCTAATGGAGTCATTATGGCTGCTGGTGCAGGAGTTTTCTCTAGAATATTTATTCATGAAACTATGGGAGTATCTTTGGGTATGGGTGAAGATATGACGCCTGAAAACATCGAAGCTAATTGGGATAAAATTTCTGATATGACAGATGCACGCGCTCTTCAAAATGGAGGAGAACAAACTCTTAAATTTTTTGAATTAATCAATAAATAGCTTTATCAAGCAAAGCTTGGTCTTTTTGCAATATTATTTATGTAATTAGACAAATTTTTATAATCATTTATATCTATCTTGTTAAGACGCACAAGAAACTGAAGTGATGTTACAGCTTGGATGTCGGCATATGAAAACTTATTGCAGGCTATATATTCTTTATCCGCCATTACTTCATTGTAATATTTTAGTGATTTAATCGCTAATTCTCTTTGAGCCAATCCAAATTCATTATTTTGATTTTCAAGTGCACTCATATGTGGATGAGTATGTCTAAATCCATGCATCAAAGGCATCATTAATTCAAAAGAGATTCTAGAATACCACATTTCAATTTGTGCGATCTCATCTGCATTATCTCCAAACAAGTTTGGTTCAGGATGAAAACACTCTAAATATCTACAGATCGCAGTTGTTTCAAGTATTACTTCACCATTATCCAAAACGAGTGCAGGTATACGAGAATTCGGAGCAATTTTTTTATATTCTGGTGTTTTGTGCTCTAGCTTCCCTATATCAAGGTTCTTAACTTCTATATCTGTAATACTTTTTTCAGCAATGAAAATAAGAACCTTTCTTGGGCTAGGAGCAACTGGACTTGAATAAAGCTTCAAGTTTTATTCCCAGTTTAACGCACCACCAACTTGATATTCAGTAACTCTTGTTTCAAAAAAATTTTTCTCTTTCCTTAAATCAATAATTTCTGACATCCATGGGAATGGATTTGATACTCCAGTAAACTCTTCATCTAAACCAAGCTGTGTGAGTCTTCTATTTGCAATAAATTTTAGATACTCTTCCATCATAGATGCATTCATTCCTAATACACCTCTTGGCATAGTATCTCTTGCGTATTGAATCTCTAACTCAGTTCCTTCAAGAATCATCTGCGCCGCATCTGCTTTCATCTGATCGTCCCATAAATGAGGATTTTCTATTTTGATTTGATTAATTACATCGATACCAAAATTTACATGCATAGATTCGTCTCTTAAGATATATTGAAACTGTTCTGCTGTTCCTGTCATTTTATTTCTTCTTCCCATGGAGAGAATCTGTGTGAAACCACAATAAAAGAAAATGCCTTCTAAAACACAATAAAATGCTATGAGATTTTTTAGTAGTTGCTTATCTGTTTCGACAGTGCCTGTTTTAAAGTCTGGATCAGAAATTTCTTGAGTATACTTTAGGCCCCATGATGCTTTTCTTGCAACGCATGGAACTTCTCTGTACATGTTAAATATTTCTCCTTCATCCATTCCTAGAGATTCAATACAATACTGATATGCATGAGTATGAATTGCTTCTTCAAGGCTTTGTCTTAGAATATATTGTCTGCATTCAGGATTTGTAATTAACCTATATAATGCAAGCACAAGATTATTTGCAACCAGAGAATCTGCTGTCGAGAAGAAGCCTAAATTTCTTTTTACAATTACTCTTTCATCTTCTGTTAATCCGTCTTCAGACTTCCATAAGACAATATCATTTGTCATATTTATCTCTTGTGGCATCCAGTGGTTGGCACTTCCATCAAGATATTTCTGCCACGCCCAATCGTACTTAAAAGGCACCAATTGATTTAGGTCAGCTTTACAATTGATCATCATTTTTTGATCAACTTGCACTCGACCTGCGTTAGCCATCATTTCATCAAGTTCCTCGTTGCCAGCTGTTTCATCTAGATTATTTACAGCTTTACGCGCTGCTTCTGCTCTAGATCCTTCACCAATATTACTTGGTTCCGTAGATACTGCAGACACAGCTGGCTGAGGAGCTTCAGGCTTTTCAACTGAAGCAGTAGGTGTTATTACTTCTGCTTCAGTTTTTGGCTCTGAAGTGACTGGTATTGTTGTTTCTTCTTTTCCGTATTCGTCCCAATTTAGCATTTTTTTCTCCTAAGAATTTATTGACATGCTTCACAATCAGGATCGTCCAGTGAGCATGCTGTTGGAACTGGTGCAGGTGCACCTAGTTCTTTTGCTGAAGTCTGATTTACATCAGAACTTACCGCGTTTAATTTACCCTGTTGAACTGTAGATTTTTCTGTTGATGTTGCTGCAATTGACCTTAGATAATAGGTTGTTTTCAAACCCGAATACCATGCCATTCTGTATGTTATGTCTAGTTTCTTACCATCAGCATTTCCAATATATAAATTTAATGATTGAGCTTGATCTATCCACTTTTGTCTCCTGCTGGCAGATTCAACAATATACCTCGGCTCAACTTCAAAAGCAGTAGAAAAAAGCTTCTTGATATCTTCTGGTATTCTTGAAATTTCTGAGAGGCTTCCTTCGAAATATTTAAGGTCGTTAATCATTACATCATCCCATAAATCCAACTCTTTTAATTTTCTTACAAGATGAGGATTTACGATAGTAAATTCACCTGACAAGTTAGATTTTACATATAAGTTTTGATATGTTGGCTCAATTGATTGTGTTACACCTGTAATATTTGAAATGGTTGCTGTTGGCGCAATTGCCATGACATTTGAGTTTCTCATCCCATCTTTTTTAACTTTTTCTCTTAAAGATTCCCAATCAAGTGTCTCAGATCTATCTACATTTAAATAATCACTTCCTCTGTTTTCTTCAAGAATATTTAATGAATCTTTTGGAAGTATTCCCTTGCTCCATAAGGAGCCGTCAAAGCTTTCGTATGCGCCTCTTTCTTTTGCAAGCTCTGTTGAGGCATATATTGCGTTATAACTTATTAATTCCATACTTCTATCTGCAAACTCTACTGCTTCATCGCTGCAGTATGGTATATTTTGTAAATACAGTGCGTCCTGGAAACCCATGAGGCCAAGTCCTATTGGCCTATGTTTTAAGTTTGAATTTTTAGCGGTATTAACAGAGTAATAATTAATATTTATGACGTTATCTAACATTCTTATAGCTGTAGATACAGTTTTTTTAACTTTTTCTTCATCAAGCTTTCCATTTTTCATATGATTTGCAAGATTAACGGAGCCTAAATTACAAACAGCAATTTCATTATCTGCGCTTGTATTTAGGGTAATCTCTGTACAAAGATTTGATGAATGAACAACTCCTGAGTGCTGTTGTGGTGATCTTAGGTTGCAAGAGTCTTTAAATGTAATCCAAGGATGACCTGTTTCGAACAACATTGTAAGCATTTTTCTCCATAGCTCTTTTGCCGGAACAGATTTGAATTGATCCATCTCACCGTTTTTTGCCTTTTCTTCATATTCTTCATACTTTTCTTCAAAGGCTTTACCAATTAGATCATGCAGTTCTGGTGTTTCTCCAGGTGAAAAAAGTGTCCAGTTTTCGTCTTTTTCCATTCTTTTCATAAATAGATCAGGCACCCAGTTTGCAGTGTTCATATCATGCGTTCTTCTTCTTTCGTCGCCAGTATTTTTTCTAAGCTCTAAAAACTCTTCAATATCCAAATGCCAAGTCTCTAGATAACCACACATGGCTCCTTTTCTTTTACCGCCTTGATTTACTGCAACGGCAGTATCATTTGCAACTTTTAAGAAGGGAACAACACCCTGACTTTTTCCATTTGTTCCTTTGATATAAGAGTTCATTGCTCTTACTGGAGTCCAATCATTACCTAAGCCTCCAGCCCATTTTGATAATAGTGCATTATCTTTCATTGCTGAGAAAATACCATCCAAGTCATCGGGTATTGTTGTTAAATAACATGAAGACAGCTGTGGTCTTTTTGTCCCAGAGTTGAATAAAGTTGGTGTAGAACTCATGTAATCAAAGCTAGATAGCAGCTTGTAAAACTCTATAGCTCTTTCTTCTCTGTTTTCTTCTTCTAAAGCAAGCCCCATTGAAACTCTCATGAAAAACACTTGAGGTAGCTCATATCTTATGTCATTACAATGAATAAAATATCTGTCATAGAGAGTTTGAAGGCCTAAATATGTAAATTGATTATCTCTAGTAAAATCTATTGCCTTTCCAAGCTTCTCAAGGTTAAAGGTTTTTAGTTCAGGATTTAATATATCAAGCTCTATTCCTTTGTCTATGTACGCCTTAAATGCTTTGGGATAGTTTGATTCCATTTCTTGATATGTTGATTCTTCAGCAACACCAAGAAAATTTAATGCTTCACTTCTTATTTGATCCATAAGTATTCTTGCTGTTACAAAAGAATAATTAGGTTCTTTCTCAACCTTTGTTCTTGCTGACATAACAAGACTTGTTCGCATGTCTGAAATTGACACTCCATCATATAAATTTTTTAAAGCTTCATCTAAAACCTCATTGACTGACACTTCATCTAAGTTTTCACAAGCATCACTTATTAATCCTGCAACTTTTTCCACATCAAGAGGTACCAAGCTTCCGTCACCTTTTGTTATATTTATGCTAGGAACATCAGGTAGATCTATTTCAACCTTTTCCTTTTTTCTTTCTTGTGTTCTTTCTGCTCTATATAGTATGTAACTTTTAGCAACATCAAGTTCTTCCGACCTCATAAGCTGAAGTTCTACTTGATCTTGTATTTCTTCTATATGAAGAGTTCCACCAGAGGGCATACGTCTTTTAAAAACCTCTACAACATCATCTGTAAGTTCACCAACCTTTTTATGTATCCTTTCGCTTGCTGCTGCATTTCCGGATTCAATAGCTAGAAATGCTTTGGTTATAGCCACCTTTATTTTGTCGTCCTCAAAAGGAACAACTTTCCCATTTCTTTTTATGACTCTAAGTTTTCCTGGTGCTGTTGTCTCTATATCGCTAATAGATTGGTTAATATTTTCTTTCTGATTTTGTTGTTGAACTTCCATTTCTTCTTTATCCGCTAACCATCTTCTTTTATTAAAAGTTTTATTGTTTCTTTTATTTTGGAAAAATTTAAGTAATTCTGCAGTAACGTAAATTTATCTCCTACCAACTAACTATACTTATTGTGGACAAAGAATCAAGTAAAAAAACACAATATATTGTGACAATTTCTTTTTTTTACACAATATAGTGTATAAAAGGTGTTTTTATACTGTTGGAAATAAGTGTATAAATTGTGGATAATTAGTATTGGAGTCAAAATATGAAAAACTTTTTATCAATAGATCAAGGAACCACAAGTTCAAGATCAATAATTTTTGATGCAAATTTAAATTTAGTGATAGATGCGCAAGAAGAATATGATCTTACTTATCCTGAAGATGGCTGGGTTGAGTTAGAGCCAAAGAAAATAATAGAAACAGTTACAAATACACTTAATAAAGTTGTAAACGCTGATTTAGGTATTGAAGCGTGTGGCATTACAAATCAAAGAGAAACGACAATAGTCTGGTCAAAATCAACTGGTGAAGCAATTTATCCTGGAATTGTCTGGCAAGATAGAAGAACACATGAATACTGCTCATATCTTAAATCAAATGGTCATGAATCAGTCATAAAAGAAAAAACAGGATTACTTCTCGATCCATATTTTTCAGCAACAAAAATTAAGTGGGTTTTAGATAATGTTGACGGAGCAAGAGAAAAGGCGAGTAAAGGTGAGTTATTGTTTGGAACTGTTGATTCATATCTTATTTATATGCTTTCTAAAGAAAAGAATCATTTCACAGATGTTACCAACGCGTCGAGAACTTTACTTTTTAATATAAAAAATATGGAATGGGATGATGAGCTATTGGAACTATTTGAAATACCGAAAAACATGATGCCTGAAGTGTTAAGTTGTGATGGTGATTTTGGTAATTTAAAAATAAATGATTGCGAGATTCCAATTAGAGGTGTTATTGGAGATCAACAAGCGGCTCTTGTTGGTCAAGGTTGCTTTAAAAATGGTGATATGAAATCTACATATGGTACGGGTTGCTTCTTAATGATAAATACAGAAGAAAACCCCTTAAATGTTGATGAAGGTCTGCTTACAACGGTGGCATATCAATTAGATGACAAAGTTCATTATGCTATTGAAGGTAGCATTTACTCATCAGGAACTATAATTAAATGGCTCCGAGACAAAATGAAATTTTTTGAAAGCGCTGAAGATAGCGAGAAATATCTCAATAAGAGAGGTAATAGCAATAATGTTCTTTTTTTGCCAGCTTTTAATGGTTTGGGTGCCCCTTATTGGAATTCAGATATTAGAGGAGGTTTTTATGGACTTACTCAGGATTCCTCAATAGAAGATATGGTAACCGCTGCATTTCATTCAATTTCTTTTCAAACTAAAGAAATTACTACCATTTTGCAAGACTATGATATTCAAATAACCAATCTGTCAGTAGATGGCGGTATGGTGAAAAATAACTCATTTTGTCAACTTCTTGCAGATACTCTTAATAAAAAAATTATTCAACCAAAAAATGTTGAATCGACTGCTATTGGCGCGTGTAAAGTTTGCATGCTTGCATCTGGATTGAGTATTAATGATTCAAAAAATGATAACGTAAATGTTTTTACACCAAATATCGTATTAACAAAAACTTATGAAAAGGCCTTTAATGATTGGAAAACATACGTTGAAAAATCGCTAACGACTAGTTGATTATAATTTCTTTATCTATTTGAAAATTTTCTGTTGATTGAATGTCATGAGATATGAGTAGGCATGGTATATCATATAAGCTAATGATTTGACGAATTATTTTTTGAGCAGCAATAATATTATCTTTATCAAGATTCGAAAATGGCTCATCCAACAGAAGAATTTTTGGTTTCATTAAAATAGCTCTCAGTAGAGCCGCTCTTTGTTGTTGACCACCAGATAATTCATGGGGCATTTTATCTAAAAGCTCTAATAGGCCCAGTTTTGATATTAATTCATCAAAGAGTTCACTAGCTTTGGATGACATTGCATATTGAATATTTCTTTTAACATTTATGTGAGGGAATAATGCAAAATCTTGAAAAACATAACCAATTTCCCTTTTTTCAGTCTCTAGCGAGAAATTTTTATCATTTAGAAGAATATCATCAAGCATTATTTTGCCATTTTCAGGCAGAATAAGCCCTGCAATTATATTAAAGAGGGTGCTTTTACCAATACCACTTCTTCCTGACACGAAGCCTATTTGATTTTTTTCAACTGAGAAAGATAAATCGTGCAATAGCGAAGAATCATCATGAGAAAAAGTTAAATTATTAATGTGAATACTCATATGTACAGTTAATATATGTCAATTTTGTATATAATGCTGCTATTTTTCTACTAATGTTTTAATTAATCTTATCAAAATGTATACATATAAAATCTTTAATAATATTGCTCTACAAGGAATTAATTGTCTAAAAGACAATGGGTTTTTAGAAAATGAGAATGATCCAGATGCACTACTTATTAGAAGTCATAATCTTATTGATAAAGACTTCAATCCATCACTAAAATGTATATGTCGCGCAGGGGCAGGTGTTAACCATATTCCTTTAAGTATGGCTACCGAAAAGGGTGTTGTAGTATTCAATACTCCAGGAGGAAATGCTAATGCAGTCAAAGAACTTGTTATCTGTGGGATGTTGTTATCTTCAAGAGGCATTATTCAAGGCCACAAATTTTTACAAAATTTAGAAGAAAAAAACATTAATGATGTAAATAATCTGGTTGAATCAAATAAAAAAACTTTTAAAGGGAGTGAGTTAAAAGGTAAAACAATTGGAATAATTGGATTAGGATCAATTGGATCTCTTTTAGCCCAATCAGTTGAGAGCATGGGAATGAAAATTATTGGATATGATCCAAATATTTCTATCGATTCTGCTTGGCAATTACCAAAAGAAGTTGAGAAAGCAGACGATTTAAAATATCTTTTATCTAATTCTGATTACATCTCAATTCATGTTCCTTTGGTGAATGAAACAAAAAACTTAATTGCAAAAGATAACCTTCAGCATATAAAAAAAGGAGCAAAGTTAATAAATCTATCAAGGGGAGCTATCGTAAATAACGAAGATGTTTTAGAAGCTCTAACAAATAAAAATATCAGTTGTTTTGTAACTGATTTCCCAACACCAGAAATGATAAAAAGATCAAATGAATATGAAGATGTTATTTTAATGCCTCATCTTGGTGCGAGCACTCAAGAGGCAGAAGTTAATTGTGCAATCATGGCAGCAGAACAAGCAAATAGATTTTTAAAAGATGGAGAAATAATAAATTCTGTTAATTTTCCTAGAGTTAAACTTGGAAGGACAACAGAAAATAGGCTAGTTATAGTTCATAAAGATGAACCAGGAGTAATAGGTCGTATAACTGGAGAAATTGCTTTAGAAAATCTTAATATTGTTGATATGATTAACAAAAGTAGAAATGAAATTGCTATAACTTTAATTGATTTACAGCTAAAGCCATCAAAGAAACTAATAGATATTATAAAAAAAATGAAAAGAGTTTTTAGTGTAAGAATTTGCTAAAAAACCTCATTTTTTATAAAAACATTTGTCTTAATATTTTTTTTTATAACTTTATTGAAAATATACTTGTCAACAGAATAAAAGAGTGTTATTAGGGACATTATATTTTAATATAAATTTTATACATATAATTTATTAAAAATGCATAAACTATTGATATAAGGTAATTTTTATGTTTTTTGTACAAAATTTATACAACTTAGAAAAAACCCTTATTTTAAGCCACTTAATATGGTATAAGTAAAGTTATCCATAACTTTATCCACAGTTTCTGTGGATAAAATTTATAGCAAAAATGAACAAAAAAAACATCGATTTACATTTACAAGAACATTGGAAAAATTTATTTGAAGACACTACATTCTCGTCACTTATTGATGCCCCAATGAAATTTGTAACTAAAGAAATTAAAAAAAATAAAACTATTTGTCCGCCTTACAATGAAATCTTTAATGCATTCAGATACTGTTCTTTTTCAAAAACAAAAGTGGTGATATTTGGGCAAGATCCATACTTTCAAAGTGGTGTTGCAAATGGCTTAGCTTTTTCAGTTAGACCAAATAAACCAATACCTCCGTCTTTGAAAAATATTTATAAAGAAATTGAAAACGATGTTGGTAAATCTAAAAATCGTGACGGTTGTTTAAAAAACTGGGCAAGACAGGGTGTGCTTTTACTGAACTCATCTTTGACTGTTGAAGAATCAAAACCTGGTTCACATTCTAATATTGGTTGGGAAAATTTTATTAGAGAAACTTTAAAAGTTTTGCAAAAAAAAAGTAATATAGTTTTTATTTTATGGGGGAATAATGCAAAAAAATATTTAAAATTTATTGATAGTAAACATAATTTAATTCTAATGTCTGCACATCCATCTCCATTATCTGCATATAGGGGTTTTTTTGGTTCAAAACATTTTTCAAAATGTAATAAATATTTAGAAAAACATAATTTAGATAAAATCATTTGGTAATTTTATAAAATTGAAATAATTCCAGAACTTTTCTTCACTTCCTCAAAATCATCTTTTTTTACAATTCCATTAAAAACTTTTTTATCATCTAAATTAATAATTTTTCCAATAGATTTAATAAGATTATTTTCAACAAAATCATTATTAACTATAAAAGTACAAAATTTTCTTCTATCAATACCTAAATATTTCATCCTAGCAACAATCTCCTGCCCTCTGAAGCATCCTTTTTCAAAAGAGACCCTTTGCTTATCAAAATTTATTTCTAGCGGTCTAAACTTACCAGAATCAAATTTATCAAGATGTAAAATACCTAATATTTTGTTGGCAGCATTCCACATATCTAAATTAATAGAATTTTTGTTCTTATAATTTGACTTTTTAAGGTACAAGCTCAATTCAAACTTATCATTGGAGTAGTAATAATTATTTGAATCGCCTTTATTATTAATTTCACCAATAATCTTATGATCACAAACATAAAAGCTAACAGATCCAAATTTCGCAAAGATCTCTAACTCACTTGTAAAAATACTAATTAAATCTTTTTGAATTATTATAAAAAAGTCATTATCTTGCTTTATGACAATAAAATCAGCCATTACCTGACCCTTGTGATCGCATATGCAAGACAATTGGGACGCGCCATTATTTAGTAGACTTATGTCAGATGTTAGCTGACCTTGAAGGAAATCTTCAACTTTATTGAGTTCCCCAATAACTTTGATAGCTTTTAAGTCGCTTATTTCAAGTGATCCAGGGGTTATAAGGTTATTATCAGCGTCTATTTTCAAGTAAAATTATGAAATAAAATTTTATTTTAACCAATGAGTAACGAAATAAACAGAATTAAATGGAAATGCAGACGAGGAATGAGAGAAATCGACTTGCTTTTAAGAGAGTTTTCAAAAAATTCTATAAAAAATCTAAGTAATAACGATATATCTCTATTTGATGAAATATTAGATTATGATGATCAAAAACTATATGACTTTATTTTTAAGAACCAACCTATTGGCAATAAAGATCATGAAAGTTTTATTATTAAAAATTTAAAAACTTTCACGGAACAAGGAAACTTTTAGGCAATTTACTTGTCAGAAAAACAGGAAACATATTTATATGAAAGTAAATTCACGTGATATTGATTCCGAATTAATAAAAAAGGCTAAAAAAGGCAATCATGGAGCATTTAATATTCTGATGAACAAGTATTATCCAAGAGTTTATGCTTCTATTTTTTCTTTTATTAAATCAAAAGAGGACTCTGAAGATTTGTCACAACAAACTTTCATCAAAGTTTGGCAACAACTCGATACATTTAGAGGAGATAGTGCTTTTTTTACATGGGTTTACAGAATTGCTATCAATCTAGCCAAAAATTATGTTACTAGCTCAGGATTTAAAAAACAAAAAATAAATACTTCAATTCAAGAGGCAGAAATAGACATTAGTTCTTTTAATGATATTGAATCCGCCGTAATTCATAATGAGTCACTTGAGGAAATAAGTTATTTTATAGATTCATTGCCTGAATCACTAAAAACTGCATTTGTATTAAGAGAATCAGAGGGAAAGAGCTATGAAGAAATTGCTACAATTACCGAAACACCTATTGGAACAGTTCGTTCCAGAATTTTTAGAGCTAGAGAATCAATAGTTGATTTTATAGAAAAGGAAATAACCAATAATGGATAACATCAAAGAAAAAATTTCTGCAATGTACGATGGAGAGCTTAATAGCTCAGAAATTGATGAATTGATTGAAATTGTAAACAACAATAAAGATATGCAAAAGCAGTTATCTTTATACAGTCTAATAAATGTTGCTGTTAATCAAGGCTCTAGTAAATTGAAACAAAAAATTGTTAATAAAGATTCATTTAAGAAATTTTTATCTAACGTTTGGCTTTCTAATGGTCTTACTGCTGCAGCAACAGTCCTACTAACTCTTACATTTATAAATTATTCAAATTTCTCCAGATTGAATGAAAATATCGATTCAACAAATCAAATATCTTCTGCGATAAATAGTAAAGAAGCACAATTAATTGCTCAAAGATCTGAGGAATATATAACCGACCATGTTATGAAGGTTTTAAATGATCCAAATTATATGAATTCATCAAGCCGAATTGATCTAAGAAATGTTGGATTTAATCATAATAAGAGTAATGACTTCTCATATACAAAAGGAAAAGAAAAATTTCAGTTACGTATTGAAAATAAAGATTTTGGTCTTAAAAAAGTTAGATATTGGAAACATGGAAATAAAATGATTTATCTCATCCCAATCGAAAATGGAAAAGTAGTAACACTATATGGCAATATATCTTTAACATCAGCTGTAGAAATTGCTAAATCATTAGATAGATAACACCTGCAAACTTATGAAAACATTAATCAAAAGCTTTTTAATCATTATTCTTACATCCTCTGCAAGTCTTTATGCCCAACTTCCAGACAATATTTCAGAATTAGTTGATCAATCTGCACCTGCAGTTGTTAATATCACAGCAAAGAAAGAGATTTCGCAAAGATCTTCTTTTGGTTACGGTGGTATACCTGATGAAATGCTTGAAAGGTTCGGAATTCCAAGAGATTTTCGGGAAATGCCTCAACAAAGAAGAGAATCAGTTTCATTTGGCTCGGGATTTATTCTTAAAAATAACTATATTCTTACCAACTTTCATGTTGTTGAAGATGCAACCGATGTTGTTGTTTCTCTGTCAGACAGGCGTGAATTCAAAGCGGAGGTTGTTGGCGTTGATCCATTGTCAGACCTTGCTGTATTAGAGGTAGATGGAAAAGATTTACCTGCTGTAAATGTAGGCAATAGTGATAAGTTAAATGTTGGCGATTGGGTAATAGCTATTGGATCACCCTTTAGCTTTGATTTCTCGGTTACGGCTGGAATCGTAAGCGCTAAGGGAAGAAGCATTCAAAATAACAATATTGGAAATTATGTTCCATTTTTGCAAACTGATGTTGCCATAAATCCAGGAAATTCTGGTGGGCCGCTTTTTAACCTCGATGGGGATGTTGTGGGTATCAACTCTCAAATATACTCAAGGAGCGGTGGATATCAAGGTTTGGCATTTGCAATTCCTATAAACGTTGCCATGGATGTAGCAGATCAGATCATTAATAATGGTGAAGTATCAAGGGGTTACTTGGGAGTAAGAATGAGCGAAGTTGATAGTGATTTAGCAGATGCTTTAGGTATGAATAAGCCTTATGGCGCGCTTATTAACGATGTGGAAGAGGGTGAGTCAGCTGACAATGCAGGATTGGTTCCTGGAGATGTAATAATTGAATTTGATAGTAAAGAAATTAAGTTCAGTTCTGATCTTCCGCATGTTGTTGGTCAGATTAAGCCTAATTCTTCAGCAAAAGCAAAAGTTATTAGAGATGGAAAAGAAATAACTTTAGATTTTGTATTAGGCGAACTCCCTGTAAATAGTGAGCAATTTATTCCAGCTAAAACACAACAATCATCTGACCCTCTTGGATTAAAAGTTGCTGATATTGATAGAGACAACCCATCAATGACAAATATGCCAGAAGGCGTAATTGTGACTAGAGTAAACCCTAACTCAGCAGCATCAGGAAAAGTTAATCGTGGAGATGTAATCACAATGATCCAATATAAAGGGCAAAAATATATGGTTTATGATGTAGATTCATTTAATCAAGCACTGAGTAATTTTTCTTCTAATAATAAGATAGCCATTCATTTAATAAGAAATGGCAATAGGCTAATTCGCTCAGTAACACTTAATTAATAAATACTATTCTTTACTTATTTTTGCAGTTTGCTTGTAAAATAGCTGCAAATTATGAAGAACATTAGAAATTTTTCAGTCATAGCACATATCGATCATGGCAAATCGACACTATCTGATAGATTAATTGAGGTTTGTGGAGGACTTTCATCAAGAGAAATGGCTGACCAAATCCTTGATTCTATGGACATTGAAAGAGAGCGTGGAATAACGATCAAAGCTCAAGCAGTGTCTCTAACATATAAAAAAGATGGAGAGGAATATCTTTTAAATTTTATTGATACTCCAGGACATGTTGACTTTTCTTATGAAGTTTCAAGATCACTATCTGCTTGTGAAGGCGCTCTTTTGGTTGTCGATGGATCCCAAGGTGTTGAGGCTCAGACACTAGCTAATTGTTATACGGCTGTTGAAGAAGGACTAGAAGTTGTTCCTGTTATAAATAAAATTGATTTACCACAGGCTGAGCCAGAAAGAGTGAAATTAGAGATTGAAGAAATGGTTGGTATTAATGCTTCTGAGGCGCCTTTGGTGAGTGCAAAAACCGGTGCTGGAATAGATGATTTATTAGAAAAATTGGTTGAGGAGATTCCATGTCCTGAAGGCAATCCTAATGCAAAATTACAAGCGCTGATAGTCGATTCTTGGTTCGACTCATATTTAGGAGTGGTTTCATTGATAAGAATTAAGAACGGAACTATTAAAAAAGGCCAAAAGTTCCAAATTCACTCAAATGGTCAATCACACATTGTTGATGATATTGGAATTTTTTCTCCTAAAAAGGTATCAAAAAAAGAACTTTCTGCAGGTGAAGTAGGATATTTAGTTGCGGGAATCAAAGATATTAAGGGAGCTCCTGTTGGCGATACCTTAATTGATTCCAATGATGAGTCTACCAAAGCTTTACCAGGCTTTAAGAAAGTAAATCCAAAAGTTTTTGCATCTTTATTCACACTTAACTCAGATGATTATGAAAAATTTAGAGATGCTTTATCAAAATTAGTATTAAATGACAGTTCTTTAATATATGAGCCCGAAGTTTCAGATGCATTGGGTTTTGGTTTTAGATGCGGTTTTCTAGGCACTCTTCATATGGAGGTTGTTCGAGAGAGACTTGAGAGAGAATATGATCTTGATTTAATATCAACAGCTCCTTCAGTGGAGTATGAGGTATTAAAAACTGATGGAGAGATTTTAAAGTGCGATAACCCTTCCCAACTGCCAACTCCTAACGAAATAGATGAGATTAGGGAGCCTGTAGTTAATATCACGATTATTTCTCCAAATGAATACGTTGGAAATATTATTACATTGTGTACTTCAAAGAGAGGTACTCAAAAAGATATGAAATATTTTGGTAATCAGGTTTCAATTATCTTTGAAATGCCATTATCATCAGTAATTATTGACTTTTTTGATCAAATTAAATCTTCGACCAAAGGTTTTGCTTCAATAGAATACTCTCTAATAGGCTTTCAAAAGTCAGATTTAACCAAGATCGATGTTCTAATAAATAATAATAAGATCGATGCGCTTTCAATGATTGTACACAAATCATTTTCTACATCAAAAGCCAGAGAAATAGCAAAAAATCTTCAAAAATTAATTCCAAGACAAATGTTTGATGTTCCTATACAGGTAGCGCTTGGTGCTAAAATTATATCTAGAGAGACAGTGAAAGCTTATAGAAAAAACGTAACTGCTAAGCTTTATGGTGGTGATGTAACCAGAAAAATGAAATTGTTAGAAAAACAAAAACAAGGTAAAAAGAAAATGAAACAACTTGGAAAAGTATCAATACCTCAAGACGCTTTTTTAAATTATTTTAACTCGGAGCAATAAATGTTAACTGATCCACTATTTATTTTAGGATTTATAGGCATGGCCATTTGCCTTTTTAGTTGGATAAAATTTTCTATTGAAAAAAATGAAGTTGAGCCTTTTGTTATAAGGTATATTTCATCTATTTCTTTTATATCTGGTTTAGCTTTATTAATGAGTATTTTTTATAACTCAGGTGATTTGGGTATTGTTTTACTTTTTGGATCATTAATATCCTTAATAATAATAATAATCGGTTATTTTTTAAAAAATAAAGAAATAGTTTCAACCTCAAGAGGCTACTTCATACCAATATTTTTGATTTTTATTTTAAGAACTTTCTTATATGAGCCATATCAAATTCCATCCGGATCAATGGAGCCTCAGTTAAAGAAAGGAGATTTTTTATTAGTAAATAAATTTGCATATGGTCTTAAAGTGCAAAGAATAGGTATGCCAAAATTTTTTGTTAAAGAGCCACAGTATGGAGACGCAGTTGTAATTATTCCAAAACACAATCCTGTTCCATATATTAAAAGACTAATTGGAATGCCTGGAGATGTGGTAAGAATTATTAACAAGCAAATATACATAAATGGAGAGATTTTAGATAGAAAATTTATTGAATCTGAAGAAATTATCTTAAAAAAAAGATATAGACTTAGTGATGGAACTATTGAAACCAGAGAATCAGAAGCTATCGGGGACTTGTATTTAGAAAATATTGGAAAAGCAAGCTATGTTATTAGGAATACAAGAGGACAAAATAATCAGTTCCCTCAAGAATGGACTGTACCTGAAGGTCATTACTTTGTAATGGGCGATAATCGAGATAATTCTAATGACAGCACTAAAGATGTTGGATTTGTTCCAAGAGAAAATTTCTTTGGCAGGGCAGATTACCTATGGATGACTTGGGAGTGTTGGCTTTGCCTACCATCATTTGATAAAGCTGGGAAAATTAATTAATGTCATTAAAAGAACTTCAGAAAAGCATCGATTACGAATTTAAAGACATTAATCTATTAAAATTAGCTATAACTCATAAAAGCTTCAATAATAAAAGTAATAATGAAAGATTAGAATATCTAGGTGATTCAATTCTAAATTCATCTATATCGAAATATCTTTTTTTAAAATTTCCTAATGAAAGAGAGGGATTATTGACAAGAATGAGATCATTTATTGTCAAAGGAGAAACTCTTTCAAAAAAAGCATCTGAATTAAATTTAGTTCAATATATTGAAATATCTAAAGGCACTGCAAATTTATCAGACAGCAGAAAATTCTCAATTTTAGAAGGATCAATTGAATCTATTATTGGAGCAGTATTTCTTGATAGCAATTGGGATAATGTAGATAACTTTATCCTAAAATTATTTTCTAAAGAGCTATCAATTATTGAAGCAGATCAAGAGTTTAGAGATTCTAAAACAGAACTGCAGGAACTACTTCAATCAAAAAAGTTAAAACTCCCTATATACATAACAAGCGAATCTAATAGCGGCTTTGATTGCAGACTCGAATTACCTGAAGGTCTATTTGAGGCTTCTGGCAATTCTAAAAGGCAGGCTGAGATCGCAGCTGCTAAAGAAGCTTTATCACATCTTAAAAAGAATAATGCCTAAAGAATATTGTGGTTACATTTCAATTATAGGTAAGCCTAATGTTGGTAAATCTACAATTCTTAATGCAATTTTAGAAAAAAAAGTGTCTATCACTTCGAGAAAATCTCAAACTACAAGAAATAATATTCTTGGAGTTAAAACCCATAAAAATAAACAGATGATCTTTATTGATACTCCTGGAATGCATATCAAGTCAGAAAAGACTATGAATAAAATTCTAAATAGATCAGCGCAAAGTATCATTGAGGATTCAGATTTAGTTCTTTTTGTCCTTCAAAGACTAAGTTTTGATAAAAATGATGAATTAATTATTCAAAAGTTGAAAGATACAAATCAAAAAGTCTTTTGCGTGATAAATAAAATCGATCAAGTTGAAAATAAAAATAAATTGCTTCCATTTCTAGAGATGATTGCTTCAATTTATACGTTTCAAGAAATTATGTTAGTCTCTGCAAAGACAAAAGATGGCATAGATCAGCTTATATCCATCATTAAAGAAAATATTCCACAAAATCCTCATATTTATTTAGATGACTTAATTTTTCATAAAAATGATCAAAAATTTGTTTTTTCTGAGCTAATAAGAGAAAAAATTATCAGAAAGCTTGGAGATGAGCTTCCGCACGATACTTTCGTTGAAATAGAAAAAATTGATGACAAGAATGATCTAACTGAAATTTATGCAACTATATATGTAAATAGAAACTCACAAAAACAAATTGTAATTGGTTCTGGTGGAGAAGTGCTCAAACAAATTGGTAAACAGGCTAGGTCTGATATAGAAAAACTTATTAATAAAAAAGTTTTTCTTAAAACTTGGGTAAAGGTTAAAAAGAACTGGAACACAAACTCCGGTTTTATTCAAAGCCTCGGAGTTGGAGGCAATTATGAGTCAAAGTAACAATGATAATTGTTTTATTTTACACCAAAGATCTTACGGTGAAACAAGTATTATCGCAGATGTTTTTACCCAAAAAAGTGGCAAGATATCTTTTATAGCTAAAGGTGCAAAAAAACCAAAATCTAAATTTTTTGGTTATTTAGTACCATTTCAAAAATTAAAAATAACTTTCTCAGGAAGATCTGAATTAAAAACACTTACAAGTATTGACAGAGATTTAGCAAGTAACTCTAATACTTTTTCAAAGGTGAGCTATAGTCTGCTTTATATAAATGAACTTCTTATGAAACTTCTTCCAAAAGATGCTAAACATGAGGAATTGTTTGTTTTATATGACGAATTTCTAAAAAAAATTAATAAAAATAATAATCTTGAGATTTCTCTTAGACATTTTGAGCTAGATTTACTGGATATGCTTGGATATGGATTTGATTATGATTCAGAAATTGATTCAAATGATCCAATAGAAGCAGAATTATCATATGTATTTGTATCGGAAAGAGGATTTAGGAAATCAAATAGCTCAAGTTTCAAGGGCAAAGATATTTTGAGTATTAAAAAACGAAAGCTTGAAGCTGTTCCTTTAAAATATCTTAAAGAAATCACAACCAAAGCAATAGGTATTTGCCTTGAAGGAAAAGACCTGACTAGTCGAAAAATCTTTAAATCAATAAAAAAATGATATTTGGAATTGGAACAGACATAGTAGAAATTAAGAGAATTGAGACCATGACGTCACTAGACAAGTTTGCATCTAAAATACTAAGTCATAATGAAAAAGAATTTTATGATTCTTTAACAAATCAAAAACAAATTGTTTATATTTCAAAGCAATTTGCAGCTAAAGAAGCAATTGCAAAAGCAATTGGAACAGGTATTCGAAATGATACTCATTTTAAAAATATTGAAATACTTAGAGATAAAAATGGAGCTCCAATTTTTAATGCACTTAACAAACTTGAGAAAATTATTAGTGACTTGGGTATAACTAGAACACATGTTAGTCTTGCAGATGAAAGAGATTATGCAATTGCTATTGCGGTATTAGAAAAATGAATAATATTATTTTATTAGGGCCTCCTGGAGCAGGTAAAGGTACTCAAGCAGATTTGATATGTGATTTATGTGATATACCAAAAATCAGTACTGGCGATATGCTTAGAGAGGCTGTTGCATCAGGTAGTAACTTAGGTGCAAAGGTTTCAGAGATTCTTGATTCTGGTGGCTTAGTCTCCGATGATATTATTGGCTCTTTAATTCAAGAAAGGCTTCTAAAACCAGATTGTGAAAATGGATCTCTGTTTGATGGCGTTCCAAGAACAATAGGACAGGCTGAGCAGCTTGCTGACATGAAAATTAACTTTACACATGTAATTGAAATTTTTGTAGAGGATGAAATCATTGTTAAAAGAATGTCTGGTAGAAGAGTCCATCCCGCATCTGGAAGAAATTATCATATTGATCATAATCCACCAAAAAATAGCGGATTAGATGATGAAACAGGTGAGCCACTAGTTCAACGAGAGGATGATAAGCCTGATACAGTCTTAAAGAGATTGGATGTATATCATGAACAAACAAAACCCCTTACAACTTTTTATAAAGGTCAAAGCGACTCTGGACTTTTAAAATTCATAAAGGTGGATGGTTCTTATTCTGTAGATGAAGTTTTTACAACAATATCATCTCAAATATAGATATGAAAATTTTAGCCATAAAAAGTTCTGGTGATAGAACAGGTATCGGTTTAATGCTGAATGACGAAATTAATTCGTTCACAATGGATCATGACCGAAAGGATAGACCAAATTGGGACATGTTTTTAGATAACATAGGCCATAAAAAAATATTTAATTTAAGTGAAATAGATCTATTTGCATTTGAGAATAACCAAAATTCATTTACCGCCACAAGAATCACTGCTAGTTTTTTAAAAGGTATTGCAACCGCTCTAAAAAAACCGCTAATTTCAATTGAAGATAATTCTGAAAATAATCTTGATATAGAGGAGCTAGTAATAATCGCTAAAGAGAAATTTTTATCTGCTGAAGATGCCGATAAAAGATTTGATCCTAAAAATGTTAATCCAACTTATGAAGAAGATATTAAATTTAGAAAATTAAATTAATGATATATTACTGAGTTTTATTTTAGGCTTAGTTCAAGGCTTAACTGAATTTTTGCCAATCTCTAGTTCTGCTCATTTGTTGTTCCCAACACTAATATTTGGTTCAAATGATTTAGGATTATATTTTGATATTTCTGTTCATGCCGGAACATTGATAGCAGTAATTTATTATTTTAGAAATGAAATCTTTCTGATGAGTAAATCACTTCTTGTGAGTAACAATTTTAATGAAGATAAAAACATAGCAATACAATTAATAATCGCCACTATACCAATCGTTATCTTAGGATTTATTTTTAGAGATTTAATTAGCCAAAGGATATTTAGCATTAATGATATTGCTATTTCAAACTTAATCTTTGCATCAATATTGCTTTTTGCTTTTCTAAACAATAAAGGTAAAAAAACTCTCATTAATATAACTATCTTAGGCGCATGTTTTATTGGATTATTTCAATGTTTTGCTTTGATACCTGGAGCTTCAAGATCTGGAGCAGCAATTACGGCAGGTCTTTTGATTGGATTAAGTCTAAAAGATGCTTCAAAATTTGCATTTTTGCTTGCAATTCCAACTATTCTTGGCGCATTAACTTTTCTTATTTTTGATTTAAATAATGGCAATGTTAGTTTTGACCTACTTAATATAAGCATCGGCTTTTTTACATCAATGATTTTTGCTTTCTTCACAATAAAGTTATTTCTTATGCTTGTTGAAAAAATAGGAATGATTCCTTTTGTTGCATACAGATTTTTGCTCGGCATACTTTTATTGATAATTTAGATGCAAATCTTTATTAAGGATGATATCACCAAAGAAACATATGAAAGTTTTGCAAACTTTTCTAAATTAGAAAAAGTTACAGACAAACCATCTGCTAATAATTATTTTGTATACGACTCAAATGGACTATCTTTTGTAAAAGATTCTATAAATCCAAAAGAAGTTTTACACATAGATTTTTTGAGTGGGACGCTTGGATGGAGACTTAAAAGAGTCAATCATGAAAGAAACTTAAGAAAAGCTTTAGGTAAGACTGAAAAACAACTATCAATATTTGATTCAACTGCAGGCTTATTGACAGATACAATGATTTTTCTCTCATTGGGTCACAAAGTTGTTGCTGTAGAGCAAAGTAAAATTATTTATTCTTTGGTTAAGGATGCGATATTAAGGGCTAAAGATAAGATACCAGAATTAAAAAATTTAATATTTATAAATGATAATTCATTGGAAGTTTATAAAAGCATTTCAAAAGAATTTGATGTTATTTATCTGGACCCAATGTATCCATCTTCACACAAAAAAAACAAAAAATTAGGGAGATTAGAAAATATTAAAAAGATATTAGAGATTGAAAATTTAACAGATAATAGTGAAAACTTAGTTAAGGACTTTTTTAATCTTGAGTACAAAAAAATTATCCTAAAAAGGCCTTTAAAGTATAGAAAAAACTATAGTAATATTAACTATCAGGTATTAGGTAAAACAACTAGATTTGATATTTACTTATGATAGAAATCAAAGAAGATTCAATAATTTTAACTGTTAAAAAAAATAAATTTGATCTACCTTTTTTGTGGCTTAGAGATAATTGCCAGTGTGATGAATGCAGAATTACTGAGACGCAGGAAAAGCAATTTTTATTGCATTCAGTTCCTGTAGATATAGTGCCAAATCATGTAGAAGAAATTGATAATAACATTAAGATCATTTGGCCTGATGGTCATGAATCATTTATTCCGATAGATCTTATCAAAAACTCATATTTACCGCGCTATCCAGATCAATGCGAATGGCCAGAGGAATTTCAGCCAGAAAAGTATAGTTGGAAAGAATTTTTAGATAGCAATGAAATAGCAATAGAAGCTCTTAAAACGTTTGTAAGATTTGGTGTAATTATTCTTAAAGATGCGCCAAAGGAATCAAATTCTTTAGAATTTCTTGCTAAAAGGCTTGGACCAATTAATGAAGTTCTTTTTGAAAGAATTCATAATGTTTCTGTAACAGGTCACGTATACAATGTCGCCCATACACCAAAGGGACTGCCGCCACATAATGACTTTGCAAGTTATAAATCACAACCAAGCGTTCAGGTCTTGCACATGTTAGAAAATGAGTGTGAGGGAGGGGAGTCTATAATTGTTGATGGTTGGCAAGTGGCAAAAGATTTAAAAGATGAGATGCCTGAACATTTCTCAATACTTCAAAATTTTAAAGTACCATTCAGAGAATTTGATCAAGAAAATGAAACGTATGCTGAAGCTCCTCTAATAAAATGTGCAACAGATGGAACAATTGAAAGTTTTAGATATTCAAATCAATTAATGCAAATGATAGATCCAAGAAAAGAGGGTATAAGAGAATTTTATAAGGCATATCATGAGATTTCATTGAGGGTTCATAACAAAAAATATCGTTCAACTTTCAGACTTAATGGGGGAGAGGCCCTTGTCGTTGCAAGTTTGAGGGTACTTCATGCTCGTGAACCTTTTATTCCCAATGGAAGAAGGCATTTACAAGATGCATATTTTACCTATGACAATGCGGCTAATAATATTGTTTTGTTATCTAATCAATTAAGTGAAGCTATCAGACGCAGACATATCTAGAATTATTGAGATGGCATGGGAGGATAGGACTCCATTTGATGCAATTAAATCTCAATTTGGCCTTACTCAAGACAAAGTAGTTAAAGTAATGAGAGAAAACCTTAAAAAAAATAGTTTCAACCTTTGGAGAAAAAGAGTAAGAGGTAGGAAAACAAAGCATTCTGAGTTAAGAACTTTCAGAGTTGGTAGACATCATTCCTATGACCAAAATAAACATAAATAAAGATAAGTTAAAGTTTACAAATTTACACAAATCATTTTTTAGTGATTTAAAAGATACTGAGTGTCAAATATCAGATACAAACGTACTAATATTTGAATCATCTGGAAGAAATCCAGATCCAGCTGCGGTTGAATTAGTTTTTAAGAACAATCATTATGTTTTGTACTACTGGGATGGCTACTCATTGGCAGAAAAAAATCAAACAAGTTCATATGATGATGCACTCTACCAATTTAAAAAATATGCAAAGAAATTGGCTAAGAATTTAAGAAAATTCTAAAAAATGCGATCAAAGTGATCGCATTTTTGTTGTATAGTTTAAATATTAATAGCCACTTCCACCAGAACTAGAAGTTGAGAAGTGTGATTTTGGTTTGAATAGTTCATCAGAAGAAGAGGTTTCTGATCCATGATACCCACCTGTATCTGGCATATAAAAGGTTAATCCAGGATACTCATAAAATGTATGTGGATGGTCGTCGTCACCTTGTGATGACAAATAAACTTTATATGTGAAACCTGATGCTCCTTTAAAAGGTCCTGAAGCAATGGTACCTTTCACTTGCATTGCAGTACTTGAGCTAGTTACGTCGATATTAGATTGTGTATATGAAGATACTTTTACAATCTTTCCTTCAGAATACATTCCAGAGTGAAAATCACAATATGGGTATATTGTGTCCGGAGTATTTGCACCAACAGTAAGTGTTAATGTGCTCTCATCCCATCCTTCACTTGAACCAATGATACCAGAATCTGAGGCGGTAGCATTTTGGACAGTCGACATTTTAAACGGATGACTTGCAGTCACAGAGTTAGAAGCTTCAAACTTTATAACATCACCTTCTCTAACATAAATTACCATTTCAGTAGAAGATGTATTTACACTATCGACTAGGTAATTGCTGCTACCATTGTTTGATAGTGAGTAGGTTGTTTCATTTAAGTAAGATTCATTATCTGTGATTGCTCCGCCATCCCAAGAAGTATTTTCATTAATCCAATCAATCGTATTAAAAGTTAATTTATCTATTTCTTCTGTTGTTGAGGTTCCATCAATAACTGCTCTCATAAGGGTTGCTAATTCAGTTACTCCAGCCTTTGCAAAATGAGATAGTGAATTTGAGGAGTCCGCATATATTTTTTGCAAATAAGATGATATTCCTGCAGATAAATCAACAAGTTGTTGACTAGATGGAGAAAACCCACTATCTAGGTTTGTTAAAAAATCTTTTATGAAAGTTGTATCACCCAATGATGTTTCAGATCCAGTTCGATTAAAAACACTTTCGGTAAATTTATAGGTATTACTATTTGAAGTTGGAGTTGGATTCAAAGCCTCTAATATATCGTAAATAATAGCAGCCTGTGTATTAACAACAGCAGCTTTATTATATGAAGCCGAATCTAAGTTTGAAAAAGGATTATCAAATCTAATCATGAAATTAGCGTCTATACCGAGTTTAGATTTTAAAGTTTCGTAATCTGTGCTGTTATATTCATTAAGCATTGTGCTTAGTGGGGTAACAACAAAATTTTGATCAGTAACAGGTTGACTCAAAGCAAGACTTTCAGAATCCATAAATTGAAGATTTGTAACAGGGTCAAATCCACCTTCACTTCGGATTACTCCAGAAGTGCCTGAGTCAACTGTTATTGAAAATGTTCCATCTTGTGCAGAAGTTGCAGTAAATTGTGCTCCATCACATGTCCCAGAGTTTACTTCAATACATACTGATGCTCCTTGAATGGGCCCCATTACTAAGATGGTGCCATCATATCCTGTAGACGTAACATCATCAGATGTATCATTAGTTATTGTAATTCTAAAGTCTTCAGAATCTGTAAGTGATCCATCGGACACAGTTACTGATATTTCATAGATTCGGTCGGTGTTTGCATCATTAGGTGCTTCATAATCTGGAGCTGAATTAAAAGTAACGACACCACTTGAAGTAATACTCAAAAGTGAGGCATCTGTGCCAGATAATGAGAAAGTTATTGTGTCACCATCAGGGTCAGATGCAGTAACTGTAAAAGCAGTAGTTTGATTTTCTTGTACAGAAATATCAAATGATGAATTTGTAATATTGGGGGCTCCATTCATGTTACCTGAGCTGCCTCCGTAGCCGTCGCCGCCGCCGCCGCCACCGCCTCCACCGCCACCGCAAGAGGCTATTACAAAAAGACTAAATAAAAAAATTACCCTGTTTAAAGATATCATATGTTCTCCTGTTGTTAATTAATCGGGCGTCCATAAAGTGTAAGAAAAGTTTGTGCCCAAACTGACCAAATTTATGGCAAAGCGACTTGATGTAGTGTATTAAACAAAAAAAATATAAATAAAGTCAAATTTATATTTTTTGTTGTTTTTTCGGTATTTTTTATATATATATTTTGTAGTTTTACTACTAATTGATATATTTTTGATTTAATTTGTAACTAATAGATTGGTGCCCCATATCTGAGTCGAACAGATACTCCCGAAGGAACGCGATTTTGAATCGCGCGCGTCTACCAATTCCGCCAATGGGGCTCGAGAAGCATTGTAGCCAAGTATTATCTATTTTAAAATCAGCCAACATGAAAACATCTGATTTCGATTATGAGTTGCCAGATGAGCTAATTGCTCATTATCCAATTGATTCTAGAAGTTCAAGCCGTCTTTTAGTTAGACTAAATGAAATTGAACATAGAATATTTCAGGATATAACAAATTATTTTCATGAAGGAGATTTACTTATTAATAATAATACTTCAGTAATACCGGCAAGAATTTATGGAAATAAAGACTCTGGTGGTTCGGTTGAGCTCATGCTTGAAAGAGAGTTAGATGATAATAAAGCTTTAGTTCAAATTCGGTCTGGAAATCCTCCCATAACTGGAACTATAATTTTTTTTGATCAGTATGAGGCAAAATGCATTGGTCGAAAAGATAATTTTTTTATTGTTGAGTTTGCTCAATCTCCATCCGATATTTTTAACGATATTGGACATGTTCCATTACCTCCCTACATCAAGAGAAATGATGAAGAAATAGATAAAGAAAGATACGCGACTGTTTATGAAAATAAAGATTTTCAAAATTCAGTTGCTGCTCCAACAGCTGGCTTACATTTTGATAATGAGTTACTGCAAAAAATAAATAATATTGGTGTTGAGACTATTTCAATTAATTTGAGTGTTGGAGCAGGCACATTTCAACCTGTAAAAACTGAAAATATCAAAGATCATAAGATTCATAAAGAGTTTGTCGAAGTGAGTGATGAGATTGTAAATAAAGTTAAAGAAGCTAAAAAGAAGGGGAATAAGATCTTTGCTGTTGGAACAACAACTCTTAGAGCCTTAGAAACTGCATTCATAGAAGAAAAAGGATATAAAGATTTTACAGATTTGTTTATTTATCCAGGCTTTGAATTTAAGGCAGTAGATATGCTAATTACAAATTTTCATTTACCTAAATCATCTTTACTAATGTTAGTTTCTGCATTTATAGGTTTTGAAAATACAAAAAAAATATACGATGTTGCAGTTCGAGAAAAATATAGGTTCTTATCTTATGGTGATGCTATGCTTTTAAAAAAAAATGAAGCTTAAAACTAAAAATACATCTAATTTTGCAAGAGTATCTGAAATACAACTATCAAGAGGCAAAATTAATACACCAGCATTTATGCCAGTTGGAACAAATGCAACTGTAAAAGGTTTGACTGTAGAAGACTTAAATGAAACAGGTTCAGAGATAATTCTTGGAAACACTTTTCATCTTATGCTCAGGCCTGGCGACAACTTAATCAAGAATTTAGGTGGACTTCATAAATTTATTAATTGGGAAAAACCAATTCTTACTGACTCAGGAGGATTTCAAGTATGGAGCCTTGGTGATTTAGCTGAAATTTCTGAAGATGGCGTTAAGTTTAGCTCACCATACGATGGTAAAAAAATTTTTATGAGACCCGAAGATTCAATCATGATTCAGGAGGATCTCGGCTCAGATATTATTATGGTATTTGACGAATGTACTGATTATCCAACTAGTTTTGAACAAGCAAAAAAATCAATGGAACTTTCTATGAGATGGGCAAAGAGATGTAAAGCAGCGCATAAATCTAAATCAGCATTATTTGGGATTGTTCAGGGAGGCATGTATAAAGATTTGAGGGAGGAGTCATTGAATCAACTAATGGATATTGATTTTGATGGAATAGCATTGGGGGGTTTGAGTGTTGGAGAATCAAAACAAGAGAAAACTGAAATCTTAGAGTTTATGTCTGATAAATTACCAAAGGATAAACCAAGATACCTAATGGGCGTCGGTACGCCAGAAGATATAGTCGAAGCAGTGAGATATGGAATCGATATGTTTGATTGTGTCCTCCCAACAAGAAATGCAAGAAATGGCCAACTTTTTACCTCAGAAGGAGTAATAAATATCAGAAATGCAGAATATAAAGATAGTGATGAACCAATAGATAAAAATTGTGATTCTAAAGTATCTCAAAATTACAGCAGGGCCTATCTAAATCATTTACATAGGACAAACGAGATGCTTGGATCTATGTTAGCAACATATCATAATATTTATTATTACCAATCTTTGATGAGAGATATTAGATATGCAATAAAAAATAATTTATTCGCGAAGTTCTTAAAAGACTTCTATAATAAACGAAATTTAGATATGCCCAAGGGGCCAATATAGGATTAATTATGGAAGGCGCTTCACCATCACTTTTATCACCATTACTATTTTTAGGATTTTTATTACTATTCATGTATATAGTAATAATTAGACCTCAAAATAAAAGAAATAAAGAAATTAATGAAATGCTTTCAAAGCTAGAGGTCGGAACTGAAGTGATCGCTGCAAGTGGAATAATTGGCAAAGTTAAGGCCATCAAAGGAGAATACATATCTCTAGAAGTGAGCGAAAATGTGGTATTTAAGCTTCAAAGATCTGCTATTGCAAACATCTTACCTAAGGGAACTATAGAATCTATTAAGTAGAAAAGTGAATAAATTTTCAATATACCAGTACTTACTTATATTATCTGTGTTGGTAATTGGATTCCTATACGCATTACCAAATATATATCCTACACAACCTTCGATTCAAGTTGCGTATACTGACTCTGGATTATCCGCTGATCAGGCATTGCTTGATGATTTAGAAAATATACTTGAAGACTCAAAGACAGTTTACGACGAAATTTTTCTTCGAGATAATAAAATTGTTATAAAGTTCAAAGATGTTGAAACTCAGTTAAGCTCAAAGACAATTTTACAAAATGCTTTACTTGATAGAGTAATTATTGCTCTTTTTCTAGAGCCATCAACACCACAATGGTTAAAGGACATTGGTGCAAATCCAGTCAAATTAGGTTTAGATTTATCTGGTGGAGTTCATTTTTTGTTAGAGGTTGATATCGATACAGCTCAAGAGGGAAGGCTTGAACTTTTGTTAGAAAATTATAGAAATGTTTTTAAAGATGAAAGAATTAAATTTGATAAGTCATCCATAAAAGACTTAAAACTATATTTTGAATTTTCAGATAATCAAAGCTATAACAAGGCTTTAAAAAGGTTTAGAGACGACAGTCCTGTCTTGAATGGAGTTCAATACATAATTAGTGAAAGGCCAAGTACTGATGTTCTTTTGCTTGAGTATTCAGATATCGCACTTAGGGAAATTAGAGACTATGCAGTTGGTCAAAACCTTATTACTCTTAGAAATAGAGTAAATGAACTGGGAGTATCTGAACCAATAGTTCAAAGACAAGGCGGAAATAGAATTGTCGTTCAACTTCCGGGTGTTCAAGACCCTACAGCTGCAAAAAAAATTATCGGTAAAACAGCTAACCTTGAGTTTAGGATGGAAGCAAATGCCAGGACATCGCCACTTAGAAAAGAAGAATTTTCTTTTAAAGAAAATGAATTTCAATCAGCTTTTCTTGAAAAAGCTGTGATAGTAGCTGGTGAAAAAGTAACAAATGCAAATACAGGATTTGATGAAAACGGATTTGCACAGGTAAACATAACTCTTGATATGGAAGGTGGCCGTGCAATGCAAAAGGCAACATCAGGAAATATAGGAAGACGTTTAGGTGTCCTGTTTGTGGAACAAAAAACTAAATCAGAATTAGTAACTAATGCCTTGGGTGAATCTGTTATCGAACAAACTTCTTATATTGAAAAAAATATAATAAGTCTTGCAACTGTTCAGGCTGTTTTAGGAACAAGCTTTAGAATTACTGGTGTAGGTTCCCCAGCTGAAGCAAGTGAATTAGCTTTATTACTCAGAGCAGGCGCACTTGCAGCTCCAATGAAATTTGTTGAGGAAAGAACTGTTGGACCAAGTTTAGGTAAAGAAAATATTGAATTAGGAATGAAATCTATTGTTATTGGTTTTGCGTTAGTTGTTCTTTTTATGATTTTTTATTACAGAGTATTTGGCATTGCTGCAAATATTTCATTAATACTAAACTTGGTTTTAATAACTGGAGTAATGTCTCTTTTAGGCGCTTCATTAACTTTACCAGGTATGGCAGGTATTGTTTTAACTGTTGGTATGGCAGTGGATGCGAATGTTTTGATATTTTCGCGTATACGTGAGGAATTAAAAGAGAAAGATCCACAATCAGCAATTAGAGATGGTTTTTCAAGGGCTTTTGTAACCATCTTTGATGCGAATGTTACTACATTAATTACAGCGCTTATTTTATACATCATAGGGACTGGTCCTGTAAAAGGATTTGCAATTACCTTATCTATTGGGATTATTACTTCTATGTTTACAGCAATTATGTGTACTAGAGCAATGGTTAATCTTGTATACGGTAATAAAAATATTCAGGAACTAAAAATATAATGGATATTAGATTTAAATTTATGAAGTTTAGAAAAATAGCTGGACTCATTTCAATAACTTTATTTCTTATATCATGCGTATCATTAGGTTTGAGAGGTTTAAGTTTAGGTCTAGATTTCAGCGGAGGAACCTTAATCGAGGTATCTTATGAAACTCCAGTTTCACTTGAATCAATAAGAAATGAACTTGATACAAATGGATATCCCGATTCACAAGTTGTAAATTTTGGAACCAATTTAGACGTATTAATTAAAGTTGCTGATCAGAGCGGTAATAGCTCTATTGGAGAGAGTATTTTCAATATCTTAAATAATCAAGAAATTCCCATTGAACTCAAAAGAGTTGAATTTGTTGGTCCTCAAGTTGGTGACGAATTAAGAGATCAGGGTGGTCTTGGAATGATAGTGGCTTTATTCATGATACTGATGTATGTTGCTTTTAGATTCCAATATAAGTTTGCACTTGGTGCTGTGACTGCTTTAGCACATGACGTAGTTATAATTCTAGGTATATTTTCAGTATTTTCATGGGATTTTGATCTAACAGTTCTTGCAGCTCTGCTTGCAGTAATAGGTTATTCTCTTAACGACACCATTGTTGTATCCGACAGAATTAGAGAAAATTTTAGAACCGAGAGAGTTTTGGAGCCTATGGACTTGATTGATTTATCGCTTAACCAAATGCTTGGAAGAACCCTCGTAACATCTTTTACTACATTACTTGTATTATTTGCATTGTTTATTTTTGGTGGAGAATTAATAAAAGGCTTTAGTTTGGCTCTTATAATTGGGGTTGTTATAGGTACATACTCTTCGATATATGTTGTTGCAAATATGTTAATGTCTCTAACATTAACTCAAGATGATTTAGCAATTCCTGAACCCGAAGGTGCAGACTTTGATGAAATGCCTTAATTTGTAAAATTTGATTTTATTGATTTAAGAACAGATTTATATATCTTTGATGTTGTAGAGATAATATTATTTTCCATTAAAAACTTTGGGTTTCCATTGAAATTGCTAGCCAAAGCACCTCCTTCTTGAGCAATTAAACCTCCTGCGGCAAAATCGATAAGACTGATGTCATAACCCCAGACTCCATCCAATCTTCCAGCGCCAACGTATGAGAGATCAAGAGAAAGACATCCGCTTTCACGCATATTTAAATTTTGGTTAGCAAGTTCTTTGTAAGCATTTTCAAAATTGAATTCATCATTTTTATTAGATTTCTTAAAAGACAGCATCGCATTGTCTAATGAATTTTGTTTGCTTGCTCGAATTTTATTATTGTTTAAATCTGCACCACCACCTAGAGATGCTGAAAATTCTTCTCTTCTAATAGGATCTATGACTACAGCTGTTGTTATTTCATTATCAGTCATTGAGCATAAAGAAATCGAAAAGTGTGGATAACCATTTATAAAATTTTCAACTCCATCAATTGGCTTTAGCACCCAAGTAATATTTGAATTATTAATAATGTGTCCTTTGTGAATACTTAAAAAATTATCTTCTTTTTGAAATTTCATGACTTCCTCAAATACTAATTCTTCTACTCTTTTTTCTATTGCTTTTAAATATCCATCTGGAGTCCCTTTAGATGAATCTAAACTGTGTACTTTTTTTACAGCAAATTCTAACTCTGCTGCTCCTTTACGGGCAGCCAAAAGATTTATATTTAACAAAGCTTGTTTTGACATGTCGCTATTGTAATAGAAATGAGGATAATAGTTGTATGACTTTGGAAACAAATTTAATAAACATAGTTTTAATTGATACTATCCATCCTGGAAATATTGGCTCTGTTGCTAGAGCAATGAAGACGATGGGATTACAAAGATTATCACTTGTAAACCCAAGGGTTTTTCCTTCTGGTGAGTCAACTGCTCTTGCTGGTAATGCCACTGATGTTCTTGAAAATGCAACTATTTTTGATTCCATAAAAGATGCTATCAAAGATAGCACCTTTGTTTATGCAACATCTGCTAGAGATAGATCTATCCAATGGCCGATAATGAATGCAGAGCAAGCTGCAAATAATATTTGTGATGAAGTTAATTCAAAGAAAGAAGTTTCAATAATTTTTGGAAAAGAGGATAGGGGTCTTACTAATGAAGAATTGGAACTTGCTAACAAACTCATTGAGATTCCTGCAAATCCAGAATATCCAGTTCTTAATCTAGCAATGTCTGCACAAATTATTTGTTACGAAATTCTAAAAGCATCTTCTGACGACAAAAACAAAGAATGGAGAGATTATCCTGAAGTTAATTCTGATCAATTACAACGATTAATTGATCACTTCATTGAAACTGCTGTAGATATTGACGTTATAGATCCAGACAATCCCAAGAAAATTATTTCTCGAATTAAAAGGATGTTTACAAGGCTTCAGCCTGATGAAATGGAAGCAAGTTTTATGAGGGGTTTTTTGTCCGGAATTAAGAAAAAAATTAAATAATTTTGATTTGATAATCTTATTTGATTTCATATAATACACTTTTTATCCTGTCCCGTTCGTCTAGAGGCCTAGGACACCGGGTTTTCATCCCGGCAACAGGGGTTCGACTCCCCTACGGGATGCCAATTTACTATTAAGCCCACATTAGTGGGCTTTTTTTATCTAGTGGTTAAGAATGTTGTGAGGTTTTGGAGTTTTAATTAGCTATAGACAATATACATAAAATATATAATTTATCTTTACAAGCTAGCCTGGCATTATTTATCTAAATTATCTATTAATAAGAGATGTTATGAAAAAGTTGATGATGATTTGTTGTGTCTTTTTTGCAGTAAGCTGTTCTGTAAATAATGAAGACGATTTAAATAGATTTGAAATACAAAAATTATATCGACTCTATGTAGATGATTTTATTGCCAATGATTTTGAAAGTATTGCTAGTTATTTTGATACCCCAGTTGATTTAAAATCATTTAATGACATTGCGGAAACAAATGAAGATGTAATTCTTTTTTTTAAAGACCTCAAAGCCAATATACAAGAAGGTTACGCATACAGCGTGATAGATAATATTAGCGTAACTGATGTTAAAGATGATACTTATTTATTATGCGCTGATTACTCTAGATACGATAACAATGATAAATTGCTTTTCGAAGGCAGGACACATTATGTTTATATCAATACTTCTGAAGGATGGAAGATTAATTCATTAGAGCCGAAAGATAGAAGTACCGATGTTCTTTGTGATCATCAATAGCTAGCTGTATGCCAGTTTAACTACATATATAAAAATATATATTGCTAAGCAACCAAAGATAACCCAACTAACCCAATTATTCACAATACTTATCCTAAACAATGTATTTTATTTTGACAAACTGCTATGGCATTATTATTTATATGTTTTTTCTGAAGATTTTAGAGAAATTAGGACGAAAAAGAGTTGTAATGGACAGAGGTCCTTCACACCCAGAATATCATTTAGCAAAACCATGGACTGACAGGTATTATTTGCTGTTTAGAAAAAGACCAAAATGGTTTCCTTTCAATATATTTATTAATCATATTATAGATAATGACCACGGAATTGGACTGCATAATCATCCTTGTCCATATATTACAATTATTCTTAGTGGCGGCTACTGGGAGACAAACATTAAAAAAGAAAGAAAATGGCGTGGAAAATTTTATATAGGTTTTAGAAGTGCTGACAATTTACACCGAGTTGACTTAGAGCCTGGCATTAAGCCCATTACAATTTTTATTGCTGGTCCTTTTGGACTGAGAAGAAAAGAAAGAAGTGAATACGGGACTTGGAAATAATTTTTTTCTAAAATGAACTGATCAAGTTATTAATTTTGGTATTAAGCCTATTTGAGCAAGAACACCTAAAATAATCATTAATACAAAAGCTGCCAGAATTTGTAAATTCTTTTTTTCAATCAGATCAAAGAGATCTTCTAAAACTTTTCTTATAAAATCATCAACACTGCCCATTAATTTAACAGCTTTTCTTGTCCATTTGTCAGTCTTATCAATTAGCGGAATAGCAAGTGCAACTATAATAAGCCACACAATTCCATTTAAAATCATGTCAATAATCCACCCAATTAATATCCAATCGATCTTCATAGTTTCATAGTATAACTTTTGATACTATAAGTGGATGAACAAATTATTTACAAAAATATCCACTTTAATTATTGGATTATCAGTCGGTGCAATAATTTACTTTTCTCTATGGTCAATATTTGTTTATTTCGGATACGTAAATTAAGTTAAATTTTTTTACTATTATCTCTATATTTAATGTAAGATTTCTATTTCTCACTTAGGATTATAAATGAATATATATGTCGGAAATATATCTTGGGGATTAACAGACCAAGATCTAGAAAATGTTTTTGCCGAATACGGTACAGTTGATTCTGCAAAAATTATTACAGACAGAGCAACTGGTCGTTCAAGAGGCTTTGGATTTGTTGAAATGAGCGATGGAGCAGAAGCTGCTATCGAAGCACTAAACGGAACTGAAGTTGACGGAAGAGAACTAGTTGTTAATGAATCAAGACCCAAAGATAAAAGCTAATTAAGACTCTCTAAAGCCTCTATCATTTTTTCTTGAACCTTTTGAACTGCTTTGAATGGTCTAATCATGACTTTGAAGTTGCTTATCTTGCCGTCTTCATTCCACTCAATCATATCAACACCATTTACTGAGATGTCATCTATATATGTTTCAAACTCTAATACAGAATTCATATCATCATGAATTTCTTTTGTATATTTAAACTTTTCCATATTAAAAGATTGACCTGCTGCATGGAGATACATCATAGTGATTTCTTTGCCTTGCATTGGCTTAAAGACAACAGGTGATGAAAATACAGCGTTATCAGCAATAATTTCATCTAGCATTTTAAGATCATCACTTTCAATAACTTCGTGCCATTTATGGATTAAATTTTTTGCTTTACTCATTATTTAAAAGTTATATAAAAATATTGCTATATTTTAAACATAAAAATATCGAAATTTATAAAATATAGTAGTATCTTATAATTAGAGGAGTTCGATATGAAAAATTTATTTTTGTCTGTTTTAATATTGCCAGGTTTACTATTTGGCATGCATCATGAAAAGAATCCAATAATTTTTTATTTGGATTTGGAAATCGCTGATGGAAAATCAGATGGTGTTGAACAATTTGTAGATTATTTAGTGACTGCTGTTAATGAAACAGAGCCTAAAACAATGTATTACAAATATTGGATTTCAGAGGATAAAAAAAATGTTTCTTTGATGGAGGTTTATCATTCAAATGAGGATGCTATTTTCCATATGAATGCTTTTGCAGAAGCGCCTCACAGAGATAAATTTCTTGAAACTTTTATTGTGAAAAGCTTCCAAGTTCTTGGTGATACAAATGATGACCTAAAAAATGCCATGGAAGCCTACACAAATGACCATAGGACTTTAATGAATGGGTTTCAAAGGAAGAAGAAATAATGACCAATAAAGAACAAATTGAAAAATGTATTAATGTTTATTATGCAGGATGCTGTGAATCTGATTCAGAAAAAATTAAAGAGGCTTTTGATAACAATGCAATGATTTCAGGATATTTACCTGATGGACTTCATGAAATGAATTTAGACGAGTTTTCAGAATTTGTTTCAGCTCAACAACCTTCACCAAAAGAAAAGGGCGATGAAGAATTTCTTGAAATAATTTCTTGTGAGATTGTTGGTGATACAGCAATTGTTCAAATAAGAGAGGCATACTTGGGAATGATATTTATTGATTCATTCTCTTTTTTAAAAAAAGATGATACATGGAAAATATATACAAAATTGTTTCATGTGGAATCATAAGAAACATATACAGAGGAGAAAAATATGTTAAATAAAAATAAACTAGTATTTGCTAGTGTGATTGGAGCTTTATTTATTGCAAGCTGTTCAAATGAAATGTCTATTGAGTCATCATCAGATAGTGCTGGCGGCGGTAAAGCATATGCTGAATTTATGGCATGTTCAGCTGGACCTGATTTTAATGCAGAGAATGCAATGAAGATGATTGGTGATTGGCAAAAATTAATTACAGCAGAATCTTTATATGGTGCTTGGGGATATGTTCCTGCAGCGGATACAAACTCCACTGGAGATACTTTATGGTGGGAACTAAATTGGAGTTCTAAAGAAGAAGCTGATGCTGAATGGGAAGCATGGTCTCAAAATGAAGATGGTCAAGCTTGGGCAGAGGAATATTCAAATGTAATGGTTTGCGATGGACCTGGCAGAAATTCATTTGATGCTGATTATCCAATTGCACCTGGCACATATGGGAGCACTAATGAAAGTGGTTATTTTTATAGTGAATATTACGGATGTAATTATATCGACGGCGCAGGAAGAAATGACGCAGAAGAATTTTTACCTGGGTTTGTAAATGCAGTTGGTAATTCTGATTATAGTGATACAAACTACTCTTTTGGAAATTATTTTGCTCATAAGAATCCCAATGGCTCTCATGTAGATGCTAACATTGACTTCATGTGGGCAAATTTTACTGATAGCAAAGATTCAATGGATAAAGCAGCAAGTTCTTTTGAAAAAGATGTAAGAGATGAAATGTTTCCATTGTTTAGCGAATTTGCAAGCTGTGCAGAGGTTCCAGATGTCTATCATAGTTGGACTTTTTATAACAGCAGTGCAAAAGACTTTATGCCGGACTTTACAAAAAGAAATTAAGTAAATATTTTAAAAGAAGCTGCCTTAGGCAGCTTCTTTTTTTTGTGGTACATTTTACATACTATGATTATTGGTGTTCCAAAAGAAGTTAAAAACAACGAATGTAGAGTCGGCTTGACTCCAAATTCAGTAAAATGTTTGGTAGATTCTGGACATAAGATTATCTTTCAAAAAAATGCTGGAGCTGGAATTGGATATTTTGATGATCAGTATTTAAATGCTGGTGCAAAGTTAATTCAATCAGCAGAAGAGGTGTATCAGTCCTCAGAAATGATAGTGAAAGTTAAAGAACCGATTCCAGATGAATATGGATTTCTTAGAGATGATTTAACTCTATTTGCCTATCTACATCTTGCTGGTGATCCCGCAAATGCAAAAAAATTAATAGACACCGGTGTGACAGGTATTGCATATGAGACTGTAACTTCAGATGAAGGCTCTATGCCGCTCCTTGCTCCAATGAGCACTATTGCTGGCCAACTAGCTTTCATAGTTGGTTCGTATCATTTGCTAAAACCATATAAAGGTAAGGGTATCTTGTTGGGTGAAATGGAAAATATGAATCCGAGAAATGTTACTGTTATTGGAGCTGGTGTAGCTGGAACTCAATCCATTATTAAAGCAATAAATAACAGAGCATTTGTAAAAGTTCTAGATTCATCCCAGTCAAAATTAGACGACCTAATGTCAAGATTTGGAACAAATAATATTCAATATATTTTATCAACTGAGGATTCTATTCAATCTTCAATAAATGAATCTGACCTTGTTATAGGAAGTGTTTATGTTGTTGGCAAAGAAGCCCCAAAAGTAGTTAAAAAAGATATGTTGATGAGTATGAAACCAGGCACAGTGATGGTAGATGTTTCTATTGATCAAGGAGGCTGTTTTGAAACAAGTAAACCAACGACACATGATGATCCAATATTTGTTGAAGATGATATTGTTCATTATTGCGTAACAAATATGCCTGGAGCAGTTCCATTGACTGCTACGGAGGCACTCAATAGTGTAACTCTTCCATACATAAAAGAGCTTGCACAAAAAGGAGTTCAAAGTACTCTCGAGACTAACAAGCACATAAGAAATGGCTTAAATATTAAAGGTGGTGAAATAATTCACCCTAGCGTGAAAGAAGCTCTTGAAAAAGAGTAACTTAATGCTAAGAAAGTATTTCTTATTTTCATTTTTGTTATTAATTTCATTTTTTGCATTTACCAATGACCAAAAAAATTCACTCATCGAAACTTATAACAAAACATATGATCGAGAGTTGGTAGACATTGTCATTAAAGATAATATTGATATTAAAGGTAAAGTAACCTCAGCTGGGTCTTTAGCTTTATCGGATAATATTGCTGAAAAAAATGCATTTGTTGTTAATAAATTAATTCAAGCAAATTATTTTATATTTGGAAAGGCTAATCTATCAGAGTGGGCAAATTTTAGGTCTGAAAATTCCGTTAGTGGTTGGTCAAGTTTTGGTGGCCAAACCAAACATTTTTTAAGTGATGAATATAATCCTTGTGGGTCTAGTTCAGGTTCAGCAGTTGCTGTAGCTCAAGGATTGGTTGATATTGCAATTGGTACAGAAACAAATGGATCTATTTCCTGTCCATCCTCAATAAATGGAATAGTTGGAATGAAGCCAACTACAGGTCTTGTAAGCAGATCAGGAATTATTCCTATTTCATCTTCTCAGGATACTGCAGGACCAATGGGAAAAAATGTTGAAATTGTTGCAAAAACGCTTGAGGCAATATCTGGAAAAGACATTAATGATGAAGCAACGTTATTGATACCAGATGATTTTGAATTTAATTTTTCAAGTGTAGTAAAAAACAAAAGACTTGATGGAAAAAGGTTTGGATTACTTAATTCAGACAATAAAGATGCAAATGTAATTAAATTACATAATGAAATTAGAATTCTTGTTTCTTCTTTGGGAGGCGAGGTTATTGATATTTATGATGATAGAACATACCCAGAATCAGCAGAGTATTATATTCTTTTGTATGAATTTAGGATTGATCTTGAAAAATATCTTCAAGAATCAGACTCAGCTATGGAAAATTTAGAAGATATTGTTAATTTTAATAACAACAATAAGGAAACTGTAATGCCATATTTTGGTCAAGATATTTTTTATCAATCTCTTAATAGCAAAAGCTATTTAAAGTACCTTTGGTCCAAATTCAAAATTAAAAAATCATATGAAGCAACTCTTAAATTACTTAAAAAATATAATTTAGATGCATTTATTGGATTAACTAGAGGGCCTGCCTGGAAAATAAATTATCAAGGAGGTGACTGGCCAGCTATGAGAGATTCTTTATTAATTAGTAGTGGTGGTTATGCTGCACATAATGGGATGCCACACATAACAATCCCATATTTCGAACTAAATGAATTTCCTGTTGGAATTTCACTGATTGGTCGAAAATGGGATGACATGTCAATCATTAGTTATGCTGCTGCAATAGAGAAAACTAAGTCAAATTAATTTACAATTAATAGAAATTAGGAGCATTGATTATGGAAAAAGTTTTAGTTACCGGTGCAACTGGCTACATTGCCCTTCATTGTGTTCAACAATTGTTAGATAAGGGATATGCAGTTAATGGATCAATAAGATCTCCAGAAAGAAAAAATGAAATAATAGACGCATTAAAAAACTCCAATACTTCAACAGAAAATCTGAACCTATTTACTTTTAATTTAACTAGCGATGACGGTTGGGATGCAGGCATGGAGGGATGTGATTACGTTCTTCATGTTGCTTCACCTCTCGCACTTGAAAATCATACTGAAGATTATTTTGTAAAACCTGCAGTGGAAGGAGCAATGCGTGCATTAAAGTTTGCAAAAAAACATAATGTAAAAAAAGTAGTCTTAACATCATCAGTTGCTGCAATTTTTGAAACAGGTATTGAAAAAGTTGATTATGATGAGAATGATTGGTCCGATCCTGATAATCCCAAAATTAGTAATTATGCTAAAAGTAAAACTCTAGCTGAAAAAGCTGCCTGGGATTTTCTTGATCAGGAAGATAATCCATTTGAATTTGCTGTAATAAATCCAGCTCTTGTAATTGGTCCATCTTTATCTGGCGACTTAGGAGTTTCGAATTTTGCAATTGAGATGGTTGTAACTGGAAAGATGCCAGTCGCCATTCCACTCCAATTTGGTTTTGTTGATGTGCGTGATGTTGCAACTGCGCATATATTGGCAATGGAAAATACTGAAAGCAACGGAGAAAGATTTGCTTTAGCAGAAAGTGATTTGTGGTATAGAGACATAGCAAATCTTCTTCGAAAAAATGGGTTTGATAAAGCACCTACATTTTCAGTTCCAGTATGGCTAGCAAAGATCTTGGCAGTCTTTAATAAAGAGTTAAAAGTTACAGTGCCGTATTTAGGGAGAGTAAGGAGTGTTGTAAAGGCAACAAAAGCCAAGGATATATTAGGATGGAACCCAAGACCTTCTGAGGACTCTATATTAGAAATCGCAAATCAAATCAAAGATATGGGTTTGATTAAATAATTCCAGGAATTATTGCTTTTCTAGTTTTAGGGTAATCTTCAAATTTACTTTTATACCATCTATGATGGGATATTGCTCTTGGAAAAAGATTTGCAATTACCCAAATCAAGAAAACAACACCAGAAATGCTCCAAGTTAAAATCGCCCAACCTATCCATTCAATTATTTCACCAAAATAGTTAGGAGCAGATAGATATTTATATAAAAATTTATCTGGAATATGATAACCAGGACCTTTATTTTTTTTCATATCAACAATAATATAATCAGACTTTATATTGATGTACATTCCAGTTATAAAAATTAACAAACCAATAAGAAAAATTGGACTATTAATCCAGTTTTCAGAGTACTCAGTAAAGTAAAAAATCCCAAAAGCCTGAATACTTACATTAACAATGTTAAAAAAGAATGCTGAACATGCAATTGAAATTGGCATTTTTGGATTTGTCATCGAAATTAAGAAAGGATAGATAAATGTTCTATGCACATAATGCGTCAGCCATATTAAAAGAAATATTGTATGAACAGTTTGAAGCTGATCTCTGACGATAAATCCATAAATCAACATCAATATTACACATGGAGATTCCATTACTATCCATCCAAGTCTAGCTGAAATTTCAACTCCCCAACCTTCTTTTATGTGACGGCCATATGGAGCACTCTCAAAGAATAAATATACAAATGTAATTAGACCTATTAGAACCCATATTGAAATTAATATATAAAAAGTATTCATAAAAATTTAATAAACAAAGTTTACAGCTATGATTCTAAAACTTAAACTAATTAAATAATTTTTTGATTACAAATAAATGAACAATTATGATTTTATTATTTTAGGCGCTGGATCTGCAGGATGTGTCCTAGCGAATAGATTAAGCGAAAATCCAAAAAATAATGTGTGCCTAATTGAGGCTGGCTCGAAAGACAATGACATTAGAATCCATGTGCCAATTGGTTTTGCGTTTTTTGGTAAGAATAATCCCGTCAGTTGGAATTATGAAACTGTGCCACAAAAAGAATTTGAGAAAGAGTTAGTTGCTCAGCCAGTGCAAGAAGTTGTTGATTCTGCTGGCGGGACTCATAAAGTTGAAGCAGAATCACTGGAGCATAGAAAAGGTTTTCAACCAAGAGGTAAAACTTTAGGAGGCTCAAGCTCTATAAATGCAATGTTATATGTGAGAGGCCACAAGTGGGATTATGATCACTGGTCACAATTAGGAAATGAAGGCTGGTCATATGAAGAAATTCTTCCTTACTTCAAAAAAGCTGAACATAATGAAATGTTTGATAATAATTATCATGGTCAAGACGGTCCACTAAATGTATCAAAGATTCGTCATGAAAATAAACCTGTCAAGGATTTTGTTAAAAGTGGATCTGAGATTTTTGGATTTAATGAAGATTTTAATGGAGAAGAACAAGAAGGTATTGGGTTTTATCAATGTACACAAAAGGATGGAAAAAGATGCAGTGCTGCAAAAGCATACTTAGTTCCTTGTTTGGATAGAGATAACTTAACTATCTTAACTGATACAAATGTGAACAAAATTGTTATTGAGAATAAAAAAGCAGTGGGTGTCGAATGTATTGATAAAGATGGCAATTACTTTATTTTAAAAGCAAACAAAGAAGTTATTCTTTCATCTGGAGCATTTGGATCTCCTCAAATCATGCTCAGATCAGGAGTTGGCCCAAGAGACGAGATTAATAAACATGGGATAAAACACTTACATGAACTTCCAGGTGTTGGTAAAAATTTACAAGATCATATTGACTATCTAACCGTGCACAGATATGACTCTATTGAATTAATTGGAATGTCGCTTAAATCAATTTTGTTCAAATTTCCAATAGAAATTTTAAAATATATTTTCGCAAAAGTTGGTCTTTTCACTTCAACTGTTGCTGAAGCAGGCGGTTTTATTAAATCAAAAGATGGTATTCAAATACCTGATATACAACTCCATTTTCTTCCTGCGATGGTCGTTGATCATGGCAGAACTCAGTTATGGGGTCATGGATTAGGTTGCCATATGTGTTTATTAAGACCAAAATCAAGAGGTGAGGTTACTCTAAAGTCATCAGATCCATTTGATGATCCTAATATTGATCCAAAATTCTTATCCCATCCTGATGACATGAAAGACATGATAAAGGGATATAAAAAAATGATGAAAATTATGAACTCAAATTCATTTTCAAAATATACAGGGGATACTTTAAGGCCAATTAACATAGACGATGATAGAGAAATAGAGCAAGCAATTAGAGAGGAAGCAGATACAGTTTATCATCCTGTTGGCACTTGCAAGATGGGGTCTGATGATATGTCGGTTGTTGACAGTAATTTAAAAGTCCATGGTATAGAGAGTTTAAGAGTTGTTGATGCTTCAATAATGCCAACCCTGATTGGAGGAAATACTAATGCTCCAACGATCATGATTGGTGAAAAAGCATCAGATATGATCTTGAATGACTGGAAATAGAAAAAATTGAAAGCATTTTACATTTTTATAATATTTTTTAGTTTAGGCATCATTTCAGATGAATATTTAATTATAGATGTTAGAACCAAGGAAGAGTTCCAATCTGGACATATTGAAAACGCATCAAATATACAATGGCAAAATATTTCAATAATTCAAGAAAAAATAACAAAAGATAAAAAAATATATTTATATTGCAGGAGTGGTAATAGGTCACAAAAAGCAACCGATATCCTAATTAAGCTTGGTTATGAAGATGTCTTAAATATAGGTGGACTAAAAGAAGCTGCAATTTTATTAGATAAAAAAATAGTAAATGATTAATTTTTTTAATTATTTGCCTAATTTTAATTCAAAAAAAATAATTTGTTTTGATGGCGGCGGTGTTAGGACTATAGCCTCATTAGTGTTCTTAAAAAAGTTTGAAGCAGAAACTGGAAAAAAAATTTCAGATATTTTCGATATGTTTATTGGAACAAGTGCAGGGGCATTTAATGCAGCATGCTTCGCATATGGTGGATTTTCAGCAGATAAGATCAAGCGATATTGGGATAGAGGATACTTGGATAAAATAATGAAAAGTTCTTTTTTTTGGGATAAAGCTTCATTAATACAAGCAAGACCAAGATATGAGAGTGAGGGAAGACTTCAACTTTTAGATGAAGTTTTTAAAAATAGTACAATTAAAGATTCAAACAAACCATTCCTATGTTATGCATATGATATTGAAAATCGCTCTCATAAAATTTTTGATTCTCATAATACTCCAGAGGTCACTTTCAAGGATGCTATTGCAGCATCAAGTGCTGCTCCAATGTATTTCCCTTCATATAAAATGAAGGATGATTCTTGGATGATTGATGGAAGTATTGTCACCAATAATCCTACTTTAATAGGTTATCAATATTCTAAAAAAATCCTTGATACAAAAAATATAAAAATATTAAGTATTGGCGCGGGACAAAATAAAATAAAAATTGAAGGAGAAAACTCAACTAACTGGGGAGGTGTTGGTTGGTTGAGAAATGACATAATGGGAATGATGTTAGACTCAGAAATACATAACCAGATTGCATTCAGTTTTTTTGAAAATAATTATTTAAGGATTAATTCTCCACTTGGTAAAGTTAATAAAATGCTTGATGACAGCTCAGATGAGAATCTTGAGAAAATTCATCTTATGGGCATGGAATGGTGGTCTGATTTTGGTGATGAAACAATCCAGTTTCTCGAGATATAAGTTTTTCATATATATATATACTGCTTCAAACATAAATATTAAATATATCTTTTATCTTGACATTAATATGATGAAAACGTCTAATGTTAATCATTGTAAAGTATCCAAATACCTAGGGGGTAAATGTGAATAAGTATTTTTTATCATTATTATTAATGTTGCCATTATCTTTCGTTATTTTTGCTCAAGATAATGAATCTGAAGATGATATTGAAGAGGTTGTTGTAACTGGAATTAAATCAAGTCTTAAAGATGCCATTGAGATTAAAAGAAATAATGTTGGTGTCGTAGATGCATTAACGGCTGAGGATTTAGGTAAGTTTCCAGATGGAAACCTTGCTGAGGCTTTATCAAGATTAGTCGGTGTTACAACTGAGAGGTCAAATGATGAAGGTACTAAAGTATCTGTCAGAGGGTTAGGTCCTGAATTTAACATGGTAACTTTAAATGGAAGAACTATGCCAACAGTTCCCCCTCAATACGGTGGCGGAAGATCTTTCAATTTTGGAGACATATCTGGTCATGGTGTAGCTGCTGTTGAAGTCTATAAATCTGCAAATGCTGTACTGCCAACAGGCGGTCTTGGTTCTACTATTAATATGGTTACAGCCAAGCCAATTGGAGCAGATGATGGAGGCGCGGTAAGCTTTAGATTGAATCAACATTCAAAAAATGTGAATGGAGACGATTTTACTCCTGAGTTAGATTTTATTTATATTACAAATGGTGAATATGGAGGAAATAAATGGGGATTTTCAATTTCAGGATCTCATCAAGAACGACATAATAGAGAAGAAGGTACCAATGAGATTACTTGGTTGCCAAGTGATGTAAGAGGTGGAACTGTTCCATCTAGTGCTGTCATAACCTCATCAAATGAGAGAGCTGACGGAGTGTATTTTTATCCAGAATCACTTGCGTATAAATTTAAAGATAATCAAAGTGAAAGAGACAATCTTCAAACAGCATTTCAATACGAGTGGTCAAATGGTTTAGTTATGACAATTGACTATACTGCGTCAAGTACAAGTTTTGATTTTACAGGTATTACAACAGGTTCATATTTTGCTGGTTGGAACACAACCCAAATGACAATTAACGAAAAAGGCGCTGTCATTAGTGGTACAGCTGAGGCACCAGGTGACGGAGATAGTTTTCAAAATGATTTTGAATACGGAAATTCTTCAAATAATAATAAATCAATTGGTATTAATTTTGATTATCAGATTAATGATAATTTAAATCTTACACTTGATTATCATGATTCTGTAGCTGGATTTAAAGGAACTCCAGGAGGAACTCAAAATAATATTCTTCAGTTTTCTAATGGTGCTTGGCAAGGCTGGGGATGGTGGCCTGTTCAGGAGGCTTCAGGTTATTTGAGAGCAAGATCTTTTGACTTCAGTAATCAGGTTGGTGCACTTACATGGGAGATGGACAAAAGTTTTCAAGGAACTCCAATTAATGTTACTCAATTTGATGGAAGTGATATGGGTCCAAGACAAGCATTCCTAAATTATCAAGACAGAGATAGTGATCTTAATCAACTTCAATTAATTGGTACATGGGATAATAATGATGGAATTTTTATGGAATCGTTATCGTCCATTGAGTTTGGTGTATCACAGATGGATACTACTTTCTCTAATCAAAAGTGGTTTAATCAACTTATCAACGGAAAAATAGCTGATGGTAATCCAGTGATGATGACATATGCTTTCATGCCAGATGATGTTTGGACAACCGTCAATGCTCCAGATTATCTTGGATCAGGAACTCAATTTTATTATTTAAACATATCAAAAGCTGATGCTTTATATTGGTTTGGTGCAGCTGGTTTTGTTGGAGATTTTTCTTCAGGTGATGGAACATGGTGGAATAACAGCAATACTCCATATACTTGGCCAGCAGAGTGTTTAGCAAATGATGCTTTTGATGCTGATGGTAACCCCAATGGATTGGGTTCAAATGTTGGTTACGATGGAAACAGAACTTCAACACGAGGAGTTGTTGATGGTTGCTTTGGTGAAAGAGATTCTAATGGAATAATTACTGAAGAACTTAATTCGATATTTGTTAACTTTAATTTTGATGCAGAAATGAATGGAATGCCAGTTAGAGCACAAATAGGATTAAGGTATGAGGATGAAGAAAGAGCCTCTACAGCAACAACTACTGTGCCAACTAATACTGCTTGGAGTCTCGGAGCATTCGTTTATGGAAATAAAGTTGGTGTCATAACTGAACCGACAGTTTATACAGGAATTGGTGATTCTGACTATTTATTACCTAATATAAATGTTTCAGTTGATGTAAATGAGGATACTGTTGTAAGAACGTCATTAAGTAAAACTATTGCAAGACCGGACCTTGAGCAATTAGATTCAACCGTAAGTGTTGGAGCATTTGATCCAAGATATCCATTGACTTTGGGTACAGGCAATCCAAATCTACAACCATACGAGTCAATAAATTTAGATTTGGCATATGAATTTTATTATGCTGAAGGCAGTTATTTTGCACTTAATTATTTTAGAAAAGAAATTAAAGATTATCATGGTGCTGGTCTTAATAGTGGTCCTTTCAATGGTGTAAGAGATGTCACTAGAGGTCCAAGAGGTGAATTGATTGTGCCTGAAAATGATGATGCTCTTTGTCAATGGACTGCACCTCAAGGTTATTGGGCTTGTGGGTGGTCTAATGCATACGATTGGGCTTGGCTTGTAAATACTGGATTTTCATTTGGATGTAATGGATCTACAGATTGTATTCCTGATCCAAATACTGGAAATGCAATATTCATAGGTAATTCAGATGATCCTTTTTATATTTTTAATTTAGCTCAACCAGTTAATAAATATGATGGAACCTTGGATGGTTTTGAGGTTGCAATACAACATCTTTTTGACAACAATTTTGGTGTACTAGCTAATGCAACATTTGTTGGTGGAGATACTGATGCAGATCCTGCGGCGCTTGGTGAGCAGTTTGCACTTCCAGGGTTTGGTGATGCAGCTAATTTATCAGTTTTCTATGAAGATGATAAATGGAGAACAAGGCTTTCAGTAAATTATAAAGGCGAAACATATGCTGGTTCTGATCAATATAATCCTTTATATGTTGTTGAGAGAGCTCAAGTTGACTTTAATACAACTTATATAGTTTCTGAAAACGCGCAACTTTTCTTTGAAGCAATTAACATTACAGATGAAGAAGTTGAACTTTATTCTAGATATAAAGAAATGACATTTTTATATCAAGATCATGGGCCAATTGTTAAAGCTGGTTTTAGAGTAAGCTTTTAATTAGTAATATATTAAATTAAAGAGGGCTATATTTTGCCCTCTTTTTTTTTACTAATATATAATTAGGCAGTGCGACATTTAAGGGTTTTATTAATTTTAATTTTGATCTCGTCATGTGGAGGAGGTGGTAGCGGTGGTTCACCTGCTGTACCTTTCTCATTAAATCTAGCATCAGGTTCAATTTCGGTAAATGAAGACACAACTTTTACAGGATCAATTTCCGCATCTGCAAATGAAATAGTAACTTTCCAGTATGCTCTTGTGAGCACTACTGAACAAGGTATTTTAACTCTAGGTGCTGATGCTTCAGTTACATATATACCAAATGAAAATTATTTTGGACAAGATTCATTTACCTATACAGTAACTGCAGTTGAAAAAAATATTACAAAGACGGGTACAGTAAACATTACAATAAATCCGGTTAATGATGCACCAACAATTGGGATTTACTCAAAGGAAAATTATAGTAAAAATAATTTAATTTTTGATGCAAGCCCAAAGTTTAGGATCAACGCATCAGATATCGATAACAATAATGATGATCTAACATACTCTGCTAATATCGGAGGAATTAATATCCCAATAACATATCAAGTTGATAGTTCACCAACACCAGATGGTAATGGTGAGATAACTTTTGATCTCTCAAATTTAGAAACGGCTGGACTAATGAGGGCTGAAATTATTGTTTCAGATGGAATCGATACAGCATCTGACTATTTAGAGACATGGTTTATAGCAAAAAAACGAATTGTTACTATTGCTCAAGATGATGATAAAAGTGATGGATTTGATGCAGGTTCAACAACAGACAAAGACTACTATTTATATTATTTAGTTGGAGGAGATTCATCATTAGGCAGAACAGATTATTTGTTTGTTGCTGATTCATTAGATCAAGTTATAAATGAAGATGGTGAAAGTGATGTTGATAGATTTAGAGAAGCACTTTTAAGTTCAATTAATAGGCTAAATGATTCTGAGATTTCAGATTTTTTTCAAGGCTATTTTGATATTATCGTTGCTGAACCAGTAATACCTGATGGAACATCTTTAGCATCAATTGAAACGGGCTGTTATGATTGGGACGAGAGGGTATATTGCATTGGATCGGGCGATATCAATACCAGAGTTTTTGATGACTTATATGAAAATAATACCCTCATTTCTGTTTTAACAACTATCGATGGAAGAGGAGTTAATTTAGGCAATACAAACATACAACCTATTGGCAGTAGAACTTCCTATGTTTTGATGCACGAACTAGGGCATGCACATGGAGAAATGGGAGATGAATATCTTTCAAACGATGATAGAGATGTTAGTGCCTTTGCTGACAGAAATGTAAATACAACCACACAATCAGATCCATCATTAGTAAAGTGGAAGCATCATATTAACGATGTTACAAATGTTGCAGGTAAAAATTTCAAAGTTTGCTATAACTGGTCTGATGGAACTGTAGGTCTTCGTGAGGATGTAGATATTTCCACCTGTGATTGTTTATATAATATTTATGATGCCAATGGAAATAGAACTGGAAGAAATCCTGAATGTAATCAAGTTGGTTTATTTGAAGGAAATTATTATGGTGAGTTTGATAACTATAGACCAAAATTTTTGACAGTGATGGAAACAAATACTGACCAGTACGGTGAAGTAAATGCAGAAGGTTTTGCAATTGGTTCAATTCAAAATCAAGGTTTTGTTGATGGTGATTCAGTCGGATTTATTACTGATGAAACCACCAATTCAAGATCTTCATTTGAAATTGAATTAGATGTTGCATACGACACAAGTAAATTAAGACTAAAGTGGTATATTAATGGCATTGAAGATAGTTCAAAACAAAACCAAACCACAGTTCAGTTTCAAAGACCATTTGATAATTCAGTTGAAGTTTATACATGGCGAGTAGATGATTTAACAGGTTTTGTAACTGCACCTGATGATGTAACAGATGTGGACGACTTTTATGAAGGCCTATTTAATGGTGATTTTTGGTGGTACAGCTATGATACTGAGCGTTGGAGCAGAAATCCCTCTGATAGATCACAATATGATTATGGATACGTGAATGGTCCAATGGGAGGAACATGGGGAATAAATTGGGAAAAATGGTAATTAGTTTAAAAAATCAGATTGTTTTATTCATAATGTTTTCTTTATTACAGATTTCTTTTTTAGATGCTCAAGATATTGCAAATAAAAAAATTTATAAACCGATTATTAAAGAAAATGAAATAGGTAAAATATATTCTTTTGCAGGATCTCCAGATAAATTTGTACTTAAAAAAGTGGTTAAAGGCTTTCCAAAAAAAAGAACACTTACAAAGTTAAGATTTGCAGATGAAAATGATACATATGTAATAAAGGTTTTTGGAGATGATAATAAATACTTATATAGTATTGGGGTTGGAAATCCATTTTACGCAAATGCTACACATATTGGTTACGAAGACAGTAAGGTTATGGGAGGTCTTGTTAATTCGATAAATTTAGATATAACTTTACCTATGAATATTGAGCCTACTAAATTTGTTTTTTCAAAAAGAAATAAGACTGGCATTTTGAATGATATTCAAAAAATAGAGTTAAATTAATATCTAAAAGGTTTATTGAAAGCGAATCTTTAAAAGAGTATATTAATTCACCAAATGCGGTACTAGCTCAGTTGGTAGAGCGTCTGCTTGCCAAGCAGAAGGCCGCCGGTTCGAGACCGGCGTACCGCACCAATTTTATAATTAAAAAATATACATAATTATTAAATTTCCTCTGGAAAACTTTGCTATATTAATATTATTAATAGGAGAGATATATGAAAAAATTTATTTATAGTTTTTTAGCTTTATTTTTTGTCAGTACGCAGTCATTATTTGCTGCTGGGTATATAGCAACTTATTCTTTTACTGTTTCAAATCCATCTGAGTATGTTAAAGCCTTAGATGAATTAATGGATTCTGATTGGGGCAAATCATTTCCAGCTGTCGTAAATTTACATCAATATGTTTTCAATGGTTATGATGATGCTACTCATATCGTTGTCTTAAACTATGAGGATACTGAAAGTCTTGGTAAAGGAACAGAGTCGTTTTCTGATCCAATATTTCAGGCTCATTTAGCACAGACAGCCAGTTTAATTGAGCCTGTTGAGCAATCTTTAAACATGAAGCTGATAAGTGGTGGAAATTATGATGCAGAAAATAATCAGGTTTATACCATCTATAGAATGAAAGTTAATGATGCAGCTTCTTATGCTAAGGCTTACTCCAAAGTAACCAAAGCGCAAGAAGAAGCTGGAAATGTTGCTGGAAGTTATGGATTAAGAGCGCAGATGGGTGGAAGTGTTAATTATTATACACATTATGCATATACAAGCGCTGGAAGTATGACTGAAGCCATGCAGTCTGCTGAAACACTCTATTCAAGTGATTCATTTGCTGAGTTCTCAAAAGAGGTCGATGGTAATAGAGAAATAAGAAATATTTCAATAATTCAAACTGTCAAAACATATAATAATAACTAAACTAATTTTATTATTAGAGGGAGCTTTATGCTCCCTTTTTTTTAAAACTCTTGTAGATTATTATTTAATTTATGAAAATTGTTCTTCTTATAATTTTATTATTTTCTCTTATTTCTTGTGGCGGAGGTAGTTCAACAGCTTCAAATATAGATGACAATAATGGACTTCAAAATAATCCATCTATAACAGTTGAGAACTGTATATCAACGAATCAAGTCGGCTTAAAAAAGTGCGATTTATTGCATGATAATCGTGAACGTTTTTATTACATATATACTCCTGAAAATTTAAACTCTAACCAAAGCATTCCAGTTCTTTTTGCTTTTCATGGTTATGGTTCATCTGCAAGCAGGCATATGAACTATACAAACTATATGCAGATAGCTGATGAAAATAATTTTGTTGTAGTTTATCCACAAGGAGCCACGACTCCAACTCTTTCAGCTCATTGGAATGTTGGTGGATGGACTTCTAAAAGTACTGTTAAAGATATCGAATTCATTGAAACAGTAATTAACTTAATTCAAGATAAAATTCAAATTGATCAATCAAGAATATATTCGTCTGGTATGTCTAATGGAGGATATATGGGATATCACCTTGCTTGTAATTTAAGTGAAAAATTTGCTGCAATTGCATCAGTTACTGGATCAATGACAACTAATACATATGACGAGTGTGACACAAGACATCCAATGCCGGTTTTACAAATTCATGGATTGTTAGACTACGTCGTTCCCTATGAAGGAAACTCTGGTTCAAAAAGTATATCTGACGTTATTGAATATTGGATAAATTTTAATTCATGTAATCCTTACCCAGAGACTTTTATTAAATATGATAACTACTCACTTATTACTTATGAGACTTATAATAGTTGCATAAATGATGTAAGCGTTAAATTAATACTGCATCCAACTATGGGCCATACTTGGCCAACCATTCAATCTTATAACATCAATGCCTCTGGAGAAATTTGGAATTTTGTTTCAAAATATGATCTAAACGGTTTGATAAAATAGAAACAAAATTTATACATAATTGTAATATTTTTTTGTTGTCTTAATGTTATATTAATATTATCAAATATATAGGGAGAAATTTATGAAATTATTTTTGATTTTATGTTTAGCTTTTGGTTTTTCTGCTTATGCAGATGATCATGAAGGTTATTATGAGCCGAATGTCGCAGAGTATTATGTGAGTACTTTTAAAGAAGGCAAGGACATGGATGATATGATGAGATGGGCAGAAAAATGGACAAAATGGGCCGAAGAAAGCGATGCTTTTAAAGATTATCGCTCAGCAATGTTAGTACCATACTATCACTCGGGAGAGCTTCCGCATGACTTTGTATGGGTTGGAATAAGTCCAGATCCAGAAGCTCATTATGGCGGAAATGATTATTGGGTTAATAATGGAGGTAAGCTTCTTTCAGAACTTAACACAATTCTTGAAAGTGGAAATCAAGTAATATACACATGGCAACGAACTGTATCGGAGACACCGGATGGTCAAGCTGCGTATGCAGTTTATATGGATTGCAAACTTGGCGAGGACGTTTCTGCTGAAGATGTATATAAAGCTTATTTTGCTTATGCTAAGGCTGCTAAGGAATTGGGTGACGTTGCAGGTAGAAAAATGATTTTCCCTGGCGCTGGAACAAGCTCAAACTGGGATTATGATTATGTACAATTAGTTACAACTTCCTCAATATCTGATTATGGTAAAAATTGGACTAATTTTTGGTCTGACAAAGCTGGTGAAATGCCAGAGTATGAAGCTTTACAAAATTTGGGTGGAGTTTGTGAGAATGAAAGATCTTACAGTATAGTTCCCGTCAAGAATTAAAGTATGAGATTTTTAATTTTATCATTTTTATTATTTTCTATAGGAAATGTATTTGCTCAAACCTCTGAGCAATACACCTACAGAGCAGAATTCTTCTTTGGAAATATCAATGAGGGTAAAACATATGAAGACGTAAAAGCTCAAAACATGGAGTATTTAAAATTTTTAAAAGAAAATAATCTAAAATATGGAAGAGCACTTTTTGTTCCAATCTGGGCTGGAGAAACTGAATACAACATCATAGAGTACGGTTGGTGGCCTACTGGTCAAGATCAGTATACAGAATGGGGCGCCTACATGAATGATTATCCAAAATGGGCTGAAGAAAACAGTGAATTTGATGGTCAAGCTGTTGATACTGGCAGGAGCATATCAATGATGGGTGTTCGCGCAAGAGGTATCAGAGTGCCTGAAGATGAAAGAGACAGATTTAATTTTGTAGATTTCAGACAATGCACATTTAAAACCGGTGGAACTATGACAAAACTGCTTGAGCTAAATGCAAGAGTTGAGGCTAGTGAAATCGAGCTAGGAAATAGAGCTGGTTATGGAGAGCATTATTTAAGACCATATAGAGGCTTGGATGCAGATATAGGTTATGACTTTGTGATTATGCGTCATTATTATAGTGCTAAAAAAAGAGCCGATATAATTACATCAGTTCCTTCTTACAGAGAAATGATGCGTGAAAATGGTTATTGGGATGAGTTTAGAGCAATCTCAAAATGTGGTCCTGAGTCAACTTACAGAATTGAATGGTTATACTATTCAGGATCTGATTAAAATATTGTCTCATTAATTTAAGGGAGTTTTTTTACTCCCTTTTTTTATTTTATTAGGCTAATAAAAAAACTATATTTTTTTGTAAAAAAAGTGTTGACAACTAATTTAGTTAGAGTAATATTAATCATACCAACAACAACCGACTAGTGACCAACTGCAGACGGAAAACCTAGAGAGAAGTTGAAGGAAGAGCCCGAAGGGAGAAAGCATTTGCAAGAGTCGATGATAAAAAATAGCTTGCAAATCCACCAAGGATTCAAGAGAAAGAATCCAAGGAGCTAAAGAAAATCTCACTTTAGACCCCTGAGGAACTCGATTGAAGAAACAGAGCTAAGCTCTGTTTTTTTTTGGCTTAAATTTACTGCTATGAATGACTACTCAAATCATATTGTAATAGTTGGGGCGGGTATTGCTGGCCTTGCATTGGGTAATATCTTGAAAATGCATAACATTCCATGTGTTATCTTTGAGAAAAATGAAAATATAAGCGAATACGGTGCAGGTATTTCGATTTCTCCTAATGGATTAAAAGTACTTGAATATTTGGAAGTTCTTGAGTCTTTTAATGAGATTTCGAGACAACCTATTGAGGCAACTTTTTTCTCAAATGAAAAGAAACTTATAAAAATACCTGTAAACGTTTCAACTGCCACTAGAAAAAACTTGTATAAAGTTTTATTTAGTAAATATTTGTCAATGGGGGGAAATGTTATATTTGATCATGAAGTATCAAGTATTAGTTTGAACAAAAAAGAAATTTATTTTACAAATAACAAAAAATATGATTTTTTGCATATAGCAGCATGTGATGGTATCAAATCAATTTGTCAAAGAACGTCATCACAATCTTTTATTAATCCACAACACAGTGGATATTATGTCTGGAGAACAATTTTTCCATCTGAACAAAAAGATATTTGTTTTTATTTATCTCCTAATCAACATATTGTTACATATCCCATTGATAAACATAGATTGAGCTTTGTTGCAGCAATGAAATCAAAAAATAAAGAAAATGAGTCATGGAAACAAGAAGGATTGCTTGATGACTTGTTGTCGGAATTACCCGCTTCAATAGTAGACAAATATCCGACTATAAACAACAATGACGGAATTTATAAGTGGGGTATTTATTTGAGACCAAATCTTAAAAAACTCTCTGACAAAAATGTAACATTTCTTGGTGATGCCGCTCATCCAATAGTTCCATTTATGGGACAGGGAGCATGTTTAGCATTAGAGGATGCTTTTATATTTGGTCA